>NZ_CP009248.1:0-648699 GCF_001941505.1 Corynebacterium sphenisci DSM 44792 | reverse complement strand
GGCCGATGTCGGTGTCCTCGATCCCGGTGGCCCGGGCGCGGCTGCGCAGCCGGGCCCCGGTGGCCGCGGCGGCGGCGAGCCGCCCGGCGGCGTCCGGGCCGGCCGGGCGCACCCGGTGCCCCAGGTGCACCAGGGAGAGCATCCCCTCCACCACCGGCTCCCCGGCCGCGGTGCGGGCGGCGGCGAGGACCGCGAACACCGCGGGCCAGGCCGGGCCGACCAGGGCGTCCGGGGCGGGTGCGGCGGACCCGGCCTCGTGCGGGTCCGCCGCGGTCACCGCGGCGTGGTCGGCGAGGTAGGTCCCGTCCAGCGGCGCGGTCCATTCGGCGACGCCCCCGGCGGTGACCTCGGGCAGCTCCCCGCCGGCGGCGATCCGGGTGAGCCCGGTCATCGCGGCGACCGCGTCGGCGGTCTCGACCACCGGCTGCGCCCCGGGGCCGGCCGGGGCGGTGATCCGCACGCTCAGCGCTGCCCCCGGGTCGCCGACGCCGGCCAGCGGCAGCCGCAGCTCCGCGGCGCGGGCCCCGGCCGGGCGCAGGCTCGCCCCGCTGGCGCGGTGCACGGCGCCGTCGTGGTCGGGCTCCCACCGCCCGGGCGCGGCCACCCGGTGCACCGGGTTGGGCTGCTGCCGGCCGGCCCAGGTCACCACCGGGGCGGCGAGCACCGCCGCCACCGGGTCCTCCTCCCCGGGGTGCTCGGCGGCCCCGGCGTCGGCCAGGGCCGCGGCGGCGGCGTCCTCGAAGCGGCCCAGGATCTCCGCGACCGGTTCATCGGCGCGGGTGATCCCGGCCACCGCGGTGGTGCCGGGGATGATGCACACCCCCTCGGCGGGGTAGCGCCCGTCATGGGCCTGCCACAGCGAATCGGAGCGCCACCAGCGGCGCACCTCCTCGTCGATCACGGGCACGAAGGGCACCGGTTTGCCGGGCAGCCGGCACAGGCGCAGGAAGAAGCCCACATCCGCCGGGTGCAGCCGCTGGTCCAGGTCGTAGGCCCCGGCCAGGGCCCCTATCCCGGCGGCCTCGGCGGTGGCGTCCGGCTCGGCGGCCGGGTCGGCGTCGGACGCGGGGCGCACCGAGTCGAATTCCCCGGAGTCGACCGCCGCGAGCCGGGACTCGGTGCGGTCGAGCAGCATCCCGAAGCGCTCCCGCAGGCCCCGGTCCAGCCAGCGGCCGCCCGGGGCGGCGAGCTCCAGGAACCGGCGCAGCACCTCGGCGTAGCTCATCTCGGCGAGGTCGCCGAAGAAGGGTTTGGCGGTGGCGTCGATGGCGGCGATGATCTCCGCCCGGCGGGCCGCGACCGCGGCGGCGTCCCCGGCGACCTCGTCGAGCAGCCGCCCGGCGCGGGCGGCGGCGTTGTCGATTTCGTGGATGTCCGCGCCGAGCTGGCTGCGCCCGGAGGCCATCCCGCCGGCGGCGCCCCCGGCGGGCACCCAGCCGTCCACCCCGGCGGTCTCCACCAGCATCCGCTTCACCCCGGGGGAGGCGGTGGACTCCCGGGCGGCCATCGCCGCGGTGCCGATGATCACCGCGTCCACCGGCATCGCCGGCCGGCCGTGCGCCCGGGCCCAGGCGCCGGTGAGGTACTCCGCGCCGCGTTCCGGGGTCCCGATTCCGCCGCCGACGGCGAGCACCACGTTGTCCCGCTCCCGGATCCGCGGGTAGCGGGCGAGCAGCAGGTCGTCGAGCTCCTCCCAGGAGTGGTGGCCGCCGGCGCGGCCGCCCTCGACCTGCATGATGATGGTCGCCGCCGTCCCCGCCGCGATGTCCAGCACGGCGTCGATCTGGGCGAGGGTGCCGGGTTTGAAGCTGATGTGCGGGATGCCGGCGGCGTGCAGCTGCGCCACCAGGGCGATGGCCTCCTCCCGCTCCGGGATCCCGGCGGAGACGGTGACCCCGTCCAGGGGCGCCCCGGCGGCGACGGCGCGCTGCACCAGGCGGTGGCCGCCGATGTGCAGCCCCCACAGGTAGGGGTCGAGGAACATGGTGTTGAACTGGGCGGCCCGGCCCGGGTGGAGCAGCTCGCCGAGCCGGGTGACGTTGGCGTCGAAGATCTCGGGGGTGACCTGGCCGCCGCCGGCGAGCTCCGCCCAGTAGCCGGCGTTCGCGGCGGCGGCGACGATGCCCGGGTCCACGGTGGTGGGGGTCATCCCGCCGAGCAGCACCGGGGGCCGGCCGGTGACCCGGGTGAAGGCGGTCTCCACCCGCACCCGGCCGCCGCGGCGCACCAGCCGGGGGGCGTGCGCCGACCAGGGCCCGGGGCGCTCCGGGGCGGAGCCGGGCTCGAAGAGGGCGGCCTGGCCGGCGGGGGTGGCCGCGGCGATCACGCCGATGCCGCGGCCGGCGACCAGCTCCCGGGTGAGCGCCGCCACCCCGGCCCCGGGGCCGAGCTCGAGGATCCAGCCGGCCTCGACCGCGTCGACCTCGGCGGGCCAGTCCACCGGGTCGACGAGCACCCGCCGGGCCAGCTCCCCGGCGAGCCCGGCGTCGATCCCGGCGACGGCGGCGCGTTCGACGGTGCGGGCCACCGCCCCGGCCATCCCCGGGTGGTGGTAGCCGGCCTGCACCGGCAGCCATTCCAGGACCGGGGCGAGGCCCCGGCCGCCGCGGCGCTTGGCCTCGATCTCGGCGGCGTCGCGGGCGGCGGCCTCCTCCAGGCCGGCCCGGGTGGCCGCGAGGTCGGCCGGGGGCCCGACGACCACCACCCGCTCATGGGAGTTCACCAGGCCGAGCACCGCGGCGCCGGCCAGATGCGGGCGGACCTGGTCGGGGCGGGCGCCGCGCACGGCGAGCATGGGGGTGCGCCCGCCGGCGGCGCCGAGATCGGCGAGCCGGGCCCGGCGGGCGACCTCGACGCCGAGGATCTGGGCCAGGGCGAGGATCTCGGCGAGGCGCTCGGGCGACTCCGCGGCGGCGACGCCGAGGACGCCCTGGGAGTGCCCGATCCGGGCCTCGGCGGCGGCGGGGTCGACGCCCTGGGCGGCGAGCAGATCGAGCATCGCCACCTGGGCGGCGAGGATGCCGGGGGTGCTCACCGCCGGATCCGCCAGCCGGTCGGGGGCGGGCACCCCGGGGATGGCCGCCGGTCCGGCGGCCGCGGCCTCCCCGCCGGCGGCCCCGGCGAGATCGGCGACGGAGTCGTCGACCCCGGCGGTGCGCGCGGCGGCGAGCGCCCGGGCCCAGCCCAGGGGGTCGAAACCGGCCGGGCGCTGCCCGGCGAGGTCCTCGGCCAGCGGCGCGAGCATCGCCTCGGCCTCGGCGAGGGCGGCGGCGAGCCGGCCGTCCACGCCGGCGGCGGCGCAGGTGGCCAGGGTGTCCAGCCAGGGCCCGCCCTGGCCGGAGAAGGACAGGGCGAAGCCCTCGCCGGCGGCGAGCCGGCTGCCCAGGGTGGCCCGCACCGCACCGGCGGCGGGTCCGGCCGCGGCGGCGGCCGCCCATTCCATGGCGGCGCCGGCGGGGGCGGCGGCCCCGGCGGCGGGGGCGGCGTGGGTGATGGGCGGCGCCGCGGCGGGGGTGCGGCTGTCCCGGGTGGGGGTGACGGTCACGGGGTGGCTCCTTGGTCGGCGGCATGGCCGGCGCCCCGCCCGGGTGACCCCGGGGCGGATAACGCCGTTATTTCAGGGGCCAAATATGCCACAGGATCATGAGGATTCCATCATGTTTCGCCGGCGATGGCGGGCCTTCACGTGACCCGGGCCACATCAACGCGACCGACGGCCGCCGAAGGCGCAGGTCGCGTTTTGGTTACGAATGTTTCTATCCCGAAGAAGTGTGAGGAAGCTCACGTGCGCGGGGGGCGCCCCCGGCCCGCGACCGGCTCGTCCAGCAGCCGCCGGGCCGTCTCCGCCGCCGCGGCCAGCCGCCGCGCGGCCTCCGCGGCCTCGGCGGGGGCGACCCGGCCGGTGAACTGCGCGCAGGGGTGCTCGGGCACCACGGTGTCGTCGGCGACGATGCCGCGCTCGGCGAGCCAGGCGTCGAACTGCCGGGAGATGCTCATCGGGATCCTCCTCCACCGGGCCGGGCGGCCCCGGTCCCGAGGATAGGCGGCGGGGGCGGCGGCGGGATCGGCGGCGGCGCGCGCCCGCGGGCAATGGTTAGACTTCCCTCAAGTCGCCGCAGTAGGGGAAAGGACGCCCGTGATGGACGTGGAGGACCTCCTCGCCGGAATCCGGGGCCGCCGCATGCTGCTGGGCTACGCCCGGCGGCTGGCCGAACGCGGCGCCGGCACCGCCGCCGCCGATCTCACCGCCGCGCTCTTCCACGCGGAACTGCAGCTGCTGCGCCCCGCCCCCGCCCCGGCGGAGCCGGAGGAGGGCGACCCCGCCCCGCTGGGCCCCGGGGAATGGACCCGCGCCCCCGGCCCGGCCGGCGCCGGCGACGACCCGGGCGGGGTGCACGGCGGCCCGTCCGGGGAGCCGGTGGACGCCGCCGCCGCGGAGGTGGCGCTGCACCTGGACCGGGTGGACCTGGGCGTGCCCCATGACCCCGAGGGCACCGATCTGCTGCTCGCCCTGGCCGACTCCGTCGCCGCCGCCCGGTACTGGCAGGCCCCCGACGAGGTGGACCGGCTGTGCGCCCAGCCGGCGGTGCGCGCCGCACTGTCCCGGATCGCCGCCCATGCGCTGGCGGTGGAGCCGATCGGCTGGTGGGACGCCCCCGTCCACCCGGACGCCCAGGCGCGGGTGATCTTCGAGGGCGCCCCGGAGCCGGACCGGGAGCCCGCGGAGGTCCTCGCCGCCTGGCGCGGGGAGGTGCTCGCCGATGAGCGGCGCAACGCCCGGATGCGCCGGCGCCGCCCGGAGCGCGGCTTCAGCGGGGTGTGGTGGTCCCGGCCGCCGGCGGCGCTGCCCGCCTCCACCCGGCGGCTGGCCGGGGGCCGCCCGGCCGGGCTGGACCTGGTGGAGGACGCCCTGGACTTCCGCCGCGCCGAGGTGCGGGATCTGCACGTGCCCGCCGGGGCGCGGGTGCTGGAGATCCACGGCCCCGCGGACTGGGCGCGGCTGTGCCGGGAGCACCCCCTGGAGGTCACCGCCTCCCGCCGGGACGACTGGCGGGCCGCCACCGGCCGCACCGGGACCTGGGTGCTGCCGGACTGGTCCGCGCTGGCCCGCGGGCATGACGGGGTGCACCTCAGCGTCGCCGGCTACCTGCGCTGCGCCGGGGAGCCGATCGAGGTCGGCGACGGGGCGGCCTCGGTGGTCGCCGGCTGGGGCCCGGACGAGACCTGGTGGTTCGGCCGGCCCTGGACCGGGGCCGCGGAGCACTGGGGCCTCGACGTCGCCGGGGTGGACCCGGTGTGGCTGCGCCGGGGCGAGGGTGCGCCCGGGGAGACTTGAACTCCCACGTCCGAGGACACTGGAACCTAAATCCAGCGCGTCTGCCAGTTCCGCCACGGGCGCGCCGGTCGGGCGGGGGCCTCGACCGGGAATCAGCTTAACGGGATAGGCTGGGCCCGTGGCAACCGACAACGCAACCGACGCACCCGGCCCCGGCGCCCAGCCGATCCGCCGCCGGGTGCGCATCGTGCAGCTCATCTTCCTGGTCGCCGCCGTGATCGCGACTCTGCTGCTGGCCTACTGGCAGTTCAGCCGCTGGAACACCACCAACTCCTTCCAGAATCTCGGCTACGCCCTGCAGTGGCCCGCCTTCGGCGTGTTCTTCATCTGGGCCTACCGGAAGTACATGCAGTACGAGGCCGAGCGCGCCGCCGGCGACCCGGAGGCCGCCGCCCGACCCCGCGAGGGCGAGATGACCGAGATCCCGGAGGGCTTCCTGCCCCCGCGCCCCACCGGGGACGCCACCGCCGACGACCCCGACGAAGGAGAGGACCGACCGTGACCGAGACCCGCCAGGACCCCGACCGGCCCGCCGCCCCGGTGAGCCCCGCCCGCGCGAAGCGGGTGAAGGTGGCGCTCACCCTGTTCTCGATCACCGCCTACGTCACCGGCATCATGCTGCTCACCCTGGTCGCCGCGATGGTGACCGTGTACGGCTTCATGGACTACGGCTTCGCCGACGGCCAAACCAAACCGGGCTGGTTCACCCCGATCGCGGTGGTGCACGGCTACTGCTACATGGCCTTCCTGATCGCGGTGGTGAACCTGGGCACCAAGGCCCGCTGGGCGCCCTCGAAGTGGATCGTCACCGCCCTGGGCGGGGTGGTGCCGCTGCTGTCCTTCTTCGTGGAGAAGCGCCGCCGCGAGGAGGTCGTCGCCAAGTTCGCGCTCTAGGCGCGGACCCGGCCCCTCCCCCGGGGACGCCGACGGGCCGCGGGATCCGCACCGGATCCCGCGGCCCGTCGGCGCATCCGCCGGCCGCTCAGGCCCCGGCGAGCCGGGCCAGCTCCGGCAGCAGCAGCCTCAGCGCCCGGCCCCGGTGGCTCAGCGCGTCCTTCTCCCCCGGGGCGAGCTCCGCGGCGCTGCGCGGGGCCGCCCCCAGCCGATCCAGATCCTCCCCCGCGGCGACCCGGGCGTCCTCCTCGGCGGGGATGAACACCGGGTCGTAGCCGAAGCCGCCCGCCCCCCGCGGGGACCCGGCGATCCGGCCCCGCCACTCCCCGCGCACCACGCGCTCGCCCGCACCCGCGGCCGCCCCGGGGGCGACCAGCGCCACGGTGCACACGAAGGCGGCGCCGCGGCGCTCCGCGGGGGTGTCCCGCAGCTGGGCGAGCAGCAGCGCGTTATTCGCCCCGTCCTCGCCGTGGCCGCCCGACCAGCGCGCGGAGAGCACCCCGGGCATGCCGTTGAGCTCGTCCACGGCGAGCCCGGAGTCGTCGGCGACGCAGACCAGGCCGGTGGCCCGGGCCGCGTCCCGGGCCTTCGCCAGGGCGTTGTCCTCGAAGGTGCGCCCGGTCTCCGGGGCCTCCGGGAACCCGGGCACCTCGTCCAGGCCGAGCAGCTCGACCCCGGCGATCCCGGCGCCGTCGAGCATCCGGCGCAGTTCGCCGAGCTTCCCCGCGTTGCGGGTGGCCACCAGCAGCCGCATCACGCGCCCCCGCCCCTCAGGCGCCCGCCCCGGGCAGGGTGCCCGGGTAGGGCGCGCGCAGCACCTCCTGCTGGGCGGCGATGAGCTCGCGCAGCCCCTTCTCCGCGTGGTCCAGCATGGCGTCCAGCTCCGCCCGGCCGAAGGTGCCCTGCTCCCCGGTGCCCTGGATCTCCACGAAGCGGCCCGCGGCGTCCATCACCACGTTGAGGTCCACCTCCGCCCGGGAGTCCTCCGCGTAGGGCAGGTCCAGGCGCACCTCCCCGTCGATGATGCCCACGGACACCGCCGCCACCGGGGGCTTCAGCGGCGTCCCGGGCACTGCCCCGGCGGCGTGCAGGTAGGTCAGCGCATCGGCCAGCGCCACGTAGGCGCCGGTGATCGCGGCGGTGCGGGTGCCGCCGTCGGCCTGCAGCACATCGCAGTCGATGTGGATGGTGTTCTCGCCGAGCTCGCCGAGATCCACCGCCGCGCGCAGCGCCCGGCCCACCAGCCGGGAGATCTCCTGGGTGCGGCCCTTGACCTTGCCGCGGACCGCCTCCCGGGGCATCCGGTCGTGGGTGGCCGCCGGCAGCATCGCGTACTCGGCGGTGAGCCAGCCCTCCCCGGAGTCCCGCTTGAACCGGGGCACCGACTGCTCCACCGAGGCGGTGCACATCACCCGGGTGTTGCCGAAGCAGACCAGCACGCTGCCGGCCGGGTTGTCGGTGAAGCCGCGGGTGATGGACACCGGGCGCATCTCGTCATTGGCGCGGCCGTCGGGGCGGTTCGAGGCGGGGGCGGGATCGGGGGTCTGGTTGGTCTCGGTCATGGGCCCACCGTACCGGGCGGTCCCCGCCGGCGGCGCGGGTCCGGCCCGCTCAGCCGAGGTCGATGACCATCCCGCGGCGGGCCAGGCTGATCTCCCCGGCGAACTCCGCCCGGGCGGCGGCCAGGGCGCCCGCGCGGTCCCCGTAGGGCGGGATGTGCGTGAGCACCAGATGGGCCACCCCGGCCTCCCGGGCCACCCGGCCGGCCTCCGCCCCGGACATGTGCATCGCCTCGGCCACCGCGGCGGAGCCGTCGCCCCAGGTGGCCTCGCAGAGCAGCACGTCGGCGCCCTCGGCCAGCTCCACCACCTCCGGGGCGTAGGCGGTGTCCCCCGTGTAGGCGAGCACCCGGCGGCCGTCGTCCACCCGGAACCCGTGGGTCTCGATGGGGTGCGTCATCGGGTAGGCGGTGACGCGCACCCCGGCGACGGTGAAGGGCTCGCGCACCGGGGTGTGCCGCAGCTCGAAGCTGTCGCCCAGGTCGTCGACCTCCGCCCCGGCCTCCGCCACGGCGTGGCCCACCCGCAGCGCGGTGTCCGCCGGGCCGTAGAGGAGGTTGCGCCGCCGCGCCGGGGCGGTGGGGTGGTAGCGCCGCCACACCATCAACCCCGGGATGTCCATGCAGTGGTCGGCGTGCAGGTGGCTGAGCAGCAGGTCCACCGTGGAGGGGTCGCCGCGGCGCTGCAGTTCGCCGAGCGCGCCGGGGCCCAGGTCCATGACGAAGGAGCCGCCCGGCGCGTCCACCAGGTACCCGGAGGCGGGCTCGTCGGGGGCGCACATGCTCCCGGAGCACCCCAGAACGGTGACTCTCATGATTCCACTGTGCCACGAAAACGGCCCGCCGGACCCCGGCGGGCGGCCCGGCGGAAGCGATCTCACATCCCCCCGGGGCCGGTGACCTCCGTCACAACGGGGCCGAGGAAACGGCGCGCCAGCCGCTCGAAGGGCTCCGGATCCCCGGTGGCCTCGAAACGCAGCGTCGGCTCCGGATCCACCCCCGGCTCGGCGAGCAGATCCGCCTCGCTGAGCACCCGCAGCACGTCCTTGGCGGTCTCCTCCGCCGAGGACACCAGGGCCACGTCCGGGCCCATCGCCAGCTGGATCACCCCGGACAGCAGCGGGTAGTGGGTGCAGCCGAGCACCAGGGTGTCCACGCCGAGCTCCTGCAGCGGGGCGAGGTAGCCCTCCGCCAGGCCCAGGATCTGCCGCCCGGAGGTGATCCCGCGCTCCACGAAGTCCACGAAGCGGGGGCAGTCCACGGCGCCGACCTCCACGCCCGGCACCGCGTCGAAGAGGTCCTGGTAGGCCCGGGAGCGGATCGTCGCCGCGGTGCCGATGACCCCCACCTTGCCGTTGCGGGTGGTCGCCACCGCCCGGCGCACCGCCGGCAGGATCACCTCCACCACCGGCACCGGGTAGCGTTCCCGGGCGTCGCGCAGGAAGGCGGCGGTGGCGGTGTTGCAGGCGATCACGATCATCTTGCAGCCGCGGGCGACCAGATCATCGGCGATCGCCTCCGCGTAGCGGCGCACGTCGGCGATCCGGCGCGGCCCGTAGGGGCCGTGGGCGGTGTCCCCGACGTAGATGATCGACTCATGGGGCAGCTTCTCCACGATCGCCCGGGCCACGGTGAGCCCGCCCACCCCGGAGTCGAAGATGCCGATCGGGGCGGCGCGATCCGGCTGCGGCGCGTCCGGGGCGGGGTCGGGGGCGGGGGCGGGGTCGGTCATCATCGGATCTCCAGGGTGCGTCGGGGGCCGGGGCGGCGCCGGGGCCGCAGCAGCGCGGCGGCGAGGATCCCGCCGAGGGCGCCGAAGAGGTGCATCTGCCAGCTCACCCCCATGGTGGTGGGGAACACGCCCCAGACCATCCCGGAGTAGCCGGCGGCCAGCGCCGCGCCGAGCAGGATCTGCCCCGGCGCCCGATTGTAGAGGCCCCGGACCAGCAGGAAGGCCAGCCACCCGTAGATGAGCCCGGAGGCGCCGATGTGCACGTCCCCGGCGGCGCCGAAGAGCCAGGCGCCCAGGCCGGAGGTGAGCGCCACGATGAGGGTGACCCGGCGCCACAGCCGCCGCGAGGAGAAGGCGATGAGCCCGGCGAACACCGCCGCCGGGCCGGTGTTGGCGCTCAAGTGCCCGTAGTCGGCGTGCAGCAGGGGCGCGGCGAGGATCCCCCACAGGCCCTCCGGGTCGCGGGGGCGCACCCCGAACCAGTCCAGGGCGCCGCCGAAGACCACCGCGTTGATCAGGAACACCGCCCAGATGGCGATGGTGAAGCCCACCGCCACCCGCACCGCGGAACGGAGGCCGCCGTCGGCGGCGCGCACCGGCGCGGGCCGCCGGGCCGGGGTGCGGCGGGCGGCCGGCGGGGCCGGCGGGCGGGTCATCGGGGGTCCTCCTCCCGGCGCCCCGGGCCACCCGGGCGCGCCGCCGGCCATGCTACGTGGCCCCGGCGCCGCGGAACGCCGGGGCATCGGCCAGGGGGTCGGCGGCGAGCACCGCGTCGGCGATGGCCGCCTGCACCGCATCGGCCGCGGCGGCGGCCAGCGCCGCCAGCAGGTCCACGGCCACCCCCGGCGCCGGCCCGGCGCGCCCGGAGCCGAGGTCGCCGAGGCAGAACAGGGTGTCGCCGTCCATCGGCAGATGCGCCGGGCGCACCGCCCGGGCCAGCCCGTCCTGGCCGCAGATCGCCAGCCGCCGGGCCTGCGCCGGGGTGAGCGGGGCATCGGTGAGGATCGCCCCGATGGTGGTGTTGGACCGCGGCGCCGCCCCAACCGCCCCGCGCGGGATCTTGGTGAGCCCCAGGAAGCGCTCCCCCAGCGCGGCCATCGTCGCCGGATCCAGCGCCCCGGCGTCCGGGTCGGCGAAGAGCCGGCCATCGGCGCCGGCGACGGCGCCGAGCGGGTTGGCGACCACCACCGCGGCCACCGTCGCCCCGCCGAGGGAGGCCGGCAGCCGCACCGCGGCCCGGCCCAGCCCGCCCTTGAGCGCCCCGGCGCGGGCGCCGATCCCGGCGCCCACGCAGCCGGAGCCGGCGTCGGCGCCGTCCGCGGCCAGCGCCGCGGCCAGGGCGGCCCGGCCGGTGGCCGCGTCCGGGACGTCCGGGGCGCCGAGCAGCAGATCGAAGATCACCGCCGCGGGCACCACCGGGATCCGGATCCCGGGGTGGTCCTCGTCGACGAGCACCCCCACCCCGCGCTCGCGCAGGCCGGCGAGCACCCCGTCGGCGGCGGCCAGGCCCGGGGCGGAGCCCCCGGCGAGCACCACCGCGTGCACCCGCTCCACGGTGGCCGCCGGATCCAGCGCATCGGTCTCCCGGGTGCCGGGCCCGCCGCCGCGGACGTCCACCGCGCCCACCGCCCCGCCCTCGGCGAGCAGCACGGTGACCCCGCTGTCCCCGGCGGCGGCGTGGCCCAGGCGCAGCCCCGGCAGCGCCTCCACGCCCGCGGCGGCGCCGCGGGCGCATTCCGCCCCGAAGGCGGCGGCGGCCAGGTCCCTCACCGGCGCATCATCTCCTCCAGCAGGGACTCCTGGTTGTAGCCCAGCCACTGGTAGAGCGCGTCGGTCTGCTCGGAGCGCTCCAGGGGCCCGGCCATGTTCTCCAGGGTGACGTGCAGGAACAGCCGCAGATCGTTGATCCCGGCGACCCAGGCGGCGGCCTGCTCCTCGGTGAGGCTCACCGTCCCGGAGCCGCCGGCCTCGGCGAGGGCGTCGATGATGGCGCGCAGCTGCTCCAGCTTCGCCCGGGTGATGTCCGACTCGTGGATGGTGCGCAGCATCGCGTTCTCCCCCTCCAGCTGCTCATCGTCGGCGCGCTCGAAATCCGGCAGCAGCCGGGCCAGCCGCGGATCCTCCGGGGCCCGGGAATGCCCCGAGGGCATCCCGGTGAGTTCGCTGAGCTCATCGCGCGGGGCGGAGCGGGCGCGCGCCATCAGCGCATCCGACACCGTCGCCGCCAGCTCCCCGAGCAGCTGGTGCTCCTGGGGCTCCAGCACCGTCTGGTACCTGGGCGCCCCGCCGAGCAGCCCCCGCCTACGCCTCCATGGCCGCATCCGGCCCGCTCCCTTCCGCCGCCGGCCTCCGCCGGCCCGGCACTAGTCGGCCTGCTGCATCGTCGCCCACAGGCCGGCCTTGTGCAGCTTCTTCACGTCCGCCTCCACCTTGTCCCGCTCACCGGAGCTGACCACCGCGCGGCCCTCGTTGTGCACCTTGAGCATCAGCTCATGGGCCTCCGCCCGGCCCAGGCCGAGCAGCGTCTGGAAGACGTAGGTGACGTAGCTCATCAGGTTCACCGGGTCATCCCACACGATGCACAGCCACGGCTTGTCGGCCTTCGGGTCCGCGGCGACGGCGACGTCCTCGACGGGGGTGGCGGCGGGAGTGGTCATGGGCCCCAGGATAACGGGGCCCGCACGCCGGTGCACCGGGCTAGAGTCGGTGGGGTGCGAGAATCCACCGCCCTGCTCACC
The DNA here is from genome assembly GCF_001941505.1 of Corynebacterium sphenisci DSM 44792. Classification (NCBI taxonomy): domain Bacteria; kingdom Bacillati; phylum Actinomycetota; class Actinomycetes; order Mycobacteriales; family Corynebacteriaceae; genus Corynebacterium; species Corynebacterium sphenisci. The sequence continues at coordinate 636,442 of NZ_CP009248.1, read as the reverse complement.
GACAAGTACGAGCTCACCATGCTGCAGGCCTCCCTGCGCGACGGCACCGCGCACCGGCGCTGCGCCTTCGAGGTCTTCGGCCGCCGGCTGCCCAATGAGCGCCGCTACGGGGTGGTCGCCGGCACCGCCCGGGTGATCGACGCCCTGGCCCGGTTCCGGTTCACCGAGGAGCAGCTGTCCACCCTGGACTTCCTCGACGGGGCCACCCTGGACTACCTGCGCGACTACCGCTTCGGCGGGGACGTGGACGGCTACCGGGAGGGCGAGCTGTACTTCCCGGCCTCGCCGATCCTCACCGTGCGCGGCACCTTCGCCGAATGCGTGATCCTGGAGACGCTCATCCTGTCCATCCTCAACGCCGATTCCGCGGTGGCCTCCGCGGCGGCCCGGATGGTCACCGCCGCCGACGGCCGGCCGATCATCGAGATGGGCTCCCGGCGCACCCAGGAGCAGGCCGCGGTCACCGCCGCCCGCGCCGCCTACCTCGCCGGCTTCGACGCCACCAGCAACCTGGAGGCGGCGAAGGCCTACGGGATCCCGGCCTCGGGCACCGCCGCGCACTCCTGGACGCTGCTGCACACCGGCGCCGACGGCACCCCGGACGAGGCCGCCGCGTTCCGCGCCCAGGTCGAGGCGCTCGGCGTGGACACCACCCTGCTGGTGGACACCTACGACATCACCGCCGGGGTGGCCACCGCGATCGAGGTCGCCGGCCCGGAGCTCGGCGCGGTGCGCATCGACAGCGGGGATCTGGGCGTGCTGGCCCGGCAGGTGCGCCGGCAGCTCGACGGGCTCGGCGCGCACAACACCCGGATCGTGGTGTCCTCGGATCTGGACGAGTTCGCGATCGCGGCGCTGCGCGCCGAACCGGTGGACGCCTACGGGGTGGGCACCACCGTGGTCACCGGCTCCGGGGCGCCGACCGCGGGCCTGGTGTACAAGCTGGTGGAGGTCGACGGGGTGCCGGTGGCCAAGCGCAGCCGGGACAAGCGCTCCCATGGCGGGGCGAAGGCGGCGGTGCGCGCCTGCCGGCGCTCCGGCACCGCGGTGGAGGAGGTCGCCTACCCGCTGGGCGCGGAGCCCCCGGAGGTGGGCACCCTGGAGGCGACCCCGCTGACGGTGCCGATGATCCGCGGCGGGGAGCCGGTGGCCGGGCTGCCGGACCTGGAGGCCTCCCGGGAGCACCTGGCCGCCGCCCTGGTCACCCTGCCCTGGGAGGGCCTGGCGCTGTCCCGCGATGAGCCGGTGCTCTCGGTGCGCTTCGACCGTGTCTGATCCCGGCGCCGCCGGCGCGGGCGCCGACGACGCCGCCGCGGACCGGGTGGAGGAGCTGCTCGGCCATGCCGTGGCCGCCCTCGGCGGGGCCCGCCGGGAGGGGCAGGTGCGGATGGCCCGGGCGGTGCACGACGCCTTCGCCCGCGGCGGGCACCTGGCCGTGCAGGCCGGCACCGGCACCGGCAAATCCCTGGCCTACCTGGTGCCCGCGGTGGCCGCCGCAATCGACGAGGGCTCCCCCACCGTGGTGTCCACCGCCACCATCGCCCTGCAGCGCCAGCTGGTGGAGCGGGATCTGCCCCGGCTGGCCGAGGCGCTCGGCCCGCATCTGCCGCGCCGGCCGAGCTTCGCCATCCTCAAGGGCCGCAACAACTACCTGTGCCGGAAGAAGCTCGCCGACGTCGCCGACGCCCCCGGGGAGGTCGACGGCCAGGGCGATCTGATCGACCCGGCGACGCTGTCGCGCACCGCCCGGGAGGTGCTGCGGCTGCGCGAATGGGCCGAGGAGACCGAGGACGGGGACCGGGACTCCCTGGAGCGCGGAGTGCGGGATCTGGCGTGGCGGCAGGTCAGCGTCGGCGCCCGGGAATGCGTGGGCGCGGCCCGCTGCCCGATGGGCGCGGACTGCTTCGCCGAACGCGCCCGGCGCGCCGCCGATGACGTCGACGTGGTGGTCACCAACCACGCCCTGCTGGCCATCGACGCCCTCGCGGAGGCGGCGGTGCTGCCGGAGCACCATCGGGTGGTGGTCGACGAGGCCCATGAGCTGGTCGCGCGGGTCACCTCCGCGGCGGCCGCGGAACTGGGCCCGGCCGCCCTGGCGCTCACCGCCACCCGGGCGAGGAAGGCCGGGGCGGAGGAGCAGGCGGCGGATCTGGTGGACGCCGCGGATCTGCTCGCCGAGGCGCTGGGGGCCTCCGGCACCGCCGGGGCGGGGCGCTGGCGCGCCCTGCCGGAGGGGGTGGGCGAGGCGCTCACCGCGCTGCGCCAGGCGCTGTGGGCCACCCAGACCGCCCTGGCGGGCAGCCGGGAGGGCGATCTCGCGGAACGGCAGACGGTCCGGGCGACCTGCGAGAACCTGCACGACACCTGCGTGCGGGCGCTCACCGAGCTCGGCGGGGCGGCCCCGGTCGGCGAGGACGTGGTGTGGCTCGATGAGCGGCGCACCCTGCACGTGGCCCCGCTGGACGTCTCCGGGCTGCTCCGGGACCGGCTCCTCGCGGAGAACACGGTGGTGCTCACCTCCGCCACCCTCGCCCTGGGCGGGGATTTCCGGGCGATGGCCGCCGCCTGGGGGCTGCCGAAATCGGGCTGGCGGGGCATCGACGTGGGCAGCCCCTTCGACCCGGCCCGGGCCGGGATCCTCTACGTCGCCCGGCATCTGCCCAAACCGGGCCGGGACGGCACCGCCCCGGCGGTGCTCGATGAGCTGGAGGGGCTGATCCGCGCCGCGGGCGGGCGCACCCTGGGCCTGTTCAGCTCCCGGCGCGGCGCGGAGGCCGCCGCCGCGGAGATGCGCCGCCGGCTGCCCTTCGACATCCTCTGCCAGGGCGATGACGCCACCGGGGCGCTGGTGGCGCGGTTCGCGGCGGAGGAGAACACCTGCCTCTTCGGCACCCTGTCGCTGTGGCAGGGCGTGGACGTGCCCGGGCCGGCGCTGTCCCTGGTGGTGATCGACCGGATTCCCTTCCCCCGCCCCGATGAGCCGCTCAGCTCGGCCCGGGCGGAGGCCGCCGACGCCGCCGGGCGCAGCGGGTTCATGGAGGTCTCCGCCGCGCATGCCGCGCTGCTGCTGGCCCAGGGCGCCGGCCGGCTGCTCCGGGACGTCGCGGACCGGGGCATGGTGGCCGTGCTCGACCCCCGCCTGGCCACCGCCCGCTACGGCCCCTGGCTGGCGGCGTCCCTGCCGCCGCTGTGGCGCACCACGGATCCGGCGGTGGCCCGCGCCGCCCTGGAGCGCCTGGTCGCCGCCCGGCACCGGCGCTGAGCCGCCCGCCCCGCGGGGCCGGCTAGAGCCCGGCGCGGTCCGCGGCGGCGCGGGCGTGCTCGATCAGGGCGTCGACCAGCTCCACCGTGGGCGCCCCGGCGGGGGCGGCGTTGGCGGGCATGTCCCGCACCCGGCGCAGCACCCCCTCGGCGATGATCGCCACCTTCCACAGGCCCAGGGCGTGCCAGTAGGCCAGCGCCGCCGGGTCCTCCCCGGTGGCCTCCAGGTAGCGGGCCGCAAGATGGGCCCCGTCCGGGAAGCCCTCCTCCAGGGCGGCGGCGAACCCGGGCAGCACCAGCCCGTCGCGCTCCGGCCAGTAGGACAGCAGGGTGCCCACGTCGGCCAGCGGATCGCCGAGGGTGGCCAGCTCCCAGTCCAGCACCGCCAGCACCCGCCCGTCGGCGCCGCCGACGACCAGGTTGCCCAGGTGCAGGTCCCCGTGCACGAGCACGGTGCGCCGCCGGGTCGGCGCCGCCGCGGCGAGCCGGGCGGTGAGCTCCTCGACCACCGGCTGCTCCCGGGTGCGGGTGCGCTCCCACTGCGCCGACCAGCGGCGCAGCTGCCGCGGCGCGTAGGGCTCATGGGAGGCCAGGCCGGCCAGGCCGGTGGCCCCCAGATCCACCCGGTGGATCGCGACCATCGCGTCGACCAGGCCGTCCGCGGCGGCGGCGCGGGCCGCCGGGGTCATCGCCTGGGCCTGCCAGGGCGAGGTCAGCGCCACCCCGTGCACCTCCGCCATCGCCACCACGGGGGCGTCCGCGACGGCGCCGGCCTCGGCGATGCCGAGGATGGCCGGCACCGGCACCGCGGTACCCGCCAGGGCGGCCATCACCCGGCCCTCCCGGGTGACGTCGTGCGCGGAGGCGGCGAGCCGGCCCAGCGGGGGCCGGCGCACCACCACCGAGGCCCCGGCGGCGTCGACGGCCCGGTAGGTGAGGTTGGACTGGCCGGCGCCGAGCCGGGTGAGCTCGACCGGCCCGCGGGTGGCCCCGGCCAGGCCGGAGAGCCAGTCGGCCAGCCGCGCCCCATCGAAGGCGGCGGCCCCCGTCGCCCCGCTCACCGGACCTCCCCCCGCCCGGCGCGCAGTTCGGCCCGGGCGATGGTGCGCAGGTGCACCTCATCGGGGCCGTCGGCCAAGCGCAGCGCGCGCAACCCGGCCCAGAAGGACGCCAGCGGGGTCTCGTCGGTGACCCCGGCGCCGCCGTGCACCTGGATCGCCCGGTCCACCACCCGCAGCGCCGCCCGGGGCGCGGCGACCTTGATCGCGGCGATCTCCTGGGCCGCGGCCCGGTTGCCGGCGGTGTCCATCAGCCAGGCCGCCTTGAGGGTGAGCAGCCGGGCCATCTCGATGTCCACCCGGGATTCGGCGATCCAGTCCCGGATATTGTCCCGGTCCGCCAGGCGCCGGCCGAAGGTCTCCCGTTCGCCGGCCCGCCGGCAGAGCAGCGCCAGGGCCCGCTCGGCCATCCCGATGCAGCGCATCGCATGGTGGATCCGGCCCGGGCCGAGCCGGGCCTGGGCGATGGCGAAGCCCTCCCCCGCCCCGGCGAGCACATCGGCGTCGGGGACGAAGACCCCGTCGAACTCCACCACCGCATGACCCTCCCGGTCGTGGTAGCCGAACACCGGGAGATTGCGCAGCACCCGCACCCCGGGGGCGTCGGCGGGCACCACCAGCATGGACTGCCGGCGGTGCGGGTCGGCGTCCGGGTCGGTGACGCCCATGACGATGAGCACCGCGAGATGCGGGTGCATCGCATTGGAGGCGAACCATTTGCGCCCGGTGAGCCGCCAGCCGCCGTCGACCCTGCGGAAGGCCATGGCGATGTTGGTGGCGTCGGAGGAGGCCACCCCGGGTTCGGTCATGCAGAACGCGGAGCGGATCTCCCCGGCCAGCAGCGGCTCCAGCCAGCGCCGCCGGTGCTCCCCGGTGCCGAAGAGCTCCAGGATCTCCATGTTCCCGGTGTCCGGGGCGTTGCAGTTGCACGCCTCCGGCGCCAGGTGCGGGCTGCGCCCCATCAGCTCCGCCAGGGGCGCGTACTCCACGTTGCTGAGCCCCGGCCGGCCGGGGCCGGCGCCCGGGTGCGGGTGGAAGAGGTTCCACAGCCCGCGCTCGCGGGCCTCGGCCTTGAGCTCCTCCAGCACCGGCGGATGGTGGTGCGGGTTCCCGGAGCCGGCGATCTGGGCGGCGGCGATCGCCTCCGCGGGCAGCACCCGGGTGTCGATGAACTCGGCGAGCTCGGTGTGCAGGGCCCGGGCCCGCGCGCTGTGCGCGAAATCCACGGCGGCCCCCTTACGCCCCGGCCCCGGGGGCCCCGGCGACCTCGGGGGCGCCGACCCCGATCAGCTGCCCGCCGTCGATGACCAGGTTCGCCCCGGTGATCCAGGCGGCGGCCTCGCCGGCGAGGAAGGCGATGGCGGCGGCGACGTCGGCGGGTTCACCGAGCCGGCCCAGCGGGGTGGTCGCCGCCACCGCGGCCTCCCGGCCGGACCACAGAGCCTCGGACAGCCGGGTGCGCACGATGCCCGGGGAGACCGCGTTGACCCGCACCGCCGGCGCCAGCTCCCGGGCCAGCTGCCGGGTGATGTGCAGCAGCGCCGCCTTCGCCGCGTCATAGGCGCCGAGCCCGTCCTCCACCGTCAGCGCCCCGATGGAGGAGACGTTGACGATCGCCGCCCCCGGGTGCGCGCCCAGGCCGTGATCCACCGCGGCGCGGGCCCAGGACACCGGGGCCAGGGCGTTGACCGCCATGGTCTTGTCCAGGGCGGCCTGCGGCTGGCGGGTGAGCGGCCCGTAGGCGGGGTTGGTGCCGGCGTTGTTCACCAGGATGTCCAGCCGGCCGTGCGCCGCGGCCGCCGCGGCGGCGGCGGCATCGGCGGCGTCCGGGTCCGCGGCGTGCGCGCCATGCCCGGTGACCATCGCCGGGTCCACCCCGGCGGCGGCGGCGATCTCCTCCGCGGCGGCCGCCGCGGCCCCGGCGGAGCGGGAGGTCAGCGCCACCCGGGCGCCGGCGGCGGCGAGCAGTTCGGCGGTGGCGCGGCCGATGCCGCGGGTGCCGCCGGTGATGAGCGCGACGCGCCCGGTGAAGTCGTGGGAGATCATGTGCGGTCCTCGGGGTTCGCGGAAGGTGGGTCGGCCCTCACCCTAGTGAGGATTCGTGATCCCGGTCACTGTTTTGTTTTCCCATGCGTCGATTCCACCCCCGTGACCCCGGTTCCGGGGTAGGGTGATGCGCATCACTTTGCCGGCGGAACATCCCGCCCGCCGGCGCCGCCGACCCCCGAGGAGCACCATGCCGATCAGCGCCCAGATCATGAACCACCCGATGCCGGAGTGCAGCGTCTTCGACCTGATCTTCGGCGAAATCGACGAGCGGCACCGGGACAAGGTGGCCATCGCCGACTCCGGCGCCGAGGTCACCTTCGCCGAGCTGAAGGCCGATGTGGAGGCCTTCGCCGGGGCGCTCGCCGCCCGCGGGGTGCGCCCGGGCGACGTGGTCGCCCTGCACTGCCCGAACTCCACCACCTTCGCCGTGGCCTTCCACGGGGTGCTCCGCGCCGGCGCGATCTGCACCACGGTGGCCTCCATGGCCACCACCGAGGACGTGGAGAAGCAGCTGCGCGTCGCCGGGGCCACCACCATGCTCACCACCTCCGCGATCGGCTGGGCGGGCACCATCGGCGCGGAGAACGCCGGCCTGCCCGCCGAGCGGATCATCGGCCTGACCGGCGTGCACGGCATGGGCGAGATCCTCGCCGAGGGCCACCCCGCCCCCGAGGTGGACATCGACCCCGACGCGGTGGCGGTGATCCCCTTCTCCTCCGGCACCACCGGGGTGCCCAAGGGCGTGCAGCTCACCCACCGCAACCTGACCAGCAACATCGTGCAGGCCTCGATGGCCGCCGGGGACGCCCTCACCGAGGAGACCCCCACGGTGACCGTGCTGCCCTTCTTCCACATCTACGGGCTCACCGCGCTGCTCAACATGTGCCTGTACAAGCGGGCCACCCAGTACACCATGGGCCAGTTCGACTTCGGCTCCTTCCTCGGCATCATCGCCGACTACAAGGTGCGCTTCGCCTTCGTCGCCCCGCCGATCGCGGTGGCCCTGGCCAAGCACCCGGCGGTGGACCAGTTCGACCTGTCCAGCCTGGAGGTGGTGCTCTCCGGGGCGGCGCCGCTGCAGAACGACCTGGCCAAGGCCGTGGAGGAGCGGGTCGGCTGCACCATGGCGCAGGGCTTCGGGATGACCGAGTCCTCCCCGGTGACCCATCTGCGGATCGGCCATGACGCGCCCCTGGACTCCATCGGCCGGGCGGTGGCGAACACCGAGTACAAGATCGTCGACGTCGCCGATGAGGCGCTGCCCGAGATCGGGGTGCCCGACTCCGGCCACTCCGCCCCGGGCGAGCTGTGGATCCGCGGGCCCCAGGTGATGGCCGGCTACCTCAACAACGAGGAGGCCAACCGGGCCACCCTGCCCGGCGACGGCTGGCTGCGCACCGGGGACATGGCCGAGCTCGACGCCGAGGGCAACGTCTACATCGTGGACCGCTTCAAGGAGCTCATCAAGTACAAGGGCTACCAGGTGCCGCCGGCGGAGCTGGAGGACGTGCTGCTGCGGCATCCGGCGGTGGCCGACGCCGGCTGCGTCGGGGTCATCCGGGAGCATGACGGGGAGGAGATCCCCAAGGCCTACGTGGCGCTGAAGGAGGGCCACGAGCCCTCGGATCGGCTCGCCGAGGAGATCATGGACTTCGTCGAGGACCGGGTCGCCCCCTACAAGAAGGTCCGCGCGGTGGGCTTCCTGGAGGAGATCCCCAAGTCCGCCACCGGCAAGATCCTGCGCCGGGAGCTGAAGAACCTCTAGCGCCCTCCCCCGCCCCGGGCCGCGCCCGCGCCACCCGGCGCCGGGCGCGGCCGGCGCCGATCCGGCGCCCCGCTCAGGGCGCCCGGTCCGCGCAGACGGTGACCGCCCCGGGACGCACCTCGGTGAACCCGGCGTCGGCGACGGTGACCGCCGCCCGGGCGGCCCGGCGGCGGAACTCCCCGGCGGGCAGCTCGCGCACGCTCAACGGGAACCCGGCCGCCGCCCACCCCCAGGCCTCGGCCACGTCCATCGCCGCGGCCAGCAGCATCGCGGCATGGCCCACCTGGGCGGCGTCCTTGCCCACGGTCATGCCCAGCCCGGCGTCGATGTACACCACCGGCGCCGACGCCCGGGGCGGGCCGGGATCGTCGGCGGGCACCTCGGTGCCCCCGATCTGCAGCCGGGCGATGTCCGGGTGCACCTGGCCGACCGGGGTGGGCGGGAAAGCCCGGGCCGCGGCCCCGTCGACCTCCGCGGTCACCCCGGGCAGCGCCGCGAGCCGGTCCCAGCGGCCCGCCCGGGCGCGGCGCGCGATTTTCCGGATCCGGGCGCCGTACCAGCCGTCCAGGGCGTCGGCGAAATCGCCGCCGGCCCCGGCGCGCTCGTCCAGGCAGAGCGCCACCACCGCGGTGGCCGCGGCCTCCAGCAGGGCGGTGCGCCCCGGGGGCGGGTCCTTGGGGATGCGCAGCGCGATCTGCATCGCGCGCACCGTCTCCGGGTTCGCCGGGTCCTCCCGGCCGCCGCGGGCGTGCACCGCGGTGAGCCGGGCGTGCGCCGTCCGGAACCAGTCGGGGATCGCCGCCTGCGCTTCCATCAGCCCAGCGGCACCCGCCGCGCGGTGCCGTCCTCCCGGTCGGCCTGGTCGATCTCCTCCCGGGCGATGCCCAGGAAGAAGAGCACCTCGTCCAGGAAGGGGTTGTTCACCGAGGTGTCCGCCACCTCCTTCAGCGCCGGTTTCGCGTTGAAGGCGATGCCCAGGCCGGCCACGGAGAGCATGTCGATGTCGTTGGCGCCGTCGCCGACGGCCACCGTCTGGTGCATGCCGAGCCCGGACTCCTCGGCGAAGCGGCGCAGGCTGCGCGCCTTCTCCTCCCGGTCGATGATGTCGCCGACGACCCGCCCGGTGAGCCGGCCGTCGACCACCTCCAGGGTGTTCGCCCGGTAGAAGTCCAGGCCGAGGTCCTTCGCCAGGGGCTCCAGGATCTGGATGAACCCGCCGGAGACCGCCCCGGCCTTGTAGCCCAGGCGCTTGAGGGTGCGGATGGTGGTGCGCGCCCCGGGGGTGAGCCGGATGGACTCGGCGACCTCGTCGAGCACCGACTCGGGCAGTCCGGCCAGGGCGGCGACCCGCTCGTGCAGGGATTCGGCGAAGTCGAGTTCGCCGCGCATGGCCCGCTCGGTGACCGCGGCGACCTCGGCCTCCCGGCCGGCGTGCGCGGCGAGCATCTCGATGACCTCCCCGGTGATGAGCGTGGAGTCCACGTCGAAGCAGATCAGGCGCTTGGAGCGGCGGGCCAGGCCCTCGCGCTCGATGGCGATGTCCACCGCGGATTCCCCGGCCAGCTCGGCGAGGGCCTTGCGCAGCGGCACGCCCCCGCCGGGGCGCGGGTTGGCGATGGTGACCTTCAGCTCCAGGCCGGTGACCGGGTAGTCGGCGATGCCCCGGATGGTGTCGATGTTCGCCCCGTAGTCGGCGAGCACCTGGCCGATCCGGGAGATGTCGGAGGCCTCCAGGGGGTTGCCGAGCACCACCACCGCGTGGGTGGAGGCCTGCCGGATGGCGTCCACGCCCTCGGTGGTGACCTCCACGGCCATGCCCCGGTCGCGCAGGGTCTCGGTGAGGCCCTCGGCGAGGACGCCCAGCCGCCCCGGGTCCACCCCGATGAGCGCGCCCAGGGAGAGCCGCCGGCGGAACACGGACTGCTCCACGTCGAGCAGCTGCACCTGGTGCGCGGCGAGCACCCGGAAGAAGGCGGCGGAGACGCCGGGGCGGTCGGGGCCGTCGGCGGTGACCACGGCGGTGACGTGGCCCTCGGGCACGGCGACGGTGTCGGCGGGGCGGGCGGGCGCGCTCGCCCCGGCGGCGTCGGGGGCGGCGGTGGCGTCGGGGGTGTTCACGCACCGGATTATCCCATGTCGCGACCGGCGCCCGGCACCGGGGGCACCGCCGCCGGCGGGCCGGATCCGCCCGGGCGGGCTCCCCCGGGCACGCGAACGCCCCCGCCGGGGTCCGGCGGGGGCGGTCTTCGCGTAGTCAGTGCGCCGTCTAGAGCTGACGGCCGATATGCGCCTCGGCGCGCATGCGCTCAACCATGTGCGGATAGTGCAGCTCGAACGCGGGGCGCTCGGAGCGGATCCGCGGCATGGAGGTGAAGTTGTGGCGCGGCGGCGGGCAGGTGGTGGCCCACTCCAGGGAGTTGCCGTAGCCCCACGGGTCGTCCACGGTGACGACCTCGCCGTAGCGGACCGACTTGAACACGTTCCAGATAAAGGGCAGCACGGACAGGCCCAGCACCAGGGAGCCGACGGTGGAGAACATGTTCAGGGTGGTGAACCCGTCGGTCTCCAGGTAGTCGGCGTAGCGGCGCGGCATGCCCTCGTTGCCCAGCCAGTGCTGGACCAGGAAGGTGGCGTGGAAGCCGACGAAGGTCAGCCAGAAGTGGATCTTGCCCAGCTTCTCGTCGAGCATCCGGCCGGTCATCTTCGGGAACCAGAAGTACAGGCCCGAGTAGGAGGCGAAGACCAGGGTGCCGAAGAGGGTGTAGTGGAAGTGCGCGACGATGAAGTAGGTGTCCGAGATGTGGAAGTCCAGCGGCGGGGAGGCCAGCATGATGCCGGTCAGGCCGCCGAAGAGGAAGGTGACCACGAAGCCGAGGGCGAAGATCATCGGCGTCTCGAAGGTCAGGTGCGCCTTCCACATGGTGCCCAGCCAGTTGAAGAACTTCACGCCGGTGGGCACCGAGATGAGGAAGGTCATGAAGGAGAAGAAGGGCAGCAGCACCGCGCCGGTGACGAACATGTGGTGCGCCCAGACGGCCATGGACAGGCCGGCGATGGACAGGGTCGCGAAGACCATGCCCGCGTAGCCGAACAGCGGCTTGCGGGAGAACACCGGCACGACCTCGGTGACGATGCCCACGAAGGGCAGCAGCAGCACGTAGACCTCGGGGTGGCCGAAGAACCAGAACAGGTGCTGCCACAGGATGGCGCCGCCGTTGGCCGGGTCGTAGATGTGCCCGCCCAGCTTGCGGTCGTAGAGGATGCCCAGCGCCGCGGCGGTGAGGATCGGGAAGATCAGCAGCACCACGATCGAGGTGACCATGATGTTCCAGGTGAAGATGGGCATCCGGAACATGGTCATGCCCGGGGCGCGCAGGCACAGCACGGTGGTGATCATGTTGATGGCGGAGGCGATGGTGCCCACGCCGCCGACGCCGACGCCGACGATCCACAGGTCCGAGCCGACGCCCGGGGAGTGGATGGAGTCCGAGAGCGGCGAGTACATGGTCCAGCCGAAGTCGGCGGCGCCGCCCGGGGTGAGGAAGCCGGACAGCATGAGCACGCCGCCGGCGGTGGTGAGCCAGAAGCCGAAGGCGTTCAGACGCGGGAAGGCCACGTCCGGGGCGCCGATCTGCAGCGGCAGGATGTAGTTCGAGAAGCCCCACACGATGGGCGTCCCGAAGAGCAGCAGCATCACGGTGCCGTGCATCGTGAACAGCTGGTTGAACTGCTCATTGGACAGGAACTGGAGTCCCGGCTGGAACAGCTCCGCGCGGATCAGCAGGGCCATGAGGCCGCCCACGAAGAAGAACGTGAAGCTCATGGTGATGTACATCACGCCGAGCTTCTTGTGGTCCGTCGTCGTGAGCATGTCCCATGCCCAGTTGCCCTTGCGAGAGTGCCCGAAAGGCGCAGGACGCTCGGCCACGGTCACGTCGTGACCGGGACGTGGCGCTACTGCAGTCATTCTTCCTCCTGACTACGCGACGATCCTCGTCATTAAGGGTCGTCCAAGTTCTTTGCTGCCTGGATGGTACTGGAAGCGGGCCTCCCGAAGGAAGTCCGCCCCTGGCGTGCGCTGCCGAGTCTAGCGGCAACCTGAGTAAATGTTAAGGGCCCACCATACCCCACGGGGTTCCCGGGGCACCCGCGGCACCTGCGCGCCACCTGAGAATTCCCTTAAGCTGCGGTGATGTCCCCATGATGGCGCGGTGCGGGCGGAGAGCCCCGGCGCGCCGCCACCCCCGGCGGGGGTGGCCCCGGCGCCGGCGGCGCCTAGAAGTCCCAGTCCTCGTCCTCGGTGGACTCCGCCTTGCCCATGACGTAGGAGGAGCCCGCCCCGGAGAAGAAGTCGTGGTTCTCGTCGGCGTTGGGGCTCAGCGCGGAGAGGATCGCCGGGGAGACCCGGCACTCGTCCTGCGGGAAGACCCCCTCGTAGCCGAGGTTGTTCAGGGCCTTGTTCGCGTTGTAGCGCAGGAAGCGCTTGACGTCCTCGGTCCAGCCCAGCTCGTCGTAGAGGTCCTCGGTGTACTGGATCTCGTTGTCGTAGAGCTCCAGCAGCAGGTCGTAGGTCCAGTCCTTGAGCTCCTCGCGCTCCGCGGCCGGCTTGAGCTCCAGGTTCTTCTGGTACTTGTAGCCGATGTAGTAGCCGTGCACCGCCTCGTCCCGGATGATCAGCCGGATGATGTCGGCGGTGTTGGTCAGCTTGGCGTGGCTGGACCAGTACATCGGCAGGTAGAAACCGGAGTAGAAGAGGAAGGACTCCAGGATGACGGAGGCCACCTTCTTCTTCAGCGGATCCCCGCCCTCGTAGTAGCCGAGGATGATCTGCGCCTTGTTCTGCAGGTGCTCGTTCTCCTCGCCCCAGCGGAAGGCGTCGTTGATCTCCGGGGTCGAGGCCAGGGTCTGGAAGATCGAGGAGTAGCTCTTCGCGTGCACCGACTCCATGAAGGCGATGTTGGTGTACACCGCCTCCTCATGCGGGGTGATCGCGTCCGGCAGCAGGTTCACCGCGCCGACCGTGCCCTGGATGGTGTCCAGCATGGTCAGGCCGGTGAACACGCGCATGGTGGTGCGCTGCTCCAGCTCGTTGAGGGTGTTCCAGCTCTTGATGTCGTTGGACAGCGGCACCTTCTCCGGCAGCCAGAAGTTGCCGGTGAGCCGGTCCCAGACCTCCAGGTCCTTCTCGTCGGGGATGGTGTTCCAGTCGATGGCGGCCACCGGGCAGGCCTTGGCCTCCGGGTTCATCTCCCGGTGGGCGGGCGTCGAAGGGGGGCAGTCGTCGCGGTTGACGGTCATGGCGAACCTCCAGGGGTCGATTCTCGGGTGTCAGTCTATCCCCGGCGCCGGGCGCCGGGCCGGGGGCCGGGGCGGCCCCGCTCCGACGGAACCCCGGTGCCGTGGGCACCGGGGTCCGCGGGGTCGGGCGGGGGCCTAGAGCATGCAGCTGACGCAGCCGGAGAGCTCGGTGCCCTCCAGCGCGACCTGCCGCAGCCGGATGTAGTAGATGGTCTTGATGCCCTTGCGCCAGGCGTAGATCTGCGCCCGGTTGATGTCGCGGGTGGTGGCGGTGTCCTTGAAGAACAGGGTCAGCGACAGGCCCTGGTCCACGTGCTGGGTGGCCGCGGCGTAGGTGTCGATGATCTTCTCGTAGCCCACCTCGTAGGCGTCCGCGAAGTACTCCAGGTTGTCGTTGTCCATATGCGGCGCCGGGTAGTAGACGCGGCCGATCTTGCCCTCCTTGCGGATCTCGATCTTGGAGGCGATCGGGTGGATCGACGAGGTGGAGTTGTTGATGTACGAGATGGAGCCCGTCGGCGGCACCGCCTGCAGGTTCCGGTTGTACAGGCCGTGCTCCTGGATCCGCGCCTTCAGCTCCCGCCAGTCGTCCTGGGTGGGCACGTGCACGCTGGAGTTGTCGAAGAGCTCCTGCACCCGGGCGGTGGCCGGCTTCCACTCCCGGTCGATGTACTTGTCGAAGAACTCGCCGGTGGCGTACTTCGACTCCTCGAAGCCGCCGAAGCGCACCCCGCGCTCCTCGGCCAGCGCATTGGAGGCCTTCAGCGCCTCGTAGAGCACGCAGTAGAAGTAGATGTTGGTGAAGTCGATGCCCTCCTCGGAGCCGTAGTGGATCCGCTCCCGGCCGAGGTAGCCGTGCAGGTTCATCTGGCCCAGGCCGATCGCGTGGGATTTGTCGTTGCCCTTGCGGATGGAGGGCACCGAGTCGATGGAGGTCTGGTCGCTCACCGCGGTCAGGCCCCGGATCGCGGTCTCGATGGTGGCGGAGAAGTCCGGGGAGTCCATGGCCATGGCGATGTTCATCGAGCCCAGGTTGCAGGAGATGTCCTCGCCGACGTGGGCGTAGGACAGGTCCTCGTTGTACTCCGAGGGCGTGGAGACCTGCAGGATCTCCGAGCACAGGTTGGAGTGGGTGATGTGGCCCTTGATGGGGTTCGCCCGGTTCACGGTGTCCTCGAACATGATGTACGGGTAACCGGACTCGAACTGGATCTCGGCGATGGTCTGGAAGAAGGCCCGGGCGTTGATCTTCTGCTTCTTGATCCGCGGGTCCTCCACCATGTCCGCGTAGTTCTCGGACACGTTGACGTCGGCGAAGGGCTTGCCGTAGATCCGCTCCACGTCATAGGGGCTGAACAGGTACATGTCGTCGTTGCGCTTGGCCAGCTCGAAGGTTATGTCCGGGATGACCACGCCCAGCGACAGGCTCTTGATCCGGATCTTCTCGTCGGCGTTCTCCCGCTTGGTGTCCAGGAAGCGCATGATGTCCGGGTGGTGCGCGTGCAGGTACACCGCGCCGGCGCCCTGCCGGGCGCCGAGCTGGTTGGCGTAGGAGAAGGAGTCCTCGAGCAGCTTCATCACCGGGATCACCCCGGAGGACTGGTTCTCGATGTGCTTGATCGGCGCGCCCTGCTCGCGCAGGTTGGACAGCAGCAGCGCCACCCCGCCGCCGCGCTTGGACAGCTGCAGCGAGGAGTTGATGGCCCGGCCGATGGACTCCATGTTGTCCTCGATGCGCAGCAGGAAGCAGCTCACCGGCTCCCCGCGCTGGGCCTTGCCGGAGTTGAGGAAGGTCGGCGTGGCCGGCTGGAAGCGCCCGGAGATGATCTCGTCGACCAGGTGCCGGGCCAGGGCCAGGTCGCCGTCGGCGAGGGTGAGCGCGACCATGCACACCCGGTCCTCGTAGCGCTCCAGGTAGCGCTTCCCGTCGAAGGTCTTCAGCGTGTACGAGGTGTAGTACTTGTACGCGCCGAGGAAGCTGGCGAAGCGGAACTTGTGCGCGTAGGCCTGCTTGAACAGGGCCTTGACGTCGGCGAACTCGTACTTGTCGAGCACCACCGGGTCGTAGTACTTGTTCTCGACCAGGTAGTCCAGCTTCTCCTTGAGGTTGTGGAAGAAGACCGTGTTCTGGTTGACGTGCTGCAGGAAGTACTGCCGCGCCGCCTCCCGGTCCTTGTCGAACTGGATCTTGCCGTCATCGTCGTAGAGGTTCAGCAGCGCGTTGAGCGCGTGGTAGTCCATCTGCTCCTCGCCCTGCGGCTCCGGCACGGACCTGCCCTTGTCAGTCAAACCGTCACTCCCTGTCTTCCCTCGCCCGCCCGCGTCCCGCGGGGGCGTCGTTTTCCGTGTGTTCTCGTCCTCGTGGCCGGGGCGGGTGCGCCCGCCCCGGCGTCCTTCCGTGGAATGGGGAGGTGGTCGCCGCGGCTGCGGCCGCGGCCCCGGGGGAGTCGCCTCCCCCGCCCGGGCGCCCACCTCGGCGCCCGGGGTCGTCGATGCTCGGCTCAGGCGCTCAGCGCCCCCTCGGCGGCGGCCAGCCGGCGCTCGAACTCGGCGATCCCGGCCTGCACCGTGGCCACGTCCTCCTCATTGCCCATCAGCTCGAAGCGGTACAGGTAGGGCACCTTGCATTTGGCGGAGATGACGTCGCCGGCCAGGCCGAAGTCGGTGCCGAAGTTGGAGTTGCCGCCGGCGATCACGCCGCGGATCAGCGCCCGGTTGTCCTCGTCGTTGAGGAAGCGGATGACCTGGGGCGGCACCGGCCGGGTGTTGCCTCCGGAGATCGACGCCCCGCCGCCGTAGGTGGGGCAGATCAGGACGTAGGGCTCGGTCACCCGCAGCGGCGGCTCGCTTTTGCGCTGGGGGATCGCCGCCGACGGCAGCCCCAGCTTCTCCACGAACCGGCGGGTGTTGCCGGTGGCGGAGGAGTAGTAGACGATCAGCATGACTTTCTCGCCTCCTCGACGAAGGGCCGCGACCCCGCGGTCGGGGTCGCGGCCCGGTGATGGTGTCCCGCGACGCGGGCTCAGGCGGCCTGCAGGGCCCTGATCCGGTCCGGCCGGAAGCCGGACCAGGTCTCGCTGCCCGTGTCCACCACGGGCGCCTGGAGGTGCCCCATGGCCATGACGTAGTCGCGGGCCTCGTCATCGAGGGTGATGTCCACGACGTCGTACTCGATGCCGGCCTTGTCCAGGGCCCGGGTGGTGGCGCGGCACTGCACGCAGGCGGGCTTGCTGTAGACGGTGACCATGGTGGCACTTCCTCACGTAAAATCCGGGTTCCCCGCGGGCCGGAAAACCTCTTCCGGTGCCGCTCGCGCCTCCTCGGCGCGACACCTCGAAACACTACACATAGGGCCCGAAAAAGGCCAGTGGCACTACATGTAGTAGTTACACCTCTGATATTCCCAGCTCGCCCGGAGCGGCGGCACTAGATGTGGCGCATGTGATCATCACACGGCTGTGATTCGTCCTCGGAATCGCGTTGTCGATTGGCCCACATCGATGTGATTCGCCGCCCCGGGCCACGCCGCCGCAGGTCGCGGCCACCCCCTTTCGGGGCCGTTCGCCGCCGCCGCGCGACCGCCGGCGGGCCGGGGCGCCGCGGTGCACGCCGGCCACCCCGGACCCCGGGCGCCGCCGCACCGCCCCTCCCCCGCCGGCGCCCCCGGGGCGCCGGGCCCCGGGCATGGGAAAGGGGCCGCGCACCGGTTCCCCGGTGCGCGGCCCCCGGCGCCGTTCGCGGCGCCGCCGGCTCAGCCCTGGCGGGCCTTGAAGCGCGGCTCCTTCTTGTTGATCACGTAGACCTTGCCGCGGCGACGCACGACCTGGGCGCCCGGCTTGTTCTTCAGCGACCGAAGGGACTTGCGAACCTTCATTCGGGCGCTCCTTTCCTGTCGACCTGGGACCTCGGGGCTGCCGCGCCGCCTGCGGGAGGGCGGCGGGCACCCGCGGTGACGCCAGCGGAGGCGTCACGGCACGAATGGGCATGCTACCGCACGAGCCGACCGGGGGCCAAAAGCCCCCCGGCCGGCGGCGCCCCGGCGGGCTACCCCGCGGCGGCGCGCATCCGGCGGCGCACCTCCGCCAGGCTCACCCCGGCGGTCTCCGGCACCACCCGGGCGGTGAACACCGCCGCGGCGGCGCCGAAGCAGGCGAAGAGCAGGAAGGAGGCGGCGCCGCCCACCGCCTCGACCAGGGGCAGGAAGGACTGCGCCACCGCCCAGTTGGCCACCCACAGGGCCAGCCCGGCCAGGCCCATGCCCACCCCGCGCACCTCGGCGGGCACCACCTCGGAGATGAGCAGCCAGGTGGCCACCGACACCGAGGCCTGCTGGAAGGCGATGAACAGGGCCATCAGGCCCAGGGCGAGCATCGCCGCGGCCGTCGAGCCGGCGGCCGCCCGGTAGGCGGGGGCCAGCGCGACCAGCGAGGCCGAGCAGCCGGCCAGGCCGATGAGCAGCATCCGGCGCCGGCCGACCCGGTCGATGACGGCCATGCCCACGGCGCACATCACCACCGACACGGTGCCGATCACGATGGAGGTGTACACCGCGTTCTGCGCGGACAGGCCCACCTTGGCCATCATCGTGGGCGCGAAGTAGACGATCGCGTTGACCCCGGTGATCTGCTGGATCACGCCGATGGTCATCGCCACCGCCACCGAGCGCCGGATCCAGGGCACCCGCAGCAGGGAGCGCTCCCGGCGGCGGGTGGCCGCATCCGCCGATCCCTCGGCGACCTCGATATCGGCCGCGGCGGCGCCGGGGCCGCGCATGGCGCGCAGCACCCGCAGCGCCTCCTCGGCGCGGCCGCGGCGGGCCAGGTGCGCCGGGGTCTCCGGCAGCGCCGCCATCCCGGCGAGCAGCACCACCGCGGGCACCGCGCCCAGGCCCAGCATCCACCGCCAGGCCCCGGAGCCGGCGAGGGCGGAGTTGGTGAGGAAGGCGACCAGCTGGCCGATCACGATCATCAGGGAGTTCAGGCTGACCAGCCGGCCGCGGATGTCCGGGGCGGCCATCTCCGCGATGTACATGGGCACCACGATGGAGACCGCGCCGATGCACAGGCCGAGCAGGGTGCGGGCGGCGCCGAGGGACACCGCCGAGCCCGCCGCCGCCGACCACAGGGAGCCGGCGACGAAGCCGACCGCGCCGGCGGCGATGGTGGCCCGCCGGCCGATCGCGTCGGCGACCCGGCCGCCGGCGACGGCGCCGAGTGCGGCGCCGACCAGCAGCATGGCGGTGACGGTGGATTCCTGGGCCGGGGTGAGCTCGAAGGAGCGCTGGATGAACAGCAGCGCACCGGAGATCACCCCGGTGTCGTAGCCGAAGAGCAGCCCGCCCAGGGCGGCGACGGCGGCGACGGCGATGGACTTGCGGCGGCCGCGGGCGGCGGCCGCGGGGGAGGCGGCGATCACGGCCGTCATCATGCCATCCGGGCGCTACCCTGGTCACATGGCATCGACCCAGGACCGCATCATCGCCGAACTGCACGTCGCCCCCGAAATCGACCCGGCCCGGGAGGTGGCTCGCCGGGTGACCTTCCTGCGCGAGTACCTCGCCGCCACCGGGGCCGCCGGGTTCGTGCTGGGCATCTCCGGGGGCCAGGACTCCACCCTGGCCGGCCGGCTGTGCCAGCTGGCGGTGGAGCGGGTGCGCGCCGAGGGCGGCGAGGCCGCCTTCGTCGCGGTGCGGCTGCCCTACCGGGTGCAGGCCGACGAGGCCGATGCGCAGGCCGCGCTGGCCTTCATCGACCCCGATGAGACGGTCACCGTGGACGTCGCCGGCGGGGTCGACGCGATCGCCGCGGACGTCGCCGCCGCGCTCGGCGCGCCCGCGCTGGGCGACTTCAACAAGGGCAACGTCAAGGCCCGGATGCGGATGGTGGCGCAGTACGCCATCGCCGGGGAGCGGGGCCTGCTGGTGGTGGGCACCGATCACGCCGCGGAGGCGGTGACCGGCTTCTACACCAAGTTCGGCGACGGGGCCGCGGATCTGGTGCCCCTGGAGGGCCTGGACAAGCGGCAGGGTGCGGCGCTGCTGCGGCACCTGGGCGCCCCGGAGGCGACCTGGCGGAAGGTGCCGACCGCGGATCTGGAGGAGGATCGCCCGGCGCTGCCCGATGAGGAGGCCCTGGGCGTGGGCTACGCCGAGATCGACGACTACCTGGAGGGCCGGGAGGTCCCCGCGGCCGCGCGGGAGCGGATCGAGGCGCTGCACCGGGGCAGCCGGCATAAGCGGGCGCTGCCGCCGGGCCCGGCGGCGACCTGGTGGCGGGACTAGCGCGGCCCCGCGCACCGGGCGCGGGGCGGGTCGGCGGCGATCCCGGCGGGCCGGGGGCGCTCAGCGCACCGGGCCCTCGTCGGGCTCCTCGTCGTAGGCGGCGGCCCAGTCCACCGCGGGCGGCTCCGCCCCGGCGGGCATGGAGTACTGGAAGGCCGCCGCCCCGGCGGCCCACACCCCGTCCAGGTCCACCCCGGAGTCCTGCACCAGCTCGGCGGTGACCAGCCCGTGCGCGAAGGCCCACAGCGCCAGGCCGCGGTGCTCATCGCCGGTGACCGCGACGAAGGGGGCGCGGATCCGCCGGTCCAGGGCGTCGGGCTCGGTGACGTCGACGATCTTGGTGCGCGCGATGAGCCGGTAGCCGTGCGGGTCGGCGACGGCCTGCTCCCGGTAGGCGGCGAGCACGCTGGCGGCGGTGGGCTCGGCCTCGCAGGCCTCCTGCAGCCGATCCGCCAGGGCCACCAGCATCTCCTCCAGGAGCAGCCGGAACAGCTCCTCCTTGCCGGAGATGTGCTTGTACAGGGAGGGCGCCTTGACGCCGATCCGGGTGGCCAGGCGCCGCATGGACACCCCGCCCCAGCCGGATTCGCGGAGCATCTCGCGCGCCTCGTCGAGGATGCGGCGCACCCGCGGGGACGGCTCACCTGCGCCGTGCCCGGGCTCTCCGGAATCTATGGTCTGCGTCACAGCGCACACCTTAACGGCGGCCGGCGCCGGGGGAAAGGATTGTCCGCCGCCCCACCCCCATCCCGGGTGGGGCCGCCCCCGCGGCCACCCCGGCCCCGGGCCCCGCGCGCACCCGCCGCGGCCGGGGCCGGGGGGACGGTCGGTGGAGTGCGGATCAGTAGCGCTCCGGCTCCTCGCCGAGGTGGAAGCGGCGGCCGGAGACGGTCTTCGGGGTGACCACCACGTAGTTGTACTTCAGGGTGGGCAGCCAGGGTTTCAGCGGCAGCTCATCGGCCTCGGCGATCTCCGCGGTGGAGCTGAGCACCCGGGCGGTGCCCTTGACCACGACGCTCCATGCGGAGTCCTCGTCGCGGTCGACGGTGTCGGCCTCGAAGAGCACGTCGTGGTTGAGGGAGAGGGTGAACAGCTTCGAGCCCTCGGCGGTGCGGAAGTAGATCTCGCCCTCGTGCACGAGGTAGTTCAGGGGGAACAGATCCATGTCGTCCTCGCGGCGGACCACGAGGCGGCCGAAGTGGCGGGTGGCGAGGAGCTCCAGCGACTCCTCCTCGGACAGCTGGACGATGACGTCATTGGATTCGCTCATACCGTCCATTGTGGCACCCTTCCCCACCCCGTGCAGCTAACGGCGGTAGCCGCAGGTTCGCGGGGGTGCCCCGGAAACGGCAAAGGGGCGGTGGACGCCGTCCTGCGGCGTCCACCGCCCACTCCACTCACCGTGGAGCTAACGGGACTCGAACCCGTGACCCCCACACTGCCAGTGTGGTGCGCTACCAGCTGCGCCATAGCCCCGTGCAAAAAGCGGTATTCGGTTATCCGGGCATCCGACCGCCTGGGCGGATGCAGTGGAGCTAACGGGACTCGAACCCGTGACCCCCACACTGCCAGTGTGGTGCGCTACCAGCTGCGCCATAGCCCCATCGACCCGGGCCACCCCGCAGGGGGCGCCCCGTGACCACAATCAAGCTACACGCAGGCCCTGCTTTCCCCAAATCAGCAGGTGGGCGACGGCCCGCGCCGGGGCCGCCGCTCCCCGCGCCGGCCTACTCGCCGTCCGCGGCCGCGCCTTCCCCGGCGCCGGCCTTGATGGCCTCGGCCACCCACTGGCCCAGGGTGTCCGCGCCGAGCCCCGCGGTGACGTCGACGCCGTCGACGACCACATGCGGCGAGGAGGGGCCCTCCAGATCCAGATCCGCGACCAGCTTCTCCGCATTGGCCTTCGCGCTGGCCGCCGCGGCCCCCAGGTCCAGGCCGTCGCGGATCTCGGCGACCACGTCACCGTCCGCGCCCATGGACTTCGCCCGATCCGCGAGATCGGCCCAGTCCCAGGTCGCCGAGGTCTGCTGATCCCGCATCAGCAGGGTGTGGAAGTTCCAGGTCAACGCGGCGTCGCCGGTCTCCGCCAGGCGCCGCATCACCGCGTAGGCGCGGGTCGAGTGGCCCTCGGCGCCGCGGTCCAGGAAGTTCAGGGTGCGGTACTCCACCACCAGGTCGCCGGCCTCCAGGGCGGCGAGCTCATCGGCGTGCCCGGCGGTGGACATGTCCGCGCAGAAGTGGCAGGAGTAGTCCTCGTAGACGGTGGCCACCGGGGCGTCGCCGGCATCGGCGGCGGCGAGCCGGATCACGTCGCCGTCCAGGGCGACGGTGACGTCCGGCTGCTCCTCGGGCAGGCCCTCGATGGGCTGGTTGCGGCCCATGTAGACCACCGCCCCGATCACCACGGCGACGATGGCGACCAGCGCCAGCACGCCGAGGGTGAATCCGGACGTCTTCTCGTTGGGGTTCTTGATCTTCTGGCTCACGCAGGACACGCTACCCGGCCCGCGCCGCGGGCAGGTGGACTTCCGCCGCCCGGCGCACCCGCGGCCGGCGGGTCGGCCGGCTCAGGCGCGGATCGCGAACCGGGCGCAGGGCCGCCACGCCGTCCACGCGGCCATGGCCAGGAAGAGCAGATCCCGGGCGATGGAGCGCAGGTAGGTGCCCGGCCCGGCGGCGGCGTCGTAGCCGCCGCCGCCGAAGCAGCCGCAGTCGATGCTCAGCCCCCGCGCCCAGGCGGAGCCGATGCCGACCAGGAAGCCCAGCACCAGCAGCGCCGAGACCGCGCCGGCGGCCCGCAGGAACACCCCGAGCAGCAGCATCAGGCCGAGCACCAGCTCCAGGGCGGGCAGGCCCACGGCCACCGGGTCCACCAGGGCGGCGGGCAGCAGCTCGTAGGCGGCCACCGCCTGCCGGGAGTCCAGCGGATGGCTCAGCTTCACCGCCCCGGAGTACAGCCACACCCCGGCCAGCCCGAACCGGGCCAGGCAGCCGAGGAGCTCGCGCGGTCCCATCACGAGGCCCCGAGCACGGCGCTGACCAGCTCCTGGGCCTCCGCCTGCACCCGGGCCAGGTGCTCCGGGCCCTGGAAGGACTCCGCGTAGATCTTGTACTTGTCCTCGGTGCCGGAGGGCCGGGCGGCGAACCAGGCCGATTCGGTGGTCACCTTCAGCCCGCCGATCGCGGCCCCGTTGCCGGGGGCCTCGGTGAGCTTGGCGGTGATCGGCTCCCCGGCGAGGGTGTCCGCGGTGACCTGCTCCGGGGACAGCGCCTTGAGCACCGCCTTCTGCTCCCGGGTGGCCTCGGCGTCGGTGCGCGCGTAGGCCGGCGCCCCGAAGCGCTCGGCGAGCTCGGCGTAGCGGGCCGAGGGGCTCTTCCCGGTCACCGCGGTGATCTCCGCGGCGAGCAGGTCCAGGATGATCCCGTCCTTGTCCGTGGACCACACGGTGCCGTCCTGGCGCAGGAAGGAGGCGCCGGCGGACTCCTCCCCGCCGAAGCCGACGGAGCCGTCGAGCAGCCCGGGCACGAACCACTTGAAGCCCACCGGCACCTCCACCAGGCGCCGGCCGAGGTCGGCGACCACCCGGTCGATCATCGAGGAGGACACCAGGGTCTTGCCCACCGCGGTGCCCTCCGCCCAGCCGGGCCGGTGCGCGAAGAGGTAGTCGATGGCCACCGCCAGGTAGTGGTTGGGGTTCATCAGGCCCGCGTCGGGGGTGACGATGCCGTGCCGGTCGGAGTCGGCGTCATTGCCGGTGGCCAGGTCGTAGGCGTCCCGGTTGGCGATGAGCGAGGCCATCGCGTCCGCGGAGGAGCAGTCCATCCGGATCTTGCCGTCGGTGTCCAGGGTCATGAACCGCCAGGTGGGGTCCACCAGGGGGTTGACCACGGTGAGGTCCAGGCCATGGGCCTCGGCGATGGCGCCCCAGTAGTCCACGCTGGCCCCGCCCATCGGGTCGGCGCCGATGCGCAGCCCGGAGGAGCGGATCGCGTCGAGGTCGACGACGTTGGGCAGATCCGCGACGTAGGCGGCGAGGTAGTCGTGCCGGACCACCAGATCCCCGGCGGCGTCCACGGTGGTGCGGCGCACCCCCTCCAGGCCGGCGGCGAGGTACTCGTTGGCGCGGTCGGCGATCCAGTCGGTGGCCCCGGCGTCGGCGGGCCCGCCGGTGGGCGGGTTGTACTTGAAGCCGCCGTCGCGGGGCGGGTTGTGCGAGGGGGTGACCACGATCCCGTCGGCGCGGCGCCGGTCGGCGCCGGCGGGCCCGCCGGGCAGGTCCCGGTTGTGCGCGAGGATGGCGTGGCTCACCGCCGGGGTGGGGGTGTACCGGTCCCGGGCGTCCACCAGGGCGGTGACCCCGTTGCCGGCGAGCACCTCGATGGCGGAGATCATCGCCGGCTCGGACAGGGCGTGGGTGTCCCGGCCGAGGTAGACCGGCCCGGCGATGCCGTGCTCGGCCCGGTAGTCGACGATCGCCTGGGTGGTGGCGTGGATGTGGTCCTCGTTGAAGGCCCGGTCCAGCGCGCTGCCGCGGTGCCCGGAGGTGCCGAAGGCCACCGCCTGGTCGGGGTTCCCGGGCTCGGGGCGCCGGGTGTAGTACGCGGCGACCAGTTCCGCGACGTCGATGAGATCCTCGGGGCGGGCGGGCTGCCCGGCGCGCTCGTGGGCCATGTCTCCTCCTGTGCGCTCCGGGCGTGGGGCGCGGCGGGGAGGCGTCCCGGAGCCGTTGTCGGTGCGTCTCGCGCCCCTGCCCCCAGTGTCCCCCGTTTCCGCCGGTTCCGCATGGCGCCGCCGGAACCGGCCGCCGCGGCCCGGATCGCCCGGGCGTAGGATCCGGTGACCGTGAGGGAATCCATCGGCACCTACCTGCTCGTCGCCGCCGGCGCCGCGGCCGGGGCGGTGGCCCGCGTCGCGGTGGGCCTGCCCTTCCCCGGGGCCGCGGTGGCGGTGACCGTGGTGGTGAACCTGGCCGGCTGCCTGGCCATGGGCTGGCTCACGCCGCTGTCCGCGCGGCACCCCGGCCTGGGCCGGTTCTGGCCCGCGGTGGGCCCCGGGTTCCTGGGCGGGTTCACCACCTTCTCCGCCTTCGCGGTCCTCGCCGCGGTGCAGGCCGGGGACGGCGGCCCGGCCGCCGCGGCGGCGGTGGCCGCCACCGTGCTGGGCTGCCCGGCGGTGAACTACCTGGGCGCCAGGCTCGGCGAGGCCGCGATCGCGCGGGGCGCCCCCCGCCGGCCCGCCGAATCGATGCGCGGGCGGGTGGGGCGATGAGCCCCGCGCTGCTGCTCGCGGTGGCCGCCGGCGCCGCGCTCGGCGGCCCGCTGCGCTACGGGCTGGGCCGGGCCGCGACCCGCCTGGTCGGGTCGGCGCCCCCGGGCACCCTGATCGCCAACCTGCTCGCGGTGGCGGCGCTGGCCTGGGCCGCCGGCGCCCTGGAGGCGGATTCGCCGGGCTACGCGGCCCTCGGGGCGGGCTTCGCCGGGGCGCTGTCGACCTGGTCCACCCTGGCCCAGGAGACGGTGCTCTACCTGCGCGGCCGCTCCGTCCTGGGCGTGGTCTACCCGCTGGTGACCGTCCTGTCCGGACTGGCGCTGGCGGCGCTGCTGCTGCGCTGAGCCCGGGCACCCGGCCCGCCCCCCGCGATCGGGGGTGGCCTGCGGCGGAAACCGGGCGCGAGGCGTATTTCGGGCCGTCGACGGAGGGGTAAGGTGCCCGCCATGGCTGACTTCTTCGCGGACCTCGACTCCTTCGTGTGGAGCCCCTACCTGCTCATCCCGCTGCTGCTCGGCACCGGCCTGTGGCTGACCATCCGGCTCGGGTTCGTGCAGCTGCGCACCCTCGGCCCGGCGCTGCGGCTGGGCCTGCTGGAGCGCTCCGACGACGGCGGGGAGGGCGACATCTCCCAGTACCAGGCGCTGTCCACCGCCCTGGCCGCCACCGTCGGCGTGGGCAACATCGTCGGCGTGGCCACCGCGATCGGCCTCGGCGGGCCGGGGGCGCTGTTCTGGATGTGGGTCACCGGCGCCATCGGCATGGCCTCGAAGTACGCGGAGGCCTTCCTCGGCGTGAAGTACCGGCAGGCCGACGCCGCCGGGGAGCAGTCCGGCGGGCCCCAGTACTACCTGCGCAAGGCCATCCCGAACGGCTT
Organism: Corynebacterium sphenisci DSM 44792; assembly: GCF_001941505.1. NCBI lineage: Bacteria > Bacillati > Actinomycetota > Actinomycetes > Mycobacteriales > Corynebacteriaceae > Corynebacterium > Corynebacterium sphenisci. Next base: position 610,585 of record NZ_CP009248.1, on the reverse strand, counting down.
CGGCGCCACCCTGGCGGTGATCTTCGCGGTCTTCGCCGCGATCGCCGCCTTCGGCATCGGCAACCTCACCCAGGCCAACGCGGTGTCCGCGAACCTGGAGAGCGCCTTCGGCCTGGACCCGGTGGCCACCGGGGCGGTGCTCTTCATCGCCACCGGGGCGGTGCTGCTCGGCGGGATCAAGTCCATCGGCCGGGTCACCGCCGCCTTCGTGCCGATGATGATCATCCTGTACATCCTCGCCGCGATCTACGTGCTGGTGGTCAACGCCGGCGATCTGCCGGCCGCCCTCGGCCTGGTGTTCACCGACGCCTTCACCGGCACCTCCGCGGTCGGCGGCTTCGCCGGCTCCGGGATCATCCTGGCGATCCAGATGGGCGTGGCCCGCGGCCTGTTCTCCAACGAGTCCGGCATGGGCTCCGGGGCGATCGCCGCGGCGGCGGCGCGGACCACGCACCCGGTGCGCCAGGGCCTGGTGTCGATGACCCAGACCTTCATCGACACCATCGTGGTGGTCTCCTTCACCGGCCTGGTGATCATCACCACCGGCACCTGGCGGGATGGCAACGAGGACGCCGGGGCGATGACCGCGGAGGCCTTCTCCCGGGGCCTGCCCGGGCACTGGGGCGGCTCCGTGGTGGCGCTGTCGGTGGTGTTCTTCGCCTTCTCCACCATCCTGGGCTGGTCCTACTACGGCGAGCGCGCCCTGGAGTCCCTGGTCGGCCGGCGCGGCACCCTGCCCTACCGGGGCCTGTTCACCGTGGTGGTCTTCGTCGGCGCGACCAGCGAGCTGACCCCGGTGTGGGCCTTCTCCTCCGCGCTGAACGGCCTGATGGCGCTGCCCAACCTGGTGGGCCTGGTGCTGCTCTCCGGCATGATCGCCCGGGAGACCCGCGCCTACCTGGCCTTCGACCCGAAGCTGCGCGCCACCGCGGAGCAGGTGGAGCGCTGGGCGGCGCAGAACGCCGGCGCCGCCGGCTGACCCGGCCGGCCCCTCCCCCGCCCCGGCGCCGCCGCCTCGAGCCGGCCCCGGGGCGGCGCCGATCCGCCGCGCGGGCGGGCTCAGGCCCCGCAGCGCGGGGCGGCCGCGGGATCGGCCAGGGCGGCCAGCGCCCCGTCCAGATCGCGCACCCGCACCAGCGGCATCCGGCCCGCGTCGGCGGTGAGCGCCTCCGCGCAGTTGGCCTCCGGCACCAGGAACAGCTCCGCCCCGGCCTCCCGGGCCGCGGCGATCTTGTGCGTGATCCCGCCGATTTCGCCGACGGTGCCGATCCCGTCGATGGTGCCGGTGCCGGCGATGTGCCGGCCCCCGGTGAGATCGCCGGGGCTGAGCTTGTCCACCAGCGCCAGGGTCATGATGAGCCCGGCGGAGGGCCCGCCGATCCCGGAGACGTTGTAGTCCACCCGCACCCCCTCCCCGGGGCGGGCGGCGATGCCGACGCCCAGGTGACCGCGGGCGGGATCCTCCGGATGCTCGCCGAGGCGCACCGCCAGCTCCCGCTCCGCGCCGTCGCGGGCCACCCGCAGGGTGACCTCCTCGCCGGGGGCGTGGGCGCCGACGGCGTCCTGCAGCTCCCTCGGCCCGGTCACGCCGACGCCGTCCACGGCGAGCACCACGTCGCCCTCCTCCAGCACCCCGGCGGCGGGCCCGTCGTCGAGCACCCGGGCCACGGCGACCTGCACCGGGCGACCCAGGGCGCGCAGCGCCGCGGCGGTGGCGTTGGCCTCCGAATCGGCGAACATCACCTCATTGCGCCGCTCCACCTCCTCGGTGCTCAGCCCCGGCGGGAAGACCACCTCGATCGGCACGATCTGCTGATCCGGGTCCGCCCACATCCCGATCGCCCGGGACAGCGGCAGGTTGTGCGACACCGCCACCGTGGTCATGTCCAGGCGGCCGGCGGAGGGGTCGTCCTCCGCGGTGCCGGAGATCTCGATGGCCGGGGCCCCCTCGACCTCCCCGAGCACGTCGAAGACCGGGCCCGGCCCCTCCGCGGCGAAGGGCACGATGGCGGCGGGCGAGGCGAGCAGCGCGCCGAGGGCCACGATGGGCACGGCGCCGGCGACGAGGGTGCGGATGCGGCGGTTCACGTCAGGCCACGATACCGGCCGGGGCGCTGATCGCCGTCAGCGAGCCGGGATGCACCGGCCCGGTGCCGGGCGCCCCGGGGCCGGTACCCTCGTGGCATGAGCAACCAGGGCTTCGGATTCACCCCCGGCGGGGACGACGATGACGACGATCGGCGCGAGGGGGGCAACCCCTTCGGCTTCTTCGGCTTCCCCATGGGCGGCTTCGGCGCCGCCGGCGGGAAGGGCGGGCAGCCGGATCTGGGCGAGCTCCTCAACCAGTTCGGGCAGATGCTCTCCGGGATGGGCCGGCAGATGGGCGAATCCGAGGGCGGGGTGAACCTGGCGGTGGCCGAGCGGATGGCCCGCCGCGCCCTGGGCGAGCCGGAGCCGGTGCGCGATTCCGAGCGCACCGCGCTCACCGACGCGCTGCGCCTGGTGGAGCTGTGGCTCGACGATGCCACCGCGCTGCCCGCGGGGGCGAACCGGGCGGAGGGCTGGACCCCGGTGCAGTGGCTGGAGCACACCCTGCCCACCTGGCGGCGGCTGGTGGAGCCGGTGGCGCGGCGGATGAGCGACGCCTCCCTGGAGGGCATGCCCGCCGAGGCCCGCCGGATGATGGGGCCGATGCTCGGCATGATGAACCAGATGAACTCGATGAACTTCGGCGTGCAGCTCGGCCAGGCCCTCGCCGAGCTCGCCGGGTCCGCGCTCACCGGCAGCGACCTGGGGCTGCCGCTGTCCGCCACCGGCGCCGCGGTGCTGCTGCCGCGCACCCTGGGCGAGGCCGCCGAGGCCCTGGAGCTGCCCGCCCGGGAGATGATCGTGCACGCCACGGCCCGGGAGGCCGCGCACCAGCGGCTCTACGAGAAGGTGCCGTGGCTGGCGGAGCGGATGATCTCCTCGGTGGAGGAGTACGCCGCCGGGCTGACCATGGACTACTCGCATATCGAGGCCGCCTCCCGGGAGTTCGACGTGGAGGCGCTGCAGGACCCGGCCCGGCTGCAGGAGGCCCTGGGCAAACTGCAGGGCATGGACCTGACCCCCCGGGTGGGCTCGGCCAACGAGCACGCCCGCACCCGCCTGGAGACCCTGCTCGCCCTGGTGGAGGGCTGGGTGGACGTGGTCGTCGGCGAGGCCCTCGGCGAGCGGCTGCCCGGGGCGGCGCAGCTCGACGAGGCCTGGCGGCGCCGCCGGGCCACCGCCGGGGCGGAGCAGGCCCTGAAGAAGGCCACCGGCATCGATCTCGCCGCGCCGAAGACCGCGGAGGCCGCGGAGCTGTGGCGCCGGCTGGGCACGGCGGTGGGCGTGGCCCGCCGGGACGCGGTGTGGGATCACCCGGACTTCCTGCCGGTGGCCGAGGACCTGGACTCCCCGGCCGGGTTCATCGACTCGGTGCTCGGCGGCGGCGCGGACGACGACTTCGACCCGATCGCGGAACTGGAGGAGCAGCTGCGCCGGGAGCGCGCCGAGGGCGATGAGCGGGATCGGGGCGGCCGCACCGGCCGCTCCGGCGAGGACCCCGGCGAGGACGCCGCCGGCTCCGGGGAGGACGCCGCCGACTAGCCCCGCCGGGCGCGGTCCGGTCAGCGGCCGATCCCGCCCCAGCGCTGGTAGGCCTCCAGGTAGCCGCGGGCGCGCTCATGCTGCGGGGCCCGGGAGGCCCAGGCCCAGAACTCCGGGCCGTGGCCGCCCTCGACGAAGGTGTGCGCCAGCTCGTGCACGATCACGTCGTCGAGGACGTAGTCGGGCACCTCCGCCAGCCGGTGCGAGATCCGGATCCGGTTCGGGCCCAGGCTCACCGAGCCCCAGCGCCGGGTCATGTTGCGCACCCAGCGGATCGACTCGAACTCGGGGCGGCCGTCGAGCACCTCCTCGGCCAGCCGCCGGGCCCGGCGCTCCAGGGCCGCGTCGTCGAGCCGGTTCGCGGTGCGCCCGCGCACCCGCTCCACCAGCGCGGTGACCTCCCGGCGCTCCTGCGCCGGGTCGATGTCCGCCGGGGCGAGCACCACCACCTTGCCGCCCTCGGCGCGCGCCTGGTAGGTCCGCCGCCGGCGGCGGGAGCGGCGCACCTCGACATCCGGCCCGTAATCGGGTCGTTGGCGTTCCATGACCCCAGGGTAGACGGGGGCGGGGCCCGGGTGGAGGGATCGGCGCGGATGTGCTTTCGTGGGCCCGGGGCGTGCACCGAGGGGGAAGGGGGGCCCGATGGCCGGGGGCATCCGGATGGTGGCCGGGGCGCAGGTGCTGCTGCGCCCGGGCGGGCGGATCCAGTTCGGGGTGGATCCCCGGCGGGCGCTGGTGCTGCAGCTGCCCGATGCGGTGCCCCCGGGCGGGGTGCTCGCCGCGCTGCTCGCCGATGCGCGCGCCCTGCCCCGCCCGGCGGCGCCCCTGGCCGAGGCGCTGGCCGCCGCCGGGCTCGGCGAGGCCGCGGTGGAGGCGCTGCTGGCGGATCTGCTCCGCGCCGGGCTGGCCCGCCGCGGCGAGGCCCCGGCCTGGCCGCCGGTGAGCGTGCTCGGCCGGGGCCCGCTGCGCGAGCGGCTCGCCGCGGCGGTGGCCGGGCGCGGCGGCCGGGCCATCGCCCGGGCCCCGGGCACCCGCACCATCACCTGGCTGGAGCGCACCCCGCCCGCGCGGGTGGGCCTGGTGCTGCTGGCCGGGATGGAGGTGCCGGAGGAGGCGCTGCTGCGCGCGCTGCGCCGCCGGGGCATCGCGCACCTGTCGGTGCGGCTGCGCGACGGCCGCGGCCTGGTCGGCCCCTACGCCGCCCCCGGTGGCGCCGGCGGCTGCCCGGGCTGCGCGGAGGCCCGCGCCCGGCAGGCGGATCCGGCACGGGAGGTGCTCGCCCTGCAGCTGCGCTCCGCCCAGCCCACCGCCGCCCCGGAGGTCATCGACGCGACGGTGGCCACCGCCCTGGCGCACCTGGGCGCGCCGGCGGCCCTGGCCGGGCTGGCCGCCGAGGTGGATCCGCTGGGCCTGGCGCCGCGGTTGACCCCGGTGCCGGCGCACCCGGGCTGCCCCGTCTGCGCCCGCTGAGCGCCGCGGGCACAATGGCGGCCATGGCAGGAGACGAGGATCGCGCGCTGTCCGGCAATCCGCTGCGGCGCGCGGCGAAGCTGGCCGGGGTGCCGCTGGGCGCGGGGGCGCGCAGCCTGCGCCGCCGGGATCGCTCGGACAACGCGGTGGAGACCGCCCGGCGGCTCACCGAGGTGCTCGGCGAGCTCAAGGGCGGGGCGATGAAGGTGGGCCAGGCGCTGTCCATCTTCGCCCCGATCCTGCCGGAGGAGATCGCCGAGGTGGTCGGGCCGACCCTGACCTCGCTGCAGGCCGAGGCCCCGCCGCTGCCGGCCGCCACGGTGCACAAGGTGCTGGCCCGGCAGCTCGGCGCGGACTGGCGCCGGCGCTTCCGGGAGTTCTCCGATGAGCCGGTGGCGGCGGCCTCCATCGGCCAGGTGCACCGGGCGACCTGGTCGGACGGCGCCGAGGTGGCGGTGAAGATCCAGTACCCGGGCGCGGATCGGGCGATCCGCTCGGATCTGCGGCAGCTGCGGCTGCTGGCCCCGCTGGTGCAGCCGCTGGCCCCGGGCGCGGACATCGCCCGGCTCATCGGCACCATCGCCGAATCGGTGGTCGCGGAACTGGACTACCGGGCCGAGGCGGAGCACCAGCGCGCCTTCCACGCCGCCTTCGGCACCGGGGTGGAGCCGCTGGTGCACGTGCCCCGGGTGCACGCCGCGGCCCCGCGGGTGCTGGTCGGCGAATGGGTCGAGGGCCGACGGCTGTCCGAGGTGATCGGCGGCGACCCGGCGGCGCGCTCCGCGGCCGCCGAGGCGCTCACCGTGTTCGAGTTCGCCTCCCCGCACCTGGCCCGGCGGATGCACACCGACCCGCATCCGGGCAATTTCCTGCTCCGCGCCGACGGCACCCTGGCGGTGATCGACTTCGGGGCGTGCACCCCGCTGCCGGCGGGGCTGCCCCGGCCGCTGGTGGAGCTGGTCGCCGCGGTGGTCGACGGCCGCCGGGAGGATCTGCTGGCCCTGGCCCGGGCGCACGGCTACATCGACGAGCGGCGCACCGGGGGGATCCCCGCCGAGGCGGTGGAGTCCTTCCTCGCCCCCTTCGCCGAACCCCTGGCCCATGACGACTTCGTCTTCACCGTGGCCTGGCTGCGCCGGGTGATGAGCCCCTTCCTGGACCCGACCTCGGCGCAGTCGCGGCTGTCCCGGAAATTCGGGATGCCCCCGGAGTACATGATGATCCACCGGGTGCTCGCCGGGGCGGTGGCGGTGCTCTCCCAGCTGGAGGCCCCGGCACCGTACCGGCAGGTGATCGCCCGCTACTACCCGGAGATCCTGGGCCGGGGCCGCTGAGCCGCCGCCGGGCTACCCGGCGGCGATGAGGGCGAGCAGCGCCTCCCCGAAGCGGGAGGCCTTGACCTCCCCGATGCCGGGCACCGCGAGCAGTTCGCCGACCGTGGCCGGCCGGGCCTCGGCGATGCCCACCAGGGTGGCGTCGGAGAAGATCACGAAGGCGGGCACGGACATCTCCTTGGCGGTCTCCGCCCGCCACGCCCGCAGCCGGTCCACCAGCCCCGGGTCCGCGGTGGAGGGGCAGTCCGCGCAGCGGCCGATGATCCGCTCCGCCGGGGTGGCCAGCGGTTTTCCGCAGTTGCGGCACACCGCCGCGCGCTTCCGGGACCGCGGCTTCGCCGCGGCCGGCTCCGGCAGGCCCAGCCCGTCGAGGAAGCGGGAGCGGCGCCGGGTGCGCCGGCCGCCCTCCTGCCGGGACAGCGCCCAGGACAGCTCCAGGTGCTCCCGGGCGCGGGTCACCCCGACGTAGAGCAGCCGGCGCTCCTCCTCCACGTCCTCGGAGTCCTCCCCCTTGCGCAGCGCCTGCTTGATCGGCAGGGTGCCGTCGACCAGGCCGACCAGGAACACCGCATCCCACTCCAGGCCCTTGGCGGCGTGCAGGCTGGCCAGGGTCACCCCGTGCAGGGTGGGCGGCTGCTTGGCCTCGCTGCGGGTGCGCAGCTGGCCGAGCAGCCCGGTGATGTCCAGCTCCGGGGTGACGTGCACCAGCTCCTCGCAGAGATCGGCCAGCGCGCCGAGGGACTGCCAGCGCTCCCGGGCCTGCGCGCCCTCGGGCTCCTCGGCGGTGAGCCCCAGCGGGGCGAGGGTCTCCCGGACGGTGAGCACCAGCCCGGCGCCGCGGCCGGCCTCGCCCAGATCCCCGCGGCGGGCCACCCGGATGATCGCCGAAATCGCCTCCCGGATCTCCCGGCGCTGGTAGAAGCCCTCCCCGCCGCGCACGTGATAGGGCACCCCCGCCTCGGACAGGGCCTGCTCGAAGACCGCGGACTGGGCGTTGATCCGGTACAGCACCGCGATCTCGTTGGCCGGCACGCCCCCGTCGAGCAGCCGCCGGATCCGGCGGGCGACGACCTTGGCCTCGGTGGGCTCGTCCTCGTATTCGGTGAAGGTCGGCTCCGGGCCGTCCGGGCGCTGGCCGACCAGGCGCAGCCGGGAGCCGGCCAGCCGGCCGCGGGCGGCGTCGATGATGGTGTTGGCCAGGCCCACCACCTGGGGGGTGGAGCGGTAGTCGCGGTGCAGCCGCACCACGGTGGCCCCGGGGAAGCGGGCCGGGAACTCCAGCAGATGCGCGGGACTGGCCCCGGTGAAGGAGTAGATGGTCTGGTTGGGGTCGCCGACCACGGTGAGGTCCTCGCGCTCGCCGAGCCAGGCGTCGAGCACCCGCTGCTGCAGCGGGGTGACGTCCTGGTACTCGTCGACGACGAAGCTGCGGTACTGGGCGCGGAACTCCTCGGCCACCGCCCGGGAGTGCTCCATCGCCCCGGCGGTGTGCAGCAGCAGATCGTCGAAGTCGAGCAGCATCCCCTCCTCCGAGGTCTTCGAGTCCTCGTAGGCCCGGTAGGCCGCGGCGATCCGGTCCGGGTCCGCCGGGGCGGGCCGGCCGCGGTCGGCGATCGCCGCCGGGTAGCCCTCCGGGGTGACCAGGGTGGCCTTGGCCCACTCGATTTCGCCGAGCACGTCGCGGATGGACTCGGTGCCGGAGTCGATCCCGGCGGCCCGGGTGGCCCGGGCGACGAGGGCGAACTTGTTGTCCAGCAGCCGCCAGGGCAGGTCCCCGGCGATCTGCGGCCAGAAGTAGCGCAGCTGGCGCAGCGCCGCGGAGTGGAAGGTGCGGGCCTGCACCCCGGGGGTGCCCATCCGGTGCAGCCGGTCGCGCATCTCCCCGGCGGCGCGGGCGGTGAAGGTCACCGCGAGCACCTTGTTCTGGCTGACCAGCCCGGTGTCGATGAGGTGGTGGATCCGGTGCGTGATGGTGCGGGTCTTGCCGGTGCCGGCCCCGGCGAGGATGCACACCGGGCCCAGCGGGGCGGTCGCCGCGGCGCGCTGCTCCGGGTCCAGCCCGGCCAGTTCAGCGGTCGTCATCCGGATCCAGCTCATCGGCCAGCACGCGGCGCACGTAGAGCAGGCTGTCCCCGGGCTCCACGGACTCGCATTCCGGCGAGTCGATGCGGTACAGCTCCCCGGAGCGCACCACCCCGAGCACGATGTCGGCCAGGTGCCGGGGGTTGGCGCCGACCTCCTCCTCGGTGATGATCCGCTCCGCCACGGAGAAGCCCTCGGTGGGGCTGAGCAGGTCCTCCATCATCTCCACCACGGTGGGGGTGACCGTGGCCAGGCCGAGCATCCGGCCGGCGGTCTCCGAGGAGATCACCACCTGGTCGGCCCCGGACTGCTCCAGCAGGTGCCGGTTCTCCGATTCGCGGACGCTGGCCACGATGGTGGCCCCGGGGGCGAGTTCGCGCACCGAGAGGGTGACCAGCACCGCGGTGTCGTCCTTGTTCGGGGCGACCACCACGGAGCGGGCCCGCTGGATCCCGGCGAGCTTGAGCACGTCGGATTTCGTCGCCGAGCCGTGCACGGTGACCAGGCCCCGGTTGCCGGCCTGGTCGAGCACCCCCTTGTCGGTGTCCACCACCACGATCTGGCCGGGGTCGACGCCGTCGCCGAGCATGGCGGCGACGGCGGAGCGGCCCTTGGTGCCGTAGCCGATGACGACGGTGTGGTTGCGCACGGTTCTCCTCCAACGCTGGATCTGCAGGGTGCGGCGGGATTCCTCGGTGAGCACGGACAGGGTGGTGCCGACCAGGAGGGCCAGGAAGACCACCCGCAGCGGGGTGATCACGAGGATGTTCAGCAGCCGGGCGTGGTCGGTCACCGGGGTGATGTCGCCGTAGCCGGTGGTGGACAGGCTCACCGCGGAATAGTAGAGGCTGTCCAGGAAGGTCAGCGGCTCGGTGTAGGCGTCCCGGTCGGTGTACACCACCAGGGAGGCGGTGAGCAGCAGCACCAGGGCGTAGCTGAGCCGCCGGATGATCAGCCGCCAGGGGCCCTTGCGCACCGGCTCCGGGATCTTGATGATCCCCAGCAGGGCGTGATCGGGCAGGTCGTCGAGCTCGCGCTCCACGCCGAACCGGTTCGTCATCAGCCGCTCAGCCACCGTCCACCCTCTCTTCCGGCCCCGCCCCGTCCGCGCCGCCGGCGGCGCCCGGGCGGGGCGCGCGCAGGGACGTGGCCAACTCTATCCTGTCCGGCAGCCGGTCGGGCTCGACGGTGACGCCCTCGGCGACGTAGTGGAACATCGCGCGCACGTCGCCGGGGTCCACCCGCTCCCCCGCCGCGCGGCGTCGATCCGCCCAGGCCAGGCGGTACACCGCCAGCTGCAGCGCGGCCAGCCGGGCGGCCCGCCCGGTGGGCCGGCGGCCGGTCTTCCAGTCCACCACCGCCCAGCGGCCGCCGATCCGGAACACCGCGTCGATCCGGCCGACCACCCGGCGGCCGCCGATGCCGATGTCGAAGGGCACCTCCACGTACTCCGGCACCCGATCGGCCCACTCCCCGGCCAGGAAGGTCTCCTTCAGCTCCGCCAGGGGGGCGTCGGCGGCCACCGGCACCCCGGCCAGCGCGGCGAGCTCCTCCTCGTCGATCATCGCCGGGGCGCCGAGCCGGTGCTCCAGCCAGGCGTGGAAGGCGGTGCCGCGGCGGGCGAAGCGGTTCGGCCGGTAGGGCACCGGCCGGGCCCGGCGGCGGGCGAAGGCGCCCGGGTCGGCGAGCATCGCCTGCACCTCGGAGGTGGACAGTCGCGCCGGCAGCGGCACCTCCACCACCTCCGCGGCGGCCCGGGCCCGCTCGTCGAGCAGCAGGGTGACCTCGTCGGCCCACACCCGGGAGAGGTCCCGGTCGATGGGCGCTGCCGCCGCGGTCGGCTCCGCCAGGGCGGCGCGGACCAGCTCCGCGGCCTCCCGGGAGCGCCGCGCGGGGTCCCCGTCGCCGGCCGCGGGCTCCGGGGGCCAGGCCAGCCCGGCGGCGTCCGGCAGCGGCAGCGGGTCCGCCCCGGGTTCGCCGACCCAGGGCCCCACCGCCTCGGGGAAGGCCCGCGCCAGGGCGAGCAGCTGCGCGGAGGGCCCGTCCGGGGTCTTGCGGCCCCGGCCCAGCCGTTGGCAGCCGGAGACCAGCAGCCGCCGCCCGGCGCGGGTGAGCGCCACGTAGAACAGCCGCTCCGATTCGGCGGCGAGGACCGCCCGCAGGTCCGCCTTGTGCCCCTCGATGGCCTTGACCAGCTGGCCCTGGTCGGCGGCCCCGGCGGCGTCGAGCACCGGGGTGCCGTCGAGCAGCCCCGGGCCGTCCGCCCCGCCGGCGCCCTCCCCGGCGGCGTCGCCGGTGAGCTCCGGCAGCAGCTTCTCCGGGCGGGTCAGCCAGGATTCCAGGCGCACCCGGTCGTAGACGGTGGCGCACACGTGCGGCACCGCCACCACCTCCCATTCCAGGCCCTTGGCCTTGTGCACGGTCATGATCTCCACCCGGTCCCCGGTGACCCGCACCCGGCCCGGCTCCAGGCCCCGGTCGTGGGCGGCGGCGCGCTCCAGGTGGCCGAGGAAGCCGGGCAGATCCGCCCCGGCCCGGCGGGCGTAGTCCGCGGCGACGTCGGCGAGCCGGTCCAGGTGCACCGGCCCGGCCCCGCCGGCGGCGGCGGCGACCTCCACCCGCAGCCCGAACTCCTCCTCCACGTCGGCGAGCAGATCCGGCAGCGGCTTGCGCAGCGACCAGCGGCGCAGCCGGCCCAGCCGCTCCCCCAGCTCCGCGATCCGGGCGGCGCCCGCCGCGGAGTAGAGCCCGTCGCCGAGGGCCGGGTCGGCCACCGCGTGGCCGAGCCCGGTCGCCGGCGCCCCGGCCTCGGCGACCAGCGCGTCCAGGTCCGCCCCCAGCCGGGCCAGCGGGCCCTCCCCCTCCGTCGCGTCCGCGCCGGCGTCATCGCCGCGCTCCCGGGCCCCGGCGTAGGCGGCGAGCTGCCGGGCCCGGCGGGCCAGGGCGGTGATGTCCTTCGCGCCGAGCCGCCAGCGCGGCCCGGCGAGCAGCCGCAGCATCGCCTCGTCATCGGCCGGGTCGGCGAGCACCCGCAGATGACAGACCAGCTCCACGACCTCGGGCAGCTCCAGCAGCCCGCCGACCCCGCGGATCTCGGCGGCCACGCCGGCGGCGGCCAGCGCCTCGGCGACCGCGGCGCAGTCGGCGTTGCGGCGCACCAGCACCGCCGCGGACAGCGGCCGGCCCGCCGCGCGGGCGGCGGCGGCCTCCTCCGCCATCCGGTCGGCGACCCAGGCCAGCTCCGCGTCCACGTCGGCGTGCAGCGCCAGGTCCACCCGCCCGGCGGGGGCCCCGGGGCGGGCGGTGAGCGGGTCCACGGTGCGCCGCCGGCCCGCGAAGGCCCGGTCGGCGACGAGGTTGGCCGCGGCGAGCACCTCCGGGGGGTTGCGCCAGGAGGTGGTCAGCTGCAGCGTCGGCGCGGGCGGGGCGCCGGGGGCCCGGAAGTCCTCGGGGAAGCCGGCCAGGTTCGTCGCGGTGGCCCCCCGCCAGCCGTAGATCGCCTGCATCGGGTCGCCGACCGCGGTGACCGCGGAGCCGGCGTGCAGGCTGCGCAGCAGCACCCGCTGGGCGTGCGAGGTGTCCTGGTACTCGTCGAGCATCACCACCCGGTGCCGGCGCCGCTCCACCTCCCGGACCTCCGGGACCTCCCGGGCCAGCCGGGCGGCCAGCGCCATCTGCCGGCCGAAGGTGCGCGCCCCGGCGGCGTCGATCCGCCGGTGCAGCTCCTCCACCAGGGGCAGCAGCTCGAGGCGGTCCCGCTGGGCGGCGAGCACCGCGACCAGCTTGGAATGCGGATCGGCCTTCTGCCGGGCCGAGGGCGGGGTCTGCGCCACCAGGTGCAGGAAGGCCCCGGTCTGCGCGCGCACCTCCGCCGGGTCGGCGAGGTGGCCGTCGATGTCGTCGGCCAGCGCCAGCAGCGCCGCGGTGAGCGCGTCCACCCCGCGGCGGCTGTCCAGCCCGGCGCGGTCGCGCACCACCTCCCGGGCCATCGCCCAGCGGGTGGCCTCGTCGAGGATCTCCGCGGCCGGCTCCGCGGGCAGCAGCAGCCCGTGGGCGCGCACCAGCTCCCCGGCGTAGGCGTCGTAGGTGGACACCTCCGGGGCGATCGCGGCGAGCGCGTCGAGCACCGCCGGGTCCGCGGCGGCCCGGAAGGCCCGGGAGGCGGCGAGCTGGCCGAGTCGGCGCCGGATCCGCTGGCCGAGCTCCCGGGCCGCCTTGCGGGTGAAGGTCAGCCCCAGCACCTCCTCGGGGCGGACGTGGCCGTTGGCGACCAGCCACACCACCCGGGCGGCCATGGTCTCGGTCTTGCCCGCCCCGGCCCCGGCGACGACGAGCATCGGGCCCGGGTCGGCGCCGATCACCGCCGCCTGCTGCGCGGTGGGCCGGTGCTCCTGGCCGAGCATCCGGGACAGGGTCACCGGGTCGATGGCGGCGCTCATCGCAGCTGCCCCGTGGTCGGGCAGGCCAGCCGCACCGGGCAGCCCTCGCACCAGGGCCCGGGCAGGGCGGTGGCCCCGGGCCCGCGGGAGGCCTCCGCGGCGGCGAGCACCCGCCCCCGCCAGAGCCCCAGCTGCGCGGGGGTGGGCGCGGACTGCACCCGCACCGTGGGCTCGCCCCCGGAGCGCGGCGCCCGCGGGTGCACCAGCATCGCCCCGCCGGGGCGCAGCCCCTCCCCGGCGACGATCTCGGGGCCGCGGGGGCCCTCGACCAGGGCGCCGCCGGCCAGGGCCAGCTGGTAGACGGCCAATTGGGCGTCCTCCTCCACCTCGGCGGCCGGCGGCGGGTTCGCCCCGGTCTTGATGTCCACCACCACGTAGCCGGAGTCGGCGTCGCCGACCAGCCGGTCGATCCGCCCGGCGAGGGTGACCTCCCCGGTCACCGGCACCCGCACCGGCACCTCCACGCCGACCGCCGCCCCGGCGGCGAACCCGGCCCAGGAGCGCAGCGCGGCGGCCCACTCCTCGGCGAGCACGTCGACCCGCCAGCCGGGTTCGTCGAGCAGCCGGGGCAGCACCGCGCGCAGCTCCTGCTCGCCCTCGGCGGGGTCGACCCCCTCGGCCAGGGCCTGCGCCACCCGGTGGAAGGCGGTGCCGGTGGCCAGGGCGGGGCCGCGGGCGGGCGGCTCCAGCAGGGCGCGCAGCGGGCACCGCAGGATCCGGCCCACCTTCGAGGGGCTGAGCCGCATCGGGCCGGCGAGCACCGGCTCCCCGGTGGAGCGCTCGGCGATCCCCCACCACTGGTCGGGGTGCGCCCCGGGCACCCCGGCGGCGGCGAGCCGGGCCAGCTGGGCGGCGGCCCGGGCGCGCCGGCCCGGGCCCTGGCCGGGGTCGGCGGCGGCGGCGCGCAGCTCCGCGGTGAGCGGCCCCTCGGCGAGCACCCGGGGCACCGCCGGGATGGTCGGCGGCGGTTCCGGGGCGGGCGCGGCCGGCTCCTCCTCCGCGGCGGCCGGGTCGGCGCCGGCCTCCCCCGGCACCGCCAGTTCGCCGAGGAAGCGACTCGGCTCGCCCTCGTCATCGGGGGCGTCCACCGCGGTGACCAGCACGGAGCGGGTGGCCCGGGTAATCGCGACATGGAGCAGCCGGCGCTCCTCGGCGAGCCGGTCGGCGACCCGGGACACCGGGGTGCCCGGGTCGATGCCGTGGTCGAGCAGATCCACCAGCTCCTGCTGGCGCACCACGGAGCCGGTGACGCCCAGCGAGGGCCAGGTCTCCTCCTGCACCCCGGCGACGGCGACCACGGCGAACTCCCGGCCGAGCGCGGCGTGCGCGGAGATCACGCTCACCGCGTCCCGGGCGATGCCGCGCCGGTCCCGGGCCCCGGTGGGCAGCTCCTGCTCGGCGACCTTGGCGACGAAGCCGGCGACGGTCAGCGCCGGCGCCTGCTCCACCAGGTCCCCGGCGAAGTCGAACAGGGTCATCACCGCGTCCAGGTCCCGGTCCGCGGCGGAGCCGGCCGCCCCGCCGCGCAGGGAGCGGGCCATCAGGTGGTCGGCCAGCCCGGAGGCGGCCCACATCTCCCACAGCACCAGCTCCACACCCTGGTCCAGGGCGGCCCGGCCCGCGGCTAGGACCCGCAGCGGCCGCTCCAGCACGGCGCGCTCCCGGGCGCCGAGCCCGGCGAGCAGCTCCGCATCCGCCGCATCGGGCTCCGGGGCGGCCAGCAGCGCGATGATCCGCTCCATGGCCCGGCCGCCCGGGGCCAGCCGGCGCACCCCGCGCACCACCCGGGCCAGGGTCACCGGGTCGGCCTCCCCGAGGGGCCCGGTGAGCAGCGCCTCCCAGGAGCTCTCCGGCAGCGGCTCGACCAGGGCGCGCATCGCCAGCAGCAGCGCGGCGACCATGCGCTGCTCGGCGAGCACCACGTCGGTGGGGTCGACCTGCACCGGCACCCCGGCCCGGGCGAGGCTGCGGTGCGCCGCGGACTCCGCCGCCCCGGAGCGCAGCAGCACCGCCATCTCCCCCCAGGCCACGCCGTCGACGACATGGGCGCGGCGCAGGTAGTCGGCCACCGCGGCGCGTTCGGCGGTGCCGGTGGCGAAGACCGCCACCCGCAGCGCCGGGTCCGCGCCCGGGTCGGCGGCGCGGCCGCGGATCCCGCGCTGCGGGGGGTTGCCGGGCAGCCGGGCGGCCAGCCGGTTCGCCGCGGTCGCGATCGGCGCGGGCAGCCGCCGGGAGCGGTGCAGCACGATGGTGCGCTCCGCCGGGGCGGCGCCGTCCAGGAAGGCCGGGTCGGCGCCGCGGAAGCCCAGCACCGACTGGTCGTGGTCCCCGGTGAGCACCCCCACCCGGGCCCGGGCCAGGATCCGGCGCAGCAGCTCCGCGGACTGCGGGTCCAGGTGCTCGGCGTCGTCGACCAGCAGCACCTGCACGCCGAGCCGGTCCAGCAGCCCGGGATCGGCGTCGATTTCCGCCAGGGCGGCGCTGACCAGCTCCGCGGCGTTGAGATCGGCGGAGCCGAGCAGCCGCACCGCCTGCCGGTAGCGGCGCAGGAACCCGCCCACCGCCGTCCACTCCGGCACCCCGTGGTCCTCGCCGAGGGCGATCAGCCCGGCGGCGTCCAGCCCGCGTTCCTGGGCGCGCAGGATGAGATCGCGGACCTGCCGGGCGAAACCGCGCATGCCCAGCGCCGGGCGCAGCCGGTCCGGCCAGCCGGCGCCGCCGTCGGCCTCCTCCCCGGTGAGCAGATCCCGGATCCAGGCGTCCTGGCGGGCGCCGGGCATCAGCCGCGGCTCGGGTTCGCCGCGGCGCACCATGGCCTCCCGGACCAGGGCGAAGGCCAGGGAGTGCACCGCGCGGACCATGCCCCCGCCGCCGGCGGCGGCCTCCGGCAGCCGGCGGGCGAGATCCTCGCGGAGCCGGTTCGCCGCCTCCTTGGCGGGCGCGGCGATGAGCACCGCGTCCGCGGGCACGCCCGCGGCGACGTGCGCGGCGGCGAGATCGACGAGCAGCGCGGATTTGCCGGTGCCGGGCCCGCCGAGCACCGCCCAGGGCTCCCCGGCGATCTCGAGGCGGCCGTCGCCGGGGAAGAGCGCGGCGAGCGGGCCGTCCCAGCTGCGCGGGGCCGGCCCGCCGGGATCGACCAGGCGGGCCGCCGGCATCCGCACGCCCTCCGCAGCACTCATGGCGACCATGGTGGCACACCCCCGGACGCCCGCCCGCGCCCCCGGGGCGGCGGGGGCCGGGCCGCCCCGGCGGGCCTAGCGGAACCGGGCCTTGACCAGCTCCGCGGCCCGGGTCAGGCCGCGGCCGGCGGCGGGTTCGGCGCCGGGGTGCACGGCATGGGCGAACAGCCGGTAGAGCATGGCGCGCAGCACCAGCTGGTCCCAGTCCGGGAGATGGTCGAAGCGGGCGAGCAGCGCCTCATCGGCGCCGCCGCGGGACAGCGCGTCCACCGCGGCCAGCGCCGGGGTCCAGCCGCGGGGCCGCCAGCAGGGCACCAGGTCCACCACGGTGGGCGCGGCGGCGCCGTCGAAGACGGTGGTGGCCAGCGGATCGGCGTGGCCCACCTGCTCGGCGCCGGCGGCGTCGAGCCCCCCGCGCAGCCCGGTGAGCTCGGCGGCGACGCCGAGGGCCTCCGCGGCATCGGCCCGGGGCACCGCGGCGACGTCGAGCACCCGCTCCAGCTCCCCGGCCGGGTCCTCGGCCCAGGCGGCCCGGTCGCAGACGTCGAAGACCCCCTCGGCGGGCCCGGCGAGGAACCGGGGCCGGGCCAGATCGGCCAGCGCCTCCTCCAGCCGGCACATCGCCACGATCAGCTCATCCGGGCGGGCGGCCGGCGCCCCGGGGGCGTGGTGCCGGGCCTGCCAGCCGCCGATCACGTGCCGGCCGTCGGTGCCGCGCACCGGGCGGGCCACCGCCGCCCCGTCCACGGCGAGCACCTCGCGCACCTTCGCCGACCAGGCGGCGCGCTGCGCGTCGGCGACCCGGGAGAGCACCACGGTGCCGTAGCGCCACCCGTCGTCCCAGGCGGGGCCGGCGGGCTCGGGGGCGCCGAAGGCCCCGAAGGCCTCCAGCACGTGCGGGGGAGGATGCGCCGTCATGGCCCCCAACCTACCGGGGCGCCCGCGCCGCCGGGTACGGCCACCCGTTGGGCCGGCAGGTCGCGCCATCGTCGGGGTAGACCTCATGCGGGGCGAGGTTGTGCAGTTCGGAGTTGTCCAGGCTGAGCGTCTGCTGCATCATCACCGGCGCCAGCTCCCCCTCGGCGGGGCAGGGCCGGTGCGCGGCGTAGCCCAGGGCGTGGCCCACCTCGTGGTTGATCAGGTACTGCCGGTAGGCGCCCAGATCGCCCTCGAAGGGCAGCGCCCCGCGGGTCCACCGGGCCACGTTGACCAGGATCTGGCCGGGCCGGCCGCCGGCCGCGCCGATCCGGCAGCTGGTCTCCACGTCCATCTCCCGGCCGCAGAGCCGCCCGGCGGTGTCCGGGGTGACCAGCCGGATGATGGTGTCCGGGTCCTCGTCGGCGCCGACGTGGCGCAGCGCGAAGGCCGGGTCGGCGGTCCAGCCCCGGGGATCGGAGAGGGTGGCGTCGATGGTGGCGCCGAAGGCGTCGGCCCCGCCGACCGCCCCGGCGTCGAGCACGTCCTCGATCTGCACCGCGTAGCGCAGCGTCTTCTCCCTGCCCTCGCCGGCGGCGGCGCCGGGGGACCCGGCGTCGACGAACTCGCCCGAGCCGCGGGTGGGGTAGTCCGCCCCGGGCGGCAGCTCGCCGACGTCCAGGCCGGATTCGGGATCGGCCGCCGGGGCCGGGCCCGGTTCCGCGGCGGTGCTCCGGGCCGTCCCGCCGGCGCCCATCCCGCCGTCGGTGACGATGTCGAGGAGCACCCAGGCGGTGAGCACCACCAGCAGCGGGATCGCGTAGGCCCGCCAGCCCAGCCGGCGGGCCAGGCGCACCGCCGCCGGCTCCGGGGCGCGCCGCGGCGCGATCGCGGTGCGCCGGGCGCCGCGCGGCGCGGGCCGGCCCCGGTCGGGGCGCGGTCGCCCGCGGGTTCGGCCGGCCCGGCGCGGGCCCTGGGGGTGCATCGGGGGCCGGATCAGGCGATGAAGCCGACCTTGCGGGCGGCGGCCGGGCCGATCCCCACGTAGGCGATCTTCTCCACCCGGGCCAGGTGGGTGCGCCCGGCGCCGTCGCGAAGCTCCAGCACCCCGGAGCCGGCCTCCACGGCGGCGCGGACGCGCTCGCGCACCCCCTCGGCGTCCTCCACGCCGGAGATGGTCAGTTCACGGGGTACGTCGACGAAACCGATGGTGATGTCCATGGCGGCAACTATAACCGGCGTGGCCGGCGGGGCCGGGCAGGCTACGATTGGGCCCGTACCCCGCACCCCACCGAACGGAGAACCCCTGTGGCACCCGAGCCGGGCCCCGCATTCGCCGAACTGGGGGTGGCCGCGGAAATCTGCGACGCCCTCGCCGATCTCGGGATTTCCCGCACCTTCGCCATCCAGGAGCTGACCCTGCCGCTGGCGCTGGACGGCGTGGACATCATCGGCCAGGCCCGCACCGGCATGGGCAAGACCCTCGGCTTCGGGGTGCCCCTGGTGGATCGGCTCTTCGACGACGCCCGGGTGGCCGAGCCGGACGGCACCCCCCGGGCCCTGGTGGTCACCCCCACCCGGGAGCTGGCGCACCAGGTGGCCGGGGATCTCGCCCCGGTGGCCGCCGCGGTGGGCCTGTCCAGCACCGTGATCTACGGCGGCCGGCCCTACGAGGAGCAGATCGAGGCGCTGCGCGCCGGGGTGGACCTGGTGGTCGGCACCCCGGGCCGGCTGATCGATCTGCACGAGCGCGGGGACCTCAACCTCGCCGAGGTGGCGGTGCTGGTGCTCGACGAGGCCGACGAGATGCTGGACCTGGGCTTCCTGCCGGATATCGAGCGGATCCTGCGGGCGGTGCCGGATCGCCGCCAGGTGATGCTGTTCTCCGCGACCATGCCGGGGCCGATCCTCACCCTGGCCCGGACCTTCATGAACCAGCCGGTGCACATCCGCGCCGAGTCCGGGGAGGCGGAGGCCACCATCCACGAGACCACCCGGCAGGTGGTGTTCCAGTCCCACCAGATGGACAAGGTGCCGGTGCTGGCCCGGATCCTGCAGGCCGAGGGCCGGGGCCGGACCATCATCTTCGCGCGCACCAAGCGCTCCACCGCCAGCGTCGCGGAGCGCCTCGGCGAGCGCGGCTTCAAGGCCACCGCGGTGCACGGGGACATGGGCCAGCCGGCCCGGGAGAAGTCGCTGCGCGCCTTCCGCGCCGGGGACGTCGACGTGCTGGTGGCCACCGACGTGGCCGCCCGCGGAATCGACATCGACGATGTCACGCACGTGATCAACTACCAGGTGCCCGAGGACGAGATGACCTACGTGCACCGGATCGGCCGCACCGGCCGGGCCGGGCAGTCGGGGATCGCGGTGACCCTGGTCGGCTACGACGAGGTCTCCCGGTGGAAGATGATCGACGACGCCCTGGGCCTGGGCATCGGGGAGCCGCCGCAGTGGTTCTCCACCTCCCCGGAGCTGCACGAGGCCCTGGACATCCCCGATGACGCCGGCGAGGAGGTCGGCCCGGCCCGCCCGGTGCTCGGCGCGCGCCCGGTGCAGGACCGGGGCGGGCGCCGCGACGGCCGCGGCGGCCGCTCCGGTGGCGGACGGTCCGGCGGTTCCGGCGGCCCCCGCTCCGGCGGCCGGGGCGGCCGGCGCCGCCGCTGAGCGGCCCCGCGCCCACCGGCGAGACCCGATGGATCGCAATCGCGCCGGCGCCGCCGCGATCGCCCTGGCCGTGGCCGCCACCCTCGGCCTGACCTGGTACGACTCCCCCGCCCGGCGGACCGAGCACATCCAGTCCCGGGTGGCGGTGCAGCGCGCCGAGGCCGGCGGCCCCGCGCCGGCGGCCCTGGTGGAGCGCTGGCGCGCCCCTGATGCGGGCCTGGCCCCGGCCGACGGCGGCGCCGGGGCGCTGCTGGCCACCGACGACCGCGGGGTGCGCGCCCTGGACCCGGCCTCCGGGCGGCTGCTGTGGTCCTACGCCCGGGACATCGAGCTGTGCACCGCGATGGTGGCGCAGCGCCGGGCGGTGGCGGTGTTCCGCGGTCCCGCCGGCTGCGGGGAGGTCACCAGCCTGGATCTCGCCGACGGGGCCTACCACGCCACCCGGCGCTCCCTCGCCGCCGGGGAGGTCGCCCCGCTGGGCTCGCCGACCCGCTCCGGGGTGCGCTCGACGCGGCTGGCGGAGCTGTGGCGCGGGGATCTGGTGCGCACCATCGAATTCGGCCGCCCGGAGGCCCCCGCGGAACCGGGGGTGCAGCCGCTGCCGGAGTGCGCCGTCGTCGACGGGGTCACCCGCGAGGACCGGCTCGCGGTGCTCGCCGACTGCTCCGGGCAGACCCGGCTGGTGCTGATGGGCGCCGACCCGGAGTCCTCCCGGGAGCCGGAGCCGGACGCCGATGTCGCGCTGCCGGGGCCGGCTGCGCTGGTGGCGGTGTCCGCCGGTCGGGTGGCCCTGGCCGAGGGCGCCGATCTGGTGCTCCGCGACGACGCCGGCGCGGAGCTGCGCCGCACCCGGCTGGAGGCCCCGGCCGAGCCCGCGGCCCCGGGCCGGGTTCCGGCGCGGCCGGCGACCGCGGAACTCGGCGGGCGCACCCAGTGGTTCGGCGGCGGCGCGCTGGTGGTGCTGGATCAGCCGGGCCTGGTGGAGCGGCTGCGGGTGCCCGGGGCGCTGGGCACCGGGGACCGCCGCGGGGATCGGCTGCTGGTGCCGGTGCCCGGGGGGATCGCGGTGACGGCCTGGGACGGGGCGGTGGAGCGGATCATCCCGGTGGACCGCGGCGCCGACCCGGGGCGGGTGGATCTGCGGGTGTTCGGGGACATGATCGTGGAATGGCGCGCCGGCGCGGTGGTGGGCCTGGCCCCGGCGCCGCCGCCGCGGCGTCCCGCTCCCCCGCCGGCGTAGCCGGCCCGCTCAGGCGCGGTGCTCGGTGGCCGCCCAGTGCACCGCCTTGGGGTTGAACATGCACACCAGCGCCGCCGCCGCGAGCACCGCGGTGAGCGCGCCCCAGGCCACCGCATGCGAGGTGAACATGTAGTAGGCCACGCCGAGCAGGCAGAGGTTGAGCATCACGATCGGCCCGCGCCCCCAGCGGCGCCCGGTGAGCAGCATGATCGCCCCGGCGAGCACGGCGCCGAACATGAGGAAGAACCACAGCGCGGTGCCCCAGCCGGAGATCACCGCCAGCTCATCGCGGTAGCCCTCGGCGTCGCGGACGCCCAGGAAGATCCCGTAGCCGATGCCGGCGAGGCATTCGGCGACCGCGATCCAGGCCCCGACGAGGACGGAGCGGGGGGCGGCGGCGCGGACTGGGGCGGTGCTGGGGGTGCTCACGGCGACTCATCATATCCCCCCGGGGCGCCCCGTAGGGTTGGTGCCGTGCGCGCCCTGATGATCTCCAACCCCAACTCGACCTCGGTGGATGACGCGACGCTGCGCCGGGTGGTGCCGCCGCTGCTGGCGGTGCCGGGGATGCGGCTGCGCTCCCGGTTCACCGCCGCCCCCGGCCACGCCGGGGAGATGGTGCGCGGGCTCACCGCCGCCGAGGTCGACGTGGTGATCGTGGTGGGCGGCGACGGCACCGTCAACGAGGTGATCAACGGCCTGCTCGCCGACGGGGCCCCGGCGGACCCGGGCACGCTGCCGGCGCTGGCGGTGGTGCCGGCCGGCAGCGCGAACGTGCTCGCCGGGGCGCTGGGCATGCCCCGGGAGCCCGGGGCGGCCGCCGAGCGCCTGGCCGGGCTGCTGCACTCCGGCGTGGAGCGCCGGATCACCCTGGGCCGGGCCGGGGACCGCTGGTTCGCGGTGAACGCGGGCCTGGGCATCGACGGGGAGGTGATCCACGCCATGGAGCGGCTGCGCGCCCGCGGGGTGTCCGCGAACCCGGCCCGGTACGCGCCGACGGTGCTCGGCGCCTGGTGGCGGATGCGCCGGGACACCCCCCGGATCCGGTGCACCGTGGACGGGGTGGACCTCGGCGGGGAGCTGCCGGTGGTGGTGGCCTCGAACACGAACCCGTGGACCTTCTTCGGGCAGCTGCCGGTGGTCACCAACCCGGGCACCACCCTGGACTCCGGCCTGGGCGTGTGGGCGGTGCGCTCCATCGCCGGGGTGCGCGGGCTGGCCGCGGTGGCCCGGCTGGTCGGCGGGGTGCCCCGCCGCCATGATCCGCTGCGGGTGGCGGGGCTGGTGCGCTCCGCCGATGACGCCGCCCGGATCACCCTGTCCTCGCCGCGGCCGCTGCGCTTCCAGGTGGACGGCGACTACGCGGGGCTGCGGGATCGGGTGGAGCTGCGCGCCGCCCCGGCGGCGCTGCGCATGGTGGCCCCGCCGCCGGGCCGGGACTTCTCCGCGGAGGGCCGCCGCGGCTCGCGCTGGGCGCATGCCGCGGCGGCGGCGCGGCGCAGCGCCGCGGGCCTGCGCCGGCGGCTGCGGGCCTGGCCGCACCCCGGCTGAGCCCGGTTCACCGTGAGCGGGGCGCCGCCGCCGAAGGCAAACCGGGCCCCCTCGGCGGGGGTGGCCGAGAAGCCCCCGCGGGGCCCCGTTCCGGACATCGGCGGGCCCGGCGGCCCCCGTCCGGGCCGTCGACCTGCGGCGGGGCCCACCTGAGGGTAATCTGTGACCTTGCGCACTTTTTGCCGTTAATCCCTTCACAAGCGGTCCCGGACATGTCATCATCTCCACGGACCGCGAGGGACGGGGCCACGGCCTCCCCCTCGCCCTGCTTTTCGGGGGATCCAGGTGCGTGCGGGTATCCGCCGCGAGTGCCCGCGCCCCCACCCACCCGGCAACCGGACCGACCCCGGTCCGCGCCCACCGCCGCGCGGCGCACGCCGGGTGCCACTCACCCGTGATCTTTCAAGGAGTTTCAATGGATTGGCGTCACAAGGCCGTATGCCGCGAAGAGGACCCCGAGCTGTTCTTCCCGGTCGGCAACTCCGGCCCCGCCCTCGCCCAGATCGCGAAGGCCAAGGTCGTCTGCAACCGCTGCCCGGTGACCTCCCAGTGCCTCGCCTGGGCCCTGGAGACCGGCCAGGATGCCGGCGTGTGGGGCGGCATGTCCGAGGACGAGCGCCGCGCGCTGAAGCGCCGCCACAACCGCGGCCGGACCCGCCGCACCCGCACCACGGTCTAGGCCGTAGTATTCCCGGGAGAGATCCCGACCAGTTCGATTCAAGGAGACCCGCATGAGCAAGCGTGGCCGCAAGCGCAAGGACCGCCGCAAGAAGGGCGCCAACCACGGCAAGCGCCCCAACTCCTGAGCACCGGGAGCTGAGAGACCCGACCCGCCCGCCCCCTCCGGGGCCGGCGGGTCGGCTCATGCGCGCGGCCGGATCGCCCCGCCCGCCCCGCGGGGATCGCCCCGCCGCGGCTCAGCCGCGGAACTCGGCGCGGGTCCAGCTCACCCGGATCCGGGTGGTGATCCGGGTGCGCAGCTCCGCCGGGGCCTGCTCGCAGCAGCACCGGCGCAGCAGCCGCCGGATGGTGGCGTCCTGGCCGATGCCCTCCATGCACTGCGGGCAGGCCTCGATCATGGACTCCAGCTCCCGGCTCTCCACGGGATCGCATTCGCCGTCCAGCAGCGCCTCCACCCGCCGCCGGATCTCCGCGCAGCTCACCCCCGGATGCGTGCAGGGCCCCATGTCCTCGCTCACCTCGCGTCCTTCCCGCCTGCGGCGGCCCGGTCCTCCTCGCGGAGGAAACCGCGATCCCGGGCCACATCGGTCAACGACTCGCGCAGCTTTTTTCTTCCCCGGTGCAGCCGGGACATCACGGTGCCGATGGGGGTGCCCATGATCTCGGCGATCTCCTTGTACGGCAGCCCCTCCACGTCCGCGTAGTAGACGGCCATCCGGTAGTCCTCGGACAGCTCCATCAGGGCCCGCTTGATCTCCTCGTCCGGGAGCAGCTCCAGGGCCTCGGTCTCCGCCGAGCGCAGCCCCGAGGAGTGGTGCGAGGCGGTCTCCGCGATCTGGTGGTCGGTGATGTCGTCGGTGGCGTACTCCGCCGGCCGGCGCTTCGCCCGCCGGTAGTGGTTGATGTAGGCGTTGGTGAGGATCCGGTACAACCAGGCCTTGAGGTTGGTGCCCGGCCGGTAGGAGCCGAAGCCCTGGAAGGCCTTCATGTAGGCCTCCTGCACCAGGTCCTCGGCGTCGGCCGGGTTGCGGGTCATCCGCAGCGCGGCGCCGTAGAGCTGGTCGAGGTACGGCAGCGCCTCCGCCTCGAAGCGCTCCGCGAGTTCCGCGGAGCTCTCCTCGGTGCGCGCCACCCCGGTGGTCCGACTGGTCATGGGGGCCAGTCTAGCCGGGCGGCGCCCCGGCCCGGTCGGGTGCTATCACGGGATCATGGCCCCCCGTCGCCGCGCCCCCGCCCCCGCCACCCCGGCCCTGGCCACCCTCGCCGATGCGGGGGTGCCGCACCGGGTGCACCGCTTCGCCGGCGGCGACCGGGATTTCGGCGCCGCCGCCGCGGCCCGGCTCGCCGAACGCGGCATCGCCGCCGAACGGATCGCCAAGACCCTGGTCATCGAGCTCGCCGGGGCCGGGGAGGCGCTGGCGGTGCTTCCGGTGGCCGCCCGGCTGGCCCCGAAGCGCGCCGCCGCCGCGCTCGGCGCGCGCACCGCGGCCCTGGCCGACCCGGCGGCGGCGAGCCGGGCCACCGGCTACGTGCCCGGCGGGATCTCCCCGCTGGGCGGCCGCCGCCGGCTGCCCGTCGTGGTCGACGAGGCGCTGCTGGCGCAGCCGGTGATCCTGGTCTCCGCGGGCCGGCGGGGCCTGGACGTGGAGCTCGATCCGGCGGAGCTGGTGCGGCTCACCGGCGCGGCGGTGGCGCCGATCACCGCCTGAGCGGCTCCGGGGGCGCGTCCCCGGCCGCGGCGGCGGCGCGGCCGGATTCGGCCGCCGCGGCCGAATCCAGCAGCTCCGGGCCCTCCGTACCCACCCGGCCCACCGCCGGGTCCGCCGGGGTGAGCCGGAGCCCGGGCAGCTCCGCCGGGTCCGCGGGGGCGCGCAGATCCGCGATCTCGTCGGGGGCGCCGCGCAGCCAGCGGGCGCAGTCGCCCGGGGCGAGCACCCGCGGCATCCGGTCATGCAGCCAGCCCAGGTCGCCGACCGCGTCGGTGGTGACGATGGTGGCGGTGTACCAGTCCCGCCAGCGGGTCCACAGCCCGGCGAGGAACAGCGGGCCGCCGGACTCCGGGGCGCAGTACCAGGGCCGGCGGTGCCGCCACTCGTACCAGCCGTCGACCGGCACCAGGCAGCGCGGGCCGCGGTGCGCGTCCCGGAAGGCGGGCTTCTCCGCCAGGGTCTCCCCGCGGGCGTTGAACCAGGGGGTGCGCGGCACCTCCCGCGCCCAGTGCGGGATGAGCCCCCAGCGGGCCCCGATGATCGCCTCCCCCGCCCCGGCCGGCTGCCCGGCCGGGGCGGCCAGCGCCTCGGCGGGCACCACGATCTGCACCGGGTGGGTGGGCGCGACGTTCCACCGCGGCGGGGCGGCGGCGCGCACCTGGGCGCGGCCCAGCCCGGGCAGCGCGGCGATGGCGTCGGCCAGCTCCGCGCCGACGGTGACCGAGACGAAACGACCGCACATGCCCCCATCGTCCCCGATGGCGGCCTCCGTGGGGGACAATGGGGTTCGTGAACCACCCGATCCAGCCCGCACCCTGGCCCGCCCCGCTCGCCGACGGCCCCGTCACGGCGACGGTGGCGGTGCCCGGTTCGAAGTCCATGACCAACCGGGCGCTCATCATCGCCGCCCTGTCCTCCACCGCCTCCGAGATCCACGGGGCGCTGCGCTCCCGGGACACCGATCTGATGGTCAACGCGCTGCGCGCCCTCGGCGTCGGCATCCGGGACGGCTCCCCGGCCACCGGCACCGCCGACCGGATGCTGCAAATCACCCCGCGCCGGCTGCGCGGGGCGGCGGTGGACTGCGGCCTGGCCGGCACCGTGATGCGCTTCATCCCCCCGGTGGCGGCGCTGGCCGAGGGGGCGGTGTTCCTCGACGGCGACGAGGAGGCCCGGGTGCGTCCGATGGGCGCGGTGCTCGACGCGCTGCGCGGGCTCGGCGTGCGCGTCGACGGCGACCGGCTGCCCTGCACCGTGCACGGCGGCGGCACCGTCGGCGGGGCGGTGGAGGTCGACGCCGCCGCCTCCAGCCAGTTCATCTCCGGGCTGCTGCTCGCCGGGGCCCGCTACGAGCGGGGCCTGGAGCTGATGCAGGCCGGCAACGTGCCCTCCCGGCCGCATATCGACATGACCCTGGAGATGCTCCGCGCCGCCGGGGTGGTCGTCGAGGAGCCCCGCCGCGGGGAGTTCCGGATCGCGCACCAGGAGATCCGGGGCCGGCGCTGGGTCATCGAGCCGGACCTGTCCAACGCCACGCCCTTCCTCGCCGCCGCGGCGGCCACCGGCGGCGCGGTCACCGTACCCGGCTGGCCGACCCGCACCACCCAGCCCGGGGACGCGATCCGCCGGATCCTGGTGGCCATGGGCTGCACCGTGGGGTTCACCGGCGACCCCGCCGCCGGGGCCCGGGCGCTCACCGTGCGCGGCCCGGCGGAGCTCGCCGGGGTGGAGCTGGACATGGGCGACATCGGGGAGCTCACCCCCACCGTGGCGGCCCTGGCCGCGCTGGCGGCCACCCCCACCCGGCTCACCGGGATCGCGCATCTGCGCGGCCACGAGACCGACCGGCTGGCCGCCCTGGTCGCCGAGATCAACGGCCTCGGCGGCGACGCCCGGGAACTGCCCGACGGCATCGAGATCCGGCCCGCGGCGCTCCGCGGGGGGCTGTGGCGCTCCTACGCGGATCACCGGATGGCCACCGCCGGGGCGATCCTCGGGCTGCGGGTGGCGGGGGTGCGGGTGGACGACATCGCCACCACCGCGAAGACCCTGCCCGGGTTCGAGATCCGCTGGGCGGAGATGCTCGGCCTCCGCGCCGCCGCGGACCCCGCCGACGGCTCCGGGGACGGGGATGCGGGGGGTGGTTCCCGCTGAGCAGGCGACGCGGCGACTACGACGAATCCGACGTCCGGGTGCGCCCGGGCCGCGGATCGCGGCCGCGCACCAAGGACCGGCCCAGCCACCGCGACGCCCGCTGGGGGATGGTGGTCACCAAGGACCGGGGCCGCTGGGGGGTGGTCCTCGACGACGGGCCCGAGGTGACCTGCATGCGGGCCCGGGAGATGGGCCGCACCACCATCGTGGTCGGCGACCGGGTGGGCGTGGTCGGCGACGTCTCCGGCCGGCCGGGCACCCTGGCCCGGATCGTCCGCCTGGCGGAGCGCGCCAGCGTGCTGCGCCGCACCGCCGACGACGCCGACCCCTACGAGCGGATCGTGGTGGCCAACGCGGATCGGCTGCTCATCGTCTGCGCGGTGGCCGATCCCCCGCCGCGCACCGGGTTCGTGGAGCGCGCCCTGGTCGCCGCCTACGCCGGGGGCCTGTCCCCGGTGCTCGCGCTGACCAAATCCGACCTCGCCGACCCGGCCGCCTTCGCCGCCGAATTCGCCGACCTGGGGGTGCCGGTGCTGCGCTGCGGGATGGCCGACCCGGTCGAGCCGGCGCGCGCGCTCATCGGCGGCGGGATCACCGCCCTCATCGGCCATTCCGGGGTGGGCAAATCCACCCTGGTGAACCGGCTGGTGCCGGATGCCGGCCGGGCCACCGCGGACGTCTCCGGGGTGGGCAAGGGCCGGCACACCTCCACCCAGTCGGTGGCGCTGCGCCTGCCCGGCGCCGCCGGCGGCTGGATCATCGACACCCCGGGCATCCGCTCCTTCGGACTCGCCCACATCACCCCGGACACGGTCATCGGGGCCTTCCCGGATCTGGCGGCGGCGGTGGCCGGCTGCCCGCGCGGCTGCACCCACCTGGGCCCGCCCGCGGATCCGGAATGCGCCCTGGACGCCCTGGCCGGGACGGCGCACCGACGCGCCATGGCCGTACGCGAGCTCATCGCCGCGGTCTCCGCCAACGAGGAATGGGAGATCGGAATTGAACGCGACTGACCGGCACCCGACCGAACCCGACCGGGGCACCGCCGCCCCCGGGAGGCGCGGGGCGCACCTGCCCCGGCCGCACCGACCGCATCCGGGCCCCGATTTCGGCCTGCTCATCCGGCTGTGCCTGATCACCCTGGTGGTGGGGGTGCTCACCGGCCTGGCGGCCGCCGGGCTGGTGTGGCTGCTGCACATCATCGAGGACTTCGTCTACGGCCAGCACGAGGGCGACCTCAAGGTGGTCACGGAGGGCACCACCGCCCTGCAGAGATTCCTGGGCATCACCGTCGCCGGGCTCATCGCCGGGCCCGCCTGGTACCTGGTGCGCCGGATCGGCGACCCCATCGAAAGCGTCGAGGACGGCATGGACGGCGTGCGCATGCCCGCCGCGGAGACCGCGGCGAACGCGGTGCTGCAGATGGCCACCGTCGCCGCCGGGGCCTCGGTGGGCCGGGAGAACGCGCCCCGGGAGCTCGGCGCCATGTTCGCCAACCAGATCACCCGCCGGCTGGGGGTGAACCCGGAGCTGACCCGGGTGCTGGTCGCCGCCGCCGCCGGCGCCGGCCTCGGCGCGATTTACCACATCCCCCTGGCCGGGGCGATCTTCGCCCTGGAGATCCTGCTCACCACGATCACGGTGCGCGCCTGCATGGTGGTGCTGGCCTGCTCCGCGGTGGCCACGGTGACCTCCGGGATCATCGTCGGCACGCGGCCGCTGTACAGCACCATCAACCTCTCCGAGGGCTTCGGCAACCTCGCCGCGGCGATCGTGCTCGGCGTGGTGCTGGGCCTGGTCGGCGTGGCCTTCCGCCGGCTCATCTCGCATGTCCAGGACGCCGCGCCCACCGGCGCCGGGGTGCTCTGGCAGCTGCCCGGGGCGTTCATCCTCGTCGGCCTGATGGCGATCTGGCTGCCGGAGGTGCTCGGCAACGGCCGCAACGCCGCCACCCAGGTGCTGGAGGACAACCCCGCCTGGACCTTCATCGCCGCCCTGGCCGCCGCGAAGCTCATCGCGGTGGCGGTGACCCTGCGCTCCGGGGCGGTCGGCGGCATCCTCACCCCGGGCTTCGCCCTGGGCTCGATGGCCGGCTACCTGCTCGGCGTGGTGCTGCACCCGCTGATGCCGCAGGTGCCGCCGACGGACTTCGCGCTGCTCGGCGCGGCGGCGTTCCTGTCCACCGCGATGGCCGCCCCGCTGTTCGCCCTGGTGGTCACCGTGGAGTTCACCGGGCAGTCCTCCTCGGCCTATCTGGCGCTCTTCCTCGCCGCGGCGACCGCGGCGCTGGCCGCGGAGCTGGTGCGCGGCCGCTCCATGCTGCCGACCACGCTGCCGTGGAACCGGCGCACCGGGGTGCAGGATCGGGACCTCCTCCGCGAGGCCCATGAGTGGGAGCTGGAGTCCGCCGAGTACGAGGCCCATGCCGAGCACGCCGCCCGGGCCGCCGACGCCACCGCCGCCGAGGCCGCCGGGGCGGCCGGGTTCGCCGCGGATCCCGATCCCGGCACCGGGGCGACCCGCGCCGACGGGATGGAGCCGGAGGGTCCGGCGGAGCCGGCCGGCGGGCGCTGAGCCGCCGGAGGCGGGTCAGGCGGCCACGGCCCCCCGGCCGGCGGCCACCGGCGCCGGGGTGCGGGTGGAGCGGCCGGTGTAGGCGGCGATCACCTCGCGCACCCCGGGGCGCAGCCGCTTGAGCAGCCGCAGCCCGGTGCGCAGGCCCCGGCGGGGCCGGGCGGTGGCGTCGAGGGCGGACTCCACCTGCGGGTACTTCGCGAAGGCCCGCTCGGAGCGCACCTCGGGGGCGTTGTCCGGGTCGGCGACCAGGAACCGGTTCGGCAGGGTCAGCTTCAGCAGGGTGCGCTGCACCTGCAGGAACTGCCGCGGGAAGGAGCCGGTGTTGTAGGGCAGGTCGTACTCGTCGCAGATCTCGCGCACCCGCTGCGCCGCCTCGGCGAGCCGGTTGGAGGGCATGTCCGGGTAGAGGTGGTGCTCGATCTGGTAGTTGAGGTTGCCGGAGAGCACCGAGAGCAGGAAGCCGCCGGTGAAGTTGGCGCTGCCCAGCATCTGCCGCAGGTACCACTCCTCGTGGGTCTCGTTGGCGTACTGCTCCTTGGTGAAGGTCTCCGCGTCATCGGGGAAGTGCCCGCAGAAGATCACCGCGTAGGCCCACACCGAGCGGATCAGGTTGGCGTACATGTTGGCCTTGGCGACCTCGCCGAAGCGGGTGCCGGCCAGGGCCGGGAAGAGCAGGTAGTCCTTGGCCACCTGCCGGCCCGACTTGGCGAGGACCTCCATCAGCTGCGGTTTGGCCTCCGCCCACTTCTTCTTCCCGGCGAAGACCCGGCCGAGCTCGACGTCGTAGAAGGCCACCGCCCACTGGAACAACGCGGCGAGCACCACGTTGGTCACCGGCTGCAGCAGGTGGCCGGGCGACCAGGCGCGCTCCCGGGTGACCCGCAGGATGCCGTAGCCGACGTCGTTGTCCATGCCGAGCACGTTGGTGTACTTGTGGTGCACGAAATTGTGCGAGTGCTTCCACCCGGAGGCGGGGCAGGTGTTGTCCCACTCCCAGTAGGCGGAGTGCACCTCGGGGTCGTTCATCCAGTCCCACTGGCCGTGCATGGTGTTGTGCCCGATCTCCAGGTTCTCCAGGATCTTGGCCAGGCTCACCGCGCCGATCCCGCCCCACAGGGCGGCCCTCGACCGCGGGATCAGCATGGCGATCCGGCCGCCGAACTCGAGTCCGCGCTGGACCCGGATCAGGTTCTTGATGTAGCGCACGTCGCGGTGGCCGAGGTCCTCCCGGATCTCGGCGTAGATCCGGTCCAGGCGGGCGCCGATCTCGGCGATGTCGGCGTCGGAGAGGTGCGAGTAGGCGGAGATGTTCGAGATGGCCATGGGGGCTCCTTGCGGGTTGGGGGTGTCGGTGCGGGGTATGCGTGGGCGGAGGCGGGCGGTGCGCGGGGTGGGAGTGGCTCAGGGCTCCAGTTCGACGTCGCCGGCGGGCACGCAGACGCAGACCCGGATCCGCTCCCCGGCCTCGTGGGTGGCGCCGGTGCGCAGGTCCCGGGCGGTGCCGTCGGCGAGCTGGCGCACGCAGGTGGCGCAGATGCCCATCCGGCAGCCGTAGGGCAGCTGGATCCCGGCGCGCTCCCCGGCCTCGAGGATGGTGGTGGCCCCGTCGACCTCGATTTCGCCGCGGCCGGGGAAGACCACCATGCCGCCGGCGGCGTCGGTGGAACCGCGGTCCAGGGCGAAGCGCTCGGTGCGCACCCCCGGCACATGGGCCTCCACGTCGTCGAGCATGGCCGCCGGGCCGCAGGCGTAGACCTGGCGCTCGGCGAGGTCGGGCACCAGCCCCGGCAGGTCCCGGGCGGTGATCCGGCCCTGCCGCCCGGTGAGCCGCAGGACGCGGGTGTACCAGCCGCATTCGCGCGCCATCCCGGCGAGTTCGGCGTCGAAGAGCACGTCGGCGGCGGTGCGCGCGGAGTGCAGGTGCACCACGTCGGGGCCGGCGCCGGGGCCGCCGCCGCCGAAGCGCCCCCGCAGATCCCGGAGCATGGACATCACCGGGGTGATCCCGGAGCCCGCGGTGAGGAAGAGCAGCTTCTCCGGCACCGGCTCGTCGAGGTGGAAGTCGCCGGCGGGCAGCGCCAGCCGGACCACGATCCCGGGCCGGGCGTTGGCCACCAGGTGCCGGGAGAGCCGGCCGTCGTCGATGGCCTTGACGGTGACCGTGAGCAGCCCGTCCGCGGGCTGCGGGGCGCAGGTCAGCGAGTAGGAGCGCCACACGTAGCGGCCGTCGACGCGCACGCCGATGCCGATGTGCTGTCCGGCGCGGAACTCGGCGGGCACCCCCCAGCCGCGGCGGATGACCAGTTCCGCGGTGGTGTCGGTGGGCCGGCGCACCGCGACGATCCGGCCCCGGAATTCGCGGGTGGACCACAGCGGGTTGACCAGGCGGGTGTAGTCGTCGGGCAGCAGCGGCGTGGAGAAGCCCTCCAGGGCGCGCTTGAGTCGATGGGTGAACGACACGGGCAAGGCCCCTTTCCTAAGTTACTGGACCGTAGGTTACGGTGCCGTAGGAAAGACGGCAAAATTATGGGGCCCATGGGGGCCCCTATCGATGGCGTCCGGCGGGTCAGAGCAGCTCCACCAGCAGCGGCAGCTCCTGCGGGGCGTACCAGGCCAGCTCATGCTCCAGGCAGTCGCCGACGGTGAGCTCGGCGTCCTCGTCGCCCAGATCCGCCGCGTCCACGGCGGCCACCGCGGCGGCCACCGCCCCCTCCGCGCCGGCCAGATCCACGTGCACCGCGGCCACCGCATCGGCCGGGATCGGCCCGGCCAGGCGCACCACCGCCTCCCCCATGTCCGGTTCCGCGCTCGCCGGCACGTCCGCGGAGACCACCACCCGGCGCCGGTCGAAGTCCCCGGAGTAGGCGCTGAGCAGCCGCAGCGAGGCCCGGGCGGCCTCGGTGAAGGCGATGTCCGCCAGCTCCTCCTCATCCCCGGAGCGGTAGGCCCCGCGCAGCGCGTCGGTGAGCGCGAAGGCCCACCCCCGCCGGGCGGCGAGCTCGCCGGTGTCGCGCAGCTCGGCGAGCATCCCGAAGGTCGCCGGCACATGCACCCGCACTAGAACTCCCCCTCCAGCTCGAACAGGCCGGTGATCTCCACCACCGCCCGGTCGAACTGCTGGTAGAACACCCCCACCATGCCGCGCTCCACGGCCCCGTGGATGTTCACGATGGAATCGTCGACGAGCACGCAGTCGGCCACCGGCAGCCCCAGCCGCTCGGCGGTGATGTCGAAGATCTCCGGCTCCGGCTTCTCCGCGCCGACCTCCCCGGAGAGCACCACCGCATCGGCCAGCCCGGAGGTCTCGAACTCCCGGATATGGTCCGCCCCGGGCCCGCCGGGGTCATTGGAGAGCACGGCCACGGCGACGCCGTTGCCCTGCGCCGCCCGCAACAGCGCCCGCCAGCGGGCGCGCTCCTCCTCGGGTCCGTCCAGGACGCCGCAGTAGTCAACGATGAGTCCACGCATACCCCCACTGTAACCGGGTCGGGATGCGCGCCGGCGCAGGCGCTGCCACAATGCGCGCACCGGGTCCGGATGACCGATACGGGGGGATGGGGAATGCGCGACGACGCCGCGACACTGCTGCCGGCCGAGGGCTACCGGATGCTGCGCAGGCTGGGCCCGCCGGCCCCGCCGGCGCCGCCGGGGGCGCAGCCGGCCGGGGCGCCGGCGGGCCCCGGGGCCCCGGCCGGGCCCGGCGCGGCCGGGGTCGCCCCCGCGGTGCGGCCCACCCCGCCGCGGTGCCCGCCCGAGCTGCGCCGGGAGCTGGCCCGGCAACTCGCCGCGGCCCTCGACGTGCTCGCCGGCCGGCGGCCGGACGCCACCCTGCGCCGGCTGCGGCTCGGCCCCCAGGTGCGCGGCGGGCTGGCCACCCGGCTGCGCGCCGGCGGGATCCGGGGGGCGGCGCTGCGCAGCCTGCACCCGGATCCGCGCCGCGGCGGGGCGGTGGCCCATTTCGTGGGCACCTGGGAGAGCGAATCCGGGATCCGGGCGCTGGCCGGCCGCGCGGACCGCCCCGGCGGCACCGGGCCGTGGACGATCACCGCCCTCCGGCTCATCTGAGCCGGAGGGCGGCGCGATCGCCGGACTAGCGCCGGCGGCGCCGGCGGCGGGCGGCGCGGTTGCCCGCCCCGCCCTCCACCCGGGCCTCGGCGGCGCCGTCCTCCCCGGGGCCGGAGAGGGTCATCTTCCGCGGCGCCGCCTCCTCGCGCACCCCCTCCGGGGCGAGATCGCGCTCGTCGACCACCCCGTCGTCGTTGAGGTCCGCGGTCTGCTTGGCCTCGGCCTCGCGCAGCTGGGCGCGCACCAGGAACAGCTGCCGCAGCGACTCCTCCTTGATGCCCTCCATCATCGCGGTGAACATGTCGTAGCCCTCCCGCTGGTACTCCACCAGCGGATCGGCCTGGGCCATGGCGCGCAGCCCGATGCCCTCCTTGAGGTAGTCCATCTCGTAGAGGTGCTCCCGCCATTTGCGGTCCATCACGTTGAGGATGGTGTAGCGCTCGATGGCGCGCATCTGCTCCTCGCCGCCGATCGCGGCCACGGAGCGCTCCAGCTCGTCGTACTGGGCGTTGATGTCCTCCTCCACCGCCCGGCGCAGCTGCTCGGCGGGCAGATCCCCGGCGGCGCCGTACTCGGCGGAGTCGACCAGCTCCCGCCAGCCCACCGCCGGGCCGTAGAGGGTGGTCAGCGCGGTCCACAGCTCGTCGAGATCCCAGTCCTCCACGTAGCCGTCGGCGGTGGCGGCGTCGACGTAGGCGCCGACCACCTCGCCCATCATGGCGCGCACCTGGTCGCCGAGGTCCTCCCCGTCGAGGATCCGGCGGCGCTCGGCGTAGATCACCTTGCGCTGCTGGTTCATCACCTCGTCGTACTTGAGCACGTTCTTGCGGATCTCGAAGTTCTGCCCCTCGACCTGGGTCTGCACGCTCTTGATCGAGTTGGTCACCATCTTCGAGTCGATGGGCACGTCATCGGGCACGTTGAGGGTGTTCATCAGCGCCTCCATGCGCTGCCCGTTGAAGCGCACCATCAGCTCATCGCGCATGGACAGGTAGAACCGGGTCTTGCCGGGATCGCCCTGCCGGGCGGTGCGGCCGCGCAGCTGGTTGTCGATCCGGCGCGACTCGTGGCGCTCGGTGCCCAGCACGTAGAGGCCCCCGCAGTCGCGGACCTCGTCGGCCTCCCGCTCCGCGGCGGCGCGCACCCCGGCGATCTCCTCGTCCCAGGCGGCCTCGTAGTCCTCCGGGGTCTCCACCGGGTCCAGGCCGCGGGCGCGCAGGTTGATGTCGGCGATGATGTCCGGGTTGCCGCCGAGCACGATGTCGGTGCCGCGGCCGGCCATGTTCGTGGCCACCGTGACCTGGCCGCGCCGGCCGGCCTGGGCGATGATCTCGGCCTCCTTCTCGTGCTGCTTGGCGTTGAGCACGTTGTGCCGGATCCCGGCGCGCTGCAGCAGCTTCGACAGGTACTCGCTCATCTCCACGCTGGCGGTGCCGACCAGGATCGGCTGCCCGGCGGCGGAGCGCTCCCGGATGTCCTCCACCACCGCGGCGAACTTCGCCTCCTGGGTCTTGTACACCAGGTCCGGCAGGTCCTCGCGCTGGTCGGGCCGGTTCGGCGGGATCGCCATCACGGACAGCCCGTAGGTCTGGTGCAGCTCCGCGGCCTCGGTCTCCGCGGTGCCGGTCATCCCGGCGAGCTTGTCGTAGAGCCGGAAGTAGTTCTGCAGGGTGATCGTGGCCAGGGTCTGGTTCTCGTTCTTGATCTCCACCCCCTCCTTGGCCTCGATCGCCTGGTGCATGCCCTCGTTGTAGCGCCGCCCGGCGAGCACCCGGCCGGTGAACTCGTCGACGATGAGCACCTCGCCGTTGCGGATGATGTAGTCCTTGTCCCGGGTGAACAGCTCCCGGGCCTTGATCGCGTTGTTGAGGTAGCTGACCAGCTGCGAGTTCTCCGCGGCGTAGAGGTTGTCGATGCCCAGCTGGTCCTCGACGTAGGCGACGCCCTCCTCCCGGATGCCGACGGTGCGCTTGCGCTCGTCGACCTCGTAGTGGATGTCCCGGCGCATCCCGGGCACGATCCGGGAGAAGGCCAGGTACCACTGCGGGTCCCCGTCGGCGGGCCCGGAGATGATGAGCGGGGTGCGCGCCTCGTCGATGAGGATGGAGTCCACCTCGTCGACGATGGCGTAGTGGTGGCCGCGCTGCACCAGGTCCTCCAGCCGGTGCGCCATGTTGTCCCGCAGGTAGTCGAAGCCGAACTCGTTGTTGGTGCCGTAGGTGATGTCCGCGGCGTAGGCGACCCGGCGCTGGTCCGGGGTGAGCCCGGAGAGGATCACGTCGGTGGACAGGCCCAGGAAGCGGTGCACCCGGCCCATCCACTCCGCATCGCGCTTGGCCAGGTAGTCGTTGACGGTGACCACGTGCACGCCCTTGCCCTCCAGGGCGTTGAGGTAGGCGGGCAGCACGCAGGTGAGGGTCTTGCCCTCGCCGGTCTTCATCTCCGCGACATTGCCGAAGTGCAGTGCCGCGCCGCCCATCACCTGCACCGGGTAGTGCTTCTGGCCGAGCACCCGCCAGGAGGCCTCCCGGGCGGTGGCGAAGGCCTCCAGCAGCAGATCGTC
Source organism: Corynebacterium sphenisci DSM 44792 (assembly GCF_001941505.1). Classification (NCBI taxonomy): domain Bacteria; kingdom Bacillati; phylum Actinomycetota; class Actinomycetes; order Mycobacteriales; family Corynebacteriaceae; genus Corynebacterium; species Corynebacterium sphenisci. The sequence continues at coordinate 574,326 of NZ_CP009248.1, read as the reverse complement.
GAGGCCCTCGCCCTCGCCGATCCGGGTGCGGAACTCCTCGGTCTTCAGGCGCAGCTCCTCGTCGCTGAGCGCAGCGTACTCGTCCTCCAGCGCGATGACGTCGTCGGCGATGGACCTGAGGCGCTTGACCGCGCGGCCTTCGCCGACGCGCAGCAGCTTCGAGAGCATGGACACGGGAGGTGACCCCTTCCGGGAGGCGGATGCTTACAGGTGCCCCAGTATAGGGCCGACCCCCGCCGGGATTTGACCGGCGCGGGGCCGGGGATCGCGGCGGGGGCCGGCGCGGGCCCGCGGGGGCGGCGGGCTCAGGCCTCGGCGCCCTCCTCGGACAGGGCGATGAGCCCGTAGTCGTAGGCGTGCCGGCGGTAGACCACGCTGGGCCGGCCGGTGGCCTCGTCGACGAAGAGGAAGAAGTCGTGGCCGACCAGCTCCATCTCGCTGAGCGCGTCATCGACGCTCATCGGGGTGGCGGGGTGCTCCTTCTCCCGGACCACCCGGCCCGGGGTCACCTCGTCGACGGTGTCGGCGTAGGGGTCGGCCTGCCGCTCCTCGCGCGCCTCCTCGACCAGCGCCGCGGTGGCCTCGCCCACGGAGATCGGCGCCCGGTGCCCGGAGCGGCTGATCTTGCGGCGGGCCTTGACCTTGCGCAGGGACCGGTCCATCTTGCCCAGGGCCGATTCGAGGGCGGCGTAGAAGCTGTCCTCCTTGGCCTCGGCGCGGGCCAGGTGGCCCTTGCCGGTGGCGGTGATCTGGATCCGGTCGGAGCGGTCGGCGCGCCGCGGGTTCGGCTCATGCTGCAGCTCGACGTGGAAGAACGTCAAGGTGGGATCGAGGCGCTCGATCTTGGCCAGCTTGGCCTTGACCCGCTCGGCGAAATGCTCCGGAACCTCCACGTTGCGACCCGTGATGGTCACCTGGGCATTGGGGCTGAGGGCCTCGTTGTTGTCAGCAGGTGTCGACACGTGCTTCCTACCTCCCGGTATGGCCGCCGGAGGCGAAGGGTGGGATTACCCCCGCTCCCGAGGCGGCGTCCTTTCCGGCTCCAGGATACAGGCGGGCGGGGGCACCCGTGCGCGGCCCGCGGGCGCCGGGCGGCCGCCCGGCCACCCCCGGTTTCAGGCCTCCGCGAAGACCAGGGCCGCCGCGGCGGATACCCCCAGCGAGGCCAGCACGAGCGCCGATTCGGCCACCGTCGCCCCGGTGGTGAGCACGTCGTCGACCAGCACCACCGGCCCCGCCGGGGCCGCCGCGCGCGGCCGCGGGCGCACCCGCCCGGAGAGGTTGCGCCGCCGCGCCGCCGCGCCGAGCTCGGCGGAGTCGGCCGCCGCGGCCGCGGTGACCAGCAGCGGGCGCACCGCCAGGCCCGGCACCCGGGCCGCGGCGGTGCGTGCCGCGGCGGCCACCGGATCCCCGCCGCGGCGGCGCGCGGCGGCCGCCCGGGTGGGCGCCGGCACCAGGGTCACCACCCCCATCCGGGGGTCGGGGAGATGTCCGCGCGCGGACAGGTCCAGCAGCCCCGCCGCGAGGGTCGCCCCGATCGCCTCCCGGGCGGCGGCGTCGCCGTGCTCCTTGGCGCGCAGCACCAGCCGGCGGCGCGCCCCGGCGTAGCCGCCGAGGGCCCACACCGACACCGCGGCGGGCACCCGCGGCCGGACCGGGCGCGGGGCGGCGGCGAGCTCCCGCCGGCAGCGCGGGCAGATCCCGGCCTCGCCGGGGCGCCCGCAGCCCGGGCAGGCCCCGGGCACGGCCAGGTCCAGCAGCTCGCGCAGCACCGCGCCCCCCTCCCCCGCCGGCCCCGGGCCTATTCCGCGGTCACCGGGGCGGCCCGGCCGCTGACCTTGGGCACCGGGCGCCAGAACTGCTGGTCGCCCTGGTCGTCGATGAGCTCCATCAGGGCGTTCTCGTCCAGGGCGTAGATCCGGGTGGAGGAGGCCGCGACCACCGCGATCGGGGCGGTCAGGTTCACCTTGGGCAGCATGTAGTTGGAGGACCCGTCCGGCTGCACCCGCCAGATCGGGGCCTCCGCGCCCCAGGCGCCGACCAGGATCGTCGAATCCGGGGCCCAGGCCAGGGACACCGGCACGGTGCCCTCCGGCAGCCGGATCTCCCGGGGGGTGACCAGCGCCCAGGGCGCGCCCTCGTTCTGCACGATGGTGGCCAGCACCAGCCGGCCCTCGATGATCATCGCCGCCTGGGTGCCCATCGGGTCGATCCGCAGCTCGGAGATCTCGCCGGCGAAGGGCTCCAGGGCGCGGATGTCCACCCGCTCCGCGGTGAGCGCCCCGGAGTCGCCGAAGCGGCCCACCCGGCGCACCTGCCCCCCGTCCACGACGGTCCACACCGCCGCCGCCCCGGGCGACCAGCTCGGCCGGGTGAGGGTCTGCCCGGTCAGCGGCCGGGCCGCCCGCTGGCCGGGCCGGCCCAGGTAGAGGGTGGAGCGTTTCGCGGTGGCGCCCTCCCCGCGGGCCACCGCCGCGTAGATTTCCTCCCCGGTGGTGTCGATGCCCATCGCCGCGGACACCAGGTAGGGCTCGCCCGCCCCCCAGGGCGATTCCGCGATTTCCGCGCCGTCCTCGCGGATCGCGTACAGCGCCCCGTTGCCGAGCACCCGCAGCGCGGAACGGTCCGCCGGCCCGCGCTGCGGGTCGAAGGGCTTCAGCTCCGGCGAATCCCGGGTCCAGGCCACCTCCGCCCGATCCAGCACCGGCCGGCCATCGACCTCGATGGTCCAGGGCCCGCGCAGCCCGGCGTCGGCCAGGGTCCACACGGCCTGCGCGGTCAGCAGCAGCTCCAGGTCCGCCCCGGCCACCCCGGCGCCGCGGTAGCGGATCGCCATCCCGGGCCCGGCGTCGATGGCGCCGACCTCGATCGTGGTGGACGCCGGCAGCGGGCTGGTCACCCCCCGGGCCAGCTGCGGCCGCGGGCCCCGGCGCAGCAGGTCCAGCAGCGCGGCGGCGCCGTCGTCGGTGCCCCGGTAGATCCAGCGCCGATCCGGCACCAGGTGGTTGCCGGTGGGGTCCACGAAGTACAGGTTGCGGGCGACGTGGGTGTCCACGAAGGACTGCCGCTCCATGACGATCCCGTCCGGCAGCGCGCTGATCCGCCACTGCCCGGTGCGGTCCCGGACCATCGCGATCTCGCCGCGCCAGGTGCCCTCGGCCTGCTCGTAGGCGCCCCCGTCGCCGAGTTGGCCGACCACGGCGCCGCTGGCGGTGTACACCTCCCGGCCGTCCGGGGCGTCCCCGTCGGAGATCACGTTGACCCCCTCCACGATGAGGCTGCGCCGGCGCGGGTTCCAGCTGCCGGCGATGTCCCCGGTGAGGAAGGCCCGGGCGGCGGCGTAGTCGTCCGCCGGATGCGCCATCGCGGCGATGAAGTCGCGCAGCACCACGTCCGGGGCGGTGTCCGGCCGCGGCTCCGGGATCTCCATGTTCTGGGAGCGCTCCTCGTAGGAGCGCAGCGCCTGCGGGGCGGATTCGGTGGGCATGGTGGTGCAGCCGGCGAAGGCCAGCGCCGCCGCGGCGAGCGCGGCGGTCATCCGGGCGGCGGGTCCGCGGGTCACGGGGTCTGCTCCTCGGCGTCGGCGGCGGGCGGGTCGGCGGGCCCCGGCTCGGCCGGGACGATGGCGGCGGGGGCGGCGGCGTCCTCGCCGGGCGCCGGCGGCGGCGCGTCCGGGGCCACCGCGATGTCCAGGGCCAGCGGCGGCGGGCCGAGCTCCCCGCCGGGGACGGCGGGCAGCAGCAGCCGGAACCGGGAGCCCACCCCGGGCAGGCCGGAGGCCTCCAGCCGGCCGCCGTGCAGGCGCACGTCCTCGGCGGCGATGGCCAGGCCCAGCCCGGTGCCGCCGGTGCGCCGCTCCCGGGAGGGGTCGGCCCGCCAGAAGCGGTTGAACACCAGCTCGGTCTGGGAGGGCTTCAGGCCCACCCCGTGGTCGGTGACGGTGACCGCCACGGTGGACCCGGCGGCGGCCATGTGGATGTCCACCGGCCGGCCCTCGGCGTGGTCGATGGCGTTGGCCAGCAGATTGCGCAGCACCCGCTCGATGCGCCGGGTGTCCACCTCCGCGGGCACCGGGGCGTCCGGCACATGCCGGCGGATCTCCGCCCCGGCGTCCCGGGCGACCACGGACAGCGGGGTCAGCGCGGACTCCAGGGTGCACCGCAGGTCCACCCGCTCCGCGGAGAGCTCGGCGACCCCGGCATCGTGCCGGGAGATCTCCAGCAGATCGCCGAGCAGCATCTCGAAGCGGTCCAGTTCCGCGATCATCAGCTCGGAGGCCCGCCGGGTGGTCGGGTCCAGGTCCTCGGCCCCGTCGGCGATGAGATCGGCGGCCATGCGCACCGTGGTCAGCGGGGTGCGCAGCTCATGGGAGACGTCGGAGGTGAACTGGCGCTGCAGGGAGCCGTACTCCTCCAGCTGCCGGATCTGGGTGGACAGCGACTCGGCCATGAAGTTGAAGCTCACCGCCAGTCGGGCGACCTCGTCCTCGCCCTCCACGGTCATCCGCTCGCGCAGGTGCCCGCCGGCGAAGCGCTCCGCGATCTGCGCGGCCTGCCGCACCGGGGCGGTGACCTGGCTGGCGAAGAACCAGACGATGCCGACCAGCAGCAGCACCATCACCACCGCGGCCCCGGCGAACAGGCCCCGGATGAGGCTCAGCGTGGACTGCTCGGCGGTCAGCGGCATCACCAGGTACAGCTCGAGGCCGGGGATCTCGGAGCTGGTGGGGGTGCCGATGATGAGGGCGGTGTAGGACTCGCCCTCCCCGCGGTAGCTGGCGTACTGGTAGCTGACCTGGTTCTGCTGGATGAACCCGCGCAGTTTGCCGGGGATCTCCGCGGCCACCGGGGAGCTCACCGTCTGCCCGGCCTCGCCGGGGGCGATGAGCACCGGCTCGTAGACCGCGGCGGTGCCGGGCCCGCCGGTGTCGGTGCGGTCCATCAGCGCCTCCCGGCCGACGTTGAGCCGGGCCTGCAGATTGTCCGAGGACCGGGTCGCCAGCTCCTGCTCGACGACGATCCGGGCCCGGTCGATCTCGTCGTTGGCCACGCCGAGCTTCTGCTCCAGCAGCCGCTGGGCGACGATGGAGACCAGGGCGAAGCCGAGCACCCCGACGACCAGGGAGCACACCACGAGCACCGGGATGATGACCCGGGCCTGCATGGAGGTGCGCCACAGCCGGCCCAGGGCGCGCCACCAGGACACCACCCAGTCGCGCAGCGCGCGGATCCCGCGCACGGGCTACTCCCCCGTCTTGTAGCCGACGCCCCGCACGGTGAGCACGATCCGGGGGTTCTCCGGATCGGCCTCGATCTTCGAGCGCAGCCGCTGCACGTGCACGTTGACCAGGCGGGTGTCCGAGGAGTGCCGGTAGCCCCAGACCTTCTCCAGCAGCTGCTCGCGGGTGAACACCTGGCGCGGCTTGGAGGCCAGGGTGCACAGCAGCTCGAACTCCAGGGGGGTCAGCGCGATCTCCTCGCCCTCGCGGGTGACCGCGTGCCCGGGGATGTCGATGTCCAGGTCGCCGACCCGGATCACCTCGGCGGGCTCGTCGGCCTGCCGGCGCAGCCGGGCGCGCACCCGGGCGACCAGCTCCTTGGGCTTGAAGGGCTTGGTGACGTAGTCGTCGGCGCCGGACTCCAGGCCGAGCACCACGTCCACGGTGTCGGTTTTCGCGGTGAGCATGATGATCGGCACCGCGGAGTCCTCGCGGACGGTGCGGCACACGTCCACCCCGCCCATCCCGGGCAGCATCAGGTCGAGCAGGATCAGGTCCGGCTCCTCGCGCGCGGCGGCCTCGACCGCCTCCGCCCCGTCGCCGACGACGACGGTGTCGAAGCCCTCCCGGCCCAGGACCATGGCGAGCATCTCGGAGATTGCGGGGTCGTCGTCGACGACCAGGATTTTCGCGCTCATGCCCCGGATCATAGCCGGGTGCGGCCCCTGGCCCGGGCGCATGCGGGATAGACTGGCCCGCACCCGCCCTTGAACACCGTTCTGGAGAATGCCCGATGCCCGGCCCCGCACCCCGCCCCGGCGCCGCCGCCGACTCCGGCGCCGCCCCCTTCGGCTATTCGCTGCGCATGCGCGCCTCCCGGGCCGGGGCGCACGTCTCCGGGGCGGAGCGGATCGTCGACGCCGCGGCCGCCCCGGCCGCGGCCGCCGCCCTCGTCGCCCGGGCCCTGGGCCATGACCGGGGCGCGCCGGATCGGGTGCGGCTGAGCATGGACGCCCTGGCGGCGCCGCCGCGGCGGCTGCCCGCGCTGCCGCGGGAGGTCGCCGGCACCGCCGACCCGGCGGCCGCGGCCGCCGCCGGGATCGCCGCCCTGGACGCGATCGGGGTGGCCGGGGCCGAGGTGTGGCGGCTGCTCACCACGGTCACCGGGATGCGCGGGGCGATGCTCGTCGACCCGCGGGGGCGCCGCCTGGAGCCGGATCCGGCGCGCGGGGTGCGCGCCTCGGCGATGGACGCGGACACCCCGGCGCCGGCGGCGAAGGATCACCGCCGGGAGGCGCGGATCCTGGCCACCAAGGTCGCCCACGGCCCCGGGGTGCTCGCCGAGGCGTGCATCTCCGACGACCCCGGCTACGTGCACGGCTACGTCGTCGCCGGCGGCCGCTACCTGCGCCTGGATCATGTCAAGGCCCCCGGCGCCACGGTGGCCGGCCGGCCGCTGGGCGCCCGGGTGATCGTGCTCGCCGCCGGCGCCGATCCGGGGGCCCTCATCGACTACCTGGAGCACGCCCCGGTGCTCGTCACCGGTCTGTGAGCGCCGCCAGCACCCGCCGCGCGGACTCCTCCGGGGCGGCGTCGGCGGGCACCCGCACCCAGGGCCCGCCGAAGCCCTCCGCGGCGAGGCGCTCGTAGGCCGCGGCGGTGTCGCGCTGCAGGCGCCGATCCCGCTCGTAGCGGTCCCGGGTGCGCGCCGCGTCCGCAGCCTCCCGGCCCCGGGCGCGGCGCTCGGCGAGCTCCGCGGGCGCGGCGAGGAGCACCGTCAGATCCGGCCGGGGCAGCCCGATCCGGTCGAACTCCAGCTCCGCGATCCGCGCCGGGGTGGCCGCGTCGCCGGTGCGCGCCCAGGTGTAGGCGGCGTTGGAGGCCACCCACCGGTCCAGCAGCACCACGTCATGGTCGGCGGCGAGCCCGGCCACCGCGGCCGCGCGCTCCCGCCGGTCCAGGGCGAAGAGCACCGCCATCGCCCAGGCGGAGTCGGCGAGATCGCCCAGGCCCCCGTGCAGCGCCTCATCGGCGAGATCCGCGGGCAGGGAATCGCCGTAGGCGGGGAAGGCGGCCCGGGCGACGGTGCGCCCGGCCGCGCCCAGCCGGCCGGCCAGGGCGGTGGTGAGGGTGTTCTTGCCGGCCCCGTCGATGCCCTCGATCGCGATCAGCATCGGCCTAGTAGCGGTAGTGCTCGGGCTTGTAGGGCCCGGCGACGTCGACGCCGATGTAGGCGGCCTGCTCCTTGGTCAGCTCGGTCATCTCCCCGCCGAGGGCCTCGACGTGGATCCGGGCGACCTTCTCGTCGAGGATCTTCGGCAGCCGGTGCACCCCGGGGCCGTACTCCGCGCCGCGGGTGAAGAGCTCGATCTGGGCGATGGTCTGGTCGGCGAAGGAGGTGGACATGACGAAGGAGGGGTGCCCGGTGGCGTTGCCCAGGTTCAGCAGCCGCCCCTCGGAGAGCACGATCAGGCTGCGCGTCTCCCCGTCGTCGTGCGGGAAGGAGTACTCGGCGACCTGCGGCTTGATCTCGGTGCGGGTGACGTCGGCGCGGTGGTGCAGCGCGGCCATGTCGATCTCGTTGTCGAAGTGGCCGATGTTGCCCAGCACCGCATGGTCCTTCATCCGCCGCATGTGCTCGAAGGTGATGATGTCCCGGTTGCCGGTGGCGGTGATCACGATGTCCGCCTCCGCGATCGCGGCCTCCACGGTGGTCACGTCGAAGCCGTCCATCAGCGCCTGCAGCGCGTTGATCGGGTCGGCCTCGGTGACCCGCACCCGGGCGCCCTGCCCGGCCAGCGCCTCCGCGCAGCCCTTGCCCACGTCCCCGTAACCGCAGACCAGCACGGTCTTGCCGCCGATCAGCATATCGGTGCCCCGGTTGAGCCCGTCGATCAGGCTGTGCCGGGTGCCGTACTTGTTGTCGAACTTCGACTTGGTCACCGCGTCGTTGACGTTCATCGCGGGGAAGGGCAGCAGCCCCTCCTCGGCGAAGTGGTAGAGCCGGTGCACCCCGGTGGTGGTCTCCTCGGTGACCCCGCGCACCTCCCCCGCGATCCGGCCCCACAGCCCGGGCCGGTCCGCGGCGACCCGGCGCAGCATGTCCAGGAAGGCGACGTACTCGTCGGCGTCGTCCTCCTCCGCCGGGGGCACCAGCCCGGCGGCCTCGAACTGGGCGCCCCGGATCACCGCCATGGTGGCGTCGCCGCCGTCGTCGAGGATCATGTTCGGCAGCCGGTCGCCCCAGTCGAAGACCCGCTCCAGGCACCACCAGTACTCCTCCAGGGTCTCGCCCTTCCAGGCGAAGACGCTCACCCCCGCGGGGGCCTCGGGGGTGCCCTCGCCGACGACGACCGCGGCGGCGGCCTCGTCCTGGGTGGAGTAGATGTTGCAGGAGGCCCAGCGCACCTCGGCGCCGAGGGCGACCAGGGTCTCGATGAGCACCGCGGTCTGCACGGTCATGTGGATGGAGCCGGCGATCCGGGCCCCGGCCAGGGGCCGTTCGGCCCGGTACTCCTCGCGCAGCGCCATCAGCCCGGGCATCTCGTGCTCGGCGAGGCGGATCTGGTGGCGGCCTGCGGCGGCCAGCGAGAGATCGGCGACCTTGTGCTCAATCATCAGCGTGCTTCCCATCGACGTCGGTGCGGACCCGACCAGGGTAGCCCGCCGCACGCGGCCGCGGCCGCCGGGGGCGGCGCTATTCCACGGCCTCCGCGAACTCCCCGGCCATCTCCTGCTCCTCGGCGTCCAGGGCGGGGATGAGCAGCTCGAAGACCTCGGCGGCGGCCTCGCGCAGCTCCTCCGGGCAGTCCCCGATCCCGGCGCGGATGAACGGGTGCTCGTCGACCCGGGTGGCCGCGGAGAACGGCGCCCCGGACCAGATCGCGGCGATGGTGGCCGCGCCCAGCCCGGCGCGGGCCTCCCCCTCGGTGGCCTCGTCGACGGCGAGCAGGCAGGCGTCGCGCAGCGCCGCGGCCTGCTCCTCCGGGTCGAGGGCGTCGATGTCGTCGAGCAGCTCGGCGACGTGATCGTCGGCGAGGATGATCGCGTCCCAGGTGGACATGGAAAACCTCCTGCGGGTCCCTAGGGTGGTGCCGGCCCCGCCGGGGACGTCCCCGGGGGCCTCACCCGGTGTTCTACCCCAGGCCGGCGTGGGGCGGCCACCACCGCCGGATCCGGCGCGCCGCGGGGTGAGGATCGTTCATGCCCCACGCGGATCCGGGCCGGCTGTGCTACCTTTGCCTCACCGTGACTCAATCGTGACAATTCGCGCCCGGCACCGGGCAGGCAGGGGACCCCATGCGCCACCGAGGACGCCTCGCACTCGCCGCGACGCTGCTCGCCGGCTCCACGGCCCTCGCCGCCTGCGAGGGCGGGGCGGAGCCGGCGCCGTCGGAGGGCCGGCTGCCCACCACCCGGGCGGATCTGGACACCGCCGAATCGGTGGCGGAGACCTCCCCGACCGCCCCGGCCCCGGCGGTGGTCGACGGCGACCGGCGCCACGACGACGATCCCCGCTCCGATCCCTTCCTGCCCCCGCATGCGGTGATCCCGGAGCCCGGCGGCGACGCCGCCGGCCCCGGCCGGCCGGTCGCCCCGGTGGACGAGGACGAGGCGGCGGAGCCGGGCACCCCGGCGCTGCCCACCCCGCCGAAGCCGCGCCGGCCGGTGCCGGTGCTGCCGCCCTTCGACTTCGACGGGCCGATCCGGCCCGACCCGGGCAACCCGGAGCGCCCCGAGCCGATGGAGCCGGTCGCCGATCCGAACCCGGAGGCCGCCCCGGGGATCCCGGACCACGGTGGCGAGGGCGATCCGGAGGGCCATATCCCGTCCCCGGACGCCCCGGAGCGGCCCTGGTGGAGCCCCTTCGGCGAGTACGACCCCTCCGGCAGCCTGCGCGGCGGCGACGGCCGGCCGCCGGCCGCACCCACCCCGGCCCGCTGAGGCCCCCTGCGGCCCCGCGGGGCTAGGCCCCCGGTCGGGCCGCCCCGGCCGCGGCGCCGCCGCAGCCGGCGCCCGGGGTGGCGATGAACACCTCGGCGCGGTCCAGGGCGGTCACCCCGGCGGCCTCCGCCGCAGGCAGCCACACCGCCGCCCCGCGGGGCACCTCGGCCCCGCCGATCCGGGCGGCGCCGTCGGTGACCAGCAGAATCGCCGGACCCTGCACCGTGGTGTCCGCGCCCCCGCCGACCTCGGCGACGGTGAGCGCGAACTCCTCGGCGGGCACCGGGTAGCGGCGCAGCGCCCCGATGCGCTCCGGGCGCACCACCGGGTCGGCCACCGGCTCGAAGGAGAGCACCCGCAGCAGCTCCACCACGTCGACGTGCTTGGCGGTGAGCCCGCCGCGCAGCACATTGTCCGAGTTGGCCATGATCTCCACGCCGAGGCCGTCGAGGTAGGCGTGCAGGTTGCCGGCGCCGAGGAAGGCCGCCTCCCCGGGGGCCAGGGTGATCCGGTTGAGCAGCAGCGCGGCGAGCACCCCCGGGTCACCGGGGTAGCGTTCGGCGAGATCGGCGACGGTGCCGGCGACCTCGGCGACCCAGCCCGCCCCGGCGTAGTCCGCGCAGCGCGCCCGCACCGCCTCCACCAGGCCGGCCAGCGCCGTGGCCGGCAGGGTGAGCCAGGTGGTGAACAGCCCGCGCAGCCCGTCGGCCCCGTCGAGCAGCACCGTGTACCGGTCCAGCTCCGGGATGGCGAGCTCGGCGAGCAGCTCCCGGGTGCGCGGCACCGGGCGGAAGCCGGCCAGGGCGTGGAACTCGGTGAGCGCCACGATGAGCTCCGGTTTGTGGTTGCGGTCCCGGTAGTTGCGCTCCGCGGCGGTGCGCGCGATCCCGGCGGCGTCCTCGGCGGCGTAGCCGGCCTCGGCCTGCTCCCGGGTGGGGTGGGCCTGCAGGCTCAGCGGCGCCGCCGCGGCGAGCACCTTCAGCAGGAAGGGCAGCTCCCCGGCGCCGCCGAGCTGGCCGGCCGGGTCGGCGGCGATCACCTGGTCCAGGGGCACCCCGCCGATGGTGGACGGGGCCAGCGGATGGGCCCCGAACCACAGCTCCGCCAGCGGGGACTTCGCCGGGGAGTCCGCCCCCAGCAGTTCCGGGATCCGGGTCCGCGAACCCCAGGGGTAGGCCCGGGCCACGGGCTCGATGCGCTCCATCGGCGGCTAGTCCTCCTCCATCACGTAGGCCGCCGCGGCGGCCAGCCGCACGGCGGTGACGCAGAGCCCGCTGAGCCGGTGCCGCGCCTCCACGTCCGCCGCGGGGCATTCCACCCGCACCCCGGGCAACCGGCCCACCCGGGCGCGCATGGCCCCGAGCCCCTCCGGGGAGGTCACGACGATCGCCTCCAACGGTAGCACCGGGCCCCCGGCGGCCGGGCCGTCGATCCGGGGGTCGTGGAAGAGGTCCGCCTCCGACGGGGCCAGCGCCGGCCAGGCGCGCAGCAGATCCGTCACCTCGGTGGCGTGCGCGGCCGCCCCGGCCTCGAGCAGCCGGGCCGCGCCGAAGCCGGCCACCGCCGCCCACTCGGCGCCGTCCCCGGCGAGCACGATGCGCCGGCCGCGCAGCCGGGAGCCGAGCACCCGGGCCGGGTTCACCGGCTCCCCGCGGTCCGGGGCGCAGGCGGCGGCCTCGGCGTCCGCGGCGTCGGCGACCTCGGCGAGCACCGCGGCCGGGGCCAGATCCACCGCCCCGGCGGCGGTGAGCGCGGCCAGCGCCACGCCCAGGGGCCCGAGCAGGCCGCCCCCGGGGGCGCCGGCCGGTCGGGGCGCGACCGCGCAGTCGGGGCCGGCGGCGGCGCGCACCGGGCCGGCGCCGGGGTCGGCGAGCGCGGTGGCCGCCCCGCGGCGGGCGGCCTCGGCCAGCGCCTCGGCGAGCACCGGATCCCCGGGGTCCTCGCCGAGGCCCACCACCAGGTCCAGGGCGCCGACGAAGCGGGGCAGCCGGTCCGCGGCGAGCACCGGGCAGCGCTCCCCGGCGGCCAGGGCGGCCGCCGCCGCGGCGGCGTGCCGGGCGGGGGCGTCGCGGGTGATGAGCACCGCCGCGCGGGGGGCGGGCAGCCGGTCGAAGACGCCCTCGGCGGCGGCGGAGGCCGCCGCGCGCAGCGCGGCGCCCTCCCCGGCGGCCCGGAGCAGCAGGGTGGTGGTGTCCATGCCCCCAGTGTGCCGCGCCGGCCGCGTCCGCGCCCGGGCGCGGGCCTCAGCCGCGGATGATGCCCAGGACCTCCGCGGTGAGCTCGTCGACCTCGGCGCGGGTGGGCGCCTCCACGTTGAGCCGCAGCAGCGGCTCGGTGTTCGAGGCGCGCACGTTGAACCAGGCCCGCGAATCCGCCAGGTGCACGGTGAGCCCGTCGAGCTCGTCCATGGCCGCGGCCCGGTCGGCGAAGGCCTCGGCGACCGCGGCCCGGCGGGCGGCCTGCTCCCGGGAGTCGGCGAGCCGGGAGTTGATCTCCCCGGACTGCTCGTAGGGGTCGTAGCCGTCCATCAGCTCGGAGAGGGTGCCGCCGGATTCGGCGAGCGCGGCGAGCACGTGCAGCGCGGCGAGCATCCCGGAGTCGGCGTTGTGGAACTCCCGGAAGTAGTAGTGCGCGGAGTGCTCCCCGCCGAAGACCGCGCCGGTGCGGGCCATCTCCGCCTTGATGTAGGAGTGGCCGACCCGGGTGCGCACCGCCCGGCCGCCGCGGTCGGCGATGAGCTCGGGCACCGCCGCGGAGGTGATCAGGTTGTGGATGATGGTGGCCCCGGGTTCGGCGCGCAGGTGCCGGTCCGCGATGAGCGCGCAGATCGCCGAGGGGCTCACCGGCTCCCCGCGCTCGTCGATGACGAAGCAGCGGTCGGCGTCCCCGTCGAAGGCCAGGCCGATGTCCGCGCCCTGGGCGACGGTGAACTCCCGCAGGTCGACGAGGTTCGCCGGCTCCAGGGGGTTGGCCTCGTGATTGGGGAAGGTGCCGTCGAGCTCGAAGTACAGCGGCCGCAGATCCGCGATCGGGCCGAGCACCGCGGGGGCGGTGAGCCCGGCCATGCCGTTGCCGGCGTCCACGGCGACCACCGGGGTGCGCCCGGCGGGGATGTCCACCAGCGATCGCAGATGCCCGGCGTAGTCCTCGAGCAGGTCCCGGCGCACCACCTGGCCGCCGGCGGCGTCGCCGGCGGGCACGCCGGCGACGAGCATGTCCGCGATATCGGCCAGGCCGGTGTCCCGGCCGATCGGGCGGGCCCCGGCGCGGCAGAGCTTGATCCCGTTGTAGGCGGCGGGGTTGTGGCTGGCGGTGAACATGGCCCCGGGCCGGTCCAGGGCGCCGGAGGCGTAGTAGAGCTCGTCGGTGGAGGCCAGTCCGATGAAGTCGACGTCCAGGCCGCGGCCGGCGACCCCGGCGGCGAAGGCCCGGGCCAGCCCCGGCGAGGAGTCGCGCATGTCGTGGCCGACGACCACTCCGGTCGCGCCCTCGGCGGCCATCAGCCGGCCGAAGGCGGCGCCGGCGTCGGCGACGAAGTCCTCGTCGATGCCCTCGCCGACGATGCCCCGGATGTCGTAGGCCTTGACCACCTCGTCGACGGCCGCCCGGCTGCGTGTGCGCACTGCTCGCTCCCGATGAGTCCGCGGGGCCCCCGTCGGGCCCCGATCCAGGAGGTGGAGTCTACCCGGCGCGGGGGCGGCCGGGTGCGCGCCGGTGCCGGCTACTCCGGGTCGGGCACCACCCGCAGATGCGGCCGGCCGGGCCGGCGGGAGGGGTGCCGGGCCGGATCGGCCTCGACCCAGGTGCGCCGGCCCTCCTCGCGCAGCACCAGCCCGGTGGCGTGCCGGCCGGCCTCGCGCACAGCCTCGGCCAGGGCGGTGAGATCGTCGTCGTCCTCGGCCCCGGGCAGGTCGTAGCGCACCAGCTCCCAGCCCCAGGGGGCGGTGATGGAGTGGGCGTGGTGCTCGCAGAGGTCCCAGCTGTGCGGTTCGGCGGCGGCGGCCAGCGGGCCCACCACGGCCGTCTGCTCGGCGTAGGCGTAGGTCAGGGTGGCCACGGCGGGTTTGCCGCAGCCCGGACGGCAGCAACGACGGAATCGACTCACGCCCGAAAGCCTAGACCCAAACTTGACCTTTAGGTAGTGCCGGGCCGGATCCCCTCCCCCGCCGGCGCCGCCGAGCGCGCCTCGACCGCACCGCCGCCCCGGCCGCCTAGCATCGCCCCCATGCACACCCGACGCCGCCACGACGCCCGCGGCCGCGGCCTGCGCGGGCCGCTGCTGCCCCCGGAGACCCCGCGCTGGCGCAGCCGGGCGGAGGCCTTCGACCAGGCGGTGCTCGACGCCTACGCCCCGATCGAGGAGCGCTGGCGGGCCAACCTCACCCACCTGGACATCGCGGTGGACACGGTGCCGCGGATGCACCTGGACCCGGCGGCGCTGCTGCCGGAGGAGATCGCCTCCGACGGGCCGGTGCCGCTGGGCCGGCTCATCCCCGCCGGGGTGGACGAGCGGGGCCGGCCCACCCGGCCGCGGATCGTGATCTTCCGCCGCCCGGTGGAGCTGCGCGCCCTGGGCCCGGCCGAGACCGAGGATCTGCTCGCCCGGATCCTGGTGCAGCTGGTCGCGGTGCACCTGAACATGCCCCCGGAGGAGATCGACCCCCGCTGGGAGCGCTGGGCGGACTAGCCCCGGATCCGGCACGACCCCGGCCGCGTGAGGCGGTGCCGGGGTCGGCGGCGGCTAGCCGAGGCGCTTCTTCAGCCGGCGGCGCTCGCGCTCGGAGAGCCCGCCCCAGATGCCGAAGCGCTCGTCATTGGCCAGGGCGAACTCCAGGCACTCGTCGCGCACCCCGCAGGCCCGGCAGATCCGCTTCGCCTCCCGGGTGGAGCCGCCCTTCTCCGGGAAGAAGGCCTCCGGATCGGTCTGCGCGCACAGCGCCTGCTCCTGCCAGTCCTGCTCCACGGCCTCGAAAAGCCCCGGCAGATCGCCGCTCCAGTCGGCCAGGGGCCGGATATGGTCCACGGCGGCCGCATCGCCCACGAGATCCCCCAGATCCATCTCACGCCCGGAGGCGCGGCCGAACACGCTGGACTCGTCCATCCACCCGGCCTCCCATCGGCGTCATCGCTTGAAAAACACTCGCCGGGCCACACCCGGCGATTGCGGAGGTTCCGCAATCACATGATTGTGATTACACACGTGGCACCCATGGTTGGTCAAGCCCGAAAACAAAACGGGCGACCGGGAACCGTCCCATCCGGCGGGAACGGCCCCGTGATCCCCCCGCTTTGGGGATCAATGCCACCTTGAGGGTCCGGGCGCGGCGGCGAACGCCGGTCGTCACACGTCGGTGGAGAAGCGCACGCCCCCGTCCGGGATCGCCACCCCGGGCCACACCCGGGCCCCGCCGATGAACTCGCAGCGCGCCCCGATGTCCGCGCCCTCGCCGATCACCGCGTCCCGGATCACCGCCCGCGGGCCGATGGTGGCGCCCTCGGCGATGATGGAGCGCTCCACCACCGCCCCGGCGCCGATCCGCACCCCGTCGAAGACCACGGTCTGATCCAGCCGCGCCCCGGCGCCGATCTCCGCGCCGCGGCCGACCACGGAGCCGCCGTAGAGCAGCGCCCCGCCGCCCACCGAGGCGGACTCGTCGACCAGGGCCTCGCCATGCCGGCCGGCCAGCAGCGGGCTGGGCGCGATCCCGCGCACCAGATCCGAGGAGCCGCGCACGAAATCCGCCGGGGTGCCCATGTCCCGCCAGTAGGAGTGGTCCACGTGGCCGTGCACCGCGGCGCCGCGCTCCAGCAGCGCCGGGAAGATCTCCCGCTCCACCGAGATCGCCCGGCCCTCCGGGATCGCCTCGATCACCTCGCGGCGGAAGACGTAGCAGCCGGCGTTGATCTGGTCGGTGGGCGGATCCTGGGTCTTCTCCAGGAACTCCAGCACCCGGCCGTCGGCGTCGGTGGGCACGCAGCCGTAGGCGCGCGGATCGGCCACCCGCACCAGGTGCAGGGTGACGTCCGCGGCCGCCGATTCGTGGGTGTCCAGGATGGCGCCCAGGTCGGTGCCGCCGAGCACGTCGCCGTTGAAGACCATCACCGTGTCATGGCGCAGCGCGGAGGCGATGTTGCGGATCGCGCCGCCGGTGCCCAGCGGCTCCGACTCCACCACGTAGTCGATCTCCAGGCCCAGCTCCGAGCCGTCGCCGAAATGCTCCTCGAAGACCTCCGCCCGGTAGGAGGTGCCCAGCACCACGTGGGTGAGCCCGGCATCGCGGATCCGGGCCAGCAGATGGGTGAGGAAGGGCGCGCCCGCGGTGGGCAGCATCGGCTTCGGGGTGCCCACGGTCAGCGGGCGCAGCCGGGTGCCCTTGCCGCCGACCAGGATCACCGCGTCGGCCCGGGCCTCGGTTCCTGCCATTGCTCCACCTCCTGCGCGTCCGGACCTCGGACGTCACCCATCATTCCTACGCCGCGCCCGGGCCAGGACGGCGGAGGCGCGCAGGGCCAGCCCGGCGCGCAGCGCCGCGCGCAGCGGGGCCCGCCACCACCCGGGCAGCCGATCGGCGAGGAAGCGGTAGGCGGAGTCGTGGTGCGCGCGCACGGTGCGCTCCCGGTGCCGGGTGGCGCTGTGCCCCTGGGCGTGCCGGATCTCCGCGGCCGGGCAGTACACGTTGCGCCAGCCCGCCCGACCCAGCCGATCCCCGAGATCGACGTCCTCGAAGTACATGAAGTAGCGCTCGTCGAAGCCGCCGACGGCGTCGAAGGCCGCCCAGTCCAGCAGCAGGCAGGAGCCGGAGAGCCAGCCGGCGTCGCGCTCCCGGGAATGGTCCGCCTCCGCCCGGTAGCGGGCCGACCACGGGTTGCCCGGCCAGATCCCGGAGAGCAGGGCGTGCCCGGTGCCGGAGCGCAGTTCCGGCACCGCCCGCGCCGAGGGGTACACGCCCCCGTCCGGCTCCCGGATGAGCGGGCCCACCGCCGCCGCCCGGGGGTTGCGCCGGGCGCACTCGTCGAGCGCGGCCAGCGCCCCGGGGGCGAAGACCACGTCCGGGTTGACCAGCAGCACCCGGTCGCCCCGGATCCGCCCGGCGTCGCGCATCCGGGCCAGTTCCGCGATCCCGCGGTTGGCGGCGGCGCCGTAGCCGATGTTGCCGCCGGTGGGCAGCAGGCGCACGTTCGGCCGGGCCGCGGCGGCGGCCTCCGGGGCGCCGTCGACGGAGCCGTTGTCGGCCAGCACGGTCACCGTGTCCGCCGGCAGCGAGTCCAGCAGCGCGGCCAGATGCGGCCCGGGCGAGTAGGTGACGGTGACCACGCCGAGGGGGAGGCGTTCTTGGGCGGTGCTCACCCCGTCCACCCTAGGGCAGCGCCCGGGCCAGCCCGTCCCGCCACCCCGGCAGCGGGTCCAGCCCGGCCGCGGTCCAGGAGGACCCGTCGAGCACCGACCACGCCGGCCGCGGCGCCGGCCGCGGGAACTCCGCGGTGGTGCACGGCCGCACCCGGTCCGGGTCCGCGCCGATCCGCTCGAACACCGCCCGGGCCAGGCCGTACCAGGTGGTCGCCCCCGTCCCGGTGCAGTGCACCGTGCCCCGGGCGGCGCCCCGGGCGGCGCGCAGCAGCCCGGCGGCGAGATCCCGGACGTAGGTGGGGTTGCCGTGCTGATCGGCGACCACCCGCACCGGGGCGTCCCCGGCGGCCAGGCGCACCATGGTGGAGACGAAGTCGCGCTCCCGGCCGTTGAACACCCAGGCGGTGCGCACCACCAGATGATCCGCGGCCGCGGCGCGCACCGCGCGCTCCCCGGCGAGCTTGGAGGCCCCGTACACGGTGTCCGGGGCGGTGGGCGCGTCCACCGGCAGCGGGGCCCGGCCCGCCCGCTCCGCCGGGGCGCCCGCCGCGGCGGCGCCGCCGAAGACGTAGTCGGTGGAGACGTGCACCAGCCGGGTGCCGGCCGCGGCGCAGGCCCGGGCCAGGTGCGCCGCCCCGTCCCGGTTCACCGCCCAGGCGGCGGCCGGGTCCGCCTCGGCGGCGTCGACGTCGGTGTACGCGGCGCAGTTGATCACCGCCGCCGCGGCCGCGATCCCGGGGTGCGCGGCCACCGCCGCGGCATCGCGCAGGTCCAGCTCGGCGCGGGTGAGCCCGGGCACCCCGAGGTCGGCCAGGGCACGGCCCAGCTGCCCGCCCGCGCCCACGCACAGGATCCCGGAATGCGGCATCTGAGGGCCCCTTTCACTAAACTCGGTTCGTTGACGGAGGCCGCCCAAGCCTATCCGCCGCGAACCCGCCCGGTCACCGAAGGAGAGCATCACCCGTGAGCGCGAAGCCCCGCAGGGCCCGGCACGCCCGGGCGATCCAGGCTCCGCCGACCCGGGCCCGCGACATCTCGCAGGCCCTGCCGGCGACCCTGCGCGCGGCGCTCATCCTCGTCTCCACGCTGTGCGTGCTGGTCTCCGGGGTGGGCTGGACCACCTTCGGCCGGGTCACCGGGGGGCTGAGCTCCGGGGGCAACTTCTCCCTCGGCGCCGGCCGCGACGGGGCCACCGACATCCTGCTGGTCGGCTCCGACTCCCGGGCCGACGCCCAGGGCAACCCGCTGACCCCGGAGGAGATCGAGCTGCTCCGCGCCGGTGACGAGGCGGTGACCAACACGGACACGATCATGGTGATCCGGGTGCCCGACGACGGCACCTCGGCCACCGCGATCTCCATCCCCCGGGACACCTACGTGAAGACCCCGGCGCTGGGCAACATCAAGATCAACGGGGTCTACGGCCAGTCCAAGGAGAACCGGCAGGAGCAGCTCGCCGCCGCCGGGGAGCCCCCGGAGCAGATCGAGCGCAAGTCCACCGAGGCCGGCCGGCAGGCGCTCATCGACGCGATCGCGGATCTCACCGGGATCACCGTGGACCACTACGCCGAGGTCGGCCTGCTCGGCTTCGTGCTGCTCACCGACGCCGTCGGCGGGGTGGAGGTGTGCCTCAACGCCCCGGTCTACGACGAGTTCTCCGGGGCGGACTTCACCGCCGGCCGGCAGACCCTCGGCGGCGCCGACGCGCTGAGCTTCGTCCGGCAGCGGCACGGCCTGCCCCGCGGCGACCTGGACCGGATCACCCGGCAGCAGGCCTTCATGGCCTCCTTCGTGAACAAGCTGCTCTCCGCGGGCACCCTGTCCAACCCGGCCCGGCTCGGCGAGCTCGGCGCCGCGGTGCGCCGCTCGGTGGTGCTCGACGACGAATGGGACGTGATGGGCTTCGCCACCCAGATGCAGGGGCTCACCGGCGGCAACGTGGTCTTCGACACCATCCCGGTGACCAGCATCGACGGCGTCGGCGACCATGGCGAGTCGGTGGTCACCGTGGACAAGGGCCAGGTGCACCGCTACTTCGACAAGCTGCTCGGCCAGGACGCGGAGGAGACCACCTCCGCCGACGCCCCGGAGGAGCCGGGGGTGCCGCATGAGGACGTGACGGTGAGCGTGTACAACGCCACCTTCACCGACGGGCTGGCCTCCCGGGTGGCGGAGCTGCTGCGCCGCGGCGGCGTCGGCATCGGCGACGTCACCAACGCCGAGTACTCCGGGGTGACCATGAGCCAGGTCAACGCCTACGACACCGCGGACCCGGCGGCGCGCCGGATCGCCGAGCAGCTCGGCGATCTGCCGGTGGTGCACGATCCCTCGCTGGCCCGCGGGGAGGTCTCGGTGACCCTCGCCGGGGACTACGACGGCCCCGGGCTCTACGCCGATGAGGCGCCCACCGAGGAGCCGGCCCCGCCGACGCCGGCGGCCGACGCCGGCGACGTGGTCGGCCAGGAGGGCCCCGCCCCCGAGGAGCCGGTCGGCGAGCAGATCGACGCCGGCGGCGACGGGCCCATGTGCGTCAACTGACCCCCGCCGCGCTCAGCCGGCCATCCCGGCGGCGCGGGCCCGGGCCACGGTGATCCGGGCCTGGGCCACCACCGGCGCGTCCACCATCGCCCCGTCCACGGTGAAGGCGCCCACCGCCGCCCCGGCGGCGTCCAGGATCCGCCGGGCCCGGGCCAGCTGCGCCGCGCTCGGCGCATAGGCCCGGCGCACCGCGGCGGCGGTGGCCGGGTGGATGCAGGCCACCGCGGCGAACCCGCAGCCGGCGGCGTCCCGGGCCTCGGCGTACTGGCCCTCCGGATCGGAGAAGTCCGCCCACACCGCGTCGATCGCCGGGATCCCGGCGGCCGCGGCGTGCACCAGGGTCCACGTGCGGGCCAGCCGCTGCGGGTCCCGGTAGGCGCCGGGGGCGGGCTCCCCGGGGCCGCGGCGCGAGGAGTCCCCGCCCAGGCCGGCGGCGAGGTCGTCGGCGCCCCAGTACAGGGCCACCACATCCGGGTGCGCCGCGATCGCGGCGAGGTTGAGCAGCGCCGCCGGGGTCTCCACCAGGGCGATCACCTTCAGCCCGGCCAGCTCCGCGGGCACCTCGGCGCCCAGCTTCGGCACGATCACGGTGTCGAAGGGGCTCTCCCGCACCATCGCCAGATCCCCGGCGAAGGTGGGCTCCCCCGGGCCGGTGATCCGCACGATGACCCGCGCCGGGTCCAGGCCGGCCGCGTCGGCGGCGCCGGCCACCGCGGCCCGCTTGGCCGCCGGATCCGCGCTCGCCGCGCCGTCCTCCAGGTCGAGGATCACCGCGTCCGCGCGGGCGGCGGCCTTGGCGAAGCGATCCGGGCGGTCGGCGGGCGCGAAGAGCAGCGCCGGCCCGGGCGGGCTCCAGCGGGGTTCGGTCATGGGCCCAGGGTATCGCCGCGGACGCGACCGCACCCGCCGCGCGGGCGGCGCGGCGGGTGCGGGTGGTCGCGGCTAGTCGCGGTAGAGCAGCAGGGCGTCGCCCTGGCCGCCGCCACCGCACAGGCTCACCCCGGCCCGGCCGGCGCCGCGGCGGGCCAGCTCCATCGCGGCGGTGAGCGTCAGCCGCGCCCCGGAGCAGCCGATGGGGTGGCCCAGGGCGATCGCCCCGCCGTGGATGTTGCACTTCTCCAGGGGGTAGTCCAGATCCCGCAGGGACTTCACGGCCACCGCGCCGAAGGCCTCGTTGATCTCGATGAAGTCCAGGTCCGCGGCCGCCCAGCCGGCGAGCCGCAACGCGGCGAGCAGGGAGTCCGCGGGCTGGGCGTGCAGGGAGTTGTCCGGCCCGGCGGTCTGCCCGGCCTTGCCGACCACCGCCAGGTGGTCCAGGCCGCGCTCCCGGGCGAAGCGGCGGCTGGCCAGCACCAGCGCCGCGGCGCCGTCGGAGATCGGCGAGGAGTTGCCGGCGGTGATGGAGCCGCCGCCGACGAAGGCCGGGCGCAGCTTCGCCAGGGTCTCCACGGTGGTGTCCGGGCGGATCCCCTGGTCGGCGTCCACGGTGACCGGGTCGCCGCGGCGCTGCGGCACCTCGATGGGGGCGATCTCCTCGGCGAAGACGCCCGCCTCCTGGGCGGCGGCGGCGCGGACGTGCGAGGCCGCGGCGACCTCGTCCTGGTCGGTGCGGGAGATCCCGAGATCGCCCAGCGGGCCCTCGGTGAGCTCGCCCATGGTGCAGCAGTCGAAGGAGTCGACCAGGCCATCGCGCTGCAGGGAGTCCTCCAGGGCCAGCGACCCGTAGGCCCTGCCCTTGCGCACCCCGCGGGCGACGTGCGGGGCGTTGGTCATCGACTCCTGGCCGCCGGCGACGACCACCTCGGCCTCGCCGAGCCGGATCATGCGGGCGGCGTGGATCACCGCGTCCAGCCCGGAGAGGCAGACCTTGTTGACGATTTCGGCGGTGACCCGCCAGGGCAGCCCGGCCTTCACCGCGGCCTGCCGGGCCGGGTTCTGCCCGGCGCCGGCGAGGATCACCTGGCCGAGGACGACCCGCTCCACGTCCTCGGGGGCGATCCCGGCGCGCTCCACGGCCGCGCGGATGGCGTGCGCGCCGAGTTCGGGGGCCTCCAGCGCGGCCAGCTGGCCGAGCATCTTGCCCTGGGGGGTGCGGGCGCCGGCGAGGATGACGACATCATCGTCGGCGGCGGTGGGGAACTCGCTCATCTGCTGTTACTCCTGTGTTCTGGGTGTTCGCTCGTCGAGTTCGACGACGTAGGCCGCCTCCGTGGCGGCCTCCACGTCGGCGAGGGTGACGCCGGGGGCCAGGCGCCGCAGGACGAGTCGATCATCGGCGACGTCGAAGCTGGCGAGGTCGGTGATGATCCTGTCCACAACCTTGGCACCGGTGAGGGGCAGCCCGCAGGCTTTCACCAATTTCGGCGCGCCGTCGCGGGTGAGGTGCTCGGTGAGCACCACCACCCGCGGCGTGCCCGCCACCAGGTCCATCGCCCCGCCCATGCCCTTGACCATGGCGCCGGGGATCATCCAGTTGGCCAGGTCCCCGCATTCGGAGACCTGCATCGCCCCCAGCACCGCGGTCTGGACGTGCCCGCCGCGGATCATGGCGAAGGACTCGGCGGAGTCGAACACCGCCGCGCCGTCGACGAGGGTGACGGTCTGCTTGCCGGCGTTGATCAGGTCCGCGTCGACCTCCCCCTCCCGCGGGAAGGGGCCCATGCCGAGGATCCCGTTCTCGCTCTGCAGCACCACCCGCACCCCCTCCGGGATGTGGTTGGCGACGAGGGTGGGGATGCCGATGCCGAGGTTGACGTAGTCGCCGTCGCGCAGTTCCGCGGCGGCGATCGCGGCCATCTCCTCCCGGGTCCAGCCGCGGCGGCCCGCGGGGGCGCCGGTGCGGTCGGCGGCGTTCATCGGCCCTCCCCTCCCCCGGCGACGGCGGCGTCCCGGGTGGTTCGCTTCTCGATCGGCTTGACCCGCTCGGCGGCGACGACGACGTGGTCGACGAGCACCCCGGGGGTCATCACCTGGTCCGGGTCGATCCCGCCGAGTTCCACGAGGCGCTCCACCTCGGCGACGGTGACCCGCCCGGCGGCGGCGCAGCCGGGGTTGAAGTTGCGGGCGGTGCGGCGGTACACGAGGTTGCCGTCGACGTCCCCGACGTGGGCGTGCACCAGGGCCAGGTCGGCGACGATGCCGTGCTCCAGGACGCATTCCCGGCCGTCGAAGACCTCGGTGCGCTTGCCCTCGGCGACGACGGTGCCGGCGCCGGTGGGGGTGTAGAAGGCGGGGATCCCGGCGCCGCCGGCGCGCAGCCGCTCGGCGAGGGTGCCCTGGGGGGTGAACTCCACCGCCACCTCCCCCTCCAGGTACTGCCGGGCGAATTCCCGGTTCTCGCCGACGTAGCTGGCGATCACCCGGGACACCTGCCGGTTCTCCAGCAGGATGCCCAGGCCCATCCCGTCCACGCCCATGTTGTTGCTCACCACGGTGAGATCGCGCACCCCGGTGTCCCGGAGCGCCTCGACGAGGTCGAAGGGCACCCCGCAGAGGCCGAAGCCGCCGACGGCGACGGTCATGGAGTCCCGGGCCAGCTCCGCGATCAGCGCCCGGGCGTCGTCATGGGTTTTGCGCATCGCCGATCACACCCACCCCAGCACCCGCGGGGCCATCTCCCGCAGCTCGACCTTTCGCACCTTGCCGGAGGCGGTCATCGGGTACTCGTCGACGACGTGCACGTAGCGGGGGATCTTGTGCCGGGAGAGCTTGCCCCGGGAGAACTCCGCGATCTCGTCGACGGTGAGGTCGGCGACGCCGTCGTGCAGGATCACCCAGGCCATGATCTCCTCCCCGTAGCGGTCGTCGGGCACCCCGATCACCTGGGCGTCCACGATCGCGGGGTGGGTGAAGAGGAACTCCTCGATCTCCCGGGGGTAGATGTTCTCCCCGCCGCGGATCAGCATGTCCTTGATCCGGCCGGTGATGGAGACGTAGCCGTCCTCGTCCATCACCCCGAGGTCGCCGGTGTGCATCCAGCCCTCGGCGTCGATGGCCTCGGCGGTCTTCTCCGGGTGCGCCCAGTACTCCTTCATCACCGAGTAGCCGCGCACCACCACCTCGCCCTGCCGCCCGCGCGGCAGCGCCGCCCCGGTGTCCTCGTCGACGATCGCCAGCTCCAGGTGCGGCAGCACCTGGCCGACGGTGGCGACCCGCTTGTCCACCGGGTCGGCGGCGCGGGTCTGCAGGCTCACCGGGGAGGTCTCGGTCATGCCGTAGCAGATCGCCACCTCGCCCATGTTCAGCCGGTCCATCACCTCCCGCATCGTCTTCGAGGGGCAGGAGGTGCCGGCCATGATCCCGGTGCGCAGGCAGGACAGGTCGTAGGGGCTGCCGTAGGCCTCGTGGTCCTCCTGCTCCTCCAGGGCCTGGATGAACATGGTGGGCACCCCGTACAGGGCGGTCGCCCGGGCGGAGTGCACCGCCATCAGGGTCTCCCGGGCCTTGAAGGTCGGCGCCGGGATCACCACGCAGGCGCCGTGGGAGAGCACGTTGATGGTGCCCAGCACCATGCCGAAGGTGTGGAAGAAGGGCACCGGCAGGCAGACCCGGTCCTCCTCGGTGTAGCCGAGCAGCTCGCCGACGAAGTAGGCGTTGTTGAGGATGTTGCGGTGGGTGAGCGTGGCCCCCTTGGGGAAGCCGGTGGTGCCCGAGGTGAACTGGATGTTCACCGGATCCCCCGGCCGCTGCCCGGCGATGAGCCCGGAGAGGTCGTCGACCTCGGCGTGCACGAACTCGAACCACTGCGGGGAGCCGAAGTAGAACACGTCGCGCACCGCCACCCCGCGCTGCTTGCGGGCCTCGGTGAGCATGGTCCGGTAGTCGGAGTCCTTGAACCGGCGGGCGGCGAAGACGCAGGACACGCCGACCTTCTCCAGCACGTAGTTGAGCTCGTGCTGGCGGTAGGCGGGGTTGATGTTGACCAGGATCAGGCCCAGGTGGTGGCAGGCGTACTGCACCACGATCCACTCCCAGCGGTTGGTGGACCAGATGCCCACCCGATCGCCGGGGCGGTAGCCGGCCCGGGACAGGGCCGAGGCCAGGGCGAGCACCTTGCGGTAGAGCTGCTCGTAGGTGAGGGTCTTGTCGGCGTAGACGTCGATGATGGCGTAGCGGTCGGGGTGCCGCTCCACCATCCGGCGCAGGTTCTCGCCGAGGGTCTCCTCGCGCAGCGGGGCGGCGCCGGCGGCGACGTCGGCGCCGAAGACGTGGGACAGGGCGGCGCCGTCGGCGTCGACGACGGTGCGCCCGTAGGAGGTGGCGCGGGTCGGCGGGTTCGCGTCGGCGGCGGGGCCGGGCACGGTGGCCGCGTCCGCGGCGGGGACGGGGGCGGTGGTGGTCATGATCGGTCTCCTCGGGGTAGGCGCCGGACGATGGCCTCGGCCTGGCGGATGAGCGGTGCGTCGACCATGGCGCCCTCGAAGCGGAAGGCGCCGGGGTGCGCCGCGGCGGCGGCGATGAGCCGGCGGGCCCAGTCGGCGCGCTCGGCGGTGGGCAGGTAGGCGTCCCGGATGACGTCGACCTGGTCGGGGTGGATGCAGCAGGTGGCGGCGAAGCCCAGGGCGACGGCGTCCCGGGCCTCCGCGCGCAGCCCGGCGGCGTCGCCGATGTCCAGGTGCACCGCGTCGAGGGCGGCGACGCCGGCCGCCGCGGCGGCCAGCCGCACCCGGGCGCGGGCGTGCCGGGGGATGTCCCGGTAGGAGCCGTCGGCGTGCCGGGAGTCGGTGCCGCCGAGCCCGGCGACGAGGTCCTCGGCGCCCCAGAACAGGGCGACCGCGCCCTCGGCGGCGGCGATCCGCTCGGCGGCGAGCACCCCGGCGGGGGTCTCCGCCAGGGCGATCACCCGGTACCCGCCGGGCGGGGCGCCCTCGGCGCGGGCGACCGCGGCGACCTGCCCGGCGGACTCCGCCTTGGGCAGCATCACCAGCTCGATCGGCCCGCCGGCGAGGGCGGCGAGATCCGCGGCCTGCTCCCCGGAGTCGGCGGGGGTGATCCGGACGATGGTGCGCCCGGGGTCGAGCTCGCCCGCGGCGGCGGCCGCGCGCAGCCGGGCCCGGGCCCGCTCCCGGTGCTCCGGGCGGCAGCCGTCCTCCAGGTCGATGATCACCGCGTCGGCGCGTTCGGCGGCGCGGGCCCAGCGGTCGGGGCGGTCGGCGGGGACGAAGAGGATCGCCGGGCCGGGCGGGATCCAGGCGCTCATCGCCCCTCCCCCCGCGGATCGGGGCGCATCCGGACCAGGGTGGCCCGGCGCGCCCGGCACACCACCGTCCCATCCTGGTTGCGGCCGAGGTGCTCCAGCTCCACCACGCCCTGGCCGGGCCGGGAGGCGCTGGGCCGGGCGTCCCGGCAGAGCGTCTCCGCGTAGAGGGTGTCCCCGTGGTGCAGCGGATGCGGGAAGGACACCTCGGTGAAGCCGAGGTTGGCGACGATGGTGCCCAGGGTGAGCTGGGCGACGGAGAGCCCGACCACGGTGGACAGGGTCCACATGGAGTTCACCAGCCGGCGGCCGCCGAAGCCGTCCTGGGCGGCGGCCCAGTGCGCGTCCAGGTGCAGCGGCTGGGTGTTCATGGTCAGGGTGGTGAACACCACCTCATCGGCCTCGGTGACGGTGCGGCCGGGCCGGTGCAGGTAGCGGGTGCCGGGGGTGAACTCCTCCAGCCACAGGCCGCGCTGCTCCACCACGGGGCCGTCCCCGGCGGCCGGGGTCGCCCGGGCGCTCATCGGGCGCCGCCCAGGCCGAGGGAGCGGGCGATCAGCATCAGCTGCACCTCCGTGGTGCCCTCCCCGATCTCCAGGATCTTGGAGTCGCGGTAGTGCCGGGCCACCCGGTACTCGTTCATGAAGCCGTAGCCGCCGTGGATCTGGGTGGCGTCGCGGGCGTTGTCCATCGCCGCCTCGGCGGCGACCAGCTTGGCGATGGAGGCCTCCCTGCGGAAGTCCCGCCCGGCGACCATCTTCGCCGCGGCGTCCAGCCACGCCACCCGGGCGGCGTGCGCCCGCGCCTCCATCCGGGCGATGGTGAAGGAGATCGCCTGGTACTCGGCGATCGCCCGGCCCATGGAGGTGCGCTCCCGGGCGTAGCGCACCGACTCCTCCACGCAGCCGCGGGCGACGCCGGTGGCCAGGGCGGCGATCGCCACCCGGCCCTCGGCGAGGGTGGACAGGAAGTTGGCGAAGCCGCGGCCGCGCTCGCCGAGCAGGTTGCCCTCCGGCACCCGGGCCCCGGTGAAGGTCAGGGGGTGGGTGTCCGAGGCGTTCCAGCCGACCTTGTCGTAGGCGGGCTCCACGGTGAAGCCGGGGGTGCCGGAGGGCACGATGATGGTGGAGATCTCCTTCGACCCGTCCTCCCGGGCGCCGGTGACCGCGGTAACGGTGACCAGGCTGGTGATGTCGGTGCCGGAGTTGGTGATGAACTGCTTGGCCCCGTCGATCACCCACTCCCCGCCGTCGAGGCGGGCGGTGGTGCGGGTCGCCCCCGCGTCGGAGCCGGCGTCGGGTTCGGTGAGCCCGAACCCGGCCAGGGCGCGGCCGGCGAGCAGGTCCGGCAGCCAGGTCCCCTTCTGCTCCTCGGTGCCGAAGCGGTGGATCGGCATCGCGCCGAGGCCCACCCCGGCCTCCAGGGTGATCGCCAGGGACTGGTCCACCCGGGCGATCTCCTCCAGGGCGATGCCGAAGGAGAGGTAGTCCCCGCCCATGCCGCCGTGCTCCTCGGGGAAGGGCAGGCCGAACAGGCCCATCTCGCCCATCCGGGCGACGATGCCCAGGTCGAGGGTGTGCGTGCGGTCGTTCTCGGCGGCGACGGGGTCGATCACCTCGTCGGCGAATCGCCGGACCTCCTCGCGGAGGTCCCGGTACTCGTCGGGCAGGTCGCTGATCGGGATGGCGCTCATGGGGGTCACTCCTGTGCGTCGGGGCGGCTTTCCGGGGATCCGGGGCCGGGGTCGGGGGTCGGTCGGGGGTCGGGGTCGGGGTCGATCCGGGCCAGGGCGGCGTCGCCGGCGACCTGGTCCCCGGGGGCGGCGAGCAGGGTGACCACCCCGGCGTGCGGGGCGCGCAGGGTGTGCTCCATCTTCATCGCCTCCACCACCACCACCGGGTCGCCCTCGGCGACGGCGTCGCCGTCGGCGACCGCGGCGGCGATCAGGGTGCCGGGCATCGGCGCGCGCAGCACCGCGTCGGCGTCGCCGGCGCCGCCGGCGGCGGCGCGCACCACCGGGCGGTGCACCAGGGCCCAGGCCCCGGGGTCGCCGGCGACGATGACGTCCCCGCCGGCGGCGTCGACCCGCCAGTGCCGGGCGAGGCCGTCGACGTCGACGCGGAGCAGCTCCCCGTCGCGGTGCGCGGCCACCGCGTACCGGCGCGGCGGGGCCGGGTCGGCGTCGTCGGCGGCGGCGCCGTCGAGCCCCGGCACCCGGGCGCCGACGACGACCTCGGCGGCGCCGGGGGCCCCGGTGATCCCGATCAGGGTCGCCGCGCCGCCGGCGGCGCCGGCGGCGCCCAGGCGCAGCCGCTGCGCGGCCGCGCCGCCGGGGCGCCAGGCGTCGGGCACCCGCCAGGGCGAGGCCGCCGCGGCGGGCCACCGGGCGAGCAGCCAGTCCATCGCCGCGGCGATCAGCGCCTCGTCCGGGGCGGGCCGGCGGCGGTGCCCGCCGGCGATCCGCTCCAGCAGCCCGGTGTCCAGCCGGCCGGCGGCGACGTCCGGGTCGGCGAGGAGGTGGCGCAGGAAGTCGACGTTGACGCCGACGCCGGCGACCACGGTGCCGGCCAGGGCCCGGTCGAGGCGGTCCAGGGCCTCGGCGCGGTCCGCGCCGTGGGCGATGATCTTCATCAGCATCGGGTCGTAGAGGCTGGTCACCTCGACCCCGTCGGCGATCCCGGAGTCCACCCGGATCCCGGGCCCGGCCGGGGCCACCACCCGGCGGATCCGGCCGCCGGTGGGCAGGAACCCGGCCCCGGGGTCCTCCGCGTAGACCCGGGCCTCCACGGCGTGGCCGTCGAGGCGCACCTGCTCCTGGGTCAGCGGCAGCGGCTCCCCCCGGGCCACCGCCAGCTGCGCGGCGACGAGGTCGACGCCGGTGATCTCCTCGGTCACCGGGTGCTCCACCTGCAGCCGGGTGTTCATCTCCATGAAGTAGAAGGCGTCCGGCTCCGCGGCGGGCACGATGAACTCGACGGTGCCGGCGCCGACGTAGCCCACGGAGCGGGCCGCGTCGCAGGCGGCGGCGCCGATCCGCTCCCGGGTGGCGGCGTCGAGCAGCGGGCTGGGCGCCTCCTCCACCACCTTCTGGTGCCGGCGCTGCAGGGAGCACTCCCGCTCCCCGAGGTGGATCACCGACCCGTGCGCGTCGGCGAGCACCTGCACCTCGATATGCCGGGGGGTGTCCACGAAGCGCTCCAGGAACAGGGTGTCGTCGCCGAAGGCGCCGGCGGCCTCGCGGCGGGCCGCGGCCAGCGCCCCGGGCAGCTCCGCGGGGTCCTCGACGCGGTGCATGCCCTTGCCGCCGCCGCCGGCGGAGGGCTTGATCAGCACCGGGAAGCCGATGTCCGCGGCGGCGGCGAGGAGCGCCGCGTCGTCGAGGCCGGGCCGGGAGATCCCGGGCACCGTGGGCACCCCGCGGGCCTCCACCGCGGCGCGGGCGGAGATCTTGTCGCCCATGGTCTCGATCGCCTCCGGCGGCGGGCCGATGAAGGCGATCCCGGCGGCGGCGCAGGCGCGGGCGAAGGCGGCGTTCTCGGCGAGGAAGCCGTAGCCGGGGTGGATCGCCTCCGCGCCGGTGCGCCGGGCGGCGTCGATCACCCGGTCGATGTCCAGGTAGGACTGCCGCGCCGGGGCGGGGCCGAGCCGCACCGCGGCATCGGCGGCGCGCACGTGCGGGGCGTCGGCGTCGGCGTCGGAGTACACCGCCACCGCGCGCACCCCCTGGTCGCGGAGGGTGCCGATGACGCGGCAGGCGATTTCGCCGCGGTTGGCGACGAGGACGGTGCTGATGTGGTCCATGGGTGGCGTCTCCTACATCCGGAACAGGCCGAAGCCGGGGTGGTCGGCGCCGGGCGGGGGCGCCCCGCCGGCGACGTCGAGGGCCATGCCGAGCAGGCGGCGGGTGTCGGCGGGGTCGATCACCCCGTCGTCCCAGAGCCGGGCGGTGGAGTAGTAGCAGCCGGACTGGCGCTCGAACTGCTCCCGGATGGGGGCCTCGAAGGCCTCCCGCTCCTCCTCGGTGAAGGTGCCGCCGGCGCGCTCGACCTGGGCGGCGCGCACCGTGGACAGGGTCATCGCCGCCTGCGGGCCGCCCATCACCGCGACCCGGGCGTTGGGCCACAGCCAGAGGAAGCGGGGCGAGTAGGAGCGGCCGCACATGGAGTAGTTGCCGGCGCCGAAGGCCCCGCCGATGACGACGGTGAGCTTCGGCACCCGGGTGGTGGCCACGGCGGTGACCATCTTCGCCCCGTGCTTGGCGATGCCGCCGGCCTCGTACTCCCGGCCGACCATGAAGCCGGTGGTGTTCTGCAGGAAGATCAGGGGGATCCCGCGGGCGTCGCAGAGCTCGATGAAGTGGGCGCCCTTCACCGCGGACTCGCCGAGCAGGATGCCGTTGTTGGCGACGATCCCGACCCGGTGGCCGTGGATCCGGGCGAAGGCGGTGACCAGGGTGGTGCCGTACTCGGCCTTGAACTCCTCGTAGGCGCCGCCGTCGACGAGGATCCCGATCACCTCCCGGACGTCGTAGGGGGTCTTCGGGTCCACCGGCACCACCGAGTACAGGTCGCGCTGGTCCCGGGCGGGCTCCGCCGGCTCGGCGACGTCCCAGGCGGGGGCGCGGTCCGGCGGGAGGGTGGCGACGATGCCGCGGATCCTCGCCAGGGCCTCGGCGTCGTCGGCGGCGAGGTGGTCGGCGACCCCGGAGACGCGGGCGTGCAGGGCGCCGCCGCCGAGCTCCTCGGGGGTGACGTCCTCCCCGGTGGCGGCCTTCACCAGGGGCGGGCCGGCGAGGAAGATGGTGCCCTGCCCGGCGACGATCACGTTCTCGTCGCTCATCGCGGGCACGTAGGCGCCGCCGGCGGTGCAGGAGCCGAGCACCGCGGAGATCTGGGGGATGCCGCGGGCGGACATGTTCGCCTGGTTGTAGAAGATCCGCCCGAAGTGGTCCCGGTCCGGGAAGACCTCGTCCTGGTTGAGCAGCATCGCCCCGCCGGAGTCGACGAGGTAGATGCACGGCAGGTGGTTCTCCGCGGCGATCTCCTGGGCGCGCAGGTGCTTCTTCACCGTCATCGGGTAGTAGGTGCCGCCGGAGACGGTGGCGTCGTTGGCGACCACCATGCAGCGGCGGCCGGCGACGAGGCCGATCCCGGCGACCACCCCGGCGGCGGGGACCTTCCCGCCGTACATGCCGTCGGCGGCCAGCGGGGCGATCTCCAGGAAGGGGCTGCCCGGGTCGAGCAGCTCGTCGATGCGCTGCCGGGGCAGCAGCTTGCCGCGGGCGATGTGCCGGGCGCGGGCGCGCTCGCCGCCGCCGGCGGCGGCGCGCCGGAGGCGCCCGCGCAGGTCGGCGGCGAGTTCGCGGTGCCGGGTGCGGTCGTCGGGGGCGGCGGTCGGCGGGGGCGCCGTGGAGGGCTGGGCCATGTGCGGGTCTCCGGGGGTGCGGGCGGCGGGGCGGGCGCGGGGCGCCGGACCGGTGCCGGGTGAACTGTTAATGGAAATTAACTTGTGCCCCGGAGACTACTGTGCGCACGAACACGTATCAAGGCCGAAAGTGATCTGGATCACCCCCTTAGCCGGATGCGGGCGCGCCGCGGCGCCCCGGCCCAGCGCAAACGTGAATCACCGCTAACTGAATCGGGGGTGGCGTTACCGCCCCACGGCCCCGCCCCCCACGGCGGCCCGCTACCCGGCGTCGATCACGGCCAGCGCCAGCGCCATCGCCTGCGCCCGGACCAGCTCCGGGCCCTCCCGCCGGATGATGTGCCGGGAGGAGTTGATCAGCCCCGCGATGAGCTGGGTGCGCACCCGCGCGGTGCGGGCGTCCAGATCCGGGCGCACCCGGCGCAGCACCTCCACCCACATCTCCAGGTAGGTGCGCTGCAGGGAGCGCACCTTCTCCCGGGGCCCCGGTGCCAGATGGCCGATCTCGCGCTCCTGCACCCGGATCCGATCCGGTTCGCTCACCGCGAACTCGACGTGGTGGGCGAGCAGCTCCCGCAGCGTGCGGCCGTCGTCCCAGCCGGCGCGCGCCGCCTCCGCGAGCACCGCCCGCGCCCCGTCGACGAGCCGCACCGAGACGTCCACCAGGATCTGCGCCAGCAGCTCCTCCTTCCCCCCGACGTAGCGGTACAGCCCCGGCCCGGAGATCCCCACCGCCGCGCCCACGTCCTCCAGGCGGGTGCCGCGGAAGCCGCGTTCGGCGATGATCCCCGCCGCCGCGGCGATGATCTCGGCGTGACGGCGGGTGCGCTGCTCGGCTCGGGTGCCCATGGGGACGCAGGGTAGACCGGATCAGGGCGCCGTGGCGGCCAGCTCGGCGTCGAGGGCGTCGATCAGGGCGTGCGAATCGGCGTAGCCGCGGTGCCGGTCGGAGTCGACGAAGCGCAGCCCCCCGGTGAGATCCGGGGTGGCGGTGGCCGCCCGGCGGTGGAAGTCGTCGGCGCGGGCGGTGCCCGCGGCGCCGATCACCCGGGCGATGATCTCCGCCTGCCGGTCGATGATCCCGAAGGCCCCGGAGTTGGTCTCGATCATCCCCGGCGCCCACAGCCCCGGGTGGCCCCGGTGCGCGAAGCGCAGGTACAGCCCGCTCATCGCGTCATCGCCGCCGAAGAGCCCCCGGGCGTAGGGGATGCAGTGCCGGTAGCCGGTGCAGGCCAGCACCAGGTCGTAGTCGCCGGTGGTGCCGTCGACGAAGCGCACCGCGGACCCCTCGAAGGCGGCGACGTCGGGGCGCACCGCGATATCGCCGTGCCGGAGATGGTGGATCAGCTGGTCGTTGAGCACCGGATGCGCCTCGAAGACCCGGTGATCCGGCTTCGGGATGCCCAGCCGGCGCAGATCCCCGAAATGCAGCCGCAGGTAGGCCTGGGTGATCAGCTGCTCCAGGCGGACCGGCAGCCGGGGCCCGGCGACGGTGAAGTCGTCGCTGGGCCGGCCCAGGATGTGCTTGGGGATGAACCAGTAGCCGCGGCGCATGCTGATCTCCGCATGCGCCGCCGCCTGCGCCGCATCGCAGGCGATGTCCGCCCCGGAGTTGCCGGCGCCGATGATGAGCACCCGGCGGCCGCGCAGCTCGTCGATGGAGCGGTAGCTCGACGAATGCCGGTACTCCCCCGCGAACTCGCCCGGGATCTCCGGCAGCACCGGCTCGGCGAGGGTGCCGGAGGCGCAGATCACGTGATCGTGGATCCGGGTCGACCCGTCGTCGAAGCTGACCCGGTAGCCGTGGTCCACCGGCTCGATCCCGGTGACCGCCACACCGAAGCGGATCCGCTCCCCCACCCCGGTGTCCGCGGCGAAGTCGCGCAGGTAGTCGTGGATGACGGTGCGCGAGGGGTAGTCCGCGGCATCGGCCGGGAAGGGCCGGTCCGGGTAGCCGGAGTGGCGGGTGGAGGAGATGAAGTGCGCGGACTCGTACATGGGGGTGTACGGGTTGTCGATGTCCCACAGCCCGCCGACGCCGGAATGGCGCTCGACGTGGTCGTAGCCGATGCCCGCGGCGGCGAGCTTGGCGGCGGCGGCGAGCCCCGAGGGGCCCGCGCCGATGATG
The DNA here is from genome assembly GCF_001941505.1 of Corynebacterium sphenisci DSM 44792. Lineage (NCBI taxonomy): Bacteria > Bacillati > Actinomycetota > Actinomycetes > Mycobacteriales > Corynebacteriaceae > Corynebacterium > Corynebacterium sphenisci. The sequence continues at coordinate 540,530 of NZ_CP009248.1, read as the reverse complement.
AGGATGCTCGGTTCCATGGGGAAAGGATAGGGGCATCCCGGCGGCGCCGCCCCGGCCCCGGGGGATTCACCCCCGGCCGGGGCCCGGCCGCTAGTGCGCGAAGTGCCGGGCGCCGGTGAGGTACATGGTCACCCCGGCGCGCTCCGCGGCGGCGACCACCTCGGCGTCGCGGATCGAGCCGCCGGGCTGCACCACCGCGCGCACCCCCGCCTCGGCGAGCACCTCGAAACCGTCGGCGAAGGGGAAGAAGGCGTCCGAGGCGGCCACCGCCCCGCGGGCCCGCTCCGCCTCCCCGCCCAGGGTGTTCGCCCGCTGCACCGCCAGCTTCGCCGCGTCCACCCGGTTGACCTGGCCCATGCCCACGCCCACGGTGCCGCCCTCGCGGGCCAGCAGGATCGCGTTGGACTTCACCGCGCGCACGGTGCGCCAGGCGAAGACCAGATCCGCCAGGGTCGCCTCGTCCGCGGGCTCCCCGCAGGCCAGGGTCCAGTTCGCGGGATCATCGCCCTCGGCGTGCAGTTCATCGCGCTCCTGCAGCAGCATCCCCCCGGAGACCTCGCGCATCTCCACCGCGGCCCGGGTCGGCGGCTCCGCGACGAGGATCCGGATGTTCTTCTTCCGGGAGAGCACCTCCACCGCGCCCTCGGCGTAGCCGGGGGCGACGATCACCTCGGTGAAGATCTCGGAGACCTGCTCGGCCATCTCCTTCGACACCTCCCGGTTGACCGCGATCACCCCGCCGAAGGCGCTCACCGGGTCGCAGGCGTGCGCCGCCCGGTGCGCGGCGGCGATGGACTCGTCGGACACCGCGATCCCGCAGGGGTTGGCGTGCTTGATGATCGCCACGCAGGGCCGGTCGTGGTCCCAGGCCGCCCGCCAGGCCGCGTCGGAGTCGGTGTAGTTGTTGTAGCTCATCTCCTTGCCGTGCAGCTGCTCGGCGCGGGCCAGCCCGGACCCGCCGGGGGCGAGGTACAGCGCGGCGCGCTGGTGCGGGTTCTCCCCGTAGCGCAGCGTCGCGGCCCGCTCCCAGGTGCGGCCCACCCACTCCGGGAACCGCGCCGCGGCCGGGTCGTCCGCCCCGGCGGCGCCGGCCTGCTCGCCGAGCCAGCCGGCCACCGCCACGTCATAGGCGGCGGTGTGCCGGAAGGCGTCCAGGGCCAGCCGGGTGCGCTCGGCGCGGGTGAACCCACCGGCGGCCACCGCGCGGGCGACCTCGCCGTAGCGGGCCGGGTCGACGACCACCGCCACCGAGGGGTGGTTCTTCGCCGCGGCGCGCACCATGGACGGCCCGCCGATGTCGATCTGCTCCACGCACTCGTCGAAGCCGGCGCCGGAGGCCACCGTGTCGGTGAAGGGGTAGAGGTTCACCACCACCAGCTGGAAGGGCGCCACCCCGAGCTCGTCGAGCTGGGCGAGGTGGTCCTCCTTGCGGGTGTCGGCGAGGATGCCCGCGTGCACCCGGGGATGCAGGGTCTTCACCCGGCCCTCGAGGCATTCCGGGAACCCGGTGAGCTCCTCCACCCCGGTCACCGGCACCCCGGCCTCGGCGATCCGGGCCGCGGTGGAGCCGGTGGAGACGATCTCCACCCCCGCCCCGTGCAGCGCCCGGGCCAGCTCCTCCAGCCCGGTCTTGTCGTAGACGCTGATGAGCGCCCGGGTGATGGCCTTGCGATCGCCGTTGGTCATTGAATCCTCGCCTTTCGTCCGTCCCGCGTGTAACCGCGATGCGCGATGGTGGTGAGCACGTCGGCGAGCAGCAGCCGCTCGACCTGCTTGATGCGTTCGTGCAGGGTGTCGACCGTGTCATCCTCCGCCACGGTGACGGCGCGCTGGGCCAGGATCGGCCCGGTGTCCACGCCGGAGTCGACGATGTGCACGGTGGTCCCCGTGACCTTCACCCCGTGCGCCAGGGCGTCGGGCACCGCATGCGCCCCCGGGAAGGAGGGCAGCAGGGCCGGGTGGGTGTTGAGGATCCGGTCCCCGAAGGCGGCGATGAACCCCTCCCCCAGGATCCGCATGAAGCCGGCGGAGACGACGAGGTCCGGGTGGCGCCCGGCGACGGCGTCGCGCAGCCTGCGGTCCCATCCGGCCCGGTCGGCGCGCGCGGCGTCGTCGAAGGCGACGACGAAGGCGTCCAGCCCGGCGGCGCGGGCCCGCGCCACGGCCGGGCACTCCCGGTCCGAGCCGACCGCGACGACCTCGACCACCGCGGGGTCGAGCAGGTCGAGCAGCGACTGCAGCAGCGTCCCCGCGCCCGATGCGAGCACGACGACGCGGAGCGGGAGCCTGCGGGGGGTTTCGGTCACGGCGGGCATTCTACCCGCCGCTCACCGCCGCGCCGGGCCCGAGGGGTCCTCCCCCGCCGCCGGGTCCGGGCCCTCCGCGGGCTCCGCGACCTCCCCGGCGTCGCCGTCCCCGGCCGCATCCGGCGCCCCGGCGCCGGCCTCGTCCCGGTCCTCCCCGTCCGCGGGCTCCGGTCCCGCCACGGGCGCCGCGGCCTCCCCGGCGGCACCGGCATCGGCCTCCCCGGCCTCCCCGGCCCCGGCCTCGTCCTCCCCGTCCCCGGCGGATTCCTCCGCCCCGGGCCCCGCATCCGGGTCCGCGCCGGCATCGGCATCGGCGGCGGGCTCGGCGCCCCGGTCCCCGGCCTCGTCCGCATCCCCGGCGGCGTCCACGGCCGCCCCGTCGGCACCGTCCCGGTCCACCGCCGGATCCCCGGCGTCCTCACCGGCCCCCTCCCCGGGGGTCCCGGCGTCCGCATCGGCCCCGTCGGCGTCGTCGTCCGCGGCGGCCGGCGCCGATCCGCCGGGGCGCGCCGGCGGCCAGCCGGATTCGGCGAGCACCACCACGGCCGCGGGCAGCGCCACCCAGGCGGAGACCAGGATCCCGGTCATCCCGGGCACCGCCCCGGAATGGCCGTACTGGCCGAGGATGCCGCCGGTGAGCCAGGCCAGCGCGGCGGCGCCGAGCCCGGCCGCGGCGGCGGCCCCGACGGCCACCGGGTAGGGCGCCTCCGGGCGCTCCCGGCGCAGCATCCGGCGGGTGCGCCAGACCACCACCGCCGGCACCACGGCCAGCAGGAGCGGCGCCGCCGGGTGCGCGGACTGGGGCATCGCCGCCAGCGGGGGCAGCGGCGGCAGGCTGCCCGGGATCACCGCGAACAGCCCGGCTTCGGCGACGCCGACGGTGGCGGGCGCCCCGACCAGCACGGCCAACCCGCCGACCGCGATATTGGGCAGGTAGGCCGCCGACAGCGCGGTCAGGCCCGCGATCTCCCCGGCGCCGGCGGTGATCCGGTAGGCCTCGGCGACGGCCCCGTGGTGCCAGGCCATGGCGGCGAGCGCGGCGAGCGCGCCGGCGGCCCACAGCCAGCGGAGCAGATCGGCGGCCAGGCGCAGCGAGGCCACCGGCCACTCCGGCAGGGCTCGCCGGCGCAACAGGGCGGTGAGCAGCCCGGGGCCCAGCCCGAGGGCCAGGGCGAGCAGGCGCAGCAGCAGCGCCCCGGCCAGGGCGTGGATCAGGTTCGGCGGGGCCACCGGGAGCACCTTGGCGGCGTCGAAGAGCATCAGCCAGGCCACCGCGGTCAGCGCCGCCGGGACGCCCAGGGCGACCGCGGCGAGCACCCGGATGTCGCGCACCGACACCGGCCCCGCGACCTCCCGGCGGATCCGCCAGGCCGCGAGGGCGACCAGGGCCATCCCGGGCAGCGCGGGCACCAGGCCGAGCACCGCGTCGTCGAGGACCACCGGGGCCATCATGAGCAGCATCCACAGGGTGGCCACGGTCGCCGGCAGCGGGGTGACCCCGGCGTCGGCGACGGTGACCCCGATGAGCGCGATGGTGGCGATCAGCAGCACCGCCACCCCGTCCACGGCGGCGATGGTCAGGCCGAAGCGGCGCAGCCGGCCTGCCGGCGTCGGCGCGGCCGGGGCGGGCCGGGGATCCCCGGCCGGCGGGGCGGAGGCCCGGGCCGCGGGGGCGGGCCGGGTCCCGCGGGCGCGTCCGCGGCCGCGGCGGCGGGCGCCCTCCGGTTCCGCGGCCCGGCCGCCGGGTCCCCTACGCGCCCTCTCGCCCACCTGGTGGCCCCCTTTCCCGGAAGTCAACGGCCCGCCGGCGCCGGTTGCGCCGGCCGTCTTCCCGGCAAGGGTATACGAGGCGCGGCCGCCCCCGAACGGGGCGCGCGGGAGGATCCCCCAAGTCACACCAGCCCCACCGGCCACGCCGGTTACGCGCATATCGCACCGGCGGCCGCGGCGTTACATCGATCCGCGGAAACGGGTTGCCCCCGGGTAATCCGTTCGTTATCGTGGCTTGCCGTAGATAACGACGCGATTACGACCCGCCCGCCGGGCCGGTTGCGCCGGCCCCCGTCCCCCCTTCCCCCAGCAGCGAGGTGTTCAGTGCGAAACAGCGTGCGCAGCCGCGGCGGCGCCCACCGCAAGCGGACCCGATCCACCGTCGGACGCATCGCGCTCGCCACCGCCGCCTCCGCGGCGGTCAGCACCGCGACCGCCGGCGCGGCTGCGGCGCAGCCCGCCGAGGACGCCGAGATCCGCGCCGACGACGCCGCCCGCGAGGACGCCGCCGCCGCGCCGGCCGGCGCCGACGCCGAGGCGCGCATCCTGGCCGGCCCGCACCCCGGGGCCGGGGCGGACACCCCCACCGTGGTCTCCGTGCGGGACCACCGGCCCGCCGTGGATCTCGCCGCGCAGCTGGCCACCGCCCTGCAGTACAACTACGAGCGGGTGCAGCGCGATCTCGCCGAGCGCGCCCCGCTGTTCTCCCGCCCCACCGAGGGCGTGCTCACCTCCGGCTTCGGCGGCCGGTGGGGCGCCATGCACAACGGCATCGACATCGCCAACGTGATGAACACCCCGATCATGTCCGTGCTGCCCGGCGAGGTCATCGACGCCGGCCCCGCCCAGGGCTTCGGCCAGTGGGTGCGGGTGCTGCACGACGACGGGGCGATCTCCGTCTACGGGCACATCGAGTCCATCTACGTCACCGTCGGCGAGCGGGTGCAGGCCGGCCAGGTCATCGCCGGGATGGGCAACCGGGGCTTCTCCACCGGCACCCACCTGCACTTCGAGATCCACCCCGACGGGGTCACCCCGGTGGATCCGCTGGCCTGGCTCGCCGCCTACGGGATCATCTACTAGGCCCGCGCCCGGCCCCGGCCACCCCCGTGGCCACCCCCGCCGCCCCCGGCTCGGCCGGGTCCGCCCCCGGCATCGCCGCGGGGCGGTTAGCTTTCACCCCATGACCGACGTGAACCAGCCGCCGCCCACCCGGACCCTGGCGCTGTGGCGCCGCCTCTCCCGGGTGCCGCTCATCGGCACCCGGCTCTTCTCCGCCGGGATCTGCCTGGCCGCCCCCTACTTCGGCTCCGTGCTGCCCCATGTGCTGGAGATGGCCCCGGGCCGCGCGGTGGTGCGCGCCCCGAAATGGTGGGGGGTGCGCAACCACATCGGCACCTTCCACGCGATCGCCGGCTGCAATGTCGCCGAGACCGCGATGGGCATGCTCTGCGAGGCCTCCGTGCCGGCCACCCACCGCTGGGTGCCCAAGGCCATGGACGTGCGCTACGTGACCATCTCCCGCGGCGGGCTCACCGGCACCGCCACCGCGGAGCTGCCCGACTTCGCCGGGATCACCGCCGGCACCGGCGGGGTGGACCTGCCGGTGACCATCGAATTGCGCGATGCGGAGGGCACCGTGGTGCAGGAGGTGGTGATCACCTGCTGGGTGACCGCCCGGCGGACGGGGGCCTAGAGCTTCTCCATCGGCAGCCCGCCGAGCAGCATCAGCCGCACCTTGCCCGCGGAGCCGAAGTCGATGGTCGCGGTCTCCCGGGGGCCCGCCCCGTCCACGGAGAGCACCGTGCCCAGGCCGTACTTGTCGTGCACCACCCGGTCCCCGGCGGCCAGCTGCAGCTCCCGGTTGCGCGCCGTCCCGCCGGAGCGGCCGGCGCCCCGGCGGGCGGCGCCGCCGCGGCCGAAGGCCGCGCCCGGGGCGGCGGCGCCGAAACCGCCCCCGGTGGATTCGTCGGTCCACTCCACCAGCTCCTCCGGGATCTCGCCGAGGAAGCGCGAGGGCGGGTTGGACTGCGGGGCGCCCCAGGCCGAGCGGGTGCGCGCCCGGGTGAGGTGCAGCATCCGGCGGGCCCGGGTGATCCCGACATAGGCCAGCCGGCGCTCCTCGGCGAGCTCCCCCGGGTCGCCCAGGGCGCGCAGATGCGGGAACTGGCCGTCCTCCCAGCCGGTGACGAACACCACCGGGAACTCCAGGCCCTTGGCGGTGTGCAGGGTCATCAGGGTGACCACCCCCCGGTCGTCATCGGGGATCTGGTCGGCGTCGGCGACCAGGGAGACCCGCTCCAGGAAGGCCTCCGGGCTGCCCGGCTCCGGCTCGCCCTCCCCGGCGGCCGGCGCGTCCTCGCCGAGGGCGGCGGCCAGCTCCGCCTCCGCGGCGAACTCCCGGGCCACCGAGACCAGCTCGTTGAGGTTGTCCAGCCGGGTGGCGTCCTGGGGATCCGAGGAGGCCTCCAGCTCGGCGCGGTAGCCGGTGGCCTCCAGGATCGCCGGCACCAGCTCCCCGACGTCCCCGCCGCCGACCTCGGCGATTGTCCCCAGCAGCCCCAGGAAGCGCCCGATCGCGGCGCGGCCGCGGGCCGGCACCATCGGCACCCGATCCTCGGCGGCGTCGCGCAGCGCCGCGCCGAAGGAGATCCCCGCGTCCTCGGCGTGCAGCGCCACCGCGGCGACCGCCTTGTCCCCGATCCCGCGCCGCGGCACGTTGATGATCCGGCGCATCGCCACATCGTCGTCCGGGTTCACCAGCACCCGCAGGTAGGCGACGATGTCGCGCACCTCCCGGCGCTCGTAGAAGCGGGTCCCGCCGACCACCGTGTAGGGCAGGCCCAGGCGCAGGAAGACGTCCTCCAGGGCGCGGGAGGCGTTGTTGGTGCGGTAGAACACCGCCACATCGGAGTAGCGGAACCGCCCCGACTCGACCAGCTCGTCGATCCGGTTGGCGATCCAGCGCGCCTCGTCATGCTCGTTGTCGCCGACGAAGCCGCGGATCGGCTCACCCTCCCCGAGATCCGACCAGAGCCGCTTCTCCCGGCGGCCCTCGTTGCGCGCGATCACCCGGTTCGCCGCGGAGAGGATGGTCTGCGTGGAGCGGTAGTTCTGCTCCAGCAGGATCGTCTCCGCCTCCGGGTAGTCCTGCTCGAACTCCTCGATATTGCGGATGGTCGCCCCGCGGAAGGCGTAGATGGACTGGTCCGAATCGCCCACCACGCACAGTTCGCTGGCCCCGGCGCCGGTGCCGACCAGGGCGGACACCAGCGCGTACTGGGCGTGGTTGGTGTCCTGGTACTCGTCGACCAGGACATGCCGGAAGCGGCGCCGGTAGTACTCGGCGACCTGCGGGTGCTCCCGGAAGATGCGCACCGTCTCCCCGATCAGATCGTCGAAGTCCACCGCGTTGGCCGCGCGCAGCCGGCGGGAGTACTCCGCGTACACCCGGGCGACCACCTCGTCGAAGGGGTTGCGGGTGGCCTCCGCCTCGGCCGCCGCCCGCTCGGCGTCCACCAGCTCGTTCTTCAGGTTGGAGATCCGGTTGGCCAGCACCCGGCCGGTGAAGCGGCGGGTGTCCAGGTCCATGTCCCGGGCGATCATGGACAGCAGCCGGCGGGAGTCGTCGGCGTCGTAGATGGAGAAGTTGGAGTTCAGCCCCGGCACCAGGGCGTGCTGCATGCGCAGGATCCGCACGCAGGTGGCGTGGAAGGTGGCCACCCACATCCGGCCCGCCTCCGGGCCGACCAGGGCGGCGACCCGCTCCCGCATCTCCGCGGCCGCCTTGTTGGTGAAGGTGATCGCCAGGATCTGCCCCGGGTGCACCCCGCCGGCGATGAGATGCGCGATCCGCCGGGTGAGCACGGCGGTCTTGCCGGAGCCCGCCCCGGCGACGATGAGCAGCGGGGAGCCGCGGTGCAGCACCGCGGCGCGCTGCTGCGGGTTCAGCCCGGCCAGCAGGTCACCGGGGTCGCCGAAGGCGTCGGGGGTGCGGGGGCGGTCGTCTCCGGCGGGTGCGGGTGCTGCATGATCCATGATGGCCGCCAGCCTAGCGGGGCCCCGGACGCCCGGCGCGCCCCCGGCCCGCCCGCGCCGCGGCGGCGACTCGGGCATGATGGGCCCATGAACGAGGACACCGGCCACGTCATCGACGCCTTCGAGGTGCGCACCCCCACCGGCACCGACGATCCGCTGAGCTCGGAGGAGATCGAGCGCTACCGGGCGGAGATCAACCGCCTGGACGCGATCATCATCGACGCGGCCCGGCGGCGGGCGGAGGTCTCCCGGGCGGTGGGCCGGACCCGGATGGGCTCCGGGGGCACCCGCCTGGTGCACACCCGGGAGGTGCAGATCATCAACCAGTTCCGCGATGAGCTGGGCGCGGAGGGCCCGGCGATCGCCTCGGCGCTGCTCCGGATGGGCCGGGGGCGGCTGGGATGAGCGCCGCGCCGCCGCGGGGCCGGGTCGCCGCCTGGGCCGCCTGGGACTGGGGTTCGGCGGCGTTCAACGCGGTCATCGTCACCTTCATCTACTCCGTCTACCTCGTCGACGGGGTCGGCGCGGAGGTGCCGGGGGCCTCGGCGAAGTACTCCTGGGCGATGGGCGCCGCGGGCCTGGCGATCGCCGCCCTGGCCCCGGTCACCGGCCGGCGGGCGGATCTGCTGGGCCGGCGGCGGGCCTCGCTGGGCGCCTGGACCCTGGCCACGGTGGCGCTGATGGCGGCGCTGGCCGTGGTGCGCCCGGAGGCGGGCTGGTTCTGGCCGGGGGTGGGCCTGCTCGCGGTGGCCACGGTGACCTTCCAGTTCGCGGAGGTGTCCTATTTCGCGATGCTCAAGCAGGTCTCCACCCCGGCCACGGTGGGCCGGGTGTCCGGGATCGGCTGGGCGGCCGGCTACGTCGGCGGGATCGTGCTGCTGCTGGGCTGCTACCTCGGCTTCATCGCCGGGGAGGGCCCGGCCCGGGGGCTGCTCGGGGTGCCCGCCGCCGATGGCTGGAGCGTCCGGCTGGTGGCCCTGGTCGCCGCCGGCTGGTTCCTGCTCGCCGCGCTGCCCGCGATGACCCGGGTGCCGGAGATCGAGCCCGCCCCGGACGCCGCCGCCGCGCCCCGGCCGGGCCCGGCGGCGCTGGCCGCGGCCTACCGCGGGATCGCCGCGGAACTGCGCGGGCTGTGGCGCGAGGACCGCCGGCTGGTGCGCTTCCTGATCGCCTCCGCGGTGTTCCGGGACGGCCTCGCCGGGGTGTTCACCTTCGGCGCCATCCTGGCGGTGCGGGTCTACGGCATCGACGCCGCGGACGTGCTGCTGTTCGGGGTGGCCGCGAACGTGGTCGCCGCCGTCGGGTCGGTGGCCGCCGGCGTCGCCGACGACCGGCTGGGCCCGCGGCCGGTGATCCTGGGCTCCCTGGGCGCGATGTGCCTGGTCTCGGTGGGGCTGCTGGCCGCCTCCGGCCCGGTCGCCTTCTGGGTGCTGGGCCTGGCGCTCTGCCTCTTCGTCGGCCCCGCCCAGGCGGCGTCGCGCTCCTACCTCACCCGGCTCACCCCGGCGGGCCGGGAGGGCCAGATGTTCGGGCTCTACGCCACCGTGGGCCGGGCGGTGAGCTGGCTGACCCCGCTGGCCTTCGGCGCCTTCGTCGCGGTCTTCCACGCCGACCGGGCCGGGGTGGCCGGGATCCTGCTGGTGCTGGCGGCCGGGATGGCGCTGATGGCCCGGGTGCCCAACGTCACCGCCGCCGGGGCCGCGGGCTAACCCTCCAGGGAGATGAGCTTGGTCTCCAGGAACTCGTCGATCCCGGTGGGCCCGCCCTCCCGGCCCAGCCCGGACTGCTTCACCCCGCCGAAGGGGGCGGAGGCGTCGGAGAGCCCGCCCTTGTTCACCGCCACCATGCCCGCCTCGATCCGCTCCGCGGCGTCCAGGGCGGTGCCCAGGTTCTCGCTGAACAGGTAGGCGGCCAGGCCGAAGGCGGTGTCGTTGGCCATCGCGATCGCCTCGTCGACCTCCCGGAAGGAGCGCACCGCGACCACGGGGCCGAAGATCTCCTCGGCGACGATGTCGGCGTCGGCCGGCACCCGGTCGAGCACCGTGGCGGGCACGAAGTAGCCGCCGGCGGACTCCCCGGACACCCCGCCGCAGCGCAGCCGGGCGCCCCGGTCGACGGCGTCGGCGACCAGCCGGTCCACGGTGTCGCGCTGCTCGGCCAGGGCCAGCGGGCCCAGGTCGGTGTCCGGATCGGTGCCCGGGCCCACGGTGAGCTCGCCGAACATGGCGGCCACCCGCTCGGCGAACTCCCCGGCGAGGGACTCGTGCACGATGAACCGGTTCGGGGCGATGCACACCTGGCCGCCGTTGCGCAGTTTGGCGCCCTTGACCGCGGCGACCGCCTTGTCCAGGTCCGCGTCCGCGAAGACCACGAAGGGGGCGTTGCCGCCGAGCTCCAGGGAGACCTTCATCGAGGACCCGGCCGCCCTCGCGGCGAGCATCTGGCCGACCTCGGTGGAGCCGGTGAAGGTGAACTTGCGCAGCCGGGGGTCGTCCAGCAGCGCGGAGACGTCGCCGGCGTGGGCCGCGGGCAGCACCGAGAGCACCCCGGCGGGCACCCCGGCCTCGTCGAGCAGCCCCGCCAGGTGCAGCATGGTCAGCGGGGTCTTCGAGGCGGGTTTGACGATGATCGGGCAGCCGGCGGCCAGGGCGGGGGCGATTTTTCGGGTGCCCATCGCGAGCGGGAAGTTCCACGGGGTGATCGCCAGCGCCGGGCCCACCGGCTGGCGCAGCACCGCCAGCCGGGAGGATCCGTCCGGGGAGCGCCGGTAGTCGCCGGTGATCCGCACCGCCTCCTCGGCGAACCAGCGGAAGAACTCGGCGCCGTAGGCGACCTCGGCGGCGGAGTCCGGCAGCGCCCGGCCCATCTCCAGGGACTGCAGGGCGGTGAGCTTCGCCGCGTCGCGGCGGATCAGCCCGAAGGCGCGGCGCAGGATCTCGGAGCGCTCCCGCGGGGGCGTCGCCGCCCAGTCCGCCTGGGCGGCCACCGCGGCGTCGAGGGCGGCGCGGGCGTCGGCCTCGCCCGCCGAGGCGACCTCGGTGAGCACCTCGTCGGTGGCCGGGTCGCGCACCGCCAGGGTGGCGCCGTCGGCGGCGTCGCGGAAGCGGCCGCCGAGGTACAGGCCGCGGGGCACGCCGTCGAGGATCTCGTCATGGGTCATCCGGGGCATCGTGGTGTCGCTCATGCACCCCAGTGTGGCCCCGCATCCGCCGGCTGTCCACGCCCGCCCCGCCGCGGCGGCGGGGCGGCGGCGACGCCGTTACCCTGGGGGTGGACCAACCGCCCACGTACCCGGGAGCACGCATGACCTTCGACATCACCACCACCGACGCCTGGGCCGCCCTGGCCGGGCGGGCCGAGGAGATCCGGGGCACCACCCTGCGCGAGCTCTTCGCCGCGGACCCGGATCGCGCCGGCCGGCTCACCCTGGACGCCGCCGGGCTGCACGCGGACCTCTCCAAGAACCTCGTCGACGGCGACACCCTCGCCGCCCTACTCGAGCTGGCCCGCGCCGCCGACGTCGCCGGCGCCCGGGACGCGATGTTCGCCGGGGAGCGGATCAACTCCACCGAGGACCGCTCGGTGCTGCACACCGCGCTGCGGCTGCCGGTGACCGCGGAGCTCACCGTGGCCGGGCAGGACGTCGCCGCCGACGTGCACGAGGTGCTCGGCCGGATGCGCGACTTCGCCCGGGCGCTGCGCTCCGGGGAGTGGCTGGGGCACACCGGGCACACCATCAAGACGGTGGTGAACATCGGCATCGGCGGCTCCGATCTGGGCCCGGCGATGGTCACCCGGGCGCTACGCACCTACGTCACCGCCGGGATCGAGGCCCGCTTCGTCTCCAACGTGGACCCCTCCGATCTGCAGTCCGTGCTCGACGAGGTCGACCCCGAGTCCACCCTGTTCATCATCGCCTCGAAGACCTTCACCACCCAGGAGACCCTGGCCAACGCGCATGCCGCCCGGCGCTGGCTGGTGGACCGGCTCGGCGATGAGGCGGCGGTGGCCAAGCACTTCGTGGCGGTGTCCACCAACGCGGAGCAGGTCGCCGAGTTCGGCATCGACCCGGCGAACATGTTCGGCTTCTGGGACTGGGTGGGCGGCCGCTACTCGGTGGACTCGGCGATCGGGCTGTCCATCATGGCCGCGGTGGGCCCGCAGGACTTCATGCGCCTGCTGGAGGGCTTCCACGCCATGGACGAGCATTTCCGCACCGCCCCGGCGGAGCGCAACCTGCCGCTGCTGATGGGCCTGCTCGGCGTCTGGTACGCCGACTTCCTCGGCGCCCAGTCCCATGCGGTGCTGCCCTACAGCCAGGACCTGGCCCGCTTCCCCGCCTACCTGCAGCAGCTCACCATGGAGTCCAACGGCAAGTCGGTGCGCCGCGACGGCGCGGCGGTGACCTGCGACACCGGGGAGATCTACTGGGGCGAGCCGGGCACCAACGGCCAGCACGCCTTCTTCCAGCTGCTGCACCAGGGCACCCGGCTGGTGCCCGCGGACTTCATCGGCTTCGCCCGGCCCCGCCAGGATCTGCCCACCGCCGACGGCACCGACTCCATGCACGATCTGCTGATGGCGAACTTCCTCGCCCAGACCAAGGTGCTCGCCTTCGGCAAGACGGCCGAGGAGATCCGCGCCGAGGGGGTGGCCGAGGAGCTGGTCGCGCACAAGGTGATGCCCGGCAACCGGCCCACCACCACGATCCTCGCCGAGGAGCTCACCCCGGCCGCGCTGGGCGCGCTCATCGCCCTCTACGAGCACATCACCTTCGTGCAGGGCGTGATCTGGGGGATCAACTCCTTCGACCAGTGGGGCGTGGAGCTGGGCAAGAAGCAGGCCGGGGATCTGCTGCCGGCGGTCACCGGGGCCGCCGCGGCCGATTCCGGGGACGCCTCCACCGACGCGCTGCTCGGCTGGTACCGGGCGAACCGCTGAGCCCGCGCCGCCGGCCGCCGGCCGGCGGCGCAACCCCCGCGCGCACCCGGTGGTGAGCCGACGTTACCGTGGTCCGGTGACGAAGAGGAGAATCCGCCTGCTGGCCTTCGCCGGCATCGTGCTCACCGCCCTGAACATGCGCGCGGCGGTCACCGGGCTGCCCCCGCTGATCGGCCGGATGGCCCCCGACCTGGGCCTGTCCCCCGGGTTCGTCGGCGCCCTGGGCATGCTGCCCACGGCCATGTTCGCCGCCAGCGCCTTCGCCACCCCGCCGCTGCTGCGCCGGCTGCGGCTGCCGCACGCCCTGTTCGCGATGATGGCCGCCACCGCCGCCGGGCAGCTGCTGCGGGTCGCCGGCCCCTCCACCGCGGCGCTGGTGGCCGGCTCCCTGGTGGCCCTGTTCGCGATCGGGGTGACCAACACGGTGGCCCCGCTGGCGGTGCGCGCCTACTTCCCGGAGGCGGTGCCGCGGATGTCCACCGCCTACATGCTGGCCATGCAGACCGGGATGATGGCCGCCCCGCTGGCCGCGGAGCCGATCGCCGCCGCCGCCGGCAGCTGGCGGGTGTCCCTGGCCTCCTGGGCGCTGCTCGCCCTCGCCGCGGCGCTGCCCTGGATCCCGTTGCTGCGCGCCGGCGCGGACTCCATCGCCGCCGCCGGCCGGGATGGCCGGGCGCCCGCGGCGGCGCGCGCGGCCGCCGGCGCCGCGGACCAGGTGCCGGAGCACCGCTCCCCGGTGGGCCTGGGCCTGCTGGCCATGTTCGGCTGCACCAGCCTGTCCACCTACGCGCTGATGATGTTCATCCCCCGGGTGATCGAGTCGGCGGGGATGTCCGCGGCCACCGGCGGGGCGATGCTGTCCTGGTGGTCGGCGCTCGGTGCGCTCATCGCGGTGCTGGGCCCCTGGGCGCTGGGCCGGCTGCGCGATCCCTACCCGCTGCTCGCCGGATTCCTGCTCGTCTACTGCATCGGCAACGCGGGGCTGTTCCTGGCCCCGGCGGCCGCGCCCTGGCTGTGGGTGACCCTGTCCGGGCTGGGCCCGATCTCCTTCCCGATGGCGCTGACCCTGATCAACCTGCGGGCGCGCACCGCCGCCGGGGCGCGGGCGCTGTCCGCCTTCGCCCAGGGCGGCGGCTACACCCTGGCCTGCGCCGGGCCGCTGCTCACCGGGATGCTGCATGAGGCCACCGCCGGCTGGGCGGCGCCGCTGGTGCTGCTGCTGGCGGCCACCGCGGTGGTCGCCGTCGGCGGCCGCGCGGCCACCCGGGAGCGGTTCGTGGAGGACACCCTGCCCGCCGCCGGGCCGCGCCGGGGCTAGCGCCCCCGGAATACGCCGGCGGCGCCCCGGACGGGATCGCCGTCCGGGGCGCCGCGCGGGATGCGGGGAGGCGCCGCTAGTTCAGCGGGCAGACCACCTGGGCCTCGATGTCGTCGGTGGTGTCATCGTCGTTGACGCCGGTGCCGACGATGCGCCAGGTGTCGCCGTCCCGGGAGACGTTGGCGGCCTCGGCGTTGTCGTCGTCGATCTCCATGTCGATCTCGCGGACCTCGACGCTGAGCTCGTCCAGGCGCGGGGCGGTGTCCGCGTCCTTGATCTCGATCTCCAGCTTGCCGGTGTCGTCGTCCTCGCCGGCCTTGATCTTCAGGGTGTCGTCGTCGCGGTCGTACTCGCAGCGCACCGGGGTGAAGTCGCCGTCGACGTCGGTGCCGGCGATCTTGACGGTGGCCGCGTCCTGCCCGATCGGGGCGGCGGAGGTGGTGGTGGTCGCGTCGTCGTCGACCTCGGTGGTGACCTGGTCGTCGCCGGTGAGCGCCTCGGAGGCCTTGGTCGCCTCGGGGGCGTCGGTGACCACGGTCTGGTCATTGTCGTCGCCGCAGGCGGCCAGGCCCAGGGCCAGGCCGGGGATGGCGAGCAGGGCGACGGTGCGGGTGCGCAGGGACATGGGTGCGGCTCCTTCTGCCGTTCGTCGTCGGCGACGCGCTGCGGCGCCGCCCGCCGCGCATCGGACGCGGCGTCGCAGATCAACGGTAATCGCAATTAACCAGAAAGGCAACGACATGCACCCCCGACCCGGGGGCCCGGCCTAGAGCAGTCCGCCGGAGGAGGCCACGATCCGCTTGCCGAAGGGGAAGCAGGTCACCGGGATCATCTTCACGTTCGCCACCGCCAGCGGGATGCCGATGATGGTCACCGCCTGCGCCGCCGCGGTGGCCAGGTGCCCGATCGCCAGCCACAGCCCGGCGACGAGGAACCAGACCAGGTTCATCGCCCCGGTGAGCAGCCCCCCGCGGCCGGCGTCGACCACCTCCCGGCCGAAGGGCCACAGCGCGTAGGCGGCCATCCGGAAGGAGGCCACCCCGGCCGGGGCGGTGACCACCAGCAGGCAGGCCAGCAGCCCGAAGAACAGGTAGCCCAGGGACAGCCAGAGGCCCCCGGTGATGAGCCAGAGCAGGTTCAGGATCGTCCTCATGCCCCCAGGATAACGGTGGTCCGGAACCGCGGCCGGGGTCCGCGGCCCGCCGCGACGGGGCGCGCGCCGAAGACCTATCATCGGGGGCATGTCAGCTTACGTAGACGATGCCATCCTGGCGCTGCGCCTGGCCCAGGGCACCAGCGAGATCCTCAAGGGCGTGCGCAACGTCGGCCTGCTGCGCGGGCGGGTGCTCGGGGACTCCGGCGACGCCCTCGCCCAGGAGTGGATCGGCAAGGTGCTCGAACAGCACCGCCCCGATGACGCGATGCTCTCCGAGGAGGCCGCCGACCGCCTGGAGCGCCTCGACTGCGACCGGGTGTGGATCATCGACCCCCTGGACGGCACCCGCGAATTCGCCGGCGGCCGCCAGGACTGGGCGGTGCACATCGCCCTGGTGGAGGACCACCAGCCGGTGCACGCCGCGGTGGGCCTGCCGGATCTGGGCCGGGTATTCCACACCGGGGAGGCCAAGGCGGTGCTCGGGCCCATGTCCGGCCGGATCGTGGTCTCCCGCACCCGCCCGCCGGCGCTGGCCGGCTTCGTCGCCGAGCGCCTCGGCCGGGAGGTCGCCCAGATGGGCTCGGCGGGGGCGAAGGCGATGCACGTGCTGCTCGGCGACTACGACGCCTACATCCACTCCGGCGGCCAGTACGAGTGGGACTCCGCCGCCCCGGTGGGCGTGTGCCGCGCCGCCGGGCTGCACGTCTCCCGCCTGGACGGCTCCGCGCACTCCTACAACAACGCAGACCCCTTCATGCCGGACACCCTGATCTGCCGGCCCGAGATCGCCGACGACATCCTCGCCGCGATCGCGGACTGGCGCGAGGAGCACCCGGAGGACTGACCCCTCCCCGCACCCCGCGGACCCGCCCGGGGCCCGGGCGGGGACGGCGCCGCCCGGGGCCGCCCCCTGGGCCCGCGGGCCCCCGACGAATAGTGAATATGGATAACCCGAGGTCCCGGGGACGCCGGCCACGGCCCCGCCGGGTTCGCCGCCGCGGCCCGGCCGCGGCTACCCTGGGCCGCATGAGCCAGAGCACCGACGGCGCCATCGCCACCCCCTACGAGGACCTGCTCCGGGAGATCCTCGACCACGGCGCGGTGAAGTCCGACCGCACCGGCACCGGCACCCGCAGCCTCTTCGGCCGGCAGCTGCGCTACGACCTCTCCGCCGGCTTCCCCCTGATCACCACCAAGAAGGTGCACCTGAAGTCGATCATCTGGGAGCTGCTGTGGTTCCTGCGGGGCAGCTCGGACAACACCTGGCTCAACGAGCGCGGGGTCACCATCTGGGACGAGTGGGCCGGCCCGGACGGCGACCTGGGCCCCATCTACGGGGTGCAGTGGCGCTCCTGGCCCACCGCCGACGGCGGCACCGTGGACCAGATCTCCCGCGCCCTCGAGCTGCTGCGCCACGACCCCGACTCGCGGCGGATCGTGGTCAGCGCCTGGAACGTCGGCCAGCTCGACGAGATGGCGCTGCCGCCCTGCCACCTGCTCTTCCAGTTCCACGTCGCCGAGGGCCGGCTGAGCTGCCAGCTCTACCAGCGCAGCGCGGACATGTTCCTCGGCGTGCCCTTCAACATCGCCTCCTACTCCCTGCTCACGCACATGATGGCGCAGCAGGCGGGCCTGGAGCCGGGCGAGTTCATCTGGACCGGCGGGGACTGCCACATCTACGACAACCACGTCGAGCAGTGCGCACTGCAGCTCAGCCGGGCCCCGCGGCCCTACCCGCGGCTGCGGCTGGCGAAGGCGCCGAGCCTGTTCGACTACGACTTCGCCGACGTCGAGGTCATCGGCTACGACCCGCATCCGCCGATCCGGGCGCAGGTGGCGGTATGAGCGCCCCCGCCCGCCCGGCGCGGCTGGGCATGATCTGGGCGCAGAGCCCGGACGGGGTGATCGGCGACGGGACCGCCATGCCCTGGCACCTGCCGGAGGACCTGGCCCATTTCAAGGCCACCACCCTCGGCGCCCCGGTGATCATGGGCCGGCGCACCTGGGACAGCCTGAACCCCCGGTTCCGGCCGCTGCCCGGACGGCGCAACATCGTGCTCAGCCGCACCACGGCCGACTTCCCCGGCGCCGAGCACGCCGCGGACCTGGACGCCGCACTGGCCCTGGTCGCCGACGCCCCGGTGGCCTGGATCATCGGCGGCGGCCGGGTGTACCGGGAGGGCCTGGCCCTCGCCGACGAATGCGT
The DNA here is from genome assembly GCF_001941505.1 of Corynebacterium sphenisci DSM 44792. Taxonomy (NCBI): domain Bacteria; kingdom Bacillati; phylum Actinomycetota; class Actinomycetes; order Mycobacteriales; family Corynebacteriaceae; genus Corynebacterium; species Corynebacterium sphenisci. The sequence goes on along the minus strand of NZ_CP009248.1, from coordinate 522,795 downwards.
GGTCACCGAGGTCGACGCGCACCCGGCGGTGGACACCCCGGTCACCGCCCCGGACCTGCGGGACTGGGCGCCGGCCGAGCGCGGCGACTGGCGCACCGCCGCATCCGGGCCGCGCTACCGCGTCACCCGGTGGCGTCCGCGCGCCGGCCGGGAATAGCCGCGGCCCCGGCGGCGTTGCCCGGGACATGTCAACCAGCCCCGACGCCCCCGCGACCGACGAACACGTGACCATCTACGCCACCAGCTGGTGCCCCTTCTGCGCCAAGCTCATCACCGCCCTGCGCTCACGCGGGGTGCCCTTCACCGCCTGGGACGTGGAGAAGCACCCGGATCTCGCCGAATGGGTCGAATCCGTCAACGGCGGCGACCGGATCGTGCCCACCGTGCGCTACTCCGACGGCGGGCACGCCACCAACCCCTCGGCCGTCGAGGTCGAGCGGAAGTACAAGGAGCTCGCCGGCTCCTGAGCCGGCCCCCGACCCCGAACCCCACGCGCCCGCGACCGCGGCCGCCGGATGCCCCGGCCGCCGCGGTCGCGGGCGCGGTGTCCGCTAATCCAGGTCGTCGTGCGCCATCAGCTGCCGGGCGGCCTCGGTGATGGAGCCGGACAGCGAGGGGTAGACGGAGAAGGAGCCGGCCAGGTCGGCGACGGTGAGCTGGTTGGACACGCACACCGCGATCGGCAGGATCAGCTCCGAGGCGGTCGGCGCGACCACCACCCCGCCGATGATCATCCCCGAGTTGCGCCGGCAGAACAGCTTCACGAAGCCGTGCCGCAGGGAGCGCATCTTCGCCCGCGGGTTGCCGGTGAGCGGGAACACCTCGATCCGGGCGGAGACCTCCCCGTCCTCGATCTGCTTCTGGCTCACCCCCACCGTGGCGATCTCGGGGCGGGTGAACACCGCCGAGGCCACCGTCTTCAGCCGGATCGGCTGCACCCCCTCGCCGAGGGCGTGGTACATCGCGATCCGGCCCTGCATCGCCGCGACCGAGGCCAGCGGGAACAGGTCCGTGCAGTCCCCGGCGGCGTACACCCCGGGCACCGAGGTGCGCGAGACCCGGTCGACCTTGATGTGCCCGGAGCGGGTCAGCTCCACCCCGATGTTCTCCAGGCCCACCCCCCGGGTGTTCGGGATGGAGCCCACGGTCATCAGGGCATGCGAGCCGAGGATCTCCCGGCCGTCGGAGGTGACCACCCGCACCCCGCCGTCCCCGGTGCGCTCCACCCGGTCGCAGCGGGCGTTCTTCACCACGTCCACGCCGCGCTCGAAGAGCACCGCCTCCAGGGCGTCGGCGGCGTCGGCGTCCTCATGCGGCAGGATCCGGTCCCGGGAGGCGACCATGGTCACCTTCACCCCGAGCTCCGTGAAGGAGGACACGAACTCGGCGCCGGTGACGCCGGAGCCGACCACGATGAGGTGCTCCGGCAGCTCCTCCAGATCGTAGATCTGCCGCCAGGTGAGGATCCGCTCCCCGTCCGGCAGCGCCCCGGGCAGGATCCGCGGGGAGGCGCCGGTGGCCAGCAGCACCAGATCGCATTCCAGGGTCTCCTCGCCGCCCTCCTCCAGCTCCACGGTGACGTAGTGGGTGACCCGGCCCGGCTCCTGGTCGTCGAGCCGGCCGCGACCGCGCAGCATCCGGATGCCCTCCCGCTCCATCTGCGCGCGGACGTCCTCCGACTGCGACTCCGCCAGATCCCGCACCCGGTCGTTGACCGCGGTGAAGTCGATGTGCCGGGCGGAGAAGTCCGGGCGCAGCCCCATCTCGTCGGCCCGGCGCATATCCGTGCGCACCCCGGTGGCGGCGATGAACGCCTTCGAGGGCACGCAGTCGAAGAGCACCGAGGACCCGCCCATGCCGGCCTCCTCGACGATGGTGACCTCCGCCCCGTACTTCGCGCCGACCAGGGCCGCCTCGTACCCGGCGGGGCCGCCGCCGACAATCACGATCTTCTTCGCCACGGATCCTCCACATCCTCGTCCTCGCCCGGTGCGGGGGACCCGCCGCCGGGGCACACGTGGGCCCCAGTCTAGGTCAGCGCCGGCTACCGGCGCTCACCGGCGGCGGCGCACCGGTCGCCGCCTTCCGCCCCGTAGCGGGCCACGATCCCGGCGAACAGGCGCACCCCCACCCCCAGGCAGCGCTCGTCGACGACCAGATCGTCGCGGTGCAGATCATGCTTCTCCCCGGACCCGGACCAGCAGCCCAGCCGGGCCATGGACCCGGGCACGTGCTCCAGGTACCAGCCGAAGTCCTCGCCCCCGGAGGACTGCGGGGCCTCGATCACCGCCTGCGGGTCCACCCGGCCGACGGTCTCCGCGATGAGCGCGGTGCAGTAGTCGTCGTTGATCACCGGCGGCACCCCGCGGACGTAGTGCAGGCTGTGCGTCACCCCGGTGGGCGCCAGGATCGCCGCGATCAGCTCGCGCACCAGCGGCTCCAGCTTCCGCCAGGTGCCGATGTCGGCGGTGCGCACCGTGGCCATCGCCGACCCGTGGGTGGGGATCGCGTTGGCCGCGTAGCCGGCGTTGACCGCCCCGAACACCGCCACGGTGCCGGTGCGCGGATCCACCAGCCGGGACAGCAGCCCGGGCAGCTGGGTGACCAGGGCGCCCAGGGCGTAGGTGACGTCCGCGGTGAGATGCGGCCGGGCGCTGTGCCCGCCCGGGCCCTCCACCTTCACCTCCAGGGTGTCCCCGGCGGAGGTGATCGCCCCGGTGCGCACCCCGATATGGCCCACCCGCAGCTTCGGCTCGCAGTGCACCGCGAAGATCCGGGACACCCCCTCCAGGGCGCCGGCCTCGATCACGTCCGGGGCGCCGCCCTCCATCACCTCCTCGGCGGGCTGGAAGATGAAGCGCAACGGCACCGGCACCCCGCCCCGGGTGCGGTCGTACTCGGCCATCGCCAGCGCGGTGCCCAGGGTGATCGCGGTGTGGAAGTCGTGGCCGCAGGCGTGCATCACCCCCTCGTTGACGCTGGCGCAGTCCAGCCCGGTGGCCTCGGCGATGGGTAGCGCGTCCATGTCCCCGCGGAAGGCCAGCCGGCCCACCGGGTCCCCGGACTCGTCGACCCGGTCCGCGCCGACATCCACCATCAGCCCGGTGTTCGGGAAGGGCCGGGGGCGCAGGCCCGCGGCGGTGAGCTTCTCCGCGACGAAGGCGGTGGTGGCCCGCTCCATGTGGGACAGCTCCGGATGGGCGTGCAGATGCCGCCGCCACCGCTGCAGCTCCTCGCCGTTGCGCCGCCACCAGTCGCCGATGAAGTCCTCGATCACGTCCCCCACCTTAGGGCCCGCATACCCCGCCGTGCGCCGGGTCATGCCATGATCCCGGTCATGAGCATCACCCGAACCCGCCGCACCGCGGCGGCCGTCCTCGCCGCGGGCCTGCTCGCCCTCGGCGGCTGCACCATCGGCGACGTCGACGGCGCGGGCGACCCGGTGGCCCCGGCGGCCTCCGAGGGCCCCGCCGCCGACGCCCCGGACCCCACCCCGGGCGCCGGGGCGCCGGAGAAGTCCACCCCCGCCCCCGCCCCCGGCGGCGCCGCCGCGGCCCCCCGCGCCGGCACCCTCGCCGGCCGGCTGATCTACCTCGATCCCGGCCATGCGGGCACCCCGCCGCCGGCCGAGGAGATGGTCACCGACGGCCGCGGCGGGGTCAAGCAGTGCAACACCACCGGCACCGCCGCCGATGACGGCTGGCCGGAGCACACCTTCAACTGGGAGCTCGCCGGGCGGCTGCGCGCCCTGCTGGAGGACGCCGGGGCGGAGGTGCGGCTCACCCGCGCCGACGACGTCGGCCGGGCGCCCTGCATCGACGAGCGCGCCCGCACCGAGAACGACTCCGGGGCGGATGCGGTGATCTCCATCCACGCCGACGGCAACGGCGAGGGCGCCCGCGGCTTCCACGTCTCGCATATCGCCGACCCGCTGCCCGGCAACCTGCCCGCGGAATCCGCCGCGCTGGCCGGGGCGATCCGGGACGCGATGCTCGAGGCCGGATTCACCGCCTCCAACTACCTCGGCGCCGGGGGCATCCACCCCCGCGCCGATCTCACCGGGCTGAACCTGTCCACCCGGCCGAAGGTGCTCGTCGAATTCGGCAACATGCGCGACTCCGCCGACATCGCCCTGCTGCGCTCCGCGGAGGGCCAGGACCGGCTCGCCGCGGCGGTCGCCGCGGCGGTCGCCGCGGGGATCGCCGCCTACCTCGGCTGAGTCCCCGGGGCCGCCCCGCCCACCCGGGGGGAAACCCCGCCGGGGATGCGCCGGCGGCAACTACGATGGGCGTTCAGCGACCATGACGGCGGTGCGGCGCCAGGCGCCGCGGGAAGGACGATCGGCGATGAGCGCACCCTGGCCGGGCGGGGACCGGCCCCGGGGCACCCCGGGGGACGGCCACGGCGGATACGACAACGGCGGCTGGGCGCAGCCCGGCGCCGGCGGGGGCGAGTGGGGGCCGACCGCCGCCTGGCCCGCGGCGCAGCCCGCGCCGGCGCCGGCCCGCGGCGGCAACACCGGGCTCATCGCCGCGATCGCGGTGGTGGCCACCCTGCTGGTGATCACCGTCATCGGCGCCGCGGTGCTGCTCACCCGGGGTGGGGACGAGGACCGGGTCGCCGAGGTCGGCCAGGCCGCCGGGGACCGGACGATCGGCGCCGACCGGGGCCCGGAGCCCACCGGGCCGGGGCCGGCCACGGTCACCGAGACCGTCCGGGAGACCGCCACCGCGGCCCCGGACGGCGACTCCGGCGGGGAGGGCCGCTACCGGGGCGGGGCGAACCAGTACGGGGTGGGCCTGAACACCTACAAGCAGTGCTCCGCCGAGGGGGTGCGCTGGGTGGGCACCGGGCACTCCACCACCAGCTGCCCCTTCGCCACCAACGTGGGCCGGGAGCTGTCCGGCACCACGGTGCGGGAGGGCTCGCGCACCACGGTGCGCGCGTACAGCCCGACCACCGGCAAAACCTACGACATGGCCTGCCGCAAGGCCCAGGACTCCGAGTACGACTACCTGTGGAAGTGCACCGGCGGGGTGCACGCCGTGGTGTACGTCTACCCCTGAGCCGGCCGGCTCACAGGTCGATGTTGCGGGGGCCGTAGAGCCGGTCCCCGGCATCGCCCAGGCCCGGCACGATGTAGGCGTCCTCGTCGAGGGCGGGGTCGATCGTGGCGGTGACCAGCCGGGCGGCCAGCCCGGACCCGGCCAGCGCGTCCACCCCCGGCTGCGCGGAGACCATGCACACCGCGGTGACGTCCCGCGCGCCCCGATCGGCGAGCAGCCGCAGCGCGTGCAGCAGGGAGCCGCCGGTGGCCAGCATCGGGTCCACCAGGAACACCCGGCGGTCGGAGAGGTCCTCCGGCAGCGCCTCCAGGTAGGGCACCGGCCGGTGGGTCTCCTCGTCCCGGGCCAGGCCGATGAAGCCGACCTGGGCGTCGGGGATCATGGACAGCGCCGGGTCGATCATGCCCAGCCCGGCGCGGATGATCGGGATGATGATCGGGGGGTTGGCCAGCCGGTGGCCGACGGCCACGTCGACGGGCGTGGCCACCTCGAAGGACTCCAGGGGCAGGTCCCGGGAGGCCTCGTAGACGAGCATCGCGCCGAGATCGGCGAGGGCGGCGCGGAAGCCGTCGTTGCCGGTGCGGGCGTCGCGCATGATGGTCAGTCGGGCTGCGGCCAGGGGGTGGTCGACGACGGTGATCTCCATGGGGCCGAATCTACCCGCGGCGCCGGAGCCCGGCCCGGCTGCGGCCGGGATCCGGGGCATGCGGGAACCCGCCGCCCGGCCGGCGGCGTCTAAGGGGCATGGAGCACAGCACCCGCACCCCCGCCGGCGAGGCCCTCGACCTCGACCCCGCCGGGCTGCGCGCCGCCGCGGCCCGGCTGCGCGGCCTCGCCGCCGCTCCCCCGCCGCCGGCCCCGCCACCGCAGGCCGCGGCGGGGCCGCCCTGCGTGACCGCCTTCCTCGCCGCCGCCGGGGCCGCCGCGCTCGCCCAGGAGCGGCGCGGCGACCGGCTGGGCGCCTACGCCGCGGCCGCCGCCGGCGCCCTGGAGGCCACCGCGGCCGCCGCCGGCGGGCAGGACGCCGCCGCGGCCCGGGCGCTGCGCCGGCTGCACCCGGGGGCCCGGCCGTGATCGGCGCGATCGCGCCCCCGGCCCCGCTCACCGGGCTGCTCGCCGCCCTCGCCGGGGCGGGCGGGGCCGCACCCGGCGGATTCGGCGCGCCCGCGGATCCGGGGGCCTGGCCGGCGGCGGCCGCCGCCGTCGCCGGGGCCCTCGGCGGCTCCGCCGGGGCGGCCGCGGCCCGCTCCCTGGGCGCCGCCGCCGAGGCCGCCGGGGTGGTGCACGCCGACGCCGCCGAGGCCGAGCGGGCGGTGGCCGAGGGCCTCGCCGCGATCGCGGACGCCGCCGGGGAGCTCGGCGGGGCGCTGCACGGGTTCCTGCGCCGGGCGGCCCCGGCGCTGGCCGGCGCCGCCGGGCCGGCGGGGTCGCCGGCCGCCGCCCCCGCGCTGGCCGCCGCCGGGGTCGCCGCCCTGGTCGCCGCGGCGGCCGCCCTGGCCCGGCTGGAGTCCCGGCTGGCCGGACCCACCGGTCGACTGTCCGGGATCGCGGCCCGGGAGCCCGCCATCCCGCCGGCGCCCGGTCCGGGCCCGGTGTCCACGGCCCCCGCCGCCGCACCGGCCCCGCCGGCCCGGCCGGCGGCCGCCCCGCCACCGGCGGCCGGGGCCGGGGCGCCCACCCCGCAGGCCGCGGCGGCGGTGCGGCATGCGCTGGGCCAGGTCGGCGTGCCCTACCGGTGGGGCGCGGAAAGCCCCGGGGAGGCCTTCGACTGCTCGGGGCTGACCCACTGGGCCTACGGCGAGGCCGGGGTGGACATCCCGCGCACCGCCGCAGCGCAGGCGGTGGGCCGCCCAGTCGGCCCCGGGGAGCTGCTGCCCGGGGATCTGGTGGTCTGGGAGGGCCATGTCGCGATGGTCGTCGACGAGGGCCGGATGGTGGAGGCCGGGGACCCGGTGGGGGTGCACCCGATCCGCACCTCGAACCTGGGCATGGCCTTCCTCGGGTTCTGGCGGCCCACCGGCTGAGCGGCGCGGGAGCCGCCCCGGCCCCGGATGCGCCGGGTATCCTGTGCGGGGTCCCCCGGCGGACCCGGCATACGCATCCGACCACGAACGAGGTACCCATGGCACGCCACGGCATCGTCCCCATCGAGCTCGAGCTCACCGGGGGCACGGCCTACACCCTTTTCGCCCCCGGCTGGCGGGAGGGCAACGCCGAATGGCAGGCGCTGCTCGGCGCCGGCGAGGACGTCTACCTCTTCGACTCCCCCGGGGAGCTGCTCGCCTTCCTGGAGTCCGGGGCGGCGCACGACTTCACCGCACACCCGCAGTGGCGCCGCTTCGCCGAGGGCCTGCCCGGCACCGCCGTCGTCGAGGGCCGGGACCGCCACGACCTGGTGGGCCTGCCGGACGTGCTGTGCGGGCCGCCGGATCTGGCGCATGTGCGGAAGGCCGACGGGATCCTGTCCATCGCCCGCTCCATCGGGGCGATCTGCGCGCTGGCGAAGACCAACCGGATGTTCGCCACCAACTCGGTGCTCGCCGCCACCGCCGCCGGCCCGGACCAGTTCCACGGCGGCGGCCGGGAGCAGTGGTCCGCCATCGGCCGGGTGATCCTGGCCAACTGGGACGGGGTGGTCGACGAGATCGACGCCCTACACGGGGCGGCCCCCGAGGTGGACCCGGCCGCGGCCGAGGACGCCGCCGCCCGGCTCACCGCCGCCGGGGAGGAGATCGAGCGCCGCCGCGCCGAGGAGGCCCGCCGCCGGGAGGCCGAGAAGGGCGATGCGGAACCGGCCGGCGACCCCTACGACGCCACCGTGTGGTCGCGCGCCGGGATCGACCCGGTGAAGATCTCCATCGCCGGGCGCAACCTGTACACCCTGCGCTGCTACCTCGACCGGCGGCCGGTGTTCCTCGGCCGGATGGGCGAGATCCACACCTTCGCCAACGGCCGCACGCTGGTGCGCTGGCTGCTCGAGCACGACGACCACGATCTGGCGGTGACGGCCACCTGGTCGGAGATCATCACCGCCGCCAACGCCGGCGAGCTGGAGCTGACCGTGCACGCCGACAACGAGTACTCCTTCGCCGGGCTGGCCGAGGACATCGCCGCCGGGCCCGCGAAGGTCGACCCCGCCCAGCTGGGCCGGGCCTACGAGCTGCTCGCCGACGCCGCGGACTGGGCCGGCGATGACGCGGTCAACGAGGTCCTCGCCGGCAACCAGCAGCTGCAGTGGTTCCTCAACCACATCCTGGACCCGTCCTCCAATGACGAGCCGGTGCCGCCCTACGAGGAGGAGGCCGCCGGCTGGCGCCGCCTGGAGAAGGGCCTCACCGACCGCTTCACCACGAAGATCTAGCCGGCGCCGCGGCGCAGGTGTGCCGCCACCCCGGCGGCCAGCACCAGCAGATCCACCACCGGCGCCCACACCGGCCGGCCGGCGCCGAGGCCATCGCCCAGCACCGCCACGACCGCGGGGAACCAGCCCCCGGCCGCCAGCGCACCGGCCACCGCCGCGGCGACCGGGATCGCCCACGCCGGCCCCGCCGGGCCGAAGCCCAGCAGCAGCACCCCGACGCCCAGGCCCAGCCACCCGACGGTCATCACCACGAAGGACGCCGGCACCCCGCGGACGAGGAGCACCGCCCACGGGACCGCCGCCACCACAGCGGCGACGGCGAGCACCACCGCCCGCGGCAGCACCGTGGACCCCGCGGTGACCGCCTCCTCATAATCCCGGGACCACCGCGACCGCAGCAGCAGCCCCACCGCGACGACCTCCAGCAACGGCAGGAACGCACCGACCCGCACCTGCGGCTCCACCCACAGTCCGAACGGATGCGGCAACGGCGATCCGCCGATCAGGGCCATCCCCACCGCCACCGGCTGGAGCAGCAGGAACTCCGGCCACCTGCGCAACCGCGGATACGGCCCCCACGCCGGGGTCACCACGGCGTCTCCGGGGCGGCCCCCGCACCGCAGTCGGCGAGGTCGGCGAGGAGCCCGCGCATCCCCGCGACCACCTCCCCCTCGTCATGCTCGGCGAGCCACCGAATGATGGCCTCCTGACCCGGCATCCCCAGATTCCCCGCTGGGGCATCGGGGAAGTACAGCTCCTGGGCGACGAACCCGAAGGCCGGCAGCACCCCCATGTACAGCGGACCGTCTGCGGTGGTGCAGCCCAGCACGGTCTCCTCGCCGAGCGTGCGGGTCACCGCATCATCCACCAGATAGGACGTCGCGACATCGGGGGTGGCGATGTAGTCGGCGACCCCCACCGGCTCCTCCGGCAGCACCCGCTCCAGGCCCTCGGCGGCGATCAGCCCCTCCGGCATTGGCACGCCGATGGCCCGCAGATACTCCGCCACCTCCGGCCACCGGGCGTCCAGGGCCGCGATCTGCGCACGGTGCTCGGGCCATCCGCACACCCGGACGCCCCCGGCCTCGGCGGTGCACTCCGGCGCATCCGGCATCGGCCGCGGCACCAACCGGCCCGCATCGGCCGGCCCCCGCGCGGTCACCGCGGACACCGCCACCAGCGCCGGCACCGCCACCACGACGGTGACCACGCGGGCGGCGGCCCCGCCGCGCCGCAGCAGCGACCAGACCGCCCATGTCGCAATCGCCCCCGCAATCACCCAGGAGCCCACCAGGGCGGCGGTATCCGGCAGGTACCGGACGAAATTATCGCTCGAGGTCCACCCGAATAACGCCATCGGCGCCCACGTGATCCCGGCCGGGCGGTTGGCCAGCACCAGCAGCCCGACCGCGCCGACGAAGGCGATCACCCCGGCCAGGGCCGGTTGCCGATACCGCCAGGCGCCGGCCGCGGCGCCGGCCGCGGCCGCGGCCACCACCCACAGCACCGAGGACACCACGATCCACCACGGGATCGCTCCCCCCACCGGGGCACGGTACAGCCGGAGCAGCACGCCCGCGGCACCCACCCCGCCGAGCAGCAGCGTCATCGTGGCCGCCGGCTCGACCAGGGCCAACACCGCCCGGGCACGGCCGGCCGCGGACGCCCCCAGGTAGCGGTGATCGACCTGGGCGGCGTTCCAGGCCGCGGCCACCGCCGCGCAGATCCCGGCGGCTCCGGCCAGGTACCGCAGCTGCTCCATCGCGAGCGGCCAGAAGCCCACCACGTAGTCGGGGGCCCCGAGCGCGAATCCGAGCGGCACCAGCGGCGCGGCGCAGATCAGCGCCCGGATCCGCGCCGGACTAGGCATCGGGATCACCGCCGAGGGCCACGAAGGCCTCGTCGATGCCGCCATGGCGGCGCACCAGGGTCTCCGGGGCCGCATCCTCCACGATGCCGCCGCCGGAGAGGAACAGCACCCGATCCGCGCCCGCGGCATCGGCGGCCAGATGCGTGCTGAACAGCACGGTCATCCCCGATTCCGCGCCCCGGGCGAGGATCTCCATGATCCGGCGCCGGTTGGCCGGATCCAGCCCCGCGGTCGGCTCGTCGAGCAGCACCACCCGGGGCCGGTGCACGATCCCGGCGGCGATCACCGCCCGGCGCCGCAGGCCCCCGGAGAGCTCGCCGAGGCGCCGGTCGGCCCGATCCTCCAGCCCCACGAGGGCCAACGCCGCCGCCACCGCCTCCCCGACCTCCGGGCGGGCCATCCCCCGCAGGCGGGCGACCATCCCCACGGCGGCCCCAACCCGCTGGGCGGGATCGAAGGGGAACTCCTGCGGAACCCACCCGAGATCCCGCCGGATCCGCCGCCGGGTCCCCGGGGCGACCGCGACTCCGCCGATCCGCACCGTGCCGGACAGCCGGCCCGGGGGCGGCTGGGTGGCCAGGATGCCCATCAACGTCGACTTGCCCGCCCCGTTCTCCCCCAGCAACGCCACCAGGCCCCCGTCGACGGCGAAACCGACGTCGACGAGGACCGGGTCACGGCGCGGGTAGGCGAAGCGGATCCCCTCGCAGACCAGGTTCAGCGGCCCGCCCCGTTCGCAGTGCGGCATCGTCGCATCGGCGCGCCCTCCATCCCTCCTGGCCGGCGGCTTGCGCCGGACCGTGGCCGGCACGGCTCCCCGAGGGGCGGTTCCGATGGCGGAACCCCGGGGGTGCGCCCCGGCCGCGCTGAGGCAATGCTGCCCTCATGGCCACCCCCGGGCAACCCCGGGGACATTCGCCCCGGCGCGCGGCGGAAGCGCTCCGGCAGGGCCCGCTACCCGCCTCACCACCGGATACCGTGGATCCGGCGGACGCCCCGAACGCGGATCATCGAGCCGACTCTCACCCCCCCCCCGCCCGGGGGAACCTGCCCGCCGGCGGGCTACTCCCCGCCGAGGGACTCCAGGTCCTCGTCGGCGTCGATCTCGCCGTCGTTGTCCCGGTCGGTGAGCCGCAGGTACTCAGGGTAGATCCGGGTGTCCAGGATCCGCTCCCTGGTGGGCAGGTCGATGAACGCGTTCTCGATGGCGTTGCAGGTCAGCTGGAACAGCTCGGTGTAGCCGTAGTCGAACTCGTCGACCAGCAGCATCATCTCCCGGGTCATCGAGGTGCCGTAGAGCAGCCGCTTGTCGGTGTTCACGGTGCAGGTGAAGCCGAGGTCGTCGAGCAGCGGGAAGGGGTGGTCGGAGATGTCGTCGACCACCCCGGAGCACAGGTTGGCGGTGGGGCACAGCTCCAGGGGGATCCGCAGATCCCGGATGTGCCCGGAGAGGAACTGCAGCTCCACCCCGTCCAGGGAGGCGGCGAAGTCCTCGTAGATGCGCACCCCGTGCCCGATCCGGTTCGCCCCGGCGATCACCGCCTCCCGGATGGAGCCCACCCCGGCGTCCTCCCCGGCGTGCACCGTGGAGGCGGTGAGCTTGCGGCGCAGCAGATCGAAGGCCGCCTGGTGCGCCGAGGGCGGGTTGCCCTCCTCCGGGCCGCACAGGTCGAAGGCCACCACGTAAGGGTGGTCGGCGTTCTCCGGGACGTTGTCCGCCACCAGCCGGGCGATCTCCTCGGTGCGGCCGCCCTCGCGGCGGGCGGAGACGATGAGCCGGGCGGTGATCGGGTGGCCGGCCTCGGCGGCCTCGGCTTCCCCGGCGCGCAGGCCCGCCACCGCGGCATCGACCACCTGCTGCGGGTCCAGCCCGCCGTGCAGGTGCAGCTCCGGGGCGATCCGCAGCTCCGCGTAGACCACGTTGTCCCCGGCCAGATCGGCCACCGCCTCCCGGGCCAGCCGGGTCACCGCCGCGGCGGTGCCGGTGAGCGCCCGGACGTGGCCGAGCGCCTCGGCGACGTGCGCCCGGCAGCCGGAGCCGGCCCGGGCCATGAACCAGTCCGCCAGCTCCCCGGGATCGGCGGCGGGCAGATCCGGGTAGCCGGCCTCCGCGGCGAGCTCGATGAGCGTCGCCGGCCGGGCCCCGCCGTCGAGGTGGTCGTGCAGGACCACCTTGGGCAGCCCGGCGACCACCGCGGGATTCGGCCGCCGCCCGGCGTCACGGGCATCCAGGTCGTTGTCCATGATGGGTACCGTAGCCGAGCCCGTCGGCGGGGTCATGTCCGCCTCGGCGCCCGGCGGGTGCGACAATCCGGGGATGTTCGCCGCATCCTCGCCCCTGCCCCGGACCGCCCCCGCCGGCCGCCGCGCCCTGGCCCTGGCCGCCGCCGCGCTGCTGCTGCCCGCCGCCGACGCCTGGGCCCAGCCCGCCCCGGGGCCCGCCGACGAGACCGGGATCCCGGCCGGCGCGGACGCCGCCACGGAGGAGGCCGACGGGGACGCGGGCCCCTTCCCCGGGGTGCGCGACACCTCCGGCTGCCCGCACCGCAGCACCCCGCCGAAGGCGGTGACCACCTCCGAGGCCCCCGCCCCGGACGGGGCGCCGGCGCCGCTGCCGGTGCCCGCCGACCCGGTCGGCGGCCCCCGGATGGCCGGCTGCGGGGTGATCGCCGGGGAGGGGTTCGCCGTGCCCGCGGAGCTCGACGCCAGCGCCTGGGCGGTGGTGGACCTGGGCGAGGGGACGATCCTGGCGGCGAAGGACCCGCACGGCCGGTACCGGCCCGCCTCGGTGATCAAGGTGCTGCTCGCCCAGGTGGCCCTGCGCGAGCTGGACCTGGACCGGACGGTGACCGCCACCGCCGCCGACGAGGCCGCCGAGGGCTCCCGGGCGGGCCTGGTGGCCGGGGTGGACTACCCGGTGCGGCAGCTGCTGCTGGGGCTGCTGATGAACTCCGGCAACGACTGCGGCCGGGCCCTGGAACGCACCCTGGGCGGATCCGCGGCGGCGCTGGACAAGGTCAACGCGCTGGCCGCGGAGCTCGGCGCCACGGACACCCGGGTGCGCGACGTCACCGGCCTGGACGCCGCCGGGCAGTCCACCTCCGCGGTGGACCTGGCGCTGTTCCTGCGCGCCGGCTTCGCCGACGACCGCTACCGGGAGCTCTCCGCGACCCGGCTCACCGAGATGCCCGGCGACGGCGCCGATCTGCCCGGGTTCACCATGTCCAACGACAACCAGCTGCTCGCCTCCGGGTTCGACGGCGCCCTGGGCGGCAAGACCGGCTACACCGACGACGCCCGGCACACCTTCGCCGGGGTCGCCGAACGCGGCGGCCGCCGGCTGGGCGTGGTGCTGCTGGACTCCCCCGCCGCGCAGGCCCGCCCGTGGCAGCAGGCCGCGGCGCTGCTGGAGGCCGGGTTCGCCGCCCCGGGGGCCCGGGTCGGCGATCTCGACGAGCGCGCCGCGGCGGCCGCGCCGGAGCCGGATCCGGCGGCGCGGCAGTGGGCCCGGGACCATGAGCGCGCCCGGGAGGCCTCGGCGGCCTCGGCCGCGGATCGGGCCGGGGCCCGGGCCGGGCTCATCGCCCTGGGCATCGGCGCGGTGCTGGGCCTGGCCGGGGTGCTGACCTTCCGGGCCGGCTCCCGGCGGCGCCGGCGCTGACCCGGGTCAGCGGCGCAGCAGGCCCCGGCGCACCCCGGCGTCGCCGCGGATGTTGATGATCGCCGGCGGCGGGGCGTCGACCGGCTGCATCTCCAGGGCGGCCTCGGTGGTCGCCGCCCAGGCCGAGGAGTACATGGTGATCCGCCACACCAGGTAGAGCACCACCATCACGCCGATGATCGGGCCGAAGGCGGCGCCGGCCGGGTTGGACAGGGCGTTGGAGAAGAACACCGACCCGAGCTGCTTGACCAGCTCCAGGCCGATCGCGCCGATGATCGCGCCCTTGGCGGTGGAGCCCAGCGGCACCTCGCCGCGGGGCAGCGCGGTGAGCATCCAGAAGAACAGCACCCAGTTGGCGAGCAGGCCCAGCGCCAGGGCGACCAGGAAGCTCACCACCCCGATCCCGGGCACCCCGCCCAGGCCGATCTTGTCCAGGATCACGGCGGTGAGCCCGGAGGAGCCGACCGCGGTGATCGCGAAGGTGACGAAGATCATGGCCAGCAGGCCCAGCAGGCGGACCAGGTCGCGCAGTTTGCCGGTGACGAAGTTGTCCGCCTTCATCGGCCGCTTCCACAGCGCGGTGATCGCCATCCGCAGGTTCGACATCCAGGTCAGCCCGGACCACAGGGCGGTCAGGAAGCCGATGGACAGCACCGACTTGCGCTGCTCGATGGCGGTGTCCAGGATGCCGTTGAGGGTGGCGCCCATGTCATCGCCGGCGGATTCGGTGAGCTGATCGGAGATGGTGCCGAGCAGCTCCTGGTTGCCGGCCAGCACGAAGCCGAGCACGCCGAAGACCATCATCAGGATCGGGAAGATGGACAGCACCGAGAAGTAGGTCACGCCCGCGGAGAAGTGGTTGCCGCCCTCCCCGGCGTAGCGCTCCTGCATCCGCATCACATGGTCGAACCAGCCCCACTTGGCGCGCAGCTTGTCCACGAACCCGGGGTCGTCCTCGGCGACCCGCTCGATGCCGTATCGGTCGGTGTTGGCCGTGTCAGGCCGGGTGGAGGTGGCCACGGGCTCCCCTGTTCCTCGTCTGCGGTCGGTGTGCTCGGCAATCACTCTAGGGCACCGGGGCCGGCGCCGGGCGCGGCGGGCGCTAGCGGCCCCGCCCGGCCGCGGGCAGGAAGCCCACCCGGTCGTAGACGTCGGCCAGGGTCGCCGCGGCGACCTGGCGGGCCTTCGCCGCCCCGGCGGCGAGGATCCGCTCCAGCTCGGCCGGATCGTCCATCAGCTCCGCGTAGCGGGCCCGCAGCGGGGTGGTGAAGGCCTCCAGCGCCTCGGCGGTGTCGGTCTTCAGCGCCCCGTAGCCGGCGCCGGAGCCCTGGTAGCCGGCGACGATCTCGTCGACCCCGCGGCCGGTGAGCGCGGACTGGATGACCAGCAGGTTGGACACCCCCGGCTTGGCCTCCGGGTCGTAGCGGATCTCCCCGTCGTTGTCGGTGACCGCGGAGCGGATCCGCTTCGCGGAGACCTTCGGCTCATCGAGCAGGTTGACGATGCCCTTGGGGTTCGACCCCGACTTGCTCATCTTCGAGGTGGGGTCCTGCAGGTCGTAGATCTTCGCCGCCCCGGCCGGGATGAAGCCCTCCGGCACCACGAAGGTGCGCTTGTACCGGCTGTTGAAGCGCTGCGCCAGGGTGCGGGTGAGCTCCAGGTGCTGGCGCTGGTCCTCGCCCACCGGCACCAGCTGCGGGCGGTAGATGAGGATGTCCGCGGCCATCAGCATCGGGTAGGCGAACAGGCCCGCGGAGGTGTGCTCGCTGCCGCGCTTGGCGGACTTGTCCTTGAACTGGGTCATCCGGGAGGCCTCGCCGAAGCCGGTGAGGCAGGTCAGCACCCAGGCCAGCTCCGCGTGCTCGGGCACGTGCGACTGCACGAACAGCACGGACTTCCCCGGGTCGATGCCCAGGGCGAGCAGCTGGGCGGCCCCGGCGATGGTGCGCCGGCGCAGCTCCTTCGGATCCTGGTCCACGGTGATGGCGTGCAGATCCGGGATGAAGTAGTAGGCGTCGTAGTCGTCCTGCAGCCCGATCCACTGCTGCACCGCGCCCAGGTAGTTGCCCAGGTGGTAGGAGTCCGCGGTGGGCTGGATGCCGGAGAGCACCCGCCGGCGGGGGCCCTGGTGGTCGGTGCTGGTCTGCTGCTCGGTCATGGCACTGGATGGTAGTCCGCCGCCGCCGGGCGGCGGGCTCAGGGTCGGCGGCGCCGGGCGGCCCCGCCGGCGATGAGCCGCACCGTGGCGATCGCCGCGGCGGCGGACTCCTCCGGGTAGAGCGCGCGCACCAGGGCGATGGCCGGGCGCACCCCGTGCTCGCCGAGCACCCGGCGGACCCGGTCGCGTTCCCCGGCGGTGAGCTCCACCGGGGCCACCGGGGGCCGCCGGCGCAGCGCGGCCAGGCCCACCAGGGCCAGGCCGAGGAGGCAGACCAGCGCCACCGGCCAGGGCCAGCGGTAGACCACGGTCCAGATCAGCACGGCGAGCAGCGCCCCGGTGATGATGATCCCGGCGATGCGCGGGCCCTTGGCGCGGCGGCCCTCCAGGGCGTCGTCCAGCGCCAGCAGGCGCTGCATCTCCTCGTCGTTCATGGCCACATCATCCTAGCCCGCACCCGGTGCGGCGCGGGACTCCGTCCCGCCCCTGCTCGCCGGCCGCCCGGGCCGTTTCACGGCGCCGGGCCGGCACCCCTGGCAGCGGGCCCCGGCGGCGCCGGCCTACTCGTAGACCGCGACCACCGGGGCGTGGTCGGTCCACCGCTCGTCATAGGCCTCCGGCCGGTCCACGTGCGCGGACACCGCCCGGGCGAGCATCGGCGCGGTGGCGGCCTGGTAGTCGATCCGCCAGCCGGCGTCGGTGTCGAAGGCCCGGCCCCGGTAGGTCCACCAGGAGAAGGGCCCCTCCGCCTCCGGGTGCAGCCGGCGGGCCACGTCGAACCAGGCCGGGTCGGCGGCCGGCTCCGGCGGGGTCCAGGCGGTGCCGTCGGAGAAGGCCCCGTCGGCGAGCTCCCGTTCGCTCGCCTCGGCGAGGCTGGGCTGCGCGGACTCGTCCGGCCAGGTGCCGAACACGGAGTTCATCCAGGCCCGCTCCTGGGGCAGGAACCCGGACTTGCGGCGGTTGGTGCGCCAGTTGCGCAGGTCCTGCTCCCGGTGGCAGATGTTCCAGTCCCCGCCGATCACCGCGTGCAGGCCCTCCCGGGCGCCGAGCTCGGCCAGGTGCGCGCCGAAGGCGTCGAGGAAGCGGTACTTCTCGTCCTGCTTCCCGCTCAGCGCCGCCCCGGAGGGCAGGTACAGGCTGGCCACCCGCACCTCGGCGCCGAGCCCGGAGTCCGCCGCCGGCACGGTGGCCGCGAGATAGCGCCCGGCGTCGGCGAATTCGCCGTCGTCGAAGCCGACGGTGACCCCGGTCAGCGGGGTGCGGGAGAGGATCGCCACCCCGGCGCGGCCCTTGGCCCGGTGGTTCTCCGCCTCGTAGAGGTGCCAGCCCTCGTCCAGGGCCGGGGCCAGCGCGGCCCGGGCCTGGTCCGCGGTGGCCCGCACCTCCTGCAGCAGCACCACGTCGGCGCCGGTGCGCCGCAACCAGGCCAGCATGCCGGGGTTGCGCTCATTGCGCCGCTTGACCGCGGCGCGGATTCCGTTGACGTTGACCGTGGCGATGGACAGGCTCATGCGCTACAGGCTAGCGGGCCCCGGCGCGGGCGCGCAGGGCGTGCGCCACCGCCCACACCACCATCGCGGTGACCGCCAGGCCCACCCCGGCCAGGGCCGGCGCCCGGTAGCCGAAGCCGGCGGCGATGACCGCCCCGCCCAGCGCCGCCCCGCCGGCGTTGGCCATGTTCAGGGCGGCCTGGTTCAGCGCGGCGGCGAGGGTCTGCGCCCGGCCGGCGACGTCCATCAGGCGGGTCTGCAGGCTGGGCACCAGGGTGGAGCCGAACATGCCGATCAGCCCGAAGTTGAGGATCGCCGCCGGCGCCCACAGCGCGGTCCAGTGGAAGGCCAGCAGCACCGCGGCGATCGCGACGAAGGACCACAGGATCCCCCACTCGTTGTTGCGGTCGGAGACCACCCCGCCGAGCCAGGTGCCCGCGATCATGCCGATCCCGTAGGCCATCAGCACCAGCCACATCAGGTGCTCGGGGAAACCGGCGACCTCGGTCATGGTCCAGGTGATGTAGGTGTACACGGCGAACATGCCGCCGAAGCCGACGGTGCCCATCGCCACGGTGAACCACACCTGCGGGGTGGCCAGGGCGCCGAGCTCGTCGGCGGGCCGGGTCGGCGCCATCCGGGTCATATGCGGCACCGCGAACCACAGCGCGGTGCACGCCGCCGCACCGATCGCGGCGACCAGGGCGAAGGCGGCGCGCCAGCCCAGGGCGTGGCCGAGCACCTGGGTGGCGGGCACCCCCAGCACGGTGGCCACGGACAGGCCCATCCCGGACAGGGCGACGGCCTTGCCGCGTTTGCCGGGCTCCGCCAGGGAGGCCGCCACCAGGGCGGAGACGGAGAAGTAGGCCCCGTGCGGCAGCCCGGCGATGAACCGGGCGGCCATCACCGCGCCGAAGGAGCCCAGGGTGCCGGCCCATACGGTGGCGGCGTTGCCCACGGTGAACGCGCCCATCAGCAACAGGAGCATCCGACGCCGCGGCACCGCCCCGGTGACCACGGTGATGAGCGGGGCGCCGACGACCACGCCGAGGGCGTACATGGAGATGACCGCCCCGGACTCGGCCTCGGTGCGGCCGAAGTCGGCGGCGATGTAGGGCAGCAGGCCCATGGCGGAGAATTCGGTGACGCCGATGCCGAAGGCGCCCACGGACAGCGCCAGCATCACCAGCCGGCGGCGGCCGGCGGAGATCTCGTCCTGGGCGGGCAGCGGGCGGCGGGCGGGCAGCCGCCCGCGGACGCCGCGGCGATCATGTCGGGTCATCGTCATGGTCATGATTCCTCCTGGGTCAGGAAGGGGGTGGAGCACACGCGCGGTGGGCGCGAAGCCGGTGACTCTACTCCCGCTCCGCGCGGGCGCAAACTCCTGTGCGCGGACTCACTTCCCCTGGTCAGACGGGTCACGCGGGGCGGTGGCGGGGATCACCGCGCGGGGGCCGCGGTCGCCGGCGTCACCGTCGGCGCACCCCCGCCCGGGGCGGCTGCGCGCCATGCGCCGCCGCGGGGGCCGGCCGGCGGCTAACCTCTGCGGAGCGGGGGAGAACCCCCGGTTCGACCAAGGAGGAGCGATTTGACCGCGCACTATGACCTGTACGAGGCCCTGGGGCTGGACCGGGGCGCCGACTGCGCCACCCTCGGCGCCGAGATCAACTCCCGGCTGCAGGGCCTGCACGCCCGCGGGGTGCCCGCCGAGGCCCCGGAGGTGCAGCAGCTGCTCGCCGCCGGATCGATCCTCGGGGAGGAGGGCCGCCGCGGGAGCTACGACGCCCGGCTCGGCGACGAGTCCGCCCCGACGATGGACATCCCGGCGCTGCGCGCCCTGGCCGCCACCGGCTCCTTCCCCGATGAGGAGGAGACCGTGGCCGGCTCCCGGCCGGCCGGCGCCCCCTCCCCCGCCGACGAGTCCGGCACCGCGGTCTTCGGTGCCGCCGCCGACGCCGGCCCGCGGCCGGGTGCCCCGACGCCGCCGCCGACCCCGCAGCAGGCCGCCTACCCGGCCCAGCCCGCGCAGCCGCAGCCGGCCTTCCAGGCCACCCCGCAGCCGCAGCAGCCCGGGGGCTACGCACCCGCCTACGCCGGCCCGGTCGCCCCGGCGGCGCCGAGCGCGCTGTCCCGGCTGCTCGCCCCGGTGCCCACCGCGGGCCGGGTGCTGCTCGGCGCGGCCGCCACCATCGTCGTGGTCGGCGCCCTGGGCCTGATCGGCGTGCTCATCGCGGTGCTCTCCGCGCTCTCCGACTCCGGCTCCGATTCCCTCGTCGATGAGCTGTACTCGGGGATCGGCCAGGTCATCGTCGCCGTGATCGCCTGGCCGCTGGCCGCCCTGTTCCTGCTCGCGGTGGTGATCGGCACCGGGATCCTGGCCCGCGCCCTCGGCGAGCGCACCCCGCTGACCCGGCCCGCGGTGGCGGCCCCGGCGATCGGGCTGGCCCTCGCCGCCCTGGTGCCCTGCCTGCTCCGCTTCTCCGGCTGGCTGCTCACCGCCGGGCTGCTGCTGCTGATCGCCTCCGTGGTGGTCGCCGTGCTCTCCTTCGTCGGCGACTCCGGCGCCTGGCTCGCCGGTCGCCCGGTGGCGCCCCGCCCGGCGCCCGCCCCGGCCCCGGCCCCGTACGGCGGCCCCGGCCAGCCGGGCGGGTTCGGCGGCCCCGGCGCCGCCGGCCCGGGCACCCCGGCCGGCCCCCAGTGGACGAACTGAGTCCCGCCGCATCCCCGCGCAGGGCGCCCCGCCAATCGGCGGGGCGCCCTGCGCCGTCCCGGCCCCGGAAACCTCGATGGTGATGAAGGTAACACCGGTGACCTGGGGCACATTCGCGGCCCCGGGGCGCCGGCGGCCGGGCTCCCGACCTGAGCCCCCACCCGAATTGGGTTATCGTGGATCCAACACGTTTCCGCAATCAACGAAGCATGCTTCCGCTAGGAGTTCGACACACATGGCCAAGATCATCTGGACCAGGACCGATGAGGCGCCCCTGCTCGCGACCTACTCGCTGAAGCCGATCGTGGAGGCCTTCGCCGCCACCGCCGGCATCGACGTGGAGACCCGCGACATCTCCCTCGCCGGGCGCATCATCGCCCAGTTCTCGGATCGCCTCCCCGAGGAGCAGCGCATCGCCGATCATCTCGCGGAGCTCGGCGAGCTGGTGAAGGAGCCGGACGCCAACATCATCAAGCTGCCGAACATCTCCGCCTCCGTCCCCCAGATCAAGCGGGCCGTCGCCGAGCTGCAGGAGAAGGGCTACGACATCCCGAAGTACCTCTCCCAGCCGGAGAGCGAGGAGGAGATCGCCGACCGCAAGCGCTTCGACAAGGTCAAGGGCTCCGCGGTCAACCCGGTGCTGCGCGAGGGCAACTCCGACCGGCGCGCCCCGGAGGCGGTGAAGAACTTCGCCCGCAAGCACCCGCACCGGATGGGCGAATGGTCCGCGGACTCGAAGACCCAGGTCGCGACGATGAGCTCCAATGACTTCCGGCACAACGAGAAGTCCGTGGTGATGCCCGCCGACGACACCATCACCTACCTGCTGGAGACCGACGAGGGCCACGAGATCGTCCTGAAGAAGGACATGCCGGTGCTCGCCGGCGAGGTCATCGACGGCACCGGGATCAACGTGCAGATCCTGTCCAGCTTCCTGAAGAGCCAGATCCGGCGGGCGAAGAAGAAGGACCTGCTGTTCTCGGTGCACCTGAAGGCCACCATGATGAAGGTCTCCGACCCGCTGATCTTCGGCGAGGTGGTCAAGGCCTTCTTCCCCTCCGTCTACCCCAAGTACGAGGACAAGCTCGCCGCGGTGAACCTCACCCCCGACTACGGCATCGGCGCCATCCTGGACGGGCTGCACAAGCTCGACGTGGCCACCGCCGCCGCGGTGAAGGCCGCCATCGAGCGGGACCTGGCCAACGGCCCCCGGCTGTACATGGTCAACTCCGACAAGGGCATCTCCAACCTGCACGTGCCCTCCGACGTGATCGTGGACGCCTCCATGCCGGCGCTGATCCGCAACGGCGGCAAGGGCTGGGGCCCGGAGGGCGAGGAGGCCGACACCCTGGCGGTGATCCCGGACTCCTCCTACGCCGGCGTCTACCAGGCCGTGATCGACGACTGCAAGGCCCACGGCGCCTACGACCCGACCACCATGGGCTCGGTGCCCAATGTCGGCCTGATGGCGCAGAAGGCCGAGGAGTACGGCTCCCACGACAAGACCTTCCAGATCCCGGAGAACGGGGTGCTGCAGGTGGTCAACTCCGCCGGGGACATCCTCATCGAGCACCACGTGGCCAAGGGCGACATCTGGCGCTCCTGCCAGACCAAGGACGCCCCCATCCGGGACTGGGTGAAGCTGGCGGTCAACCGCGCCCGCGCCACCGGCGACCCGGCGGTGTTCTGGCTGGACCCGACCCGCGCCCATGACGCGAACCTGATCGACAAGGTCACCGAGTACCTCGGCGAGCACGACACCGAGGGCCTGGACATCCGGATCATGGACCCGGTGGCGGCGACGAAGTTCTCCGTGGAGCGGATCCGGCAGGGCAAGGACACCATCTCGGTGACCGGCAACGTGCTGCGCGACTACCTCACCGACCTGTTCCCGATCATGGAGCTGGGCACCTCGGCGAAGATGCTCTCCGTGGTCCCGCTGATGGCCGGCGGCGGCCTGTTCGAGACCGGCGCGGGCGGCTCCGCGCCGAAGCACGTGCAGCAGGTGCTGGAGGAGAACCACCTGCGCTGGGATTCCCTCGGCGAGTTCCTCGCCCTGGCCGAGTCGCTGCGCTACGCCGACGACCACACCTCCCCCGAGGCCGGCGCCGGCGGGGCCGGGGCGGGCCTAGTGCTCGCCGACGCCCTGGACCGGGCCACCTCCACCCTGCTGGAGAACGGCAAGTCGCCCTCCCGCAAGGTCAACGAGATCGACAACCGCGGCTCGCACTTCTACCTGGCCCTGTACTGGGCCCGGGAGCTCGCCACGCAGGAGGAGGATCCGGAGCTGGCGAAGGTCTTCGCCCCGATCGCCGAGGCGCTGGCCGAGAACGAGGAGAGGATCTCCGCCGAGCTGCTCGAGGTGCAGGGCTCCCCGGCGGACCTCGGCGGGTACTTCCTGCCCGACGAGGACAAGACCACCGCGGTGATGCGCCCCTCGGCGACCTTCAACGAGATCATCGACGGGATGCGCGCCTAGGCGCCGCGACCCGCGCCGCCCCCGCCCCTTCCGGGGCGGGGGCGTCGTCGTCTCCGGGGCGGATGCGCCGGCGGGGCTCAGCCGAAGATCAGGCGCAGCACCAGCACGCAGGCCGAGGACACCGCGGCGGCGGCCGGCAGGGTGACCACCCAGGCCATCGCGATGGGCTTCATCAGCCCCCAGTTCGCGGCCCGGTTGACGATGCCCACGCCGAGCACCGCGCCGATCAGGATATGCGTCGAGGACACCGGCAGGCTCATCACGGAGGCGGCCATGACCACCCCGGCGGCGGCCAGCTCGGCGGCGAAGCCGGAGGCCGGGTGCATCTCGGTGAGCCCGTGGCCGACGGTCTCGATGACGTAGCGGCCGATGAACCACAGCCCGCAGACCAGGATCACGCCCATCGCCAGCAGCGCCTCCGGCGGCACCGGGGCCTCGGCGTTGATGTCCCCGGTGTGCAGCACGTCGAGCACCGCGGAGAAGGGCCCGATCGCGTTGGCGATGTCGTTGGAGCCGTGGCTGAAGGCGAAGGCGGCGGCGGTGAACACCTGCATCCAGGAGAACAGCAGGTAGGTGGAGTACTTCAGGTTCTGCCGCTTGAGCAGCCGGGCGAAGATGAAGGTGACCAGCCAGACGATGGCGCCGATCATGGCCAGGATGATGAAGTTGCCCGCGTTGGAGACGTTGAGGTGCAGGTTCTTCAGGCCCTTGAACAGCAGCATCGCCCCGATCACGACCGCGCCGAAGGCGGCCACCAGCGGCACCCAGGTCTCCAGGGCGCGGTTGGCGTCGATCTCCTCGGCCTCGGCGTTGAGCCGGTGCAGCTGCCGGTGGTAGTCCGCCTCGTCGTAGTCGTCGACCGCGACGGTGGCGGAGTAGGAGTTCTGCTGCAGTTCGCCGAGCCGCTCGAAGCGGTTCTGGTGCGCGGTGATGATGGTGCGCCGGCGCTCCTCGATATGCCGCAGGCGGGCGTCGGCCTCCTCGTTGTAGACGATGATGTAGCGCTTGATCGCCCCGTAGAGCACCCAGGCGACGAGGCCACCGAGCACCGGGGAGAGCACCCAGGAGGCGGCGATTTCGCCGATCCCGCCCCACTGCACCATCTCCAGGCCGCCGGTGCCGGTGGCCAGGCCGAGGGTGAGCGCGGCGCCGACGATGCCGCCGATGATGGAGTGCGTGGTGGACACCGGCCAGCCCAGCCGGGTCGCGGCGAGCAGCCAGATCGCGGCGCCGAGCAGCGAGGACATCATGATGAAGGCGAAGTCCATGGGCGGCAGCGCCACCGCGTCGAGGTCCACGATCCCGGAGCGCACCGTGTCGGTGACCTCCCCGCCGGCGAGCACCGCCCCGCCGACCTCGAAGATCGCGGCGATGATCAGGGCCTGCTTCATGGACAGGGTGCCGGCGCCGACGGAGGTGCCGAAGGAGTTGGCCACGTCGTTGCCGCCGATGTTGAAGGCCATGAAGAAGCCGAAGGCGATGGTGGTCAGCAGGATCGGCATGCTGGCGCCCTCCGGCATCCGGTCCGTGGACCAGATGATGAAGGCGACCAGGGTGCCCGCGGCGAGCACGCCGAAGGAGAGGTGCCAGGCGATGTCCGTGGGGGCCTTGGCCCCGGGGCCGGGTCGGGTCTGGACCGTCGTGCCGTTCACGTTGTTCTTGCCCTCTCTTGCCGCCGTCTTCGCGGATGCGCCCGGATCGTCGGTCCGCGGGGTATCCGCAGGCGGGCGGCCGCATGCGGGGTCCCCGGGTACCGAGGATACGACGCACGCGCCCGCTTCCCGGAATCACCACCCACGGCCAACCGACAGCTCTGTTCGGGAGTCTTCGCCACCATGCCCTAAAACCCTGATGTGCTGGGGACTTGCGATAGACCAAGCGGTTCATTAATCTTGCGAGCCAACACCCCGACGACGTAAAGGACCCCACCATGACCACCCGCTACGACAACTCCGACGCCGCCGGCTGGGACCTGGCCACCCGGGCCATCCACGTGGGCCAGGCCCCCGATGCGCAGACCGGCTCGCGCAACCTGCCCATCTACAACACCTCCTCCTACGTCTTCGACAGCGCCGAGCACGCCGCCGCCCGCTTCGGCCTGGCCGACCCGGGCCCCATCTACACCCGGCTGACCAACCCCACCGTGGACGCGGTGGAGCAGCGCCTGGCGAACCTGGAGGGCGGCGTGGCCGCGGTGCTCTTCGCCTCCGGGCAGGCCGCGGAGACCGCCGCGATCCTCACCCTGGCCCGGGCCGGGGACCACATCGTGACCTCCCCGCGGCTCTACGGCGGCACCGAGACCCTGTTCAAGGTGACCCTGCCCCGGCTGGGCATCGAGGCCACCTTCGTGGAGGACCCCGACGACCCGGAGTCCTGGCAGGCCGCGGTGCGGGACAACACGGTCGGCTTCTACGCCGAGTCGATCGCCAACCCGCAGGCGGACATCCTCGACGTGCCGGTCATCGCCGAGGTGGCGCACCGCAACTCCGTGCCGCTCATCGTGGACAACACGGTGGCCACCGCCGCGCTGCTGCGCCCCCTGGAGCTCGGCGCGGACGTGGTGGTGTGCTCCACCACCAAGTACCTCACCGGCAACGGCTCCGCGCTCGGCGGGGTGATCGTCGACGGCGGCCGCTTCGACTGGACCGCCACCCGCGACGGCCGGGACCTCTTCCCCAACTTCACCGAACCCGACGAGGCCTACCACGGGCTGCGCTTCGCCGAGCTCGGCGCGCCGGCCTTCGCGCTGCGCGCCCGGGCCGGGATCCTGCGCGACACCGGGGCCGCGCCGGCGCCCTTCAACGCCTGGGTGCTCGCCCAGGGCCTGGACACCCTGGCCCTGCGCATCGAGCGGCACAACGCCAATGCGCGGGCCGTCGCGGAGCACCTCGCCGGCCGGGCCGGGGTGGCCAAGGTCAACTACGCCGGCCTGCCCGACTCCCCCTGGCACGCGACCAAGGAGAAGCTGGGCCTGGCCGGGGCCGGGGCGGTGCTCTCCTTCGATCTCGCCGCCGGCGCGGACGAGTCCGAGGAGCAGGTGCGGGCCCGGGCCTGGGCCTTCATCGACGCGCTGAAGCTGCACTCCAACGTCGCCAACATCGGCGACGTGCGCTCCCTGGTCATCCACCCGGCGACCACCACGCACTCCCAGTCCGATGCACACGGCCTGGCCCGGGCCGGGATCTCCCAGGCCACGGTGCGCCTGGCGGTGGGCATCGAGGCCGCCGCGGACATCATCGCCGACCTGGAGGGCGCCTTCGCCGCGGTGGGCCTCTAGGCGCCCGCCCGGCCCCGGCGGCCGCCCCGGAAACGGGGTGGCCGCCGGCGCCGCGGCTACCATCACTGGGCACGGGCCGCCGACCGCGGCGGCGCACGCATGCACCAGGAGGGGCGATGACCACCCGATACGACAATTCCGAGGCGGCCGCGTGGGGCTTCGGCACCCGCGCGATCCACGCCGGCCAGCCCGTGGACTCCGACCACGGCTCCCGCAACCTGCCGATCCACATGTCCACCGCGTACGTCTTCGACGACTGCCGCACCGGCGCGGCCCGGTTCGACCTCTCCGAACCGGGCTACATCTACACCCGGCTGAACAACCCCACCGTCGCCGCGGTGGAGGAGCGCTTCCTGGCCCTGGAGGGCGGGGCGCACGCGGTGCTCTTCGCCTCCGGGATGGCCGCGGAGACCGCCGCGATCCTCAACCTGGCCCGGGCCGGGGACCATGTCGTGGCCTCGCCGCGGCTCTACGGCGGCACCGACACCCTGTTCTCGGTGACCCTGCCCCGGATGGGCGTCTCCGTCGGCTACGTCGCCGACCCCGACGACCCGGAGTCCTGGGCGGCGGCGGTGCGCCCGAACACCCGGGCCTTCTTCGCCGAGTCGATCGCCAACCCGCAGGCCGACGTGCTCGACGTGCCGATGGTCGCCGAGGTCGCGCATGCGCACCGGGTGCCGCTCATCGTGGACAACACCATCCCCACCGCCTGGGGGATGCGCCCGCTGGAGCTGGGCGCGGACATCGTGATCGCCTCGACCACGAAGTTCTACACCGGCAACGGCTCCGCCCTGGGCGGCATCCTGGTCGACGGCGGCGGCTTCGACTGGTCCGCCACCCGCGAGGGCGAGCCGGTGTTCCCCGACTTCGTCACCCCGGACCCGGCCTACCACGGGCTGCGCTACGCCGATTTCGGCGAGGCCGCCTACGGGCTCAAGGCCCGGGTGGGCCTGCTGCGCGACACCGGGGCGGCGCCGAGCCCCTTCAACGCCTGGCTCATCGCCCAGGGCCTGGACACCCTGCCGCTGCGGATGCGCCGGCACAACGACAGCGCCCAGGTCGTCGCCGAGCACCTCGCCGCGCACCCGAAGGTCGCCCGGGTCGCCTACCCGGGCCTGCCCGACTCGCCCTGGTACGGGGTCAAGGAGCGGCTCGGCCTGCCCGGGGCGGGCGCGGTGCTCGCCTTCGATCTCGCCGGCGCCGGGGACGCGGCGGCGGACCGGGAGCGCGCCTGGGCCTTCATCGACGCGCTGAAGCTGCACTCCAACGTGGCCAACATCGGCGACGTGCGCTCCCTGGTGGTGCATCCGGCCTCGACCACGCACTCCCAGTGCAGCCCGGAGCAGAACGCCGGGGCCGGGGTCACCCAGGCCACCATCCGGCTCTCGGTGGGCCTGGAGGAGGTCGAGGACATCATCGCCGACCTGGACGGGGCCTTCGCCGCGATCTAGGCCGCCCCGGAGGAGCCGAAGAGGTCCCAGGCCGGCACCGGGTCGACCAGGTCGTCCTCGTCCACCGCCCAGTCACCCGCGCAGGCCGGCGGGGCCTGTTCCCCGGGCCCCCGCTCCAGGCCCCACACCAGCAGCGACACCGCCGCCGGGTCGATGGTCATCCGGTCATGCGGGATCTCCCGGGCCACTCCCCCGCAGGCGGCGTGCACCTCCAGGTTGACCAGGTCCACGCCCGGGGCGGCCTCGAGGAAGCCCGACTCCGGCGGGGTCACCGTGGTGTCGTCGGCGGTGACCAGCACCGTGTACCGGATCGGCGCCACCGTGTCCGGAAGGCGGTCCAGTTCGGCGGTGAAACCGGAGCGGTCCAGCTGCTGCAGCGCCGCAGTGCCGGTGACCAGGGCCGCGGCCTCGGGCACCGGGCCGAACATGGACCACAGCAGCGCGGACATGCCCCGCATATCGGTGCCGTGCTGGGAACCGGCGGCGACCACCATCCGGGACACCCGCCCCGCCCCGCCGAGCTCGTTGACGTAGTACTTCAGCAGCGCCCCGGCCTGGGAGTGGCCGACCACCGCCACCCGGGGCGCCCCGGTGGCCGCGCGCACCTCCTCGATGAAGGCGGCGACCTCCCCGGCGGCGGCGCGGATGTCGCCGTTGCCGTGCACCCAGGGCCGCAGCGGGGCGCCCAGCGCGCTCACCGGCTCCCGGCCGAAGTTCGTGGTCCACACGCAGTGCCCGCGCCCGCGCAGCGCATCGGCGAGATAGGCCCAGCGGGCCTGGTTGGACCAGGTGCCGTGCAGCAGCACCACCGGCTCCGGATGCGCCGGGTCGGGCACGCAGGCCGGGTCGTTGACCCCCGGCGGGGGCGCGGCGGCGCGCAGCGCCGGGTCATCGGGGTTGCCCGGCACCCGGCCCAGGGCCGCCGGGTCGGCCGGGTCCAGGTGCACGGTGGCCGCGGCGGCGGGGGCCGCCGGGGCCAGGACGAGGGTGAGCGCCGCGGCCAGGGCCGCGGCGGCGCGTCGATGCGGCCGGTTCATGTGCCCAGCATAATCGGCCCCCGCCCGCCGCGGCTGCGGACCGAGTAGTCTAGTCCGCATGCACCCCGCTCAGCTGCCCCCGGAGGGCCGGCCCGGCTCCGTCGCCGTCGGCGACGTGGTCACCGAGGCCGGCGCCGTCATCGCCGACGTCACGGTCGCCTTCGAGCGCTGGGGCCGGCTCAACGCGGAACGGGACAACGTGATCCTGCTGGAGCACGCCCTCACCGGGGACGCGCACGCCTGCGGCCCGGCCGGGGAGGATCACCCCACCCCCGGCTGGTGGAACGGCATGATCGGCTCCGGCCGGGCCCTGGACACCGACCGGTACTGCATCATCTGCACCAACGTGATCGGCGGCTGCCGGGGCACCACCGGGCCCGGCTCCCCGCACCCCGACGGCGGCGCCTGGGGCTCCCGCTTCCCGGCGATCTCGGTGCGCGACACGGTCACCGTGGAGCGCGCCGCGCTGCGCGCCCTGGGCGTGACCCGGCTGGCGGCGGTGATCGGCGGCTCCCTCGGCGGGGCCCGGGCCCTGGAATGGTCCCTGATGCACCCCGAGGAGGTGGACCGGGCCCTGGTGCTGTGCGTCGGCGCCCGGGCCAGCGCCTGGCAGATCGGCATCCAGTCCGCCCAGATCCAGTTCATCGAATCCGACCCGGACTGGCTGGGCGGGGACTACCACGGCACCGGGCGCACCCCGGACCGGGGCCTGGGCTTCGCCCGCCGGGTGGCCCACCTGACCTACCGGGGCGAACTCGAGCTCGACGACCGCTTCGGCGCCGCCGCCCAGCCCGGGGAGGACCCGCTGGGCCCGATGCGCACCGCGGACCGCTTCCAGGTGGAGAGCTACCTCGACCACCAGGCGGACAAGCTCGCCGCCCGCTTCGACGCGGGCAGCTACGTCACCCTCACCGACACCCTGAACCGGCACGACATCGGCCGCGGCCGCGGCGGGCTGAACGACGCCCTGGCCGCCTCCACGGTGCCCACCATGGTCGCCGGGGTGGACACCGACATCCTCTACCCCTTCCACCAGCAGGAGCACCTGGCCCGCAACCTGGGCAACTGCCTGGGGCTGCGCCGGATCGACTCGCCCACCGGCCATGACGGCTTCCTCACCGAATTCGACCAGGTGGAGGACATCGTGCTGGAGTTCCTCGACGCCGGGCGATGAGCGCCCCGGCATTCGGCCGGATCGCCTCCCGGGAACCTCGGGGATCCCGATGCCGCGGCGGCGGCCGCGGCGCTCGCCGGCTAGCTGCCCAGGGCGTCCACGCTGGCGGCGAGGAAGACCATCGACCCGCCGAGGAAGAGCCCGAAGACCAGGTCGAAGGTGCGCGAGCGCACCGAGAACACCCCGATCATGGAATCCGGCAGGTACTGGCGCAGCAGCGCCAAGTACATCATGGTCAGCCCGAGGGTGAAGGTGGCCCGCCGCCAGCGCTCCAGGCCGAGGAACACCCCGAAGGCGCCGAAGCCGGCGCAGAGCAGGCCGATCAGCGCCAGCTGGATCCGCCGGTCCCAGTGCGCGCCGCGGGCGCGCGGGGGGCTGTGCGGGTTGGCCAGCGGGTCCGGCAGCTCCCCCGGGTCCGCGCGGCGGGCGATCTCCCTCATCCGGATCGGCTCAGATCCCGGCGAGCCGTTCGGCGCGCTCGACGACGTTGCGCACCAGGAAGGCCCGGGTCAGCGGGCCCACCCCGCCCGGGTTCGGGGACACGTGCCCGGCGACCTCCCACACCCCGGGGTGCACGTCCCCGGCGAGCTTGCCCTCGACCCGGGAGACGCCCACGTCGAGCACCGCCGCGCCCTCCTTGACCATGTCCGGGGTGAGCATATGCGGCACCCCCGCCGCCGCGATCACGACATCCGCGGCGCGGGTCTCCGCGGCCAGGTCCCGGGTGCCGGTGTGGCAGAGGGTGACCGTGGCGTTCTCGCTGCGCCGGGTGAGCATCAGCCCGATCGGGCGGCCCACGGTGACCCCGCGGCCGATCACGCACACCTTCGCCCCGGCCAGCTCCACCCCGTAGCGGCGCAGCAGGTGGATGCACCCGTTCGGGGTGCACGGCAGCGGGGCGGGCTCGTTGAGCACCAGCTTGCCCAGGTTCACCGGGTGCAGGCCGTCGGCGTCCTTGTCCGGGTCGATGAGGCCCAGGATCCGGTTCTCGTCGAGGTGGCCGGGCAGCGGCAGCTGCACGATGTAGCCGGTGCACCCCGGATCCGCGTTGAGCTCGGCGATGACCTGCTCCAGCTCCTCCTGGGTGGTCTCCGCCGGCAGGTCCCGGCGGATGGAGCGGATGCCGACCTGCTCGCAGTCGCGGTGCTTCATCTTCACGTAGGAGTGGCTGCCCGGGTCATCGCCGACCAGCACGGTGGCCAGGCCCGGGGTCACCCCCGCCTCGGCCAGCTTCGCCACGCGGGCGGCGAGATCCTCGAAGATCTCGCCTCGGTACAGGTTGCCGTCCAGCTTCGTCGCGGTCATGGCCCCCAGTATGTCAGGTGGCGCACCCGCCCCGGGCCGGGACGGGCCCGCCCCGGCACTCGGCCACGGCGTCCCGGAAGGCCACTGGAAACCTACTGGAAAGCCCCTTTCCACTGGATCACCCCTCGTGACCAGGCGCTTTTCCGCTACTGGAAAGCTACTGGAAAATTTTCCAGTAGCCCCACCGGCACACCCCGCACCGCAAAGGCCGACCGCCCGGACCCCGGCCCCCACCGGCGGACCCCGGGTGACCAGGCGCGTTCCCGGCACCGGGGCGCCGTCGGGGGCTCCCCCGGACACCCCGGGGCATCACGGCGGCGGCACGCCCACCGCACCCCCTCGGGACCACTGGAAACCTACTGGAAAGCCTCTTTCCACTGGGGCACCCCATGTGACCAGGTGCTTTTCCGGTACTGGAAAGCTACTGGAAAATTTTCCAGTAGCCCCACCGACCCCGGAGGCGCGCCGCTCACACCCCGCCCGGGAAACCCAGCTGCCGCCACGCCTC
Organism: Corynebacterium sphenisci DSM 44792; assembly: GCF_001941505.1. Taxonomy (NCBI): domain Bacteria; kingdom Bacillati; phylum Actinomycetota; class Actinomycetes; order Mycobacteriales; family Corynebacteriaceae; genus Corynebacterium; species Corynebacterium sphenisci. Next base: position 491,248 of record NZ_CP009248.1, on the reverse strand, counting down.
GTAGGCGGCCACCGCCGCGGAGTTGGACAGGTTCATCGACCGCCGGCCGGGCAGCATCGGGATCCGCACCTGCCCGATGATTCGGGGATCGGCCAGGGTCGCCTCGTCCAGCCCGGTGGTCTCGGTGCCGAAGAGCAGCACGTCCCCCTCCCGGTAGGCGATGTCGACGTGCCGGGTGCCCGCGGTGGTGGTGAAGGCGAACACCCGGGCCGCCGGATCCGCCGCCAGGATCGCCGACAGCGCCTCGTCCAGGCCGGCGTGCACCCGCACCTCGGCGAGATCGTGGTAGTCCAGCCCGGCGCGGCGCAGGTGCCGGTCGGCCAGATCGAAGCCCAGCGGCCCGGCCAGGTGCAGCATGGCGCCCACCCCGGCACACATCCGGATCGCGTTGCCGGTGTTCGGCGGGATGCGCGGGCGGTCGAAGACGATGTGCAGCGGGGGCGGGGCGGCGGGCGGGATCGGCACCGTCCCAGGATACGGCCCCTAGAATCGCCGGGTATGCGCCAGACCTACGGTTCCTCCCTCGCCCCCGACGGCGGGTCCATCGCCTACCTGGTCCGCGACGGCGGCTACCCGCGGGCGGTGGTGGCCCGGCTCGGCGCGGACGGGGTGTCCGCGGAGCGGGCGATCCCGCTGCCGGTGGACGGTCCGGTGACCCGGCTGGCCCATTCCCCGGACGGGGCGTGGCTGGCCTGCGAGGTCGCCCCGCGCGGCTCGGAGCGGCTGGAGACCTGGCTGGTGTCCACCTGCGCCGGGGCGGGCCCGGCCCGGCAGCTGCGGATGGAGGGCGATGTGCGCGCCTCCCTGGTCACCTGGGACGGGGCGACCGTGGCGATGGACGTGGTCACCGGGGCGGCGGTGGCCGAGGCCCGGCTGGTGGACCCGGCCACCGGGGGCGCCCGGGTGCTGGACCGGCGCACCGACGCCCGGCTGGTGGACGCGCATTTGGGGCACGCCCTGATGCGGGTGGGCCCGCGCGGCTCCCGGGAGCTGCTGCTGGTCAGCCCGGACGGGCGCTGGCTGCCGCTGCTGCCCCCGGATCCGGGGGCGATGACCGAGGAGGGGGTGATCCTGCCCGGCGCCCCGGACGAGGATCTGGCGGTGCTGCTGATCACCGACCATGGCGGGGATCGGCGCCGGGTGCTGCGGGTGGGGGTGCGCGGGGAGGCCACCGAGGTGGTGGAGCTGCTCGCCGCCGCGGACGCCGACGTCGACGAGCTGGCGGTGAGCGAGGACGGCGGCGCGGCGGCGGTGCTGTGGAACACCGGCGGGGTGTCCTCCCTGGAGGTGCTCACCCTGGGCGCCCGGCAGTCGGTGCGCGCCCGGCGCGGGGTGGAGCTGGCCGGGATGGTCGCCGCGGGACTGTCCATCAGCGCCGACGGCTCGGTGCTGGCGGTGACCGTGGAGGGCCCCGGGCTGCCCCCGGCGGTGGAGGTGCTGCGCACCGGCTCCGGGCGGCTGGAGCCGCTGGACCCGGACCGCTCCGCCGGGCTGGTGCGCCTCTCCCGGGCCGACGACGCCCCGGAGCTGGTGCGCTTCACCGCCCGGGACGGCCTGGAGCTCTCCGGCTGGGTGTACCACGACGAACGCGGCGACGAGGGGCCGCGGCCGACCTACATCCACCTGCACGGCGGCCCGGAGCGGCAGGCCCGGCCCGGCCACCACGACATCCTGGCCACCCTGGTGGACTCCGGGATCACCGTGTTCACGCCGAATATCCGGGGCTCCTCGGGGGCGGGCCGGGCCTTCCAGCACGCCGACGACCGCTACGGCCGCTTCGCCGCGATCAAGGACGTGGTCGATGCCGCGGCCTTCCTGGTCGACGCGGGCATCGCCGATCCCCGCCGGCTGGCGGTGGGCGGGCGCAGCTACGGCGGCTACCTGGCGCTGCTCGCCGCGGCCCTGGAGCCGGGGATCTTCCGGGCGGTGGTGGACGCCTGCGGGATGACCAGCTTCGCCAGCTACTTCGAGTCCACGGAGCCGTGGCTGGCCTCGGCGGCGTACCCGAAGTACGGCTACCCGATGCACGACGCGGAGCTGCTGGAGGCGATCTCCCCGCTCACCCACGCCCCGGATCTGCGGGCCCCGGTGCTGTTCATCCACGGCGCCGCCGACGGCGCGGTGCCGCCGGCGGAGTCGGATCGGATGCGCCGGGCGCTGCTGGAGCTGGGCCGCACCGCGGAGCTGCTGCTGCTGCCCGACGAGGGCCACCAGTTCGTCAAACCGCGCTCCCGGCGCCGGATCGCCGGGGAGCTGCTGCGCTTCCTCGGCGAGCACGGGATGCTCGCCGAGGCGGCGCGGCTGCGCCGCTTCGACTGAGCGGCTAGACCCGCGCCGCCTCCTCGGCCGGCTGCTCGGCCGCCACCCCGGGGCGGCGGGCCGGCAGCAGCTTGCGCAGCCCCGCCACGGCCACGTAGAACACCCCGGCGACCAGGGCGATCATGCCGCCGGAGGACATGCCCAGGATCACGCCGAGCCACAGCCCGGTCACCGAGATGAGCATCCCCGCGACGGGGGCGAGCAGCACCAGGGTGCGCCAGGAGCGCAGCATCGGGGCCAGCGCCGCCGCGGGGGCGGCGATGAGCGCCACCGGCAGGATGGTGCCCACCGCGGGGATGAGCACCACCACGGCGGCGACGATGAGCACCAGGATCACCCCGGAGGCGGCGCCGCCGGACATGCCGGTGGCCCGGTAGCCGGAGCCGTCGAAGGCGTAGAACACCAGCCGGCGCCCGGCCACGGCGGTGACCAGCACGGCGAGCGCCAGCACCACCCCCGCCGAGATCACGTCGGTGCGGTTGACGCTGAGGATGGACCCGGCCAGGAAGCCCTCGATCTTCAGCGGCAGCGGCTGGAACCACTTCGCCAGGAAGTAGCCGAGGGCGAAGCCGAGGGTGAGCACGATCCCCGCCGCGGCCTGGGAGGACTGGCCGGGCACCTTGGCGATGAGGTGCATCAGCCAGGCCATCGGCAGGCAGGCCAGGGCGGCGCCGACGAAGAGGCTCAGCGAGAGCACGGTGTGCCGATCGCCGACCCCGGCGAGCAGGTGCCCGGCGGCGACCACCCCGAGCACCGCCCCGGGGAAGGTGGCGTGGGTGACCGATTCGGTGAAGAAGATCCGCTGGTTGAGCACGGCCAGGCAGCCGACCAGGCCGCCGAGCGCGCCGATCAGGATCGCCTCGGCCAGCGGCAGCCCGAGGATGGTCCAGATCCCGACGCTGAAATCGGTGTCCGGGGTCATGCCGGCGCCCCCTTCCGGCGCAGCCAGGCCCCGATGGGCAGCAGCACCACGTAGACGGCGATCACGGCCAGCGCCACCGCGGCCTGCGGGGACACCGGCCGCGGGGTGTCCGCGGTCATCGCGAGCATGCCCAGGTAGCCGCCGGCGACGCCCACCGCGATGGCGATCGGGATCATCACCCCGATCCGGTTGGCGATGAGCCGGCCGGCGGCGCCCGGCACCACCAGGTAGCCGACCACGAGCAGCACGCCCACCGCGGAGGAGGAGGCCACCACCACCGCGGCGATCGCGGCGTTGGCGAGGAAGTCCACCAGGGTGCCGTTGACGCCCAGGGCCTGCGCCCCGTCCCGGTCGAAGGCCCGGAAGACCTGCACCCGCCAGGATGCGGCGATCACCGCCAGGGCGACCAGGCAGACCAGGATGGACTCCACCAGCCGGCGGTCGGAGACCTCCAGCAGGCGGCCGAACATGAGCGCCTCCAGCTGGCCGGACATGTCGCCCTTCCACAGGCTGAGCACGATGCCGAAGGAGAAGAAGCTGGTGAGCACCACGGCGGTACCGGCCTCGTTGACGCCATGCGCCCGGCCCAGGGCGGTCAGCGCCACGGCCACGATGACCGCGACGATCGCCGCCCCGGGCACGATCTTCTCGATCCCGCCGTAGACGGCGCCGGCGACGATGCCGGGGAAGACCGAGTGCACCATCGCCTCGGCGTTGAACTCCATGCAGCGCAGGTTGACGATCACCCCGACCAGGCCGGCGGCCACGCCGAGGAACATGAGCATGACGAAGGGGCGGAACAGGAACGGGGCCCCGGCCACGGTCTGCAGCCCGGGTACGTCGGCGAGCAGCAGGCGCAGCCCGTCGATGCCCGCCATGAGGGGATCGACGACGCTATCCGGCATGCGGCTCCTCCTCCAGGCCGGTGCCGATGAGCGCGTCCGCGCTGCGCCCGCCGTAGGCCTCGGCGACCAGCTCGGGGACCAGCACCTCCGCCCGCGGCCCGAAGCCGATCTGGCGGTTGGCCAGCAGCAGCACCTTCTCGCAGGTCTCGTTGGCCAGGCCGATGTCGTGGGTGGACACCACCACCGCCACGCCCTCGGCCTTCAGGGAGCGGATGATCCCGACCAGGGCGATCCGGTTGGGCTCGTCGAGGCCGTTGAAGGGCTCGTCGAGGAGGATCAGCTCGGGTTCGGCGACGATGGAGCGGGCGACCAGCACCCGCTGCTTCTGCCCGCCGGAGAGGTCCCCGAAGCGCATCGAGGCCCGGGAGGCCATGTCCACCCGCTCCAGGGCGGCGGTGACCCGGCGGCGCCGGGCGGCGCCGAGGGGCTTCAGCCACCCGGTCTCCGCGATGAGGCCCATCTCCACCACCTGGCGCACCGTGATCGGGAAGGTGGGGTCGAGATCGGCGATCTGCGGCACGTAGCCGATGGCGCCCTTGCGCACCTTGCCGACCTCCCGGCCGAGCACCCGCATCTCCCCGGTGACGGTGACGGTGCGCAGCACCCCGCGCAGCAGGGTGGTCTTGCCGGAGCCGTTGGGGCCGATGAGGGCCAGCGCCTCGCCGCGCTGCACGGTGCCGGTGACCCCGGCGAGGGCGGGCGGGCCGCCGTAGCTGAAGGCGGCGTCGTCGAAGACGAGGGCGGGGCCGGCGTCGGCGGCGCCCCGGCGGGGGCGGCGGGTGGTGTCGTCGGTGGTGGGGATGGCTGCGCTTCCTTGACGTGTGTAGAACATCGCGATGTCCTGTGTTCCTTCGGTGGGTGGGGCCCCGCACCCGGGGTGAAAGCGGTTTTCGTTTCCGTTTGCCCCCGGACGCGCCCGCGGCCCCGGGGCGCGCGGGGCGCGCTCCGGGGCCGGGGGCGGCGGGGGCGTGGCGCCCCCGCCCGCGGCGGGTGCCGGCTAGGCGACGTCGGAGTCCCGGATCGACTCGGGCAGCTCCGCGATGGTGCCGCCCCAGGCGTTGGCCAGGGCCTTGACGTTGTGGATGATCGACTTGATGTAGGTCTCGCCCTCGGAGCCCTCCGGGCCCAGGGAGTCGCCGTACATCGCGTCATCGCCGATGATGGCCTTCACCCCGGCGGCGCGGGCGATGGCCTCGATGGACTTGGAGTTGTTGGAGTTCTCGGCGAACAGCGCCACCGCCCCGGACTCCTTGACCTGCTCGGCCGCCTCCCGGATGTGGTCGGCGGTGGCGTCCTGCTGGGCGGAGAAGTCCGACAGCGCGGTGCCGATGAAGTCGATGTCGTAGCGGTTGGAGAAGTAGCCGAAGGCGTCATGGGAGGTGAACAGCACCCGGTTCCCCTCCGGCACCGACTCCAGGGTCTCCTTCGCCCAGGCGTCCAGATCGTCGAGCTCGTCCTCGTAGCGGTCCACGTGCCGGTCGAAGAGCTCCGCGTTGTCCGGGGCGATCTTCTTCAGCGCCTCGCCGATGTTGTGCACCTGCACCTTGGCGAAGGCCGGGGAGGTCCACACATGCGGGTCGAAGCGGAACTCCGGGGCCTCGCCCGGGTTCGGCGGCGGGAAGGGCCACGGCTCCACGTCGACCTTCTCGTCGCCGCGGTAGACCTCGTAGGGCAGCTCCGCCTCGATGGACTCCTGCTTCTCCGGGTCATCGACCTCCACCGAGGACAGCACCCCGGAGGTCACGCCCATGATCCCGCTGAAACCGGAGGACTCCACCGCGGAGTCGAGGAAGTTCTCCAGGTCCACCCCGGAGACCAGGAACAGGTCCGCGTCGGAGAGCGCCTGCATCTGCTGCGGGGTCATCTCGTGCTCGTGGGCGGAGGCGTTCGGCGCGAGCAGGCAGGTCAGCTCCAGGGAGGTGGCCGCATCCGCCGGATCCGCGCCGGCGGTGGACACGTCGCCCTCGGAGTCGTGCTTGGTGAAGGCGAGCTCGGCGTCGGCGGACTCGTCGACCGCGATCTGGGTGACGTAGTCGCAGATCTGCGTGGTGGTCGCGACCACGGTCACCGCATCATCGCCGGCGGGTCCGGCGGCGGCGCCGTCATCGCCGGAGCAGGCGCCCAGCGCCAGGGCGAGCGCGGCCGTGGCCGCGAAGGCAGCCGTTCGGGTGTTCTTCACAAAATCCCCTTACCTGCGCATTCACGCATTCATTGTGCCTTACCGAAATCTTTTTTCATTGCGACCCTAGCGCAATGTTGGTCGCCACGTAAAACCGGATCCGCACCCCGCCGACAACCGGGGAAAACGCGCCGCTTCCGGCTCAGCCGAGGGCCAGGATCGCCGCCACCACGATGGTGTTGTTGAACATGTGCAGCGCCAACGGGGCCCACAGCGAGCGCTGCACCCGGGCGAGCACCGCGGTGGCCACGCCGAGCGCGCCGATGATGAGCACCGCCTCCGGCAGCACATGGGCCGCGCCGAAGACCGCCGCGGAGGCGGCCACCGCGACCCCCACCCCCCACCGCCGCTCCAGCCAGCCGTAGAGCAGCCGGCGGAACACGATCTCCTCCAGCGCCGGGATCACGAGGGTCATCAGCAGCACCAGCGAGACCAGCGCCGCGGGCTCGCCCACCGCCGTGCGCACCGCCTCGGCATCGGCCTCCGCCGGGCCCGGCGGCCGCGGCCCGAGCAGCGCCTGCGCCAGCGGGGCCGCGACCAGCATCATCGCCACCCAGGCCAGGGGCACCTGCCAGAGCAGCCGCCAGGGCCGGCGCGGGGCGGTGAAGCCCAGGTCCGCGGCGGTGAACCCGCGCAGCCGCAGCGCCAGCCAGACCAGCAGCACCTGCAGCGCCCCGCCGGCGGGCACCAGCCAGGCCCCGGCGCCGGCGTGCACCAGCAGCAGCCCCAGGCCGACCATGGCCGCCCCCGCGGCGAGGAAGGCGACCAGGCCGGCGGCCACGTCGCCGCCGCGCACGGGTCGGGCGAAGGTGGGCTGCTCCGGGGGCGCGAACATCACCCCACGGTAGCGCCGCGCCCCGCCGGCCGCGCGCCGCGGCCGGCGGGGCGCCGCCGGCGGGGTCCCCCGATCAGAGGTAGAAGATGCGGTCCGCGTTGGCCGCCATGTGCCGGGCGTTCCACTCCTTGCCGCCGTCGAGGTTGGCGGCGAGGAACACCGGCGGCTCGATGCCCCGGCCGGCGAGCTCGTCGATGATCGCCGCGGACAGCGAGTGCAGGATCGCGGTGGAGGTCACCCCGGAGGCGGGGGTGAACCTCTGCGGCAGGCCCTCCCGGGAGAGCACCGCGTCACCGGGGTCGACGTGGTTGTCCAGCAGGATGTCGGCGTGGTCGAGCAGCTTGGTGCCGTCGGGCACCCGGGAGCCCACCGCGTCGGTGTACTTCCGGGAGGTCAGCCCGATGACCAGGATGCCGCGGGCGCGGGCCTCCCGGGCCACCCGTGCGGTGATCGTCGCCGACTCCACCAAGTTCGGCCGCCGCTCCTTCTCCTCGGTCGGCGGGGTGGACGTGCTGGACACGATCATCACCGACGACGGGCTCAGCGAGGAGTGGCGGGCCGCCCTGGAGGCCCGCGGCTACCGGCTCCTCATCGCCGAGGCCTGATCAGCGGAAGTCCCGGCTGCGCCCGGCGATCACGGGCGAGTCGGTGAGCTCGCGCAGCGGGGTAAGCCGGTCGGCGACCACGGTCACCGCCCCGGAGGCGTTCCGCGCCCGGCCGCGCACCGCCAGCGCCCGCTCCACGGTGCCCACCGCGCGGAAGCGCCGCCACAGCCCCGGGGAGCACAGCACGTTGACCAGCCCGGTCTCGTCCTCCAGGCAGAGGAAGACCACCCCGCCGGCGGTGCCCGGGCGCTGCCGGTGGGTCACCGCCCCGGCGACCAGCACCCGGGCCCCGTCGGCGAGATCCGGCAGCCCCGCGGCGGGGGTCACCCCGGCGGCGGCCAGCTCGGCGCGCAACGCGGCCAGCGGATGCTCCCCCGGGGTGACCCCGGTGCCGGCGAGATCCGCGGCAGCCAACTCGAAACCGCTCATCCCGGGCAGCGCCGGGGCGTCCGCCGCGGTGAGCCCGGGCAGCATCCCGGCGTGCTCGGTGGCCGCCACCCCGGCCGCCCACAGCGCCCGGCGCCGGTCCAGGCCCAGGCAGTCCAGCGCCCCGGCCCGGGCCAGCGCCTCCACCGCGGCCACGCCGAGATCGGCCCGGCGCGCCAGATCCGCGACATCGCGGAAGGCGCCGCCGTCCTCCCGGGCGGCGACCACCCGCCACGCGGCGGCCTCGCCGAGGCCGCGCACCGAGCCCAGGCCGAGCCGGATCCGCCCGCCCGGGCAGTCCGGGGCGACGCCCGAGTCGTTGACGCTGACCCCATCGCAGCCCACCCCGTGCCGGCGGGCGTCGGCGACCAGGGTCTGCGGGGAGTAGAAGCCCATCGGCTGGGCGCGCAGCAGCGCCACGCAGAACTCCGCCGGGTAGTGCAGCTTGAACCAGGCGGAGAAGTACACCAGGGAGGCGAAGGACTGGGCGTGGGATTCGGGGAAGCCGTAGGCGGCGAAGGCGACGATCTTCTCCCAGAGCCGGTCCGCGGCCGCGCTCGTGATCCCGTTGGCGCTGGCCAGCCCCTCGTGGAAGCGGTCCCGCAGCGCGGCCATCGCCGCCGCGGAGCGCTTGGCGCCCATCGCCCGGCGCAGCGCATCGGCCTCGGCTCCGGTGAACCCGGCCGCGTCGACGGCGATCTGCATCAGCTGCTCCTGGAACAGCGGGATGCCCAGGGTCTTGCCCAGGGCGCGCTCCAGCACCGGATGCTCGTAGGCCACCGGCTCCTCCCCATTGCGGCGGCGCAGGTAGGGGTGCACGCTGCCGCCCTGGATCGGCCCGGGCCGGATCAGCGCCACCTGCACCACCAGGTCGAAGAAGCGCCGCGGGCGCAGCCGGGGCAGGGTGGCCAGCTGGGCCCGGGACTCCACCTGGAACACCCCGATCGCGTCGGCCCGGCAGAGCATGTCGTAGACCGCGGGTTCGGCGACGTCGATGGCGTGCAGATCCACCCGGCGGCCGTGGTGCTCGGCGACCAGGTCGATGCAGTGGTGCAGCGCCTCGAGCATGCCCAGGCCGAGCAGATCGAACTTCACCAGCCCGGCGGCGGCGCAGTCGTCCTTGTCCCACTGCACCACGGAGCGGTCCCGCATCCGCGCCCACTCCACCGGCACCACATCGGACACCGGCCGATCGCAGATCACCATGCCCCCGGAGTGGATGCCCAGGTGCCGGGGGCTGCCGCGCAGCCCCTCGGCGAGCTCGGCGACCGCCGCGGGCGGTTCCGCGCGGCCGTGCACCCAGGCGTCCACCAGGCCCGGCGGATGCCCCAGGGCGCGGGCGGCGTCGCGCAGCGCGCCGCGCCGGCGGTAGGTGATCACGTTGGCCACCTGGGCGGCGTTGTCCCGGCCGTAGCGGCGGTAGACGTACTGGATGACCTCCTCGCGGCGCCCGGACTCGATGTCCAGGTCGATGTCCGGGGGCCCGTCGCGCTCCGGGGAGAGGAAGCGCTCGAAGAGCAGCCCGGCGGCGACCGGGTCGACGTTGGTGATGCCCAGGGCGAAGCAGACCGCGGAATTCGCCGCGGAGCCGCGGCCCTGGGCGAGGATGCCCTCCCGGCGGCAGAAGGCGACGATGTCATGCACGATCAGGAAGTACCCGGGGAAGCCCAGGTCGGCGATCACCGCCAGCTCCCGGTCGATCTGGGCCAGCGCCGCCGGGTCGCCCCGGTAGCGGCGGGCCGCCCCGGCCAGGGTCAGCTCGCGCAGCACCTCCGCCTCGTCCCGGCCGTCCGGATCCGCCCAGGCCGGCAGCCGGGGGGCGATGAGATCGAGGGTGAAGGCGCATTCCGCGGCGACCTCGGCGGTGGCCGCGGCCACCCCGGGCAGCCGCGCGGCGGCCGCGGCCAGCTCCGCCGGGGAGCGCAGCCAGCTCCCCCCGGCCGGCGGCAGCCGGGCGATGTGCTCGTCGAGGCTCTCCCGGGCGCGCAGCGCCGCCTTCGCCCCGGCCACCCGCGCCTGGCCGGGGCCGGCGGCGGTGGCCGCGGAGCAGAGCACCCGGCGCAGCCCCAGCCGGTCCGCGGCGGCGGCGAGGGCGGCGTCGGCGTCCGCGGCCTCGGGGGTCAGCGTGAGCCGGTGCTCGCAGGCGACGTGCTCGGCGCCGAAGGCGTCGACCAGCTCCCCGAGGCGGGGCAGCCAGGCGGCGTCGGCGAGCACCTGCCAGTGCCCGCCGGCGGCGGCGGCCAGCTCCGCCGGCGGCGGATAGGCCACCACGTCCTTGTCCCGATCCGCCAGATGCGCCGCGGTGAGCGCCCGGCTGAGCCGCCGGTAGCCCTCCGGGCCGCGGGCGAGCACGGTCAGCGGGGCATGCGGCAGGCCCAGTTCGGCGCCGATCACGGTGGCCAGGCCCGCCTCGGCGGCGGCCTCGGCGAAGCGGGGCACCCCGTAGAGGCCGTCCCGGTCGGCGATGCCCAGGGTGGTCAGGCCCAGCCGGACCGCCTCGGCGACCAGCAGCTCCGGCTCCGAGGCGCCGATCAGGAAGGACCGGGAGCTGCGGCAGTGCAGCTCCACCGGCAGCCCCCGCCCCGCCCCGGCCGGGGGCGGGGCCGGGGCCGGCGCGGGCGCGGGCGCGGGCGCGCGCATCCCGTTGACGCCCCAGCCGGGCTCGATCCGCCCGGCGGGGGCGCCGGAGAGGATCCGCTCGATCCGCGACCAGGGCAGGGCGCGGGGGGTGTCGTCGCTCATGCCCGGCAGGCTACCGCCGCCCCGGACCGCCGGGCAAACGCATGTTCGATTAACGTCGCGGTTTCGCGTGGCCGGGCCGCGCTGCTACTGTGGGAACCCGAAAGAGACAGCTCGGTCTACTAACGGCGCCGGGCGCACCGACCTGAAGGACGAACCACCATGAATCTGCGACGCATCGGCGCCGTGGGCGCGGCCCTGGCCATCACCGCCGCCGGCCTCGTCGGCTGCGGGGCCGACGGCCGGGAGGCCCTCGGCGAGGGCGACCCGATCCGGATCGGCACCACCGACCGGGAGAAGGAGGCGTGGTCGGTGTTCGAGGCCAAGGCCGCCGACGCCGGCATCGAGCTCGACATCGTCGAATTCGCCGAGTACCCGCCGGTGAACACCGCCCTGTCCGAGGGGCAGCTCGACGTCAACCTCTTCCAGCACATCAAGTACCTGGCGGAGTACAACGTCGGCGCCGACGACGACCTGGTGCCGATCGGCGCCACCGAGATCGTGCCGCTGGCGCTGTTCTGGAAGGGCGGCGACGACGTCGCCGACATCCCGGAGGGCACCGAGGTGGCGATCCCCAACGACTCCACCAACCGGGGCCGGGCGATCAACATGCTCGCCTCCGCCGGGCTGCTCGCCCTCGACGGCGAGCACGCCAACCCCACCCCCCTGGACATCGACGAGGACGCCTCCCGGGTGCGGGTCACCCCGGTCGACGCCGCGCAGACCACCCTGGCCTACGGGGAGGGCAAGCCGGCGGTGATCAACAACACCTTCCTGGAGCGCGCCGGGATCGACCCGAACAGCGCCATCCACCAGGACGACCCCTCCGATCCGGCCGCGGAGCCGTACATCAACGTCTTCGTGACCACCCCGGAGAACGCCGGCAACGAGGACCTGGCCACCCTGGTGCGGCTCTGGCACGACCCGGAGGTGCTCGCCGCGGTGGACCGCGACTCCCGCGGCACCTCGGTGCCGGTGGACCGCCCCGCCGAGGAGCTGCAGGCCATCCTGGAGCGCGCCGAGGACGACGCCCGCGCCGCCGACGATGAGTGATCCCCGCGGCGGCGCCACCGTGCGCCTCGAGGGCGTGGGCAAGGTCTTCGACGGCGCCGTCGCCCTCGCCGACGTCGACCTGGAGGTGGCCGCCGGGGAGATCCTCGGCGTGATCGGCTACTCCGGGGCGGGCAAGTCCACCCTGGTGCGGCTCATCAACGGCCTGGAGCGGCCCAGCTCCGGCCGGGTGCTGCTCGACGGGGTGGACATCGCCGGGATGCGCGAACGCGAGCTGCGCGCGATCCGCCGCGAGATCGGCATGATCTTCCAGCAGTTCAACCTGTTCTCCTCGCGCACCGTCGCCGGCAACGTGGCCTACCCCCTGGAGCTGGCCGGGATGGGCCGGGCGGCCCGCCGCGAGCGGGTCGCCGAGCTGCTCGACTTCGTCGGCCTCGGCGACCGCGGCGACGCCTGGCCGGAGCAGCTCTCCGGCGGGCAGAAGCAGCGGGTGGGCATCGCCCGCGCGCTGGCCACCGACCCCCGGCTGCTGCTCGCCGACGAGGCGACCTCCGCCCTGGACCCGGAGACCACCGCCGGGGTGCTCGATCTGCTGCGCCGGGTGAACCGGGACCTGGGGGTGACCATCGTGCTGATCACCCACGAGATGAGCGTGGTGCGCGCGATCGCCGACCGGGTGGCGGTGATGGACGGCGGCCGGGTGGTCGAATCCGGCCCGGTGCACGACATCTTCGCCGCCCCGGTCACCGGCACCGCCCGCCGCTTCACCGCCACCGCCCTGCGGGACCGCCCGGAGGGCCGGGAGCTCGACTCCGCCCGCGAGCACGCCGGCGACGGCGCCCTGGTCACCGTGCGGATCGACGATTCGACCCCGCTGAGCCGGCTCATCGCCGACGCCGACGCCCGCGGGCTCACCGTCTCCGTGGCGCACGGCTCGGTCACCAACGTGCAGGCGCACGCCTTCGGCCGGCTCACCCTGCTGCTCACCGCCCCCGGCGGCGCGGCCCCCGACCCGGGCGCGGTGGACGCCCTCGTCGGGGACTGGTCCGCCCGCACCGAGACGGAGGTCACCCGATGATCGACCAGGCGACGACGCTGCTGGCCGCCGGCACCGACTGGGCGCAGCTGCGCCCCCGCATGATCGGCGCCTTCGGCGAGACCCTGTGGATGGTCTCCCTGACCATGCTGGTCGGCGGGCTGGCCGGGCTGATCATGGGCGTGGCCCTGTTCACCACCCGGCGCTCCGGGATCCTGCCCTCCGGCCCGGTGAACACCGTGCTGAACCTGCTGGTGAACCTGGTCCGGCCGATCCCCTTCATCATCCTGGTCACCGCGATGGGCCCGATCACGAAGAACGCGGTGGGCTCCACCATCGGCACCGAGGCGGCGATCTTCGTCATGTCCGTGGCCGCCTCCTTCGCGGTGGCCCGGCTGGTGGAGCAGAACCTGGTCTCCGTGGATCCGGGGATCATCGAGGCGGCCCGGGCGATGGGCGCCTCGCCCTGGCGGATCATCCGGGACGTGATCGTCCCGGAGGCCCTGGGGCCGCTGATCCTGGGCTACACCTTCGCCTTCATCGCGGTGGTGGACATGTCCGCGATGGCCGGCTACATCGGCGGCGGCGGGCTCGGCGACTTCGCCATCGTCTACGGCTACCGGGCCTTCGACTGGAACGTCACCCTGGTGACCACCCTGGTCATCGTGCTCATCGTGCAGGCCGCCCAGATCCTGGGCAATCTGCTGGCCCGGCGGGTGATGCGCCGATAGCCGGCAGCGGGCGCGCCCCGGCCGCGGCCCAGCCGCGCTGCACCGCCGGGGCGTCCCCGCAGCTGCCGAGCACCCCGGGGGTCGCCACCTCCTCCAGCGGCACCGCGTAGCGCCGCCCGGAGCGCAGCCGCACCACCGGGGCGGCCGGGGACTCGTTGACGGTGAGCACGTCGTCGAGGCCCCAGGCCCCGGCGGCCTCCCGGGCGGCGAGCTCGGCGACCTGGCCGCGCGGGCCCCACAGCCCCCGGCCCCGGCAGCCGGTGCGGTCCAGCCGGTGCTCCGCGGCGGCGCGCAGCATCGCGTCCGCCTCGGCCACGCTCATCCGCCCGTAGGAGTAGTTCCACGGCAGCAGCAGCATGGTCGGCGCGAAGCGGTGCCCCTTGGCGTGCGAGGTCTCCCACACCCGATCCCCGTGCACGTTGTGCAGCGCCCGCGCCATCGGCCGGCCCTTCACCGCGCAGCAGCGGTCCCGTTTGCCGTGGGTGCACACCAGCAGCAGCGGCTGGCCCACCCGGTGCGCCCCGGGGGTGGCCCGGCCCAGCCGGATGTCCAGCCCGGGCAGCTGCTCCGGGCCGGCGACGATGAGCCGCTCCAGCCGGGCCCCGCCGGGCTGATCCGGCGGGCAGTGCGCGATGTAGAGGCGGCGCCCGGCGGAGTCGTCCTGGCCGGCGCGGCCGGGCCGGCGGATGAACTGCAGTTCGGCATCGCGTTCCCCGAGCCAGTCGCGGATCCGGGCGGTGAGCCCGGGCCCGAGCGCGTCGCCGTCGAGGATGTCCCGGCCCCAGCCGCGGGTGTGCTCCAGGGCGAGCAGCAGCCGGGCCCGTTTCGCGGTGCCCGGCAGCGGCTCCCCGGCCACGTCGGAGCAGCCCGCCGGGGCCGGCCGGCGGCCCGGCCGGCGCGGATCGCGCCCCGCCGGGGCGCAGCCCCGGTCCACCGCATCGTCCATGCAGGCCATCCTAACAACGCTCATCCCGGCGCCCGCCCCCGGTATCACTTCCGCAACATTCGCCCCGTGCGTTGGTTCTTCGGGGGCGCTCCAATTACGGTCGGGGGTATGACGTCACCCAGCACCCGACGCCTCCTCCGCGCCGGCCTCGCCCTCCCGGCGGCCGCCCTGCTGGCCCTCGCCGCCGGCTGCGGCCCCGATGACGAGTCCCAGGACGTGCGCTCCGCGGTATCCTTCCGCGATGCCCGGACCACCTCCGAGACCCCCGCCGCCGACGGCGGGGCGGACGACGCCGGCACCACCACGACCACCTCGACGACCACCGAGACCGCCACCGCGACGACCACCCTCGACCCCGAGGAGCCCGGGTCCGGGGAGGACCGGGAGTTCGGGCTGTCCACCCGCGCCGAGCGCGCCGACGGCTACGACCTGGGCATCGCCGATGTCCGGATCGGCGCCCACGAGGGCTATGACCGGGTGGTCGTGGAACTGGTCGGCGACGGCGACGCCGGCTGGAACGTCCGCTACGAGGACAGCCCCGCCCAGCCCGGCTCCGGGCTGCCGGTGAGCCACCCCGGGGATCAGGCCCTGGTGCTCGACGTCACCGGCACCGGCTACCCCTTCGAGCTGGACATCGAGGATCTCACCGTCGGCGAGGTGCACCCGCGCAGCACCGCCGCGATCGTGGAGGTCGCCGGCTACGGCATGTTCGAGGGCCAGACCCAGTACGTGATCTCGCTCAAGGGCGAGAAGCGGCCCTTCCGGGTGTTCCGGCTGTCCTCCCCGCAGCGGATCGTCATCGACGTGGAGACCGCCGACTAGCGGTAGGCGCCCTCCACCCGCCACCGGCCGGCGTGCCCGATGAGCAGATAGGCCTCCGGGCCCCCGCGACCGTCGACGACCACCTGCATCCGGGCTGCCCGGCGGGCCAGCTCCGGATCCCACCAGCGCTCGTCCACCGGCCAGGGCCCCGCCCAGGAGGCCACCGGCAGCCGCCGGGTGCCGCGCACCAGGGTCGCCGGGGCCGCGGTGGCCGCGCCCCGGCCGGTGACCGCCACATCCCGCCCCGCCGCGTCGAGCAGCCGCACCCGCGCCGCCGGATGCGCCACCGGCGGCGACGGCGCCGGCACCGCCCCCGGCCAGGGCCCGGGCGGGGCCGCCGGGGGGCGCTCCCCCACCGGCACCAGGGCCACCCGCTCCCCCGGGCCGCGGCCCCCGACCGGCACCGGGCGGGCCACCGCGGCGGTGCCGAGCAGCCCCTGCACCCGGGCGGCGGCCGCCCCGGCGCGCTCGGCCGCGGCATCCGGGCCGCCCCACAGCGCCGCCCGGCTCGCCCCGGCGGGGGCGGCGTCCACCGGGTCCAGGGTGAGCCGCGTGATCCCGGCCCCGCCGCCGCCGGCCAACCAGCCGTCGAGCTGCCAGCGCACCCGGTCCGCGGTGGCCCGCTCGGTGAGCGGCTCCGCGCAGCGCCACACCCGGCGCAGCGCGGCGCCGTCGGTGAAGTCCACCGCCACCGCCAGCCGGTCGCAGGCCAGGCCGCGGCCCCGCAGCTCCGCATGCAGCCGGGCGGCCAGGGAGCGGGCCAGGAAGGCCGCCTCGTCCACCCGGGTGACCGGCTCCTCCGGGACGTGCCGCACCGCGAGATCCCGCGGCGGCGGGGTGGGCGCCGGGGCCCGGCCGGCGTCTCCGCGGGCCACCCGGTGCCAGCGGGCCCCGGCGGCGCCGAAGCGGCCGGCGACGTCCGCGGCGGGCAGCTCCGCCAGCTCGCCGAGAGTGCGCAGGCCCAGCTCCGCCCAGGTGCGGCCCAGTTCGGCGGGGAAGCCCAGGGACTCCTCCGCGGCGAGCTCGGCCAGGGACACGGTGCGCAGGAAGGCCCCGGTGCGCCCCGGCGGCACCAGCGCCCCGCGGCGGGCGGCGAGCACCGCGGCCACCAGATCATCGGCCGCGCCGAGCCGCGCCTCCGCCCCGGCCAGCGCCGCGGCGTCGGCGAGCAGCTCCCCGGCCCGCTCCTCCCCGCCGTGGTAGCGGGCCACCCCGGCGGCGGCCACCGCGACCAGGCCGGGGCGCAGCGCCTCCACCGCGGCGGCGACCTCGCCGAGGGCGGCGAGCACCGGTTCGAAGCAGGCGGCCTCGCGCACCGGATCCGCCTCGGCCAGGCGCAACCCCGGGCACAGCGCCTGCGCCCGGCGCCGGGCCATCCCGCGGCGCACCCCGGCGGCCCGGGCCGCCCCGGAGCAGGCCGCCACCCGGCCACCGGCGAGCACCGCCGCCGGGGCCAGGGCCTCCGCCGGATCGCCGCCGGCGGCCAGCCGGGCGGCCTGCACCGGCCAGTCCGGCAGCCAGATGACCAGGGTGCGGCTCATCGCGCCACGCGCAGCCGGGCCGGCGCCGCCTCCTCCACGGTGGCCGGCCCGCCGCCGACCAGCCAGTGCACCCGGCGCTCCGGCCGGCCCGCCGGGGCGGCGTGCACCAGATGCCGCACCGCCCGGATCCGCCCCGCCCCGGCGGCCGGGCCCTCCACCGCGAGCACCCGCGAGCCCAGCCGGGCCACCGATCCCGGCCAGGCCGGCCCGAGCTGCACCAGGGCCGCGCCCGGGTCGCGCAGCCGGGCGCGCAGCCGGCGCCGGGCCGCCGCCGGCGGCGGCGCGCCGAGATCCGCGACGAGCAGGTCCACCCCCTCGGCGAGCGTCCCCAGCACCATGAGCGGATCCGCGCCGGGATCGGGCACCAGCAGCAGCCGGTCCAGGTCCCCGCCGCGTTCGGCGACCACCGCGGGCAGCAGCCCCGGCACCCCGGCCACCGCGGCGTGCCCGCCGGCGGCGGTGACCGCGGCGAGCAGCGCGCACAGCAGGGTGCCGGGGGCGTCCAACGTGCTGATTTCCCCCCGGATGAGGGTGCCGGCGAGGATCCCGGAGAGCTCCGGAGGCGTCGGCAGGGCGCGCGCGGCCGGCGCGGCGGGGTGCGCGGCGGGGCCGATCCGGCCCATCGCCCGGCGCAGCCGGCCGATCGCGGCCTCGCGATCCAGCCCGCCGAGATCGGGGACCGCGGCCATCACCGCGCCCCCGGGCGGGCCATCGCGAATCCGTCGAACACGCTTTCCATGATCGAAATCGTATTCGACTGAACCGGGGTCCGGCAACGGCCCCGGTCATCGGGTCATGCGGCCGGCTCAGCCCTTCCCGGGCACGTCCATGACCACCTCGAACTCCAGGAGGTTGGCCTTGTCCACCACGGAGGCGCCGTAGTCGCCCTTATGCGCCTTGCGGGCCTCCCCGTCGCGCCAGGCGACGTAGGACTCCTCGTCCGCCCACTCCGTGAACACGAAGTAGCGGTCCTCGCCGGCGACCGGGCGCAGCAGCTTGAAGCCGAGGAAGCCGGGCTGGCCGTCGACCACGCCGGCGCGGCCGGCGAAGCGGCGCTCCACCTCCGGGCCGGCCTCGGGGGGCAGGGACAGGGCGTTGATCTTCACGATGCTCATGACCCGAGCCTAGCCTTGCCCGGCTACTCCCATTCGATGGTTCCCGGCGGCTTCGAGGTGACGTCGAGCACCACCCGGTTGACCTCCGGCACCTCGTTGGTGATCCGGGTGGAGATCCGCTCCAGCACCTCGTAGGGGATCCGGGTCCAGTCCGCGGTCATCGCGTCCTCGGAGGACACCGGGCGCAGCACGATGGGGTGCCCGTAGGTGCGCCCGTCGCCCTGCACCCCCACCGAGCGCACGTCGGCGAGCAGCACCACCGGGCACTGCCACACCTGCTCGTCCAGCCCGGCGGCGGTGAGCTCCGCCCGGGCGATCGCGTCGGCCCGGCGCAGCGTGTCCAGCCGCCCCTCGTCCACCGCGCCGATGATCCGGATGCCCAGGCCGGGCCCCGGGAAGGGCTGCCGGGCGACGATCTCCTCGGGCAGGCCGAGTTCCCGGCCCACCGCGCGCACCTCGTCCTTGAACAGCAGGCGCAGCGGCTCCACCAGGGTGAACTCCACGTCATCGGGCAGCCCGCCGACGTTGTGGTGGCTCTTGATGTTCGCGGTGCCGGCGCCGCCGCCGGACTCCACCACATCCGGGTACAGGGTGCCCTGCACCAGGAAGTCCACGGTCTCCCCGGCCGGCGCCCCGTCCAGGGCCCGGGCCACCGCGCGCTCGAAGGCGCGGATGAACTCCCGGCCGATGATCTTGCGCTTGGTCTCCGGGTCGGTGACCCCGGCCAGCGCGTCGAGGAAGGTGTCCGCCTCGTGCAGGGTGATCAGCCGCGCCCCGGTGGCGGCGACGAAATCGTCCTCCACCTGCTCGCGCTCCCCGGCGCGCAGCAGCCCGTGGTCGACGAAGACGCAGGTGAGCCGGTCGCCGATGGCGCGCTGCACCAGGGCGGCGGCGACGGCCGAATCCACGCCCCCGGACAGCCCGCAGATCGCCCGTCCGGCGCCGACCTGCTCCCGGACCTGCTCGATGAGCTCCTCGGCGATGTTCGCCGCGGTCCAGGTGCGCTCCAGTCCGGCGATGTCGTCGAGGAAGCGGGTGAGCACGTCCTGGCCGTGCGGGGAGTGCCGCACCTCCGGGTGGTACTGCACCCCGGCCATCCGGCGCTCGGCGCATTCGAAGGCGGCCACCGGGGCGCCGGCGGTGCGGGCGGTGACGGTGAAGCCCTCCGGGGCGGCGGTGACCGCGTCGCCGTGGCTCATCCACACCTCGTGCTCGGCGGGGGCCCCGGCGTGCAGGGCGCCGCCCTCGGCGTGCAGCGTGGTGCGCCCGTACTCGCGCTCCCCGGTGGCCTCCACCACCCCGCCCAGGGCGCGGGTCATCGCCTGGAAGCCGTAGCAGATGCCCAGCACCGGCACGCCCAGCTCCAGCACCTCCGGGTCCAGCGCCGGGGCGTCCGGGGAGTACACCGAGGCCGGGCCCCCGGAGAGGATCAGGGCCGCCGGGTGCTTCGCGGCGATTTCCGCGGCGCTGGCGGTGTGCGGGATGACCTCGGAGTAGACGTTCGCCTCGCGCACGCGGCGGGCGATGAGCTGCGCGTACTGGGCGCCGAAGTCGAGGACGAGGACGGGGTGCTTCACCTGGTCGGACACGAGGAGCACTCTAGCAGCCGGCGCGGACCGCCCCGCCGAGCTCCCCGACCGCGGCGGTGAGCTCCTCGAAGCCGATCCCGGAGTCCCCGCCGAGATCGGCGCTGAGCGCCACCAGCCGGCCGATCGCCTCATCGGAGCGGGTCACCGCCTCGCGCACGTCGGCGACCAGATCGCCGGCGCCCTCGGCCAGCGCCTCCGGGCGGGTGTCCGCCAGCCAGGAGCCGACCAGCTCCCGGGGCACCTCCAGCAGATGCGCCAGGGAGGCGGAGCGGTCCGCCACCCGGGCGGCCAGCCGGCGCCGCCGGGACACCGACCGGCGCATCTCGGAGAGCCCGTCGTCGAGGGCCTGCAGCAGCATCCGGGTGGATTCCGCCCGGTCCTCCTCCGCGGCGGCGAAGCGGGCCACCATCAGCGCATGCAGCCGGCCCAGCGCGATCCGGAAGCGCACCCGCCGGGTGAGCTCGTCGAGTTCGGCGAGCCGGGCGTCGAGATCGGCAACCCGGTCGCCGACCACGTCGTGGATGTGCGTCCACACCTGCAGCGGGGCCAGCAGCAGGGTGCGCGCCGGCCCGTCCAGGTCCAGGGCGTCCATCCGCGCGGACACCGCCATGATGGCCTCGTTCTGCCGCTCCAGCTGGGCGGAGGCCTCCTTGAGCCGGTCCAGTTGGGCGGCGAGGTGCTCCTGGGCGGCCATGAACCCGTCCAGGGCCCGGTAGACCCGCACCGCCGCCGCGGCGGTCGGGTTCGCCGCCGCCAGCCCGGCCACGTCCAGCCCGGAGCCGGCCTCCCAGGCGGCGACCTCCGCCGGCAGCAGCGACCACATCAGCTCCGGGTAGCCGGACAGGCCCATCCCGGCGAGCAGCTCGCCGAGCCGGGCCGCGCCCGCGACGGCGGCGTCGCGCCGGTTCGCGCCGGCCTCCCGGGCGGCGGCCTCGGCCTCGTTCATCTCCCGGTACACCCCGGCGACCTCGGCGAAGGAGCCGGTGCACGGCCGGGAGCGCACGGAGAGGAAGCCCCCGGCGGGCAGCGGGGTGACCGTGGCCAGCACATCGTAGGCGGAGCCGTCGGCGGCCCGGTTGCGCACGTAGCCGACGAAGGGCTCGCCGGCGCCGAGGGTGTCCCACATGGCGCGGAAGGCGCCGCCGGGCATGTCCGGGTGCCGGATGATGTTGTGCGCCGCCCCGTCCAGCTCCTCGCGGGGGTGCCGGGACAGCCGCACGAAGACCTCGTTGGCGTCGGTGATCACCCCGCGGGCGTCGGTGGTGGAGAAGAACAGATCGTCGGGGCCCACCTCATGGCGCGGCCCCTCCGCCGCGGTGCGGGCGATGCGGGGAGCTTCAGGCATGCGGACAAACATAGCCGCCGGCGGGCCCGGCACCCGCCGCCGAAGGCCCGGATCCCCCGCCGCGGGGGTGATCCGGGCACGGTGTTCAGAGCAGGCCCAGGTCCACCCTCTGGAAGGACTTCACGTCGGTGAAACCGCATTTCGCCATGGACCGGCGCAGTCCGCCGACGATGTTCGCGCAGCCCATCGGATCGGCCACCGGGCCGAAGAGCACCTGCTCCAGGCTGGGCGCGGCGCCCGGTTCCGCGGCGGCGGCGGTGGGCTCGACCAGGCCGCGCGGGAACTTCGGGTGCGCCGCCGCCGAGGGCCAGCACCAGCCCCGCCCGGGCGCCTCCGCGGCGGCGGCCAGCGGCTCGGCCAGGGCCACCGCGTCCGCCCCGCAGGCGATCGCCTTGGCCACGTCGCCGGCGGTGCGCAGCGCCCCGTCGGCGATCACGTGCACGTAGCGGCCGCCGGTCTCGTCCAGGTAGTCCCGGCGGGCCGCGGCGGCGTCGGCGATCGCGGTGGCCATCGGCACCTCGATGCCGAGGGCCTCCGGGGTGGTGGTCGGCCCGGTGCCGACGATCACCCCGGCGGCGCCGGTGCGCATCAGGTGCAGCGCGGTGCGGTAGTCCACCGCCCCGCCGACGATCACCGGCACGTCCAGGTCCCCGATGAACTCGCCCAGGTCCAGCGGCTCGGCCTCCCCGGAGACGTGCTGCGCGGAGATCAGGGTGCCCTGCACGATGAGCAGGTCGATGCCCGCGGCGACCAGGCCGGGGGTGAGCTCCCGGGCCCGCTGCGGGCTGACCCGCACCGCGGTGACCGCGCCGGTGTCCCGGATCCCGCGCACCCGCCGGGCGAGCAGCTCCGGGTCCACGGGGGCGGCGTGCAGCCGCTGCAGCACCGCGTTCGCCCCGCCCGGGGCGGCCGGGTCCACCGCGGCGGCGAGCACCTCCCCGATCCGCTCGGGCACGTCCTCGTGCCGGGCCCACAGGCCCTCGGCGTTGAGCACCGCCAGCCCGCCGAGGCGGGAGAACTCGGCCGCCGAATCCGGGCCGACCACCGCGTCGGTGGGGTGCGTCATCACCGGGATCCGGAAATCGTAGGCGTCGATCCGCCAGGAGACGTCCACGTCCTGGGAGGAGCGGGTGCGCCGGGAGGGCACGATGGCCACCTGGTCCAGCCCGTAGGTGCGGCGGGCCTCGCGGCCATGTCCGATTTCAACGACGTCGCGCATGCGTTCGCCTGCTTCCTTGTTCGGTGGGGGTCTAGCGCTGGTAGTAGTTCGGCGCCTCGACGGTCATCTGGATGTCGTGCGGGTGGGATTCGCGCAGGCCCGCGGCGGTGATCCGCACGAAGCGGGCGTCCTGCAGCCGCTCCACGGTGGGCGAGCCGGTGTAGCCCATCGCCGCGCGCAGCCCGCCGACCAGCTGGTGCAGGATCACGTCCAGGTGGCCGCGGAAGGGCACCCGGCCCTCGATGCCCTCCGGCACCAGCTTCTCCTCGCTGAGCACGTCGGCCTGGAAGTAGCGGTCCTTGGAGAAGGAGCGCTTCTCCCCGGTGAGCCCGCGGCCCTGCATCGCGCCGAGGGAGCCCATGCCCCGGTACATCTTGTACTGCTTGCCGTTGACCACCACGGTCTCGCCCGGCGCCTCCGCGGTGCCGGCGAGCAGGGAGCCCAGCATCACCGTGGACGCCCCGGCGGCCAGCGCCTTGGCGATGTCCCCGGAGAACTGCATGCCCCCGTCGGCGATGATCGGCACCCCCGCGGGCCGGGCCACCGCGGCGGCCTCCATGATCGCGGTGATCTGGGGGGCGCCGACCCCGGCGACCACCCGGGTGGTGCAGATCGAGCCCGGGCCGATGCCGACCTTGATCGCGTCCGCGCCGGCGTCGATCATCGCCTGCGCCGCGGCCCGGGTGGCCAGGTTGCCGCCGATCACCTGCACCGTGTCCCCGAAGGAGCGCTTGACCTTGGCGACCATCTCCAGCACCCCGGAGTTGTGCGCGTGCGCGGTGTCCACCACCAGCACGTCCACCCCGGCGTCGACCAGCGCCCCGGCCCGGTTCCAGGAGTCCTCCCCGGTGCCGATCCCGGCGCCGACCAGCAGCCGGCCGGAGCCGTCCTTCGCCGCGTCCGGGTACTGGTCCTGCTTGACGAAGTCCTTCACCGTGATGAGCCCGGTGAGCCGGCCCTCGCCGTCGACGATCGGCAGCTTCTCCACCTTGTTGCCGCGCAGCAGGTTCAGCGCCGCCTCCGCGGAGACGCCCTGCTCGGCGACGACCAGCGGCATCGGGGTCATCACCTCGGCGACCCGGCGGTTGACGTCGGTCTCGAAGCGCATGTCCCGGTTGGTGCAGATGCCCACCAGGATCCCCTCGTCGTCGACCACCGGCAGCCCGGAGATCCGGTAGCGGGCGCACATCGCGTCCACCTCGCCGATGGTGTCTTCCGGGGAGCAGGTCACCGGGTCGGTGACCATGCCCGCCTCGGAGCGCTTGACGTTCTCCACCTGCTGGGCCTGCGCCTCCACGGAGAGGTTGCGGTGCAGTACGCCCATCCCGCCCTGCCGGGCCATCGCGATCGCCATCCGGGATTCGGTGACGGTGTCCATCGCCGCGGAGATGATCGGGGTGTTCAGCCGGATCTCCCGGGTCAGCTGGGAGGAGGTGTCCACCGCGGAGGGGATCACGTCCGAGGCGTCCGGCAGCAGCAGGACGTCGTCGAAGGTGAGCCCGATGAGCGGGATCTTGCCGGCGTCGTCGCCGCCGAGGCTGATTCCGGTGGGGTCTGTCATGGGATGGGATCCTCCTGGTCGCGGTGGCGGCGGCGATCGGGGCGCGGGGGCGCCCGGGGCGCCGCTGGTGCCTCAAGCGTAATCGCTGCGGATGCGGATCGGGCAGCCGGGGCGCGGCACCGGGGCGGGCGGGCCGCCCCGGGGCGCTAGGGTATGGGGCGTGAGCGACCATTTCTGGCACTCGATGCCCAAGGATCCCTTCGAGGACGACCCGGACGACCCCTCCCGCCTGATCGGCGACGAGGCGGAGTTCGAGCCCCTCGACGAACGGGAGCGCCTCGAGGTCATCGAGGATCTCGCCGCGGTGCGCGCCTTCCGCCGGATCATGTCCCCGGCGGGGTTCCTGGGGGTGTCCATGCTCTGCGAGGACTGCGGGGAGCCGCATTTCTACGCCTGGGACGTGCTGGAGGCGCATTACCTCACCCTGCTGTCCGACCGGCCCTCCCCGGTGCATGAGCCGGAGTTCGCCCCGGACGAGGACCGCTACGCGCCCTGGGACTACTGCGCCGGCTACGTCGACGGCCGGCTGGGCCGCCGGGCCTGAACCGCCAACGACGCCCCCGCGGCCGGCCGCGGGGGCGTCGGGGGCGATTCTAGCGGGGGCCGGTGATCGGCTCCCCGGCGCGCTGCACCGCGTCGGCGGCGTCGGCCATGGTCGGCGCGGCGACCGCCGCGGCCGCGGCGGTGGGGGTCTCCGGGCCCTGCAGCGGGGTGGAGGTGGTGGTGGTCGGCTCCGCGGGCTCGTCCCCCTCGGCCGGCCCGGTCTCCTCCGCCGGGGTCTCGGTGACGGTTTCGGTGCTGGTCTCCACCACGGTCTCGGTGACCGTCTCCGGCGGGGCGGTCTCGGTGACCACGGAGGTGGTGCCGTCGCGGACCACGGTGGTGGTCACCCGCACGGTGCGCACCCGCTCCCGGGAGCGCTCCATGCGCTGCTCCAGATCGGCGCGGTCCTCGGCGCGAACCTCCTCCAGCAGCCGGCGGGCGTGCTCGAGCAGGCGCTCGGCGGATTCCACGTCGCCCTTCTCCGCGGCCGCGTCGGCCTCGTTCAGGGTGGCGGCCAGGCGCACGGAGACCTCCTGGTCGCCCATCGCGGCCTCCCGCAGCGGCCACAGCGCGCCGCCGGGGGCGGCGGTCTGCACCAGGCCGGCGCCGCCGACCAGCACCACCGCGGCCGCGGCGGCGCCGAGCAGCGCGGAGCCGACCCGGCCGGGCAGCAGCCGGCGGCGCAGCGGCACCACCCCGGGGACGGGTTCGGGCTCGGGGTCGGCGGCCCGGCCGAAGTCGGCGGGCAGCGGCGGCGGGGCGGGCAGGTCGGCGTCCACCGCGGCGCGCAGATCCACCAGCAGCTCCGCGATCGCGGCATCGGTGCCGCAGGCCCCGGAGCCGACCGCCTCGTCGTCGCCGGCGGCGATCGCGTCGAGGAAGGCGTCGTCGGCGGCGATCTCCTCGAAGGCCGGGGCCGCGCCGGCACCGTCGTGCGTGCTGGGTCGATTGGTCACCGCGGCACCTCCGCTTCCTCTTCCAGTATGGCGCGCATCTTGGCCAGGGCCCGGTGCTGGGCGACGCGCACGGCTCCCGCCGTCGCGCCGACGATGGCGCCGGTCTCCTCGGCGCTGTACCCCCCGAAAACCCGGAGGATGATGATGTCGCGCGCCCTTTCACCCAATGCATCGAGCAGCCGTCGCACTTCGTTACCGCCGTCCATGGTGAGCACCCGCTGCAGCGGATCCGCCTCCGGGTCGGGCGCCTCGGGCACCTCCGCCACCGCGTGGCTGAGGTCGCGGCCCCCGTTGCGGCGGGCGTCGGCGACCTTGTGCGAGGCGATCCCGTAGACGAAGGCCATGAAGGGCCGGCCCCGGTCCTCGTAGCGCGGCAGGGCCGCGATCACGGCCAGCGAGATCTCCTGGGCGACGTCCTCCGGGGAGACCACCCCGTCGGCGCCGAGGCGCAGCCGGCAGTACCGCACCACCTGGGGGTGCACCGCGGCGAGGATCCGCTGCGCGGCATCGCGATCGCCGGCGGCGGCGGCCGGCACCAGCGTGCCGTAGTCCACCTCGTCCGCCATCCGTCGCTCCCCTTTCCAGCGCGCCTGCCGCATGCGATGCTACGTGCCGTGGGCGGGCGCGCCCGGCCGCGGCGGGGAACCACGCTACCGCCCCGGGGCCCGATCGCCGTAGTTTCCGCCGAAGGTATCCCCCCGGTCGCCCGCGCGTAACCCGCCGGACACCCGGCTGCGGCACACTGGGCGCAGCGCCGGGGGACGCCGGCAACACGCGAGACGAGGAGCCAACGGGGATGAGCCAGTTCGACCACCTGCCGGGACCGAACGCGGATCTGTGGCATTGGCAGCTGCGCGGCGCCTGCCGGGGGGAGGATTCCTCGGTGTTCTTCCACCCGGAGGGCGAGCGGGGCCGGGCCCGGGCGCTGCGCGAGGCCCGGGCGAAGGAGATCTGCGGCACCTGCCCGGTGCTGGAGCAGTGCCGGGCGCATGCGCTGCGGGTCGGCGAGCCCTACGGGATCTGGGGCGGGATGAGCGAGGCGGAGCGGCTGGCGCAGCTGCGCGCCGGCTCCCCGGCGGCGCGCTCGCGCACCGCCCGGCCGCCGCGGCCGCGCACCCCCGCCGGCCCCTGACGCGCCGCGGCGCCCCGCCATCGTCGATGGCGGGGCGCCGCTGGGTCGGGGGGAACCCGCCCTAGTGGGCGTGGTCCTCCTCGGCCTCCTCGGGCTTGTCCACGACGCTGACCTCGGTGGTCAGCACCATGCGGGCCACGGAGGCGGCGTTGACCACCGCGGAGTGGGTGACCTTCACCGGGTCGATCACCCCGGCGCCGATGAGGTCGCCGTACTCGCCGGTGGCGGCGTTGTAGCCGGAGCCGTTGGGCAGTTCGGCGATGTGGTGCACCACCACCTGGCCGTCCACCCCGGCGTTGGCGGCGATCCAGTAGGCCGGGCGCTTGAGCGCCTTGGCCAGGGAGCGCACCCCGATCGCCTCATCGCCGGTGAACTCCCCGGCGAAGTCCTCCAGCTCGGCGGCGATGTGCACCAGCACGGAGCCGCCGCCGGCGATGACGCCCTCCTGCACCGCGGCGCGCGCGGCGTTGATGGCGTCCTCGACGCGCAGCTTGCGCTCGTTGACCTCGGTCTCGGTGGCGGCGCCGACCTTGACCACGGCGACCCCGCCGGAGAGCTTGCCGAGGCGCTCCTCCAGCTTCTCCTTGTCCCAGGAGGAGTCGCAGCGCTCGATCTCGGCGCGCAGCTGGGCGCGGCGGGCCTCGATGTCCTCGGCGGAGCCGGCGCCGTCGACGATCACGGTCTCGTCCTTGCTGATCGCGATCCGGCGGGCGGAGCCGAGCACCTCCAGGCCGACGTCCTTGAGGAGCATCCCGGTGTCCGCGGTGACCACGGTGGCGGCGGTGACCACGGCGAGATCGTCCATGAAGGCCTTGCGGCGGTCCCCGAAGTAGGGGGCCTTGACCGCGGCGACCTTGAGGGTCTTGCGCATGGCGTTGATGACCAGGGCGGACAGCGCCTCGCCCTCGATGTCCTCGGCCATGATCAGGGTGGGCTTGCCGGATTCGGCGATCTTCTCCAGCAGCGGCAGGAAGTCCGGCAGGGAGGAGATCTTCTCGCGCACCAGCAGCACCCGGGCGTCCTCCAGCACGGCCTGCTGGGCGTCGACGTCGGTGACGAAGTAGGGCGAGAGGAAGCCCTTGTTGAAGGAGATGCCCTCGGTGACGGAGAGCTCGTCGGACAGGGACTGGGACTCCTCCACGGAGACCACGCCGTCCTTGCCGACCTTGTCCATGGCGCCGGCGACCATCTCGCCGATCTCCTCGTCCCGGGAGCTGACCGTGGCGACCTGGGCGATCGCCGCGGAGCCGGCCACCGGGGTGGCCTTGGCCTGGAGCAGCTCCACGGCCTTCTCCGCCGCGGCGGCGATGCCGCGGTTGAGCGCCACCGGGTTGGCCCCGGCGGCGACGTTGCGCAGCCCCTCGTGGATGAGGGCCTGCGCGAGCAGGGTGGCGGTGGTGGTGCCGTCGCCGGCGACGTCGTTGGTCTTCACCGCCACGGACTTCACCAGCTGGGCGCCGAGGTTCTCGAAGGGCTCCTCGACGTCGATGTCCCGGGCGATGGTGACGCCGTCGTTGGTGACCGCCGGCCCGCCGAAGGCCTTGTCCAGGACCACGTTGCGGCCCTTGGGGCCGAGGGTGACCTTGACCGCGTCGGCGAGGGTGTCCACGCCGCGCTTGAGGCCCTCGCGGGCCTCCTCGTTGAAGGCGATGAGCTTGGCCATATGGGGTCCCGCCCTACTTCTCGACGATGGCGAGGATGTCGCGCTGGGAGAGGATCAGGTACTCCTCGCCCGCGTACTTGATCTCGGTGCCGCCGTAGCGGGAGAAGATCACGGTGTCGCCCTCGGCGACGTCCATGGCGACCCGCTCGCCCTTGTCGTTGAAGCGGCCCGGGCCGGCGGCGATGACGGTGGCCTCCTGCGGCTTCTCCTTGGCGGAGTCCGGGATGACCAGGCCGGAGGCGGTGGTCGCCTCGGCCTCGTTGATCTGGACGAGGAGCTTGTCCTCGAGGGGCTTGATGTTGACGTTCGCCACGATGGTTTCCTCCATGTGTTGGATGGGTCCGTGCCGGTTGCACCGCCCGGGGGCAGCCGCCGTCGCGGGTGGACGACTGCGGGCCGGACAACCTCATTGGCACTCTACAGCCGCAAGTGCCAACACTCAACGTCCCCGGCTGCCAACTCAGCCCGCGGCCGCGGTGAGCAGCGGGGTCTCCACCTCCAGGCCGGGATCGGTGGGGCAGCCGTAGCCGGACTCCGCCGCGCCCGCGGCGATGAGATGCGCGGCGAGCACCCCGATCATGGTGCCGTTGTCGGTGCACAGCCGCGGCGGCGGCACATGCAGCGCCAGCCCCGCCGCCGCGCAGCGCGCCGCGGCCAGCTCCCGCAGCCGGGAGTTCGCGGCCACGCCCCCGCCGAGCAGCAGCACCCCCGCGCCGACCTCGACGGCGGCGCGCACCGCCTTGGCGGTGAGCACATCGCACACCGCCTCCTGGAAGGAGGCGCACACGTCGGCGACGTCGAGCTCCCGGCCCTCCCGCTCGGCGGCCTCCACCTCGCGGGCCACCGCGGTCTTCAGCCCCGAGAAGGAGAAGTCGAGGGCGGCGTCGCCGGGGCGGGACAGCGCCCGCGGGAAGGCGAAGGCCGCCGGATCCCCGGCCGCGGCGAGGCGGTCGATCACCGGCCCGCCCGGGTAGCCCAGGCCCAGCAGCCGGGCCACCTTGTCGTAGGCCTCCCCGGCGGCGTCGTCGAGGGTGCCGCCCAGCTCGACCATCGGCGCGCCCACCCCGCGCACGTGCAGCAGCTGGGTGTGCCCCCCGGAGACCAGCAGCGCCACCGCCTGGTCGAGCCCGGCGGCGGCCTCGCCGAGCGCGTCCACCGCGACATGGCCGCCGAGGTGGTTCACCCCGTAGAAGGGCACCCCCCAGGCCGCGGCGTAGGCCTTCGCCCCGGAGGCGCCGACCAGCAGCGCCCCGGCCAGGCCCGGGCCCACCGTGGCGGCCACCGCGTCCGGGCGGTCGATGCCGGCCTGCGCCAGCGCCTCCCGGGTCACCGGCACCAGGGCCTCCAGATGCGCCCGGGAGGCGATCTCCGGCACCACCCCGCCGAAGCGGGCGTGCTCGGCCATGGAGGAGGCCACCGCCTCGCCGAGCACCCGCACCCGCGGCGCCGGATCCCCGCCGGGCAGGGTCGGATCCCAGTCGGCGCGCACCACCGCGGCGCCGGTTTCGTCGCAGCTGGATTCGATGGCCAGGATGTCCATGGTGCGGCGGGGCGCGGCGGTGCTCATGGCCGCGGATCCTACCGCGCGCCGCCCCCGCGTCCGGGGCCGGGTGATGGCGCCGCCGGGGCGGGCGACCTATGATTTCGGCATGTCCCCCTCCATGCCCAGGCACGGCCGCCGACCTGGCCCGAAGCCGACCTTCAACCTGCACGACGCCATCGACGCCGCCCTCGAGGACGGCATCCGCGACTTCACCATCGGCGGCGTCGCCAAGCGCCTGGGCGTCGCCCCCTCGGCCATCTACCGGGTGGTCTCCGACCGGGAGGGGCTCGTCGGGGCCGCGATCAGCCGGATCTTCGCGCACTACCGGCAGTGCGAGGAGGATCTGCCCTGGCCGGAGCAGATCCGCTTCCACGTGGAGCAGCTGTGGCGGATCTGCGAGGACCACGAGGGCCTGGCCATGGTGCTGCTCACCACCGACGTCTACCCCCATGTGCATGAGGCGGTGGCCAAGGCGGTGGCCCGGCTGGTCCGGGCCGGGCTGCAGGTCAACCAGGCGCTGTTCCTGGTAGACGTGATCTTCGAGATGACCATGGTCACCGCGGTGACCTACGCCCCGGTGAAGAAGCGCACCGCGCACCATGTGCGCAACGCCCTGGTCAGCGAGGAGTTCCCGGCGGCGGCGCCGAGCCTCGCCGGGGATGCGCGCACCCAGCTCAACCAGAAGATCGAGTACGTCATCATGGCCATGGAGCGGGGCCTGATGGAGCCGGCGGTGGCCCGGGAGCGGGAGCTCTCCGGCCGCGGCCCCGCCGAGGCGGCGCCGGCGGACTAGCCGGCCGGCGCCCGGCGCATGGTCCAGGCGTCCGGACCGCCGGGGCCGTAGTAGCCCCGGCGGCGGCCCAGCCGGGTGAAGCCCAGGGACTCGTAGAGCCCGATCGCGGGGGCATTGCCCACCCGCACCTCCAGGAAGACCTCCCCCGGGGCCTCGTCGGCGGCGGCGAGCAGCCCCTCCATCAGCCGCCGGCCCAGCCCCGCCCCGCGCAGCGCCGGGGCGACCGCGATGGTGTGGATCTCGTATTCGGGGGCGGCCGCCGGCCCGCGCCGCGCGATCCCGGCGTAGGCCAGCACCCGGGTCGGCTCCGCCTCGTCGAGCACCCCCAGGTAGAGGTTGCCCGGATGCGCCAGCTCCGCGGCGAAGGCCGCCTCCGACCAGGGCGACTCGCCGGCGAAGACCTCCGCCTCCAGGGCCGCGCAGCCGGCCGCCGCGGCCGGGTCGAGCCGCCGGATCCTCATGCGCCGCCCCGGTGCACCAGGGCCGGCGAGGCCGGCCGCGGCGCCGGGGGCGTCGCATCCGGCCGGCGCAGGTACAGCGGGGTCGGCGGGGCATCCGGGGCCGTGGCCAGGTCCGCGGCGGCGACCAGGCCGGCCGCGGTGGGTGCGGCCGGGGCCACCGGGGCCGCCCAGCCATGGGCGGCGGCGACCGCCGCGGCGTGCTCGGCGGAGCCGACCAGGACCTCCGGGGCCCCGCCGGGCACCGCACCGGGGGCGCACACCCCGGGTCCGTCCACGAGCTCCCCGTCCCGGTAGCGGGCGTGGTAGACCTCCCGGCGGCGGGCGTCCGCGATGACCAGCGCCTCCCCGGCGGCCGGGGCCATCGCGTCCGGGGTGCGCACCCCGTGCAGCGGCAGGCCCAGGGCATCGGCGAAGGCGGCGGCGGTGGCCATGCCCACCCGCAGCCCGGTGAAGGGGCCCGGGCCCCGGCCGACCACCACCGCATCGAGATCCGCCCGGTCCAGGCCCGCCTCCGCGAGGCACTCCAGGATGAGCGGCACCGCGACCTCGTTGTGCGCCCGGGCGCCGGGGCGGTGCCGTTCGGCGAGGGTGCGCGGGGCGGCGCCGGGATCGGCGGCGACCACCCCGACCACGATCCGGTCGGTGGCGGTGTCGATGGCGAGCACGATCATGGGCACTCAGCCTACGCCGACCAGGCGCCAGGTCACCTCGCGGGAGCCGTCCGCCGCGGAGCGGTCGATGGCCACCTCCAGGCGCTCCTCGGCCAGCGCCTCGGCGAGCCCGCCGCCCCATTCGGCGACCACCGCCGCCCCCGCCAGGTCGGTGTCCAGGTCGAGGGCGTCCAGGCCCCCGGCGAGATCCCCGCCGGCGTCGAGCAGCCGGTAGAGGTCCGCGTGCACCAGGCGCACCCCGCCCGGGGCGGCCGGCCGGTGCTCCCGGGCGATCACGAAGGTCGGCGAGGTCACCCGGCCGCGCACCCCCATCCCGGCGGCGATGCCCTGGGCGAGGGTGGTCTTGCCGGCGCCCAGCGGCCCGTCCAGCAGCACCAGGTCCCCGGGGCGCAGGGCCGCGCCGAGCTCCGCGCCGAGGGCGCGCATCGCCTCGGCGTCGGCCACCGTGCGCCGGCCCCGGGCCGGGAAGATCCGCTCGTCCATGGCCCCGATGCTAGGCCACCCCGGGCACCCGCCGGAGCATCGCCGCCACCGCGGCGTCGACGAGGTCGGGGCGCTCCAGCTGCACCATATGGCCCACCCCCGGCGCGCGCACCAGCTCCGCGCCCGGCCAGGCCGCGGCCAGCTCCCGCGCCCGGGCGTAGGGGATCATCAGGTCCCGGTCCCCGGCGACGATGGTGGCGGGCACCCCGGCGGCGGCCAGCGCCGCCGCCCCGGGGGTCTCGTCGTGGTTCCGCAGGGTGGCGAAGAAGCGCAGGATGGTGCCGGAGTCGGTGGCGTCGATCATCTCCTCGTTGAGTGCCACCACCGCCGGGGCGACCGCCTGGTCGCCGAAGGAGCCGCCGCGCACCACCGGGGCGGCGAGCGCCCCGGTGAGCAGCCGCAGCCGGCCGAGCAGCTCCGGGCGCACCGCGGCGGCGCGCACCGCCGCCGCGCCCACCGGGTTGAGCAGCATCCCCGGGATCCCGCCGCGGTCCAGCCCGGCCGCGGCGGTGGCCACCAGCACCGCCCCGGCCAGCCGGGGCACCAGCTGCGGGGCGACCCGGCCGAGGGCCAGCACGGTCATCCCGCCCATGGAGTGGCCCACCGCGACCACCGGCCCGGCCGGGGCGCGCGCGGCGATGACCGCCGCCAGATCCGCGGCGGTGCGGCCGATGGTGCAGGAGCCGGCAGGGGGCGCGCCGGAGCCGCCGTGGCCGCGCTGGTCCCAGAGCACCAGCCGCACCCGGTCGCCGAACTCCGCCCGCAGCCGGCGCGCCTGCAGGCACCAGGAGTCCATCCGCTGGCAGTAGCCGTGGCTGAGCACCACGGTCACCGGGGCGGTCGGCGGGCCCGCCTCGTGCACCGCCAGCGGCGTCCCGTCGCCGGCGTCGATCACGCCCGCCCAGTCCGGTTCCGGCAGCGCCAGCGCCGCGCCGGCGCCGGCGGCGCCCCGGGTGAGCGCCCGCTCGCGCAGGCCGAGCACCCCGGCGCCGGCGGCGGTGGCCAGGGCGGCGGCCCCGCCGAGCGCGGTCCACCCCGGGGGCCGGCGGCGCGGGCGCGGCGGCATCGGCTACTCCCCCGCCACCCGCCGGGTCACCCGGCCATGCGGCATGGTCACGATCTCGTAGTTGATGGTGCCCAGCGCGGCGGCGAGCTCATCGGCGGTGGGCCCGCCGGCGGCGCCGTCGCCGAAGATCACCGCGGTGTCCCCGGGGCGCACCGCCTCGTCGACCTCGATGATGAACTGGTCCATGCACACCCGGCCCACCTGCCGGTAGCGCCGGCCGCCGATGGCCACCGAGAACCGCCCGGCCAGGGCCCGGGGCAGCCCGTCGGCGTAGCCGTAGGGCACCACCGCCACCCGGGTGTCGGACTCGGCGGTCCAGGTGCGCCCGTAGCTCACCGCCTCCCCGGCGGGCACGTCCTTGACCAGCAGCACCCGGGCGCTGAGGGTCATCGCCGGGGTGAGCCCGTGCTCGCGGCCGGGGGCGGGCTCCAGCCCGTAGCAGGCGATCCCGGGGCGCACCATGTCGAAGGCGAGATCCGGGCGCAGCAGCGCGGCGGCGGAGTTCGCGGCATGGTTCACCGGGCAGGCCACCCCCTGCCCGCGCAGCCGGCCGATCGCCTCCCGGAACCGGTCGGCCTGCAGGTCCAGGCTGGGGTGCTCCGGTTCATCGGCGCAGGCGAAGTGGGTCATCGCCCCGGTGATCGCCACCGCCCCGGTGCGGTGCGCCTCGGCCAGGGCCGGCACCGCGGCGTCGAGGTCCCCGGCGACCACGGAGAACCCGGAGCGGTTCATCCCGGTGTCCACCTTCACGGTCACCTCGGGGGTCGCCCCGGCGGCGCGGCCGGCGGCGGCCGCGGCGGCGAGGTGCTCGGTGGTGGGCACCGCCAGCTGCACCCCGGCGGCCACCGCCGCGGCGACGTCCTGGTCCGGGGACCAGATCCAGGCCAGCAGGGGCGCGTCGATCCCGGCCGCGCGCAGCGCCCGGGCCTCGGCGAGGGTGGCCACGCCCAGCTGGTCGGCGCCGCCGGCCAGGGCCGCCCGGGCGGCGGTGACCGCCCCGTGCCCGTAGCCGTCGGCCTTGACCACCGCCATCAGCCGGGGCGCCCCGGAGATCTCCCGGATCCGGGTCACGTTGGCGGTGATCGCGGCGGGGTCGATGACGGCGGTGAGCAGATCCGGGGTCGGCATGGCGCTCATTGTGCCATCGCGGCGCGGCCCCGGGCGGCGACCGCGGCGGTGGCCTCGCGTAGCGCCGCGGCGATCCCGCCCGCGGAGGCGGGGGCCTCCCCGGCGGGGGTGCGGGCGGCGAGTTTCGCGGCCACGGCGTGGATCACCGCCGCGGCGGGCAGTGTCCCGGGGTCCCCGGTCCGGGCTAGATGCGCCCCGGCCAGGCCGGTGAGCACGTCCCCGGAGCCGGGGGTGGCCGCCCAGGAGGAGCCGGCCCGCACCACGGTGGCCGCGCCCCCGGGCGCGGCGATCACCGTGGCCCACCCCTTGAGCAGCACCGTGGACCCGGTGGCGGCGGCCAGCGCCGCCGCCGCCGCGATCCGGCCCTCCTCCGGGTCCGGGATGCCGTGGCCCTCCGCCCGCAGCGCCGCGGCGAGCCGGCGGAACTCCCCGGCGTGCGGGGTGAGCACGCCGACCCGGCCCCGGTCGGCGCGGGCCCGCCAGGCGGCGCGGAGCCCCGGTTCCGCGGCGAGGATGCTCACCGCGTCGGCGTCGGCGAGCACCGGCTCGGCCCGGTCGAGGAGCGCGGCGAGTTCGGCGACCGCCGCCGGGCCGGTGCCCCGGCCCGGGCCCACTGCCCAGGCCCGCACCCGCCCGCAGGAGGCCAGGTCGGGGTGCCCGACCACCTCGGGGCGATCCCGGATCACCTCGGCGCGCACCGGCCCGACGACCCGCACCATCGCCGGGGTGGCGGCCACCGCGGCGCGGGCGGCGAGCACCCCGGCCCCGGGGTAGGCCTCGCTGCCGGCGAGCAGCCCGAGCACGCCCCCGGAGTACTTGTCCTCCTCCGGCCCGGGCTCCAGGTCGGGCAGCGGCACCGGGTCGGCCAGGGCCTCGATGAGGACCGCCGGGGCGGCGTCGTCGGCGACGCGCACCCCGGCCAGCGACTCGGCCAGGCCCATCGCGGGCCGGCCCCCGGCGGCCGCCAGGGCGATATCGGCGAGGATCACCCGCCCGCAGGCCGGGGCCAGCGCATGGGCCCGGCGCAGTCCGCCGAAGGTGATCGTCGCCGCGGCGGTGACGTGCCCGGGCAGGTCCCCGGCGCCGGCGGCGGCGACCCCGGTGTCCGCGGCCACCCCGGAGGGGATGTCCACGGCCAGCACCGGCGCCCCCGCCGCCGCGAGCCCGGCGACCAGGCGGGCGGCGGGTTCGCGCAGCGCCCCGGCCCCGCCGATGCCGACCACCCCGTCCACGGCGAGATCCACCTCCTGCAGATCGGCGCCGGTGAGCTCCCCGGCGGGCCGGAGCCGGCCGCCGGCGGCCGCCAGGGCCGCGGCGGCCCGCGGCTGCGGGGCCTCGGTGAGCAGCGCCGCGGTGACCCGGGCCCCGGCGGCGGCGAGCGCGGCCCCGGCGTAGAGGGCGTCACCGCCGTTGCCCCCGGAGCCGACCAGCAGCAGCACCCGGGCCCCGGGCACGGGGTCGAGCATCCCGGCCGCGGCGGCGGCGACCTCCGCGGCGGCGGCGCGCATCAGCTCATCGGGGTGGTGCTGCGCGGCGAGCAGCGGGGCCTCGCCGCGGCGGATCTGGTCGACGGTGTGCAGGGGCCTCATGCCCCCAGGCTAGGCGCGGCGGCGGGTGCCGAGGGCGGCCAGCGCCCCGGCGAGGACCATCCCGGCCGCGGCGACGGCCAGGATCGCCGCCGGGCCGCCGGCGCCGAGCGCCCCCGGCGCCCCGGGCAGCCCGGCGTGGACGAGCCCGCCGGCGGCGGAGCCGGCGGCGATGCCCACGTTGAAGGCCGCCGAGTTCAGCCCCGAGGCGGGTTCGGCGAGCTCCCCGGCGGCGCCGAGCACCCAGCCCTGGGAGATGACGCTCACCGCCCCGCCGAAGGCGCCCCAGGCGGCCATCGCCGCGGCCGCGGCGAGCGGGCCGTGCCCGGCGGCGAGCAGGCCCATGCCCAGCAGCAGCCCCGGCGGCAGCACGAGCACCGCCAGCCGCCGGGAGCGGCGCAGCAGCGGCCCGGCGGCGAAGTTGCCGGCGATCCCGGCGGCGCCGAAGACCAGCAGCATCGCGCCCACCCCGGTGACGTCCACCCCGGCGAGCTCCTGCAGGATCGGCGAGGCGTAGGTGTAGGCGGTGAAGTGGGCGGTGACCAGCACCAGGGTGAACACCACCCCGAAGCGCACCCCGGGCAGCGCCCAGGCCCGCGCGGCCCCGCCGCCGGCCGGGGCCGGCGCCGCCCCGGCCGGCACCAGGGCGAGCACGGCGGCGGCGACCAGGGCGGCGAAGCCGGCCGCGGCGGCGAAGGCGCCCCGCCAGCCCAGCCAGGCGCCCAACCAGGTGGTCAACGGCACCCCCAGCACCACCGCCGCCGCCGAACCGGAGAAGGCCGTCGCCAGCGCCCGGGGCACGTCCCCGGGGGCGGCGATCCGGGCCACGGTGGCGCCCAGCAGCGCCCAGAACACCCCGATCGCGAAACCGACGATGACCCGGGAGGCGAGGAAGGTCGCCGCACCCGGGGCCAGCGCGGAGGCGGCGGCGCTGGCCGCGGCGGCGGCCAGCGCCCCGGCGAGCACCAGCCGCCGGTCGGCGCGGCCGGCCAGCCGGGGGGTCACCGCCGCGGTGGCCCCGGCGAGCAGCCCGGGCACGGTGACACCCAGGCCCACCACCCCCTCGGCGACCCCCAACCCGGAGGAGACCAGGGTGAGCACTCCGATCGGCAGCTGCTCCAGGGTGGTCATGGTGAAGATGCCCACGCCGAGCGCGGCCACCGCCGCCCAGGGGGTGCGCGCCGCCGGCTCGCCCATGCTGTCCTCCTCCCTCCGCCGGGGATGCGGCCCCGGCGCCGGCGGGGAATGGTAGCCGGTGCCGCCCACCGGCCCCGGCGCGGGTGGCGCCGCTGCCCCGCCCGGGCGCCCCCGGCGGCCGGCGCCCCCGCGGGCGCACCCCCGGCGGGTACCCCCGGCCGGGGTTTTCCGCCGCACCCCTTGCGTGTGACGCCGCGTCACGGTCGACGATGGGCGCATGAGGGTAGCCGAACTCGCGGAGCTGGCCGGGGTGAGCGTGCGCACCATCCGGCACTATCACGCGATCGGCCTGCTGGCGGTGCCGGGGCGGGTCGGGGCCTGGCGGGACTACGGCCTCGACGACGCCGAGCGGCTGCTGCGGATCCGGGCCCTGGCGGAGGCCGGGGTGCCGCTGGCCGAGATCGGCGAGCTGCTCGCCGCCGCCGACGCCGGCGGCGGCCTGCCCCGGCACCGGATCGACGCCGCCCTGGCCGCGGTCTCCGAGCGGATCGCGGACCTGGAGCACCACCGGGACCGGCTGCTGGCGCTGCGCGCCGCCGCGGAGGCCGGGGCGGAGGGGCCGGAGCCGCTGCGCGCCGCCTACGACCGGCTCTTCGCCGCCGCCGCGGACGACCCCCGGATCACCGCCGCGCTGGCCCGGGAACGCCGGCTGTCCCTGCTGCTGCTGCAGCTGGGCCTGGTGGACCCGGGCTGGGTCGCCGATCTCGCCGCCGGGATGGACGAGGCCGCCACCGACGCGACCATCCGGATCTACCGGCGGCTCACCGACCTGGCCGAACCGGGCTGGACCGATGACCAGATCACCGCCTTCGTCGCCGACTCCCGCGCGGTGCTCACCCGCTTCGGACCGGATGCCGCGGCCGCGGCGGTGCGCTGGTGGGCGGACACCCGGCTGGCCCGGGCGCTGGCCTTCGCCGCCTTCCCGCATCCGGGGCAGCGGCTGGCCATCCGGCGGCTGCTCGACGGGATCGCCGCGGACGCCGCCCGGGCCGAGCCCGGTCCCAAGGAGCCCGCGCAGCCACCGGACGACAGGGAAGGGACCCCATGACCGACCACGCCACCGCGGCCATCGAAATCCGCGGCCTGACCAAGACCTTCGGGTCGACCACCGCCGTCGACGGGTTGGACCTCGCCGTCCGCCCCGGCAGCGTGCACGGCTTCCTCGGCCCCAACGGGGCCGGCAAATCCACCACCATCCGGGCGCTGCTGGGGCTGATCCGCCCCGACGCCGGGGAGATCCGGGTGCTCGGCCACGACCCGGTGGCCGATCCGGCGGCGGCGACCCGCCGGGTGGCCTACGTGCCCGGGGACGTCGCCCTGTGGCCGCGGCTGACCGGGGCGGAGACCCTGGCCACCCTGGCCCGGCTGCGCGGCGGCGGCGACCGCGGCGGCGATGACCCGGCCCGGCGCGCCGAGCTCGTCGAGCGCTTCGACCTGGATCCGGCGAAGAAGGTGCGGGAGTACTCCAAGGGCAACCGGCAGAAGGTGGCCCTGATCGCCGCCTTCGCCGCGGACGTCGACGCCCTGGTCCTCGACGAGCCCACCTCCGGGCTGGATCCGCTGATGGAGCGGGTCTTCGCCGACTGCGTGGCCGAGGCCACCGCCCGGGGGGTGGCGGTGCTGCTGAGCAGCCACATCCTCTCCGAGGTGCAGGCGCTGGCCGATGAGGTGACCATCATCCGCGCCGGGGCGGTGGTGCAGTCCGGGCCGCTGGCCGAGCTCACCGCGCTGCGCGGGGCCCGGGTGACCGCCACCCTGCCGGACGGGGCCGGCGTCGACGAGCTGGTCGACCATGCCGCGGTGCCGGCTCGGCTGCGCGAGCTGCTCGACGCCGGGGCGACGGACCTCGGCTGCACCCCGCCGGCGCTGGCCGACGTCTTCCTCGCCCACTACTCCGGGGCCGATGAGGGGGGTGCGCGCTGATGGGCGCGCTGCTGCGGCATCAGCTGCGGGTGCACCGGGGCTTCCTGGTGGGCTGGCTGGTGGGGCTGGCCGCCTTCACCGCGATGGGCGCCCCCGCCTACTACGCCACCTACCCGGACCCGGCGCAGATGCGGATCGCCGCCGAGGCGGTGCACGACCAGGATCTGATGCGCTTCATGTACGGCCGGATGGGGGACTACTCCATCGGCGCGTTCAGCACCTGGGAGATCGGCGCCTGGGTGGGGGTGCTCGCCGCGGTGATGGCGGTGCTGCTGGCGGTGCGGGTGGGCCGCGGCGCGGAGGAGGCCGGCCACGCGGAGACCCTCGGCGCCCTGGGGCTGGGCCCCCGGACCCGGATCGGCGCCCAGGCCGCCGTGCTGCTGCTCGCCGCCGCGGGGCTGGCCGCGGCCTGCACCCTGGTGATGCTCGCGGTGGGCGTGCACGTGCCGGATCTGCCGGCGGGCTCCTCCGCCCTGTTCGGGGTGGCCATGGGGCTCACCGCCGCCGCCTTCGGCGCCGCCGGGCTGCTGCTCGGCCAGGTTGCGGGCACCGCCCGCGGGGCCCGGTTGGCCGGGCTCGGCCTGGTCGGGGTGGTCTACCTCGCCCGCGGCGCCGCCGACGTCGCCGGCGGGGGCGTCCGGGAGATCGCCCTGTGGCTGCTGCCGCTGTCCTGGCGGGACAATCTCGGCGCCTTCTCCGCCAACCGGTGGTGGCCGGCGCCGATCCTGCTCGCCGGGGCCCTGGTGGTGCTCGCCGCGGCCGCCGCGCTGGCCCGGCGCCGGGATCTCGGCGCCACCTGGCCGGCGCGCGCCCGCCGGGACCGGGACGTGGACCCGGCGGCCGTGCCCGGGCGCTCCCTGGGCGCGCTGGTCCGGCATGACGAGCGCGGGGCGGTGCTCGGCTGGGCCCTGGCGGTGCTCGCCCTGGCCTGGTTCGGCGCCGGCTTCGCCGCCGATGCGGAGCAGCTGCTCACCGAATCGGAGGCCACCGCGGAGCTGATGGAGTCCTTCGCCGGCGGCGGCGACGGCCCCGCCGAGGTCTTCGTCAACCTGATGGGCGCCCGCATCGGGCTGCTGCTGGCCTGCGCCGGGGTGCAGGTGGCGCTCGGGGTCCGCCGCGAGGAGCGCGCCGGCCGGCTCGCCCACGCCCTGGCCGCCGGGGTGCCCCGGCCCCGGGCGCCGCTGGCCTTCGCCGCCGTCGCCGCCGCCGCGGTGGCCGCGATGGGCCTGGCCGGCGGGGCGCTGTCCGCGGTCACCGCCTGGCGGGTGGTGGACGCGGACCTGGCGGGCACCGCCTTCTGGTCCATCGCCGGCCTGGTGCCGGCCGCCCTGGTCTTCGCCGGGCTGGCCGCGCTGCTGGCCGGGGCCGCCCCGACGTGGACCTGGCTGGCCTGGGTGGCGGTGGCGGTCGCCGGCACCCTCGGCTTCTTCGGGGAGCTGCTCAAGGTGCCCGGGTGGGTCATGGACCTCTCCCCCCTGGAGCACCCGGTGCGCGGCCTGGACGGGGCGATGCACTACGGCGCCGGCGCGGTGCTGCTGCTCATCGCCGTGGCCCTGGTCGCCGGCGGGGCGGCGCTGATCCGCCACCGGGATCTCATCGGGTAGGGAATCGCCGGGAACATCCCGGCCCCCGGCGCCGTCCCATCAACGACCGGCGCCGGGGACCCTGCGGCCCCGCGCCCGGTCCCCCAGTATCCGGCAACCGCAGCAGGAGGATCCGACGATGACCGCCCCCACCCCGAACCCCGGCCAGCCCGGCGGCAACCCGTACTTCGCGGATGCGCCGCGGGTGGTGCGCCGCGCCGATGTCGGCGGTCACGCCAACCCCGGCTACGCGGCGCCGGCCGCGCCCCGCGGCCCCGAGCTGCCCGGCTACGGCGGCCACCCCGCACCCGCGGATCCGGCGATGGCCGGCGCGGTGGGCGCCGGCGGCGGGAAACGGCTCCTGGCCTACTTCCTCGACGGCCTCATCATCGGCATCCCGGGCGCCATCGTGCTCATGCTGCTCATCGGCGTAATGGGGTCCGGGGCGGCAACCGCGGAGGACGAGGAGCTCATCGGGATGATCGTCGGGGGCATCGGGGGCATCCTCGTGGGAATCGCCGTCGCCCTCTACAAGATCCTCATGGAGGCCTCCTCCGGGCAGACCCTGGGCAAGAGGATCGCG
This sequence comes from Corynebacterium sphenisci DSM 44792, assembly GCF_001941505.1. Classification (NCBI taxonomy): domain Bacteria; kingdom Bacillati; phylum Actinomycetota; class Actinomycetes; order Mycobacteriales; family Corynebacteriaceae; genus Corynebacterium; species Corynebacterium sphenisci. Next base: position 450,091 of record NZ_CP009248.1, on the reverse strand, counting down.
AAAATCCGGGTCGTCCGCGTCGACGGGGCACCGATGGACGTCGGCAGCGCCGTCAAGCGCAACTGGTGGGTCCTGCTCGCTGCGGTGCCCGTCCTCGGCTACCTCTCGACCCCGATCGGGCTGGGCGTGCTCATCACCGCCAGCAGCCAGCCGGGGCTGCAGGCCTTCACGGACAAGGCGGCCGGGACCATGGTGGTGCGCGACTGAGCCGGTCCCCCCGGACGGGACGACCGGATAGGATCAGGTGGCCCCGTCCCCCAGCGCAGGAGCCCCGATCCCGATGAGCGACGACCCCGGACCGCGCCCGGATCGGATCCCGCTGCGGCGGGGCCGCCCCGCGGCCGAGGAGGAGCACCGCCCGGCACGCCGCCGCGGGATCCTCCGCCTCGGCATCGCGGGTGCGGCGCTGCTGGTGATCCTCGGCGTCGCGGGGTACGCCCTATGGGGCGGTGGGGAGGACGCCCCCGCGTCCGCCCCACTGCCCTTCACCGACGCGGAGGGCGACTTCGACTGCCGGGCGATCTTCGACCGGATGAGCGTGGCGCAGATGCTCGACCTGCGCCTGGACCCCAACCCGGGGGATCGGATGACGATCCCCGGCGAGCGGCCGAAGGGGGCCCGGCTGTGCATGGCGCACTACCTCACCCGGGACGTCGGCGCCGAGGTCTCCGGGATCGGCGTGCTCACCGCCCCCGCCTGCGGGGACGACGGGGTGGTGGACCGGCGCCCGGGGCCGTCCGGCTGGACGCTGCACCGCCGGGAGACGCCGCCCGACCCGGCCGGCGGGGTCGCCGGCGGGATGCAGTTCTCCGCCGAATACGACGGCGGGGAGCGCGGCTGCCTGCTGCTGGCCCGGTTCCTGGACCGGCCCGGGCTGGACTGGGATTCCCCGGTGCTGGAAACCGACCTCGGCGGCTACCCCTTCGCCGAGGAGGTGCCGATGGGCCTGACCACCCTGGAGCTGATGACCGAGATCGCGGAGGTGGCCCATGACGCCGGCCTGGACTAGGGCCGCGGCGGCGGTGCTCGCCGCGGGGCTGTTCGCCCCGGCGGGCTGCGCCGGCGAGGACGCGACGGCGCCGCTGCCCGCCGGCGCCCCGGACTGCTCCCGGGTGTACCGCGAGTTCACCGGCGTCGACCTGGATCAGCTGCAGCTGACGGTGCCCTTCGAACCCGATGAGCCCGGCTACGTCACCGGCGGGGAGGGCGGGGGCCGCTGGGTGCGCTGCCGGATCGGCGGCCCCGGGGCCGTGCAGCGGCAGGAGGTGCTCTCCCTCGCCTCCGCGGAGGCCGATCCGGAGGTGGCCCGGGACATCGCCGCCGCGCCCCTGGGGGAGCCCGATCTGCCCGGCTGGACCGGGCGGTGGCGGCTGGACGGGGACGTCGACGCGCTGCGGCCGGTCAACCAGGGCGAGCCCTCCTGGCGGGCGGCCCGCTGCACCGGGGACGGCTGCCTGGTGGTCATCTCCTACGACCCCGCGGGCCCGGACCAGGCCCGGCGCGCCGCGCTGCCCCTGGTGCGCGCCCTGGACGGGGCGCTGTTCGGGGAGGATTCGTGAACTGGTCCCTGGCCATCGACCTGGGCACCTCGAATACGGTCGCCGCGGCGCGCACCCCGGATGGCGACCTGCTGGTGCCGCTCGGCGCGCACGGCCCCGCGATGCCCTCGGCGGTGTTCCGCGGCGCGGACAGCGACTACGCCGGCGAACTCGCCCTGGCCCACGCCGGCGACCCGGACGGCACCCTGCACCCGGCGCCGAAGCGCCTGGTCGGCGAACTGCCGCCGGAGGAGGCCGCGGAGGTGCTGGCCCTGGTGCTCGCCGAGGCGCTCGCCCGGGCCCGGGCCGCGCACGGCCCGGAGGGCCCGGCGCGGCTGGCGCTGACCCACCCCGAGGCGTGGTCGGCGCGATCGCGCGGGGTCCTCGCCGAGGCGGCGCAGCGCGCCGGCGTCCCGGCGGCGGACATCGTGCTGGTGCCGGAGCCGCGGGCCGCGGCGGCGCACTACGCCCATCCCGGCCCGGGTGCGCAGGATCTGCTCATCGTCGACGTCGGCGGCGGCACCACGGACACCGCGGTGGTGCGGGTGGGCGCCGACTCCGGGCGGGTGCTCGCCGCGCACGGGGACTCCACCCTGGGCGGGCGCGCCCTGGACGCCCGCCTGGCCCGCCTGGTGCTGGGCCGGCTGGACGCCGCGGATCCGGCGCTGCGGCGCCGGCTCGGCGCGGACCCGGGTTTCCGGGAATCGGCGCGCCGGGCCCGGGAGCGGCTCTCCGCCGAACCGGACGCCCGGGTCCGGCTGCCGGAGTCGGCCACCGCGGCCGATGCCGGGCTCCCCGCGGAGGTGCTGGTCACCGCCGCGGAGTACGAGGAGGCGGTGGCGGCCGACATCGACCGGGTGGTGGCCCTGGCCCGGCACAGCCTGGAGGCGGCGCAGGTGCCGGCGGCCACGGTGCGCCTGCACCTCACCGGCGGGGTGTCCGCCACCCCGGCGCTGGTGCGGGCGCTGTCCGACCTGGCCCCGGTCGCCGAGGTCGCCGATCCGCTCACCGCGGTGTGCCTCGGGGCGCTGAACTGGCTGGATGAGCCCACCGCGGCGGCCGAACCCCCGGCGGAGGAACCGGCCCCGGCGACCGCGGTGGCCCGGCGCCGCGCCCGGCGCCGGGGGCGGATCGCCGCGGCGGCCGCGGCCGTGCTGGCCCTCGGCGCAGCCGGCCTCTGGGCCCTCGACCGGGACGCCGGGCCGGGCGGGCCCGCCGGGGATCGCCCGGCGGCGGTGGACCGGCCCGATTTCCTCGGCCCCGTGCGCCCGCTGAGCCCACCGGCGGACTCTCCCGTCTTCGACTCCGCCGGGGACCTGGACTGCCGGGGCCTGGTGGTCGCCGCCGGGGCGGAACTGGCCGAACTCGGCTACCCGGGACCGGACCAGGGCGATATCGGGGGGTTCGGGGGCAACACCCGGTGCTCCCTGGATCTGGACGCCGGGCGGGTGGAGCTGCGCACCTACACCCCCCGCGCCCTCGGCGCCTGGCACGGCACGCTCCCGGACACCCGGCTGCCCGCCCCGGCGGAGTCGGCGGCCGACCCCGGCCCGGCGCGCTGGCACCATCTGCCCGGGGACCCGGCGAATCCCGCCTCGGCGCCGGAGTACCTCGCCTACGTCTCCGGGCACGGCTGGGTGGTGGTCTCCCCCGCCTACGCCGGCTCCGGCACCGCCGATCCCGCGGTGTGGGCGGCGACGGCGCAGGTGGCCCTGGCCGTCGACGCGCACCTGGGCTAGGCCCGGCTCAGCCGAGGACCGCGGTGTCCGGGATCTCCCCGCGGGCGGCCGCGCCCGCCCGGGTGAGCACCCCGCGCAGCACCGACAGCGCCTCCTCCTCCGCCGGGGAGGGGAAGCCGGCGAGGATCCCGCCCAGTTCCCGGCCCCGCGCCGCCAATCCGGCGAGCACCTCCCCGGCGTCGGCGGCGTAGCCCACCCCCGCGAGATCGGCGAGGCAGTCGGCGTGGATGGCGGTGCGCACCAGGGCCGCGGTGTCCGCGGCGAGCTCATCGGCCTCCAGGACGGGCAGGGTGCGGTAGAGGTCGATCCGCCAGCGCATCGGGGCCTCGTCCCGGGCGTGCAGGCCGGCGCGGGCGGCCGCCGGGTCCGCGGCCCGGTAGGCCAGCGCCCGGGCGGCGTCGAGGATCTTCGCCGCCCGGTTCAGCCGGGCCGCGAACGCCCCGGCGCCGAGCAGGCGGCCGCGCAGATCCGCGATCCCGGAGCGCTCCCGGAGCAGATCCGCCAGCGGGGCGGCCCCGCCGGCGGCGGCCCCGGCCCCGGCGAGCGCCCCGTGGGCGCCGAGCCGGGACAGCAGCGCCACCCGCTGCGCCGGCTCCGGCAGCGCGGCGGTGGGCGCCTCCGATTCCAGGGCGCGCAGCGCGTCCCGCCGGTCCAGCCCGGACAGCCGGGCCGCGGTCGCGGCGAGCGCCTCGTCCACGCCGCCGGCGTCGACGGTTTCGGCCAGCAGCCCGGAGACCGCGTGCACCGAGCCGAGCAGATCCGGGTGCGCCCCGGCGATCCGGGTGGCCTCCGCCCGGGCGGCGGCGACGGGGTCGGCCCCGCCGAAGGCGCCGGCGCCGAACTCGTCGGCCCGGGAGAGCACCCCCACCGTGGCCGGGGAGCCGAAGCCGAGCCCGCGCAGCAGCGCGACCTCGTCGGCGCGCAGCAGGGAGTCGAAGACGTACACCGCGGCGTCCACGCTCGCCGGACCGGCCGGATCGGCCTCCCGGTGCAGGCCGCCGGCCCGGTCGACCAGGCCGCGGTTGCGGAAGTCGAGCGTGCCCAGGCCCGGGGTGTCCACCAGGGAGAGGTTGCGCAGCGCCGCGGAGGACAGCCGGCGCAGGCAGATCCCGGACCCCGGCCCCCCGGCGCCGGCGGCGGGCCAGTCCAGCTCCTCCCGGCGCTCCGGCAGGCCCTCGGCGTAGACGGTGACCTCATCGGTGCACTCCAGCACCGCGACCTCGGCGACCCGCCGCCGCAGCAGGGCGTTCACCAGGGTGGATTTGCCGGCCTTGGCCCGGCCGAGGATGAGGTAGCGCGGCGGGGCGGCCATCGCCGCGGCCAGCCGGTCCAGTTCCCCGGCCAGGTCGGGGGCGGCGGCGCGGAGATCGCCGAGCACCCCTGCGACGTGGTCGACGACGGCATCGGGGCTGAGGCTCACCGGGACGATCCTAGCGGCGATCACGGCCCCGCCCCCGCGCTACCGGGCCCCGGCCCCGGTGAGCAGGCCGTCGATCCGGGCGAGCTCCCCGGCCAGCCAGTCCGCGCGCAGCGCCGCGGCATCGGCGGCGCGCTCCGCGGCGGCCGCGCCGGCGCGCTGCTCGGCGCGGGCGGCGCGCACCCGCTCGGCGGCCTCCGCCACGGCGCGCTCCAGCCCGTCGGCGAAGCCGTTGAGCACCAGCGGCTGGATCCGGTTGTGCACCAGATCCAGGTCCCGCCCCACCTGGCGGCGCAGCGTGGCGGTGGCCTCCCGGAACCAGGTGCGCAGCTCCTTACCGCCCCGGCGGGCCGCCCGGTGGTAGACGTTGACCGCCAGCCACACCCCGGCGACCGCGGCGAAGGGCACCGCGCCCACTCCCCCGGAGGCGGCGATCGCCCCGCCCACCCCGGGCAGCAGGGTGGCCACGTGGGTGAGGCTGAAGCCGCCGGCGACGGTGATGGTGACCAGGCCCGGATCGAGCACATCGCGCAACCGCGGATCGGCGCGTTCGGCGGCCTCCACCTCGCAGTCGATCCGGTCCACCGCGGTGAGGACCGCCGCCCAGTCCCCGGTGCCGTCGGTGAGCTCCAGGAAGGCCGCGCGGGTGCGGCGCAGCAGGGTGCCCAGGGCGTCCTCGACCACCTCGCCGAGCTCCGCCCGGATCTCGGCGAGGATCTCCTCGCGCCGCCGGGCCAGGGTGCGCGGCGGGGTGTCCCGGAAGCGGGCGTCCCACCGCTCCCGGGCGGCGGCGAGGCCCCGATCCAGTTCGGCGAGGGCCTCGATCCGGGCCCCGGACAGTTCCGCGGCGAGCAGCTGCCGGCGCCGCCGGCCATCGGCCTGCAGCTCCGTGAGCTCGCGCTCCCGGGCCGCGAGGCGGTCCGCGGCGTCCCGGCCCCCGGCGGCGGCCAGCTCCCGGGCGATGGCGAGTTCCTCGGCGGCGAGCACCCGGGCGTGCCGCAGCGCCGCCAGGTGCGCCCCGGCGCCGGCGTAGTCGGCGAGCGCCTCCCGCAGCGCGCCGATCCCGGAGTCCGCGGCGATGGCCGCGGCCCGCTCCGGATCCGGGTCCCCGGCGGCGGCGAGGGCCCGCAGCGCGGACACCGCGTGCACCGGCACCGCGGTGCCGGCGGCCTCCTCGATGAGTCGGCGGTCCTCGGCGAGGATCTCCCGCCAGCCCAGCAGGTTCTTGTCCTTCTTCGTCACCGCGACGAGCACGGTGCCGCGTTCGCGCACCGCCTCGGCGATGAGCCCGGCTTCCGCGGCCGTGATCGGGGCGAGGGCGTCGAGCACCACGAGCACCGCGGCGGCCTCGCGGGGCAGCCGGGGCCGCGCCCCGCCGCCGGGGTCGCCGGCGGCGCCGAAGCCGGGGAGGTCGAGCAGGCTCAGCGGGGGCAGCAGCCCGGTCTCCGCGGCGACCACGCCGGCGGCCAGCTCCGGCGGGGCGGCCCCGGGCGGCACCGCGAGCACCCGCCGGACGCACCCGGGTTCCGCCGCCGGCAGCGGCGCCCCGACCAGGGCGTCCACCAGGGTGGAGGCCCCGCGGCCGGCCTCGCCGATGACGGCCACGGTGCGCGGGCCCCGGGCCTCGGCGAGGGTGCCGCGCAGCGCGGCGGCGGCGCCGGGCCGGCCCTCCCGATCCAGGTAGGTCAGCAGATGCTCCAGCGGCGCGGTCTCGGTCATGGGCTGCTCCTGCACCGCGCGGCTCAGCCGTCCCCGGCCGCGGCGAGGAGATCGCGCATCTGCGCCCGCGCCCGGTTGAGCCGGCTCTTCACCGTCTGCACCCCGATGCCCTGCGCCTCGGCGATCTCCTTGTACGTCAGCCCGGACCACTCCCGCAGCAGCAGCGCCTCCCGGAACTCCGGGCTCAGCTGGGCCAGCGCCGCGTGCACCCGGTCCCCGTCGGCGACCCGGTCGCCGATGTCGGTGGTCGGGGCGGCCACCTCGGCGCCGGCATTGTCGTCGAGCACCTCGCGGCGGCGCCGGATGAGGTCGATGCAGGCGTTCACCGCGATCCGGTGCAGCCAGGTGGAGAACCGCGATCGGCCGTTGAAGCGGCCGATGTGCTGCCAGGCGGCGGTGATCGCCTCCTGCATCGCGTCCTGCGCGTCATGGTGATTGCGGGTGTAGGACAGGCACACGCCCCAGATCTGGTCCTGGGCGGCGGCGACCAGCTCGGCGAAGGCGCGGCCGTCGCCGCCCTGCGCCGCGGTGAGCAGGCTCGCCTCGCGGCCCCGATCCATCACGGCGCCCATTCGGCACCCCCGTCCAGGTCATCGTCGCCCTCGGGCAGGTCGGGGTCCTCGTCCGGATCCTCGTCCGGATCCCCGTCAACGCCGGTGGCCCCGGCGACGGCGTCGACGTCGGCGGGATCCAGCAGGTCCGGGAGATCCGGCCCATCGCCGCCATCGTCGGGGAAGGCTCCCCCGCCGTCGTCGGGGTCATCGTCGGGGATCAGATCCGGGTTCACCGGCGGGGTGTGCGGATCGAGGGCGACCTCGATCATCCGCGCCACCATGTCCTCCGGCGCCGGCCCGTAGACCTCCACCGGATCCGGCAGCACCCGATCCTCCCCGGCGTCCTCCCAGGGCATCGGCCCGGGGGGACCCGGTCGTTCGCTCATGTCCTCACGCTCCTCATCGACTCGGCCGGGCGGGGGTGGCCTCCGTGGCCACCGCCCACTGTAGTGACGGGCCGGCGCTCCCGGATGTTCCCGCCGGCCGTGGGCGGGATGTCCCGGGGGTGCCGCACGGCTCCCGTTTTCCCCGTCATGAACTGGGGTTACCGGATTGCCGACGCCATCTCGGCAACCGCATCGGGAACATTTGGGTCGCGCCGCCGTCCTATGGGTGCCAGATGCCGCGGAGACAGCCGCCGCGGCGGGAGGAAGGAGAACCCATGGACCGCACCCGGCGCATCCTCGTCGCCGCCATCGCCGCCGCGCTGCCCGCGCTCGTCGCCTGCGATGGGCCGCTGCCGGGACTGGAGCCGGAGACCGTCACCGAGACCAGCACGTTGCCCCCGGTGACCGAGACCGAGACCACGACGACCACGACCACCGAGGACCGGCCGAACCCGACCACCACCTCGACCACGCGGACGCGCACCACCACCGCCACGCCGACCCGCACCCAGCAGCCCACCCGCACGCACCACCCGGATCCCGGGGTGCCGGACATGGAGACCGCCGTGATGGGCCCCTACGCATCGTGGGCGGCCTGCGAGGACGCCCGGGCGAATTGGCCGGTGGCCTCCGAACCCTGCGCCCCCGGCGATGACGGCCGGTACTACTTCCGCGGCCAACGCCAGGCCGCCTGAGCCCCCGACGCCCCGAACCGACAAGGACCCCGATGAACCAGCAGCACACCCCCGCCACCGGCCGGCCGCCCCGCGGCGGCCACCGCACCGGCCCACTCGCCCGGCGAGCGGCGCCGGCCCCGGCGCCCGCCCCGCGCGGCCACGCCGCCGGCTCCATCGACTACGACGCGCACGGCAACGCGATCATCGCCACCCGGGACTGGAACGCCCCCGGGATCCTGATCAGCGTCCTCGTGCTGGTGGGCTTCATCGCCGCCCTCGTCTTCACGGCGTACGGGGTGCGCAGCTGGGGTGATGGCCTGCTGCCCGCGAAGGTGGCCCTGAAGTACCTCGGGGCCGCCGTGCTGTGCCTGGCCCCCGCCGTCGCCTGGATCGCCTTCCTGATCCGCGACGACCGTTGACCACCCGCCGACCACGACCGACCAAGGACCGATGATGAACGAACCGAACAGGTTCCGCTTCCAGGAACCCGAGGACAACCAGGTGCGGCGCACCGTCTCCGCGAAACGGCGCCGGCCGGACCCGGTGGCGGCCCGGCCCGCGCCGGCGCAGCAGCCCCCGGCCGGGCAGCCGAATCCGGTGGCCGCCGCACCGGCGGAGCCGCCGGCCCGACCGCCGCGGCAGGGGCAGCCGGAGCGGCCCCCGGTGCGTTCGGCGGTTCTGCCGCCGGCGCGGACCGTGTCGCGGCGCACCACGGCCCCGGCGCCGACCTCGGTGCCGGAGACCCCGGTGCCGCAGGTCCCGGCGGCCGACACCACCCCGACGCCCCAGGCACCCGCGATGCCGGAGACCCCGGCCGCCCAGGCCGCCCCGGCGCCCGCGGTGCCGGAGGCCCCGCAGCCCGCCACCGCGCCGGATGCGCCCACCGGACCCGCGGGAACCGGGGAGCACCCGGCCCCGGCCGACCCGGGATGGGCGGTGCCGGCGGAGCCCGCCGCCCCGGCGGGGGTGCCGGAGACGCCGGCGGCCCCGGCCGGCGCGGAGGAGGAGCTGTGGATCCCCGAGGCCGGGGATCCCTTCCCGGAGCCGGCTCCCGCGCCGGACCCGGCGACCCCGCCGGCCCCGCCGGATCAGGTCACCGCGCCGATCCCGGCCACGCCCGACACGGCCGGGCGGGTGCCCGCCGGCAGGCGGATCGGGGCGATGGCCCTGGATCTGCTCATCGTCGGCGTCCCCGCGTTCTTCATCGCGCTGTTCCTGCTCGCCAACCCGATTCTCCAGTGGAAGCTCGAGCACCCCGAGTTCGTCTTCGAGCACCGGACGCTGAGCAACATCGCCGAAATCGCCCTCCCCGCCCTGGTCGCCCTGGCCATCGCCGCGGCCGTGGCCCTGGCGCTGAAGGCGTGGACCGGCCGCAGCATCGGCGGAAAACTGCTCGACCTGCCCCCGGACGAGGGCGCGGCACCGGCCGCGCAGCCGCCCGCGGCCTGAGCGCCCCCACCACCCATCCACGAACCACAGGACAAGGACCGAATCACCATGGACAACCTCGAGCCCAAGGGCAACATCCTCCCCATCTACTTCGTCGCCGACGAGTCGGGATCGATGGGCCCGGACATCGACCACCTCAACCAGGGCCTGATGTCGCTGCTGGAGGAGATCCAGCTGCAGCCCTTCGCCGCCTCCAACGTGCGCTTCTCGATCATCGGCTTCGACGAGGAGGCGCGGCTGTACCTCACCAACGCCGACCTGCGCTACATCGACACCATGCCCACCCTGGTGGCGCGCACCACCACCTACTTCTCCACCGCCTTCGAGCTGCTCACCCTGCAGATCCCCGATGACATCGCGGCGCTGAAGGCGGAGGGCTACCGGGTGAACCGCCCGGCGGTGTTCCTGCTCACCGACGGCTACCCGATGCCGGACGACCCCTGGCAGCAGGCGCTGCAGGCGCTGATGGCGCTGCCGGGGCACCCGAACATCCTGGCCTTCGGCATCGGCGACGCGGATCCGGCGACCATCGCGGAGATGGCCAGCCGGCAGAACTTCGCCTTCAAGGCGGCCGAGGGCGCGGACACCGGCAAGATGCTCGCCGAGTTCATGTCCAGCCTCACCCAGTCGGTGATCTCCTCCGGGTCCGCGGTGGCCAACGGCCAGCCGCAGCTGCTGCCGGAGATCCCGGACGACTTCCTGTCCATCGACGTGGACGAGGTCTAGGCCGATGCGACGCTCCAGGAACCACCCCCGCGCAGGCGGTCCGGCGCCGTCCTCCGCGGAGCGCGCGCCCCGGTTCTTCGACCGGCTGCGCCTGACCCACCGCCGCACGATCATCATCGCCGCCGCGGATCTGCCCGCCGGCCCGGCGAGCCCGCTGCCGCCGGCGCGGGCCGCGGACCCGGTCGAGGCGCCCGCGCAGCCGCCGATGCGCGCCCATGCCGCGCCCCCGGCCGCCCCGGCGCCGGATCCGGCCCAGGTGCCGGAGGCCCCGGAGCCGTGGTCCCCGGCCGCGGAACCGGAGCCGCCCGCCGCCGGGCCGCGGCCGCGGGCGGTGCCGGACACCACCTGGCTGGAGCCGCTCGCCGCCGGCGAACCCGGCGCGGAGATCCTGCCCGTGGCGGTACCGACGGAGTTCGGCTCCGGCCGGCGGGTGCCGGACACCCTCCTCGACGGCTGGTCCACCGACTCCCTCACCGTGCGGGCGGCCTCCATCCGGGGCCGGATGCACCGCTACAACGGCGCACCCCGCCAGGACGCGGTGGCGCTGCTCGCCGCCGACGACGGGGCCACCCTGTACCTGGCGGTCGCCGACGGGGTCTCCGCGGCGCGGTTCAGCCACCGCGGCGCCGAGGCCGCGGCCCGCTACGCGGTGGGCTGGCTGGCGAAGTGCTGGACCCCGGAGGCCGAGGTGGACTGGTCCTCGCTGGCCAAGGGGGCCGCCTGGCAGGTGCAGTCCCTCGCCGAGCCGGACAAGGGCGCCCAGCCCACCGATTTCGCGACCACCCTGGTCTGCGCCGCGGTGCGCCGGCGGGGGGATCGGCTGGTCGGCAGCGTGTTCTCCGTGGGCGACTCCGGCTCCTGGGTGCTCTCCGCCGGCCCGCTGCGGCTGCTGGAGGGAGGCAAGGCGGCGGTCGCCGAGGGCGAGGTCGCCACCTCCGCGGTGCGCCCGCTGCCCTATCCCCCGGCGTCCCTGGATGTGGCGGATTTCGAGGTCGCTGCCGACGAGGTGCTGCTCATCGGCACCGACGGCATCGGCGACCCGATCGGCGGCGGGGGCGGCCCGCTGACGGACCTGCTCCGGGAGCGCCTGGTGGGCCGGCTGCCCACGGTGCTGGAGTTCGGCCATGTCACGGATTTCTCGAAGGCCGGTTTCGATGACGACCGCACCCTGGTGGCCGTGTGGCCCTGCGGTGCGAAGGAGAGGTAGACGATGATCCAGGATGTGCAGCGGGCGAGTCTGCCCCAGTCGATGCCGCGTCTGGGCGATGGCGGGGAGGGCGTGGTCTACGCCCTCGACGCCGCCCACCGGTACGAGGGCCGGCCCTGCGCCTACAAGGAGTACAAGCCGCAGGCCACCATCCACGAGGCCCATCTGCGCGCCATGGTGGCCTTCCTCGGCAAGCTCAACGACCGCCAGCGCGACTGGCTGCTGCAGCGCACCGCCTGGCCCACCCGCATCGTCGTCGACGGCGGCCGGGTCACCGGCATCATCATGCCGCTCATCCCGGAGGCCTTCTTCGGCGACTTCAGCGTCGGCCAGAGCGTCCGCCGCAGCCAGAAGGAGGTGCAACTGCTGCTCAACGACCCCGCCTTCATCGCCAAACGCGGTATCGCCCTCGACGAGGACGCCAAGTACGCCTTCCTCGCCGACTTCGCCGACACCCTGCGGGTGCTCCACGGCGCCGGCATCGTCATCGGCGACCTCTCCGCCCGCAACATCCTGTTCAACATCGGCGGCACCCCGGCCAGCTTCCTCATCGACTGCGATTCGATGCACATGCCCACCGGCGACAACCCGGCCCTGGTGCAGACCCCCGGCTGGGAGGCCCCGCAGGCCGAGGCCAAGGCGACCACCGCCACCGACCTGTACAAGTTCGGCCTGCTCGCCACCAGGATGCTGCTCGGCGAGCAGAGCACCCGCGACGCCACGCGCCTGACCAACGCGGTGCCCATCCAGATCCGCTCCCTGGCCCGGCGGGCCCTGAACCCGCAACCCGGGGCGCGCCCCACCGCCGCCGAATGGTGCCAGGGGCTGCGGGCCATTCCCCGGGTGGGCAATGCCCCCGCCGGTGCCGCGCCCCACGCCCGGACCGCCCGCCCCGCCCCGGCACCATCCCCCGCGCCCGGATACGGCGCTCAGCCGGCCGTGAACCAGCGGCCGGTCGAACAGGCCATCCCGGTCGAACAGGCCCCCGCGGCGGCGCCGGCGATGAAGGTGCAGCAGCGGGCCGTGCCGGCCGAGGTGCCCCAAAACCCCGTCGTCCCGGCGCAGGCGCCGGAGCCGACCGAACCGTACCGGACGGTTCAGGCCAAACCCCAGTATTCCACCGGAGTCAAATTAGTGGGCTTTTTAATTTACGCCTTCATCTGGATTGCAGCATTCGGTGCAGTCACCCTCTGCGCGTGGCTTTTCGGCACAGTCGGAGCGATAGCCGCAGGCATAATCGCAGGCGGAATCATCAGCGTCATCTTCGACCGGATGGCAAAAATTCAAATACCGGACGTCGGCACGCAGCAATAAAGCCCCCATCCCCCATTTTCAGGAGATACACCGATGTTCGAAGATATCCGGCGGGCGAGCCTGCCCGAGTCGATGCCGCGTCTGGGCGATGGCGGAGAGGGCATCGTCTACGCCCTCGACGCCGCCCACCGGTACGAGGGCCGGCCCTGCGCCTACAAGGAGTACAAGCCCCACGCCACCATCCACGAGGCGGACCTGCGGGCGATGGTGGCCTTCCTCGGCAAGCTCAACGAGGACCAGCGGGACTGGCTGCTGCGCCGCGCCGCCTGGCCCACCCGCATCGTCGTCGATGACGCCGGAGCGGTCACCGGGTTCATCATGCCGCTCATCCCGGAGGCCTTCTTCGGCGACTTCAGCGTCGGCCAGAACGTCCGCCGCAGCCAGAAGGAGGTGCAGCTGCTGCTCAACGACCCCGCCTTCATCGCCAAACGCGGCATCGCCCTCGACGAGGGCGCGAAGTACGCCTTCCTCGCCGATGTCGCGGACATGCTCAGGGTGCTCCACGGCGCTGGCATCGTCATCGGAGACCTCTCCGCCCGCAACATCCTGTTCAACATCGGCGGCACCCCGGCCAGCTTCCTCATCGACTGCGACTCCATGCGCATGCCGGAGGGCGACAACCCGGCCCTGGTGCAGACCCCCGGCTGGGAGGCCCCGCAGGCCGAGACCGAGGCGACCATCGCCACCGACCTGTACAAGCTGGGTCTTCTCGTGCTGCGCCTCCTGACCGGGCAGCAGATGACCCGGGACACCGCCCTGCCGGCGCCCGGGGTCCCGATGGGGTTGCATCTGCTCCTCACGCGGGCGATCGACGGCTCCCCCGGGGACCGCCCCGGCGCCGGCGAATGGTGCCACGAGCTCCGGGCGGTGCTGCGGGAGTCGCGCACCACGGTGCGCGACGCGGGTCCGGGACGCGGCACCGCGGACCCGTCGGCGATACCGACGGCCGAGCACGACGCCCTGTCCGGGATGCGGGTGCACCGCCGGATCGCGGCGCCGGGGCGCACGGCACCCGCGCCCCGCGCCCGCGGCCCGGAGACCCCGGCGCCGGCGCAGTGGGCGGCGCCGGCCACGGGCCACCGCCCGCCGGCAATCGACTTGCGGGGGCGCTGGGATGAGTGGCTCATTCTGCCCGGCGCCGTCGTCGCCTATACGGTGCTACTCCTCATTTACAACGAATACCTGGCATACCACTTCGGATATAACGCCCTGCTGGCATTCCATCTCGTCATCATCCCCGCAATCGCATACGCGGCGGCGAAGGCGCTGCTGGAGCACCGGATCCGGGGAAAGACGAACACGCCACCGGACACGATACGGGACGCCCTATTCGCCCCTGGCTCCCGGGCCGAATGGATCCCCCTCGCGGCGTACATCGCATTATTGTTTATCGTCTCCCTGGAAGGTTTCGGGGGACTGGCGATGTTGCTCGTCTTCTTCCTAACCCTGCTGGCCCTGTACCTGCTGATGGACAGACGGCTGCGCCCGAAGCGGAGGGAGCCCGTCGATGCCGGGATGTGAGGACGACGCCACCGGAATCCCGGTGCTGCCGGGCGGCCCCACTGCCCCGCCGACGCTGCCCGATCCCTGCCCGGAGGGGCTGCTGCGGGAGGTGCTCTTCGCCATCTTCGGCCCCGACGGCCGCGGCCGCCGGCGGGTGGGGCCCTCGACGGGGGGTGGGCCCCGGTGCTGAGCGGCGCCGATGATGCCGCGGTGCTGCGGCGGGTCTTCCGCCGGGCCGCCAAGGACGGCAAGGATGCCCTGTGGACCTGCGCCCTGATCTGCGCCGCGGACCGGGACCGGGCGCGGCTGGTGCTGGCCCACTCCCTCGCCGAGGCCTGGCGCCGCTGCCTCGACGAGCACCGCGACGCCCCCGTGGACATCGCCCGGATCCGGACGCTGCAGTTCACCGTGGTCGCGGAGACCGGGCTGCGGATGGCGCCGCTGGTGGGGGCCACCGCCGCGGCCCCCTCGGAGGAGCCCCTGCTGGACTCCATCCGGCGGCTGCACGCCGCACTCGAACCCCGGGAGATCGCCGCATTGGCTCTCGCCGACTACTCCCCCGTGCCGGAGGCCGACATCGCCGCGCTGGCGGGCGTGCCGGCACCCGGGTTCGCCGGCTGGATCACCGGGGTGCGGGTGCGCGCGAACGGCGCCGGCCCGGTCACGGGCCCGCCAGACCCCGGCGCATCATCGAGCGGGCCCGGAACAGCCGGGACTTGATGGTCTGCACCGGCACCTGCTGATGCTCGGCGAGCTCCCGGTAGCTCAACCCGCCGATCTCGAAGAGCACCAGCGCCTCCCGGAAGTCATCCGGCAGCCCGGCCAGCGCCCGCTGCACCGCATCCCCGTCGGCGACCCGGTCGCCGATGCTGCTGCCCGGGGCGGGCAGCTCCCATTCGGACTGGTCCTCCGGCACCACCCGGCGGCGCCGGCGGACGATGTCGATGGACACGTTCGCCGCGATCCGGTGCAGCCAGGTGGAGAACCGCGAGCGGCCGTCGAAGGCCCCGATATGCTGCCAGGCCGCGGTGAGCGCCTCCTGCAGCGCATCCTCGGCGTCGTGGTGGTTGCCGGTGATGGACATGCAGGTGGCGAAAATCTGGGTGCGGGCCCGCCGGGCCAGTTCCGCGAAGGCCACCGCATCCCGCGCCCGCGCCCGGGCGACCAGATCCGCCTCCGCGGCGGCCGGCGCCGGGCTCACCACGGCACTGCCCCATCGGGATCATCGTCCCCCTCCGCCGGCTCCGCCCCCGCGGCGGCTTCCCCGTCGAGGTCCCCCTCGGGATCCTCCGGGGCTCCCCCGGCCGGCTCCGGCGGATCCGGGTCCCCGGCGACCACCCCCGGGACCGGATCCCCGGCATCGGCGCCGTCCCCGGGATCCCCATCCGCACCGGGGTGCGCGGCGTCATGCTCCCCGGTGCCCGGGACGAGGACGGGATCCGCCGGCGGCGCGGCCGGATCCATCGCGGCGGTGAGGATCCGGTCGAACTCCTCATCCGAGATCCCGCCGAAGGCCGCCGGATCCTCCGGAAGCACCCGGTCCCCCGGGTCCGGCTCCCAGGGCAGGCGGCCGGAATCGCCCGCGCCGCTCATCCGGTCCGACCGCGCATCGGCATGCACCGTCCCATCCGCGGTTCCGCTGCGCCGGCGCCCTGGGCCGGCGCGGACCCGCCACGACTACCCGGACAGCATAACGAACCGGCCGTGCGCCCCGGTCCTGCGACGGGGATCGGGGCGGACGGGCCGGCGGTCGGGCCGTGGCGGCTTCCCTAGAGGAAGGGCTTCGTCGGCTCCACCTGCCCGGTGCAGTAGCTCAACCGGGGTTCGCAGGCAACATGCCCGCCTTTCCGGCAGGCCTGACTGGCCTCGTACCGGGCATCCAGGGTCGTGTCCCGGAACTCCCCGTAATAGGGGCCCGAGTTCAGATCCGTCAGGGTGGTCCCGCGCACCACGAAGAGGCAGGTGTCCTCGCTCGCCGAGGCCCAGAAGGGCGAATCCTCCCGGGCGCCGACGGCGGCCAGGGCGGTCTCCTGGTCGGGCTGATTGCGGCTGAAGCTCAGCTGGTCCCGCTCGTCGATGGCCACCGCCCACCAGCCGGAGGGATCCCCCACCCCCGGTGCCCCGAGTTCCCCGGTCCCCGGGGTGGAGGCGTAGGGCGCCTCCTCGGTGGGCTGCGCGCCGTACCAGGCGTCCGGGTCCGGCGCGGCCGCGGAGTCCTCCCCGAAACCCGGCGGCAGGCAGCCGCCGAGCAGCGCCGCGGGCACCACCACCGCGGCCACCGCCGCGCTCCGCCATGACCGATTCCGTCCCGCCATCATCGGGCCCCTTCCCTCTCCCGGCGGCGGGGCCGATCCCCGCCGCGCCGTTCACCCCTTGGATGGGCGGGCGGGCCGGAATGTTCCCGGCGGATCGGGCGCACCCCCGCCGTGCGGCGGGGGTGCGGGGCGGTGGCGGGTTACTCGACGGTGACGGACTTGGCGAGGTTGCGCGGCTTGTCGATGTCCTCGTTGCCGCACTGCCGGGCGATCTCCGCGGCGAGGAACTGCAGCGGCACCGTGGACAGCAGTGGCTGGGTCAGGGTGGCGGTCTCCGGGATCTCGATCAGGTAGTTGGCGTAGGGCCGCACCGACTCATCGCCCTCCTCGGCGATGACGATGGTCTTCGCCCCGCGGGCCCGGATCTCCTGGATGTTGGAGACGATCTTGGAGTGCAGCACCGCCCGCCCCTTCGGCGAGGGCACGATCACCACCACCGGCAGATCCTCCTCGATGAGCGCGATCGGGCCGTGCTTGAGCTCTCCGGCGGGGAAGCCCTCGGCGTGGATGTAGGCCAGCTCCTTGAGCTTCAGCGCCCCCTCCAGGGCCACCGGGAAGCCGACGTGGCGGCCCAGGAAGAGCATGGTGGGGATGGCGCCGAGCTCCCGGGCGATGGCGAGGAACTCCTCGCCGCGCTCCAACAGGGCGGCGATCTTGTCCGGCACCGCCTCCAGCTCCGCGTACTCCCGGGTGACCTCGTCGGGGTACTTGGTGCCCCGGGCCTGGGCCAGGGCCAGGCCGACGATGTAGTTCGCCGCCACCTGGGCGAGGAAGGACTTCGTCGCGGCGACCCCGATCTCCGGGCCGGCGTGGGTGTAGAGCACCGCATCGGACTCCCGCGGGATCTGGGCGCCGTTGGTGTTGCACACCGCCAGCACCCGGGCGCCCTGGCTCTTCGCGTGCCGCACCGCCTCCAGGGTGTCCGCGGTCTCCCCGGACTGGGAGATCGCCACCACCAGGGTCTGCCGGTCCAGCACCGGGTCCCGGTAGCGGAACTCGGAGGCGACCTCGATCTCCACCGGGATGCGCACCCAGTGCTCGATGGCGTACTTCGCCAACAGCCCGGAGTGGTAGGCGGTGCCGCAGGCGACCACGAACACCTTCTGGATGTCGCGCAGGTCCTGATCGGTCATCCGCTGCTCGTCGAGCACGATCCGGCCGTCGATGAAGTGCCCGGCGAGGGTGTCGCGCACCGCGGCGGGCTGCTCGTGGATCTCCTTGATCATGAAGGAGTCGTAGCCGCCCTTCTCCGCGGCCTCCAGATCCCAGTCGATGGTGAAGGGCCGGCCCTCGGCGGGGGAGCCGTCGAAGCCCATCAGCTTGTAGCCCTCGGCGTCGATGACCACCACGGTGTCCTGGCCGAGCTCCACCGCCTCCTTGGTGTAGGCGATGAAGGCGGCGACGTCGCTGCCCAGGTACATCCCGTCCGCGCCGACGCCCACCATCAGCGGGGTGGATCGCCGGGCGGCGATGATCCGGTCCGGGTGGTCGGCGTGGGTGAACAGCAGGGTGAAGGCCCCGTCCAGGCGGTTGAGCACGGCCAGCGCGGAGGCCTCGAAATCACCGGCGGTGGACCCGCCGTCGGAGCCGTCGTAGGCCCGGGCGAGCAGGTGCGCGGCGACCTCGGAGTCGGTCTCCGAGGCCAGCTCCACCCCGGCGTCCTCCAGCTCCGCGCGCAGCGGGGCGAAGTTCTCGATGATCCCGTTGTGCACGATGGCGACCTTGCCGTCGTAGGAGACGTGCGGGTGCGCGTTGGCGTCGGTGGGCCGGCCGTGGGTGGCCCAGCGGGTGTGCCCGATGGAGGTGGTGCCGGCGAAGCGCTCCCGGCCCACCGCGTCCAGCTCGTTCTCCAGGTTCGCGAGCTTGCCGGCCTTCTTCTCCACGTGCACGCCGCCGGCCCCGTCGAGCACCGCGATGCCCGCCGAGTCGTAGCCGCGGTACTCCATCCGCTGCAGCGCCGCCACGGCGATCCCCAGCGCCGGCCGGCGCCCAACGTAACCCACGATTCCGCACATGCACATCAGGATAACCATCCCGGCGGCCCGGCCGATAGCCGAACGCGCCCGCCCCGCGGGTGCCCGTGCGCCCACGGGGCGTCGGCCGAGCCGATATGCTGGCATCCGTGGCTAACCTCAAGAAGCTCGTGTCCTCCCTGTCCAAGCGCGGCCCGCACCGGGTGCTCGTCGGCGATCTCGCCTACGCGGGCCTGCCGGGCGCGGTGTACGCGCCCGCCGAGGGAAAGAACCTGCCGGCCATCGCCTTCGGCCATGACTGGCGGGCCCCGGTGGAGCACTACCACGCCACCCTGCGCCACCTCGCCTCCTGGGGCATCGCGGTGGCCGCCCCCGCCACGGAGAACGGCGTCGTCGCCGATCACCGGGGCCTGGCCGCGGATCTGGAGTCCTCGCTGCAGATCCTCGCCGGGGTGCGCCTGGGCGCCGGCGAGGTGACCGTGCACCCGAAGAAGATCGGCTTCGCCGGCCACGGCATGGGCGCCGGGGCCGCGGTGCTCGCCGCCACCGGCCGGGAGCACTGCGCCGGGGTGGCCTGCGTCTACCCGGCGGACACCGCCCCGCCCTCGGCGGCCGCGGCCACCAACGTGCACTGCCCGGGCCTCATCCTCGCCCCCGGCGAGGACCAGTGGCTGGACCGGGGCAACCCGCGCCGGCTGGGCGTGAACTGGGCCGGGGACCTGGTCTACCGGGAGGTGGACAAGGCCACCCAGGGCGGGTTCTCGGAGACCCCGCTGAGCCGCCGCCTGCTGGGCCTGGGCTCCTCCTCCACCAAGGACCGGGAGCTGGCCCTGGCGCTGCTCACCGGCTGGGTGCTCGCCGTAATCGGCGGGGAGAAGGAGTACAAGGACTTCGGCGACCAGGACGCCTCCATCAAGGGCACCACGAACCGCAGCCGGCAGTGGCTGCGCGACCAGCTCCCCGAAACCGAGATCGTGGTGGTCCCCGGCGCCGAGCGCCGCGACGAGGACCCGGGCCGGGAGCACCCGAAGAAGGACTGAGCCACCACCCCGGGGACACCGTGGAGCACCCCGCGCCGGACGCCCGGCGCGGGGTGCGCGCGTTCCCGGGACCGGTTCAGCCGCCGCGCAGCACCCCGGCGACCCCGCCCCGGCGCGGGCCGGCCGGGGCCATCGGCTCCGCCGCGGGGGTGGCCTTGCCCCGGCGCAGCCGGTCCAGGTGCCCGGCGAGGCGGGATTCGGCCCGGTCCGCGGTGGCCCGGTAGCGCGCCATCGCCTCCCGGCACCGCGCCGCGTCGGGCTCGCCGCTCATGACCACGCCCCCGCGGTGGGCGCATGCACCCCATCGTCATCCGGCGCCTCCGCCGGTGGCGTAGGCGCCGGGTCCGGCTCGGGCTCGGGCTCGTCCGCGTCCCCGACCGGGTCCGCGATGCCCATATGCTCCAGCTTCCCCGCCGGGGGCGGCGGCTCCGGCACCGAGGAGTAGTCGGGTTCGGGCTCCGGCGCAGGTTCCAGTTCCGGATCCGGTTCGGGCTCGGGTTCAGGTTCGGGCTCCGGCTCGGGGTCGGGTTCGGGCTCCGGCGCAGTTTCCGGTTCGGGCTCGGGTTCCGGTTCCGGCTCGGGTTCCGTCGGGCAGTCCGCCTCGGGCATGGACAGGTCCAGCAGACCGTGGCCGTCGATCCGCGCATCGGCGGACACGGACGCATCCGGACCGGCGGCAGCGGGCGCCTCGGGCGCCTCCGGGCGCTCCGGGCAGTCCGGGACCCCGTCGAAATCGGCGACCGCATCGGCCACGGCATCGGCGACCACCGCGATTCCGCCGGCCGCGGCGGCGGCCACCCCGCCGAGGAGCCCGGCGGTGGCGTCCACGCAATCGCGGATCGGGCACTCGTCCTCCCCCGCCGTCGGGGCATCGGGTTCCCCGACTCCGCCCGGCGCGGGCGGCACCCCATCCGCCGGCTCCCCGGGTTCGGTCGGCGGCGGTGCCGCGGGGGCGGCCGGGACCGCCGGCGCATCGGGCGGTGCCGGGACCGCCGCCGGGGCGATCGGCGGAAGGGGCCCGGGCGCGGGGGCCGCGGTCGCGGGGGTGGTGGCCACGGGCGCGACCGAGGGGGCGGGTGCCGGCGCCGGTACGGCGGCGGGGGCCGGTGCGGGGGCGGGGTGGCCGGCGGCCGCCGGCGGGCACGGCGGCGGGGCGCAGGCCGGGGACACGGG
Organism: Corynebacterium sphenisci DSM 44792; assembly: GCF_001941505.1. Taxonomy (NCBI): domain Bacteria; kingdom Bacillati; phylum Actinomycetota; class Actinomycetes; order Mycobacteriales; family Corynebacteriaceae; genus Corynebacterium; species Corynebacterium sphenisci. The sequence continues at coordinate 429,361 of NZ_CP009248.1, read as the reverse complement.
CCCCGGGTCCGCCGCCACCACCTCCGGGCAGGGCCGCACCGGTTCCTCGCACAGCGCGGACTCGGCCTGCTCCGCGGCATGGTCCAGCAGCTCGCACAGGCACTCGTCCCGGGCGTCGATGATCTCCCGGAGGGCGTCGAGCAGCTCCCCCATCAGCTCCCGCACCGCCGCACCATCCCCGCCGATCCCGGCGAGGGCGGCGGCGATGGACTCCACCAGGGACCGCATCCGGGAGTCGGCGTCCTCCAGCAGCTCCCGGCCGAGCCGCCCGACCTCCCCGAGATCCCGGCCCTTGAGCGCGGCGATGAGCCGCTGCACCCCCTCGCGGAGCAGCTCCTCGCCCAGCACCCGGGCGATGGCGCGGGCCGCGCCCCCGGCCAGGGGCGCCAGCGCGGGCAGCGCCGCCGGGCTCAGCCGCCCCTCGGCGACCCCCGGGGGCACCCCGCGCCCGGCGGCGGCCAGTCCCCCGGCGACCTCGGCGAAGGCGGCCTCGTCGAAGCCGTCCGCGGCGGCGGAGGCGGCGACCAGGGCGGGCACCCGGGCGGTGAGGCCGGCTGGCGCGCCCCCGGCGGCGGCCAGGGCCTCGCCGCGGCGGGCCAGCGCCGGCAGCCCGGACAGGCCCCGGGCGGTGAAGGGGGCGCCCATCACGGCTCCCCCGCCCCGCCGGCCAGCCGGGATGCGGCGCCGGCGTCCACCACCGCCAGCTGGTCCAGCTGCCGGCGCACCCCCTCCGGGTACTCGGCCAGCCGGCAGGCGTTGACCCGGCCCCGGTCGCGCAGCCGCTCCACCGCGGCGGCGATCCGCGCCCCGCGGGCGCCGAACCCGGCGCCGGCCGCGCCCGGGGCGAAGCCCGGCACCCCGGCCCAGGCGGCGGCCCCGCGCTCGGCGTGGCCGGCCACCTGGTGGGCCAGCCGATCGCCGGCCCCGGCCGGCAGCCGGCATCCGGCTGAGTCGTCCATGTCGCCTCTCCCCCTCCGTCTCCTCCGGGCCCGGGTCCCGCCCCGGCGCCCATGTCCTCCCCTTAGACGCCGCCCGCCCCGCCGCCGGTTCCCCGCCCCGGCGGGAACATCCCGTCCCGCCCGCGCGTCCCACCCCCGGGCCGTGCGCCCGCCCGACCGTCCGCGCCACCCGGAAAGGTGACCCGCCCATGCCCAGACCCGTGGATCCGACCACCGCCTACGTGCCCGCCCTGGACGGGGTGCGCGCCATCGCCGTCATCGCCGTGGTCGGCTACCACCTGCATGCCGGCTGGGCGCCCGGCGGACTGCTCGGGGTGGCCGTGTTCTTCACCCTCTCCGGGTACCTGATCACCGCGAACCTGCTGCGCAGCCGGTACCGCACCGGCGGTTGGGGGCTGCCGGGGTTCTGGTTCCGGCGCTTCCGGCGGCTGGTGCCCGCGGTGGTCCTCACCGTGGCCACGGTGGTTCTGGTGGAGGCGCTCACCGGCCCCGGCGACCTCGGGGCGCGCCTCGGCGAGGCCCTCAGCAGCCTGCTCTACGTCAACAACTGGCACGTGATCGCCGCCGAGGGCTCCTACTTCGACCAGTTCGCCGGGCCGGGGCCGCTGGACCACATGTGGTCGCTGTCCATCGAGGAGCAGTTCTACCTGGTGTGGCCGCTGGTGCTCGCCGGCATGGCCGCGGCCGCCGCCCCGCTGGGCCCGCGGGGCCGGCGGCGGGCCGCGCTCGCCGGCACCGGGCTCCTCGCCGCGGCCTCCTTCGCCTGGATGGCGCACCTGGCCGCCGCCGGGGCGGACGCCACCCGGATCTACGAGGGCACCGACACCCGCGCCGGGGGCCTGCTGGCCGGGGCGGCGCTGGCCATCACCCTGGTCCGCCCCGAGGGGGTGCGCACCCCGCCGCCCCGGGTCGCCGGGGCGCTCGCCGGCGCCGGGGTGCTGGTGCTGCTGGGGCTCATCGCCGGCCTGCCGGATCATTCCCCGGTGCTGTTCCGCGGCGGCCTGGTGGCGGTGTCCGCGGCCACCATGGCGGCGGTGGCCGGGGCCCTGCACCGCGGGGGCGGCGTCTCCCGGCTGCTCGGCTGCGCCCCGCTGCGCTGGTTGGGCGAACGCTCCTACGGCATCTACCTGTGGCATCTGCCGGTGACCGTGCACCTGCCCGCCACGCTGGGCGGGCCCGCGCATGGGCTGGCGGTGTTCGCCCTGTCCACGGCCCTGGCCGCGGCCTCGTGGACCCTGGTGGAGGACCCGATCCGGCGCCATGGGGTGCTCGGGCCGCTGCGGGCGCGCCGGGAGGCGCGCCGGGCCGCCCGGACAACCGGCGCGGAGCCGCCGGCCGCACCCCGGCCGGTGCTCGCCGCGGCGGCGGTGTCCCTGGCCGGGGTGGTGGTCCTGGGGGTGCCCCCGGCGCTGCAGGGCGCCGACGCGGTCCGGACCGGCGCCCCGGATCCGGCGATGAGCGTGCCGGAGCGGCCGCTGGCCGGGGCGGCCGCCGCGGAGGGGCCGGTGCGGACCTCCTGCGACACGGTGGTGCACATCGGCGACTCCACCAGCATCGGCATGTTCGCCGACGCCCAGCTGCCCGCCCCGGAGGACAATGCGGCGCTGCGCTACGCCGAGGCCGGCGCCGAGGAGGTGGTGACCTCCGTGTTCGGGGCCCGGGCCACCGCGGAGGGCTGGCGGGACTACCCCTCCGCGGTGGCCTCGGTCGCCGAGCTGAAGGCCGGCGGGGTCGGCGGCGAGGGGGTGTGCTGGGTGATCGCCACCGGGGTCAACGACGCGGCGAATGAGGCGGTGGGCCACGGCTACCCCTTCGCCGACCGGATCGGGGCGATGCTCGACGTGCTCGACGGGGACCGGGTGCTGTGGGCGACCGCCACCACCGCCCGCGACTACGGGCCCTGGGACGTGGCGAACATGGTCCCGTTCAACCGGGCGCTGCGGGCCGCCCAGGGGGATCACCCGAACCTGGTGATCTACGACTGGGCGGCCGATGCGCTCCCGGAGTGGTTCCTGGAGGGGGATCTGGTGCACTACAACGCGATCGGCAACGCCGAGCGCGCCGCCCGCTTCGCCGAGGCGGTGGCCCTGGCCTGGCCGGCCGGCGGGCGCACCCCGCGGGACCGGGAGGTCGACACCGCCGACCGGGAAATCCGGATCCCCTCCCGCGAGGCCGCGGAGGAGGCCGCCGCGCTGGAGGAGGACCTGACGCGGGCGGATCCCACGAACTGAGCCGCGCGGGGATCCCCGGCCGGCCCGGGGCGGCGCCGGGAACAAAACCGCGCCCGGGACGTCCGAACGGTGACCCGACCGGGGCGCCCCGCCCCGGCCCAGCCGGAAAGGAAACCCCATGACCACCACCACCGCCGATCCCGACACCGCCGACGCCGGACCCGGCCGCGGCGCCCGGCTGCGCGCCGCACTCGCCGGGGTGGGCCTCGCCGCCGGGATCCTCGCCGGCGCCGCCGTGGTGGACGCGCCCTCCGCCGCGGCCGCCACCGCCGACTCCCATGTCGCCCTGGTCTACTCCGATGTCCTGCGCACCTACGCAACCGGTTTCGGACCGGATCCGCGGACCGCGGTGGACAACGCCCGCAGAACCGTCCGGGACGGCAACGCCCGTTGGCTGGCCTGGCAGGAACGCGGCTGCGTGGCCCTGGCCCAGAACCACCTCCGGGACGGCTGGGCGCACGGCGAATCGAGGTCCCGGGTCCGCCAGGCGGCGCGGGACCACGCCGGGGCGGGCGCCACGGTCACCCTGTGGGGCTGCGCCGCCGGGCACCGCGCCTGAGCAGGCGACGGGGCGCCCCTGCCCGGTATCCCCGGGCGGGGGCGCCCTCGCGTACGCGGGCCGCTAGTCCGCGCGGCGGACGTAGCGGCGCTTGTCGCCCTCCACCCCGGTGAAGCTGAACGGGCCGGTGCCGCGGCGCAGCCCCTCGCCGATGTTGGAGTGGTTGCCCTGGTCCTCGATCACCCGGGTCTGCATGGCGTAGTAGTCCGCGTCGCCGAGCCGGATCCGCTCGGCGAGGATCCGCTCATGCTCCTCGGCGTGCAGCATCTCCTCGTAACCCTCGACAATCCGGCCGGTGAGGAACTCGGCGACGCAGCCGGAGCCGTAGGAGATGATGGCCACCCGGGCGCCGGCGAGATCCGGCCGGGTGTCCAGCAGGGAGAGCAGCCCGAAGTAGGTGGAGGCGGTGTAGGAGTTGCCGATCCGGCGGTTGTAGCCGGTGGTGGGGGCGATGATCTCCTCGGCGCGGGCCTTGTCCATGTCCAGGCCGAAGCGCTCGGAGAGCATCAGGTGCGCCTTGGAGGCCATCTTGGTGAAGGGCTGGTGGTAGCAGAACCAGTCGATCTCGTCGAAGGCGGCGCCGCCGCGCTCCCGGTAGTCGGCGAAGGCCCCGGCGACGGCGTCGATGTAGGCGCCGATCGACAGCTTGCCCTCCACCAGGGCCTGGGTGCGGTAGTTGGGCCGCCAGAAGTCCATCACATCGGAGGTGTGCACCCCGTTGGCGGCGTCGAGCCGGAGGATCCGCGGGTTGGCGGCGACGGTGAAGGCCACCGCCCCGGCGCCCTGGGTGGGCTCGGCGGCGGAGTCCAGGTCGTAGCGGGCGATGTCGGAGGCGATCACCAGCACCCGCTCGGCGGGGTTCCGGGCGACCAGGGCGGCGGCGAACTGCAGGGCCGCGGTGGCCGAGTAGCAGGCCTGCTTGAGCTCCACGGTGCGCACCGTGTCCGGCAGCCCGAGCAGGGCGTGCACGTACACCCCGGCGGACTTGGACTGGTCGATGCCGGTCTCGGTGGCGAAGAGCAGGGTGCGGATGCCCTCGGCTCCGCCGCGCTCGATGAGCGGGGCGGCCGCGGCGGCGGCCATGGTCACCGGGTCCTCGTCGGGGGCGACCACGCTCATCTGCTCCTGGCCGAGGCCCTTGTGGTACTTGGCGGGCTCGGCGCCGAGGCGGGGGGCGATATCGGCGAGGTCGACCCGGTAGGAGCCGGTGGCGAAGGAGATGTCGTCGATGCCGACGGGTACGCCAGCGGCCTGGGTGGGAACGTTCATCTGCTCAATCCAATCTCAACGCTTCGCCCGGCGTGGGCCGCCGGCCGTCCATATGCACTAGGGAGACTCTACCGCCGGGCCGGGGCGGCCTCGGCCGGTTCCCCGGACAATCCCGCATCCGCCCCGGCCGACCGGCCCGGAGGGCTCAGGCGCCGCCGGCGCGTTCGATGCCGACGTGGGTGGCCATCAGCTCGCCCGGGTTGGTCTGCGCCGCGAGCAGCGATAGTTCACCACACCATACTACGGCGGCGCAGCAGGCGGCGAGGCGCCGGGCGTTGTCCCCGGGCTCCCGCTCCGCCCGGCAGCCCAACCGGTCCAGGTTGGCCTCCACGAAGTCCAGGCCCTTGCCATTGCCCACGGAGCCGACGATCAGGTTCGGCAGGGTGCAGGAGAAGCGCACCGCCCCGTCGACGTCCTCGACCTGGGTGATGCCCTGGGAGCCCTCCACGATGTTCGCCGCGTCCTGGCCGGTGGCCAGGTAGAAGCCGAGCAGCATGTTCGCGTAGTGCGCGTTGGCGGAGCGCAGCGAGCCGGCGAGGATGGAGCCGATCAGGTTCTTCCGCTCGTTGAGCTCCACCAGGCGGGTCGCGGTGGTGCGCAGCCGCTCCCGGACCACCTGCTCGGGGATCACCGCCTCGGCGATGATGTGCTTGCCGCGGCCGAGGATCCCGTTGACCGCGGAGACCTTCTTGTCGGTGCAGTAGTTCGCGGAGATGGAGCCGTAGCCCAGCTCCGGGTGCACCCCCATCAGGTGGGTCATCAGGTTCTCCGCCGCCAGGGTGGCCATGTTGTGCCCGGAGGCGTCGCCGGAGGTGAACTCGAAGCGCAGCACCAGCAGCCGGCCGGCGATCTCCGAGTTGACCTCGATGAGCCTGGCGAAGCGGGAGGACCGGCCCACCACCTCCTGCAGCGCGGGCAGCTCGGCGCGGATGAGGTCGCGCACCCGCACCGCCTCGGCGGCGCTGTCCAGGGTGAACAGCACCGAGCGGGTCATCCGCTCGTCGACCAGGGTGCAGGTCACCCCGCCGTCGATCAGCCGGGTGATCTTCGCCCCGCGGCCGCAGGAGGGCCACAGCGGGGTCTCGTAGGTGGCCAGCGGCACCTTGAGCTCGTCGTCCATCACGTTGCCGGAGATCCGGACCGGGCCCACCCAGCTCAGCGGGATCGCCGCATGGTCCTGCTCGTGCTCGCTCATCGTCGGTCCTTCCTCATCGTGCATCCCCCTCCCCCGGAATTCTATTGGCCCGCCGCCCGCGGCGGGCAGGGCGCCGCGTCCAGGGCCGTGATCCCGGCGGCCGCCCAGTCCGCGCGCAGCGCGGCGGCCGCGGCCGGATCCGGTGCGCCGAGGGCGATCCCGCAGTCCCCGCCGCCGGCCCCGGAGCTCTTCGCCGCCCACCCGCGGGACTCCGCGAGGTCGGCGAGGCGGGCCAGCGCCGGGGTCTCGATCACGATCCCGCGCTCGGCGGCGTAGCCGGCGAGCAGCACCCGGGCCCGCCGGATCGGCGCGGCCGCGGCGGCGGCGTCCCCGGCGCCCAGCGCCGCCCAGAGCCCCTCGGCGACCGCGCCCATCGCCGCCGGGAAATCCGCCGTGGCCGCGGCGCCGGCGCGGCGGCCGGCGGCGGCGAGCTGCGCCCCGGTGGCCGCCGGGGAGCCGGTCCAGCCCACCGCCAGGTCGACGCCGGCCGGCCAGGCCATGGTCTCCAGCACCAGCCCCGGCCAGGGCCGGTCCAGCGCATCCGGATCCGGGTCGGCGGGGGGTTCCGGGCGGGCGTAGCGCACCACCCCGCCGAGCGCGGCGCAGGCCAGGTCCCCGGCGGAGCCGGCCGCCCCGGCGCGCCGGGTCGCCAGCACCCCCGCCCGGTAGAGCTCCCCGGGGGCCGGGTCCAGCCCGTGCGCGCGGGCGACGGCCTGGATCACCGCGATGGTCACCGCCCCGGAGGAGCCGAGCCCGTATTTGCGCCCGGTGGCGGCGTCGTCGAGCCCGGAGGAGATCTCCAGCCGCAGCGGGCGGGCGCCCGCCCCGGCGCGGGCGGCGAGCCCATGGCCCACGGCCAGCGCCGCGGCGACCAGGTCATCGGCCCAGCCGGGGGCGTCGACCGCCCCGCCGGCGCCGAGCCGGTAGCGCCGGTGGGCGGCGAACTGGGCGGAGCGCACCTCGCCGGCGTCCCCGGCGGCCGGGTACGCGGCGGCGGTGAGGTAGCGGTCCACGCCGAGGATCACCGCGGTGGTGCCCGGGGTCATCACCGCGTACTCCCCGGCGAGGTAGAGCTTGCCGCAGCCGGCGCCGAAGCCGAGCGCGCCGGCCGGCGCGGCCGGCCAGGGCCGGGCCATCTCAGGCGCCCCCGCCGGCCGGCGACGTCAGCCGCGCCCCGGGCCCGTGCCCGGAGACCAGCACGTCGATGCCCGGGAAGGCCCCCCGGACGGCGGCGGCGACCGCCTCGGCGTCCGCCGGGGCGCAGAGCACCTTCACGTTCGGCCCGGCGTCCATGGTCGCCCAGGCGCCGAGGCCCTCGGCGCGCAGGCGCTCCACCAGGTCCAGGGCGGCGATGGTCGCCGGGGCGAAGTAGCGCACCGGGGGTATGGCGCCGAGCATCGTGGCGTGCATGCGCAGCGCATTGGATTCGGCGAGCTCGCCGATCCGGGGCAGGTCCGCCGCGGCGATCGCCTCCTTCATCGCGGCCAGCTCCCGCGGGGTGGACTCCACCCAGGCGGGGAAGGAGGGGGAGGTCGCCACGGTGCGCCGCATCGCCTCCCGGGAGTCGATCTTCTTCCGCCCGGGGCTGAGCACCGCCACCACCAGGGCGAGCCGCACCCCGGAGTCCGGCAGCGGCACCGCATGGCTGGCGGCGTCCTCGGCGCCGGCCCCGGGCAGCCACTCCACCAGGGAGCCGAAGATGGAGCGGCAGGCCGAGCCGGAGCCGCGGCGGGCCAGGGCGGAGGCCTGCGCCCCGGTGAGCGGCAGGCCGTAGGCGGCGGCCGCGGCGAGGGTGAGCGCGGCGAAACCGGAGGCGGAGGAGGCCAGCCCCGCCCCGGTGGGGATCTCGTTGACCGAGTCCACCCGGGCCCTGGGCAGGTCGGCCGGGTCCGCCCCGGCGGCCGCGGCGGCGCGGGCGCGCACCAGGTCCAGGAACCGGCTGACCCGGCCGAGCTCCGTGGCCGACATCGGCTCCCCGCCGAGCAGGCCCGCATCGGCGGCGAGGGACCCGTCGGGGGTGACCGTGGTGGTGGTGGGCGCGATGCCCAGGGTCAGGGAGAGGCTGCCGGTGGCGGGCAGCTGCAGCGCCTCATCGCGTTTGCCCCAGTACTTGATGAGGGCGATGTTCGGGTGCGCCCTCGCGGTCGCCGGGCGCGGCGCGGCACCGCCGGGCACCAGGATCTCCCCGGGCGCGTTCATCGGGCCCCCTCCCCGGCGGTGGGCTCGACCTCGACGACCCAGGAGGCCACCGCATTGGCCTCGGTCATGGCGTGGCTGAGCCGTTCCGCGGCGGCGGCGGAGTCGGCGAGGGCGAGCACGCAGCCGCCGCAGCCGGCGCCGGTGATCTTCACCCCGCGGGCCCCGCCGGCGCGTGCCGCGGCGACCAGCTCGTCGATCGCGTCATGGCCCACGCCCAGCTCCACCAGGGCGTCATGGGCCCGGTCCAGGCAGGGCCCGAGCCGGCCGACGTCGCCGGCGGCGAGCAGCCGCTCCGCCTCCCCGGTCATCCGGGCGAGCAGGTCCAGAAGTTCGGCGCCGCGGCCGGGGTGCGCGTCGACGAAGCCGCGCACCCGGGCCACCGCGTCGGAGGTGGAGCCGCGCACCCCGGTGTCGCCGAGCACCAGCCACATCGGCGCGCCGACCGCCAGCGGCCGGGTCGCCCCGGCGTGGAAGAGGATCGGGGTGCGCGCCCGGGTGGCGGTGGCGTCCAGCCCGGAGGGGTTGCCGTGCGCGACCCGCTCGGCGGCCTGCACCAGCTCGAAGCGCTCCGCCTCGGTGAGCTCCCCGCCGGCGAAGCGGCGCACCGCCTCGATCACGGCGTGCGCCACCGCCGCGGAGCCGCCCAGGCCCGCCGCCGGGGGGATCCCGGTGCGCAGCCGGATCAGCACATCGGCCTCGGGCAGCCCGAAGGCGCGCAGCGCCACCCGGGCGGCCTCCCCGATGGGGGCGATCCGGGCGGGCAGCTCGTCGATGGCGAGGATGGAGCCGTCGATGCCGAAGCGGATCGGGCCGGTCTCCGCGCTCACCCGGGCGACGGTGCGCAGGCTGGTCACCGGGATCGCGATGGCGGGGTGCCCGTAGACCACGGAATGCTCGCCGATGAGGATGGCCTTGGCGTGGGCCTCACCGAGGGCGACGCCGGATTCGGCGGACAGCCCCGGTTCCCCGGCCGCGCCGGCGGGGGGATCGACCTTGGTCACCGGGCATCACCGGCATCATCGGCGATGGCGGCGTCGTCATGGCGGAGCACCACGTCGACCTCGCCGAGGGGTCCGCCGGGCCCGTCCACCCCGGCCACCCCGGCCGGGTCGAAGCCCCAGCGGGCGAAGCGCTCCGCGCCGATCGCCCACACGTGGTTGAACCAGCTGGTGAAGGGCTCCTCGGCGCGCAGCGCCGCCAGCTCCCGGGGGGTGACCAGCACCGTCTCCGCGACCTCCGCCGGGTCCGGGTCGAGCTTGGCGGCGTCCACCCGGCCGGCGAAGACGTGGTTGTACTCGTGCTCGTAGAGCCCGGTGCGCTCATCGGCCACCTGGTAGATGACCACGCCCAGTTCGGCGAGCTCGGTGGGCGCCACCCCCAGCTCCTCCCGGGCGCGGCGGCGCACCGCATCCGCCGGGGCCTCCCCGGCGTGCGGATGCGAGCAGGTGGCGTTGGTGAGCAGCAGCGGGGAGTGGTACTTCGCGGCCGCCCGGCGCTGCAGCAGCATCCGGCCGGCCTCGTCGAAGAGGAACAGGGAGAACGCCCGGTGCAGGATGCCCGGCGGCCGGTGCGCCTCGAGTTTGCCGATGGTGCCCGTGGCGCGGCCGGAGCGGTCGACGGTCTCGACCTGGATCTCGGCCTCGCCCGGGGCGAAGCGCCCGCTGAAGTCGGCTGTGTCGGGCATCTGCCACCTCTTCATTCCACTGGGTTCACGGGGTGTCGGCATGGGCCGCGGGGCCCGGCGGGGCCCGGCGGCGGCTGCGCCGCCGACCCGGCCTGACCCCCCGAGTGTACGGGGGCGGCGCGCCGGCGCGACCGAAGCGTCGGAGAACCCGTTGCGGACACCCCGTCGCGGTCCGGGCCGCTCAGCCCAGGCGGCGCAGCGCGTAGTAGTGCCAGCCGTCGGACATCTCGAAGCACCCGGTGTAGTCCTCGGCGGCGCCGCCGGTGTGGTCGGAGTAGGCGATCTGCTCGCAGTTGGTGGAGGTGCCGGTGCCGTAGGGCCCCTCGGTGGTCCACTGGTAGCCGGCCGGGGCGGCGTAGGGCGCGCTGGGCCACTGCTCGGCTGGGGCGTACTCCGGTTCCGCGGTGATCGTGGCCGTGGTGGTCGCGGTGGTCGTCGACGTGGTCGTCGACGTGCTGGGCTCCGGTGTGCTGGACCGGTAGTCGTCGAGCGTCGCCAGATCGTCCTCCAGGCTCCAGGTGTGCTCGGCGACGGTCGGCGTGGTGTAGCCCGGGGCGGGCCCGCCGTCGTCGAGCTCCTCGGCCAGGTCGGCGAGCATCGAGGGGCTGCAGCCGACCAGCCCGGCGGCGAGCATCCCGCCGGCGGCCAGCGCGGCGGCGCCGCGGCGGAGGCGGCCGGTTCGGGGGGTGGGTGCGGTCATGGCGGGGTCCTCTCCCTCGGGGGCGTCTCGCCGGTGGGACGGGGCGGGGGGCCGCTTTGTTCCCGGGGCGCCCGCCGCCCCCTCAGTCCCGGCGCAGCGCGAGGTAGTACCAGCCGTCGTCGGCGGCGAAGCACTCGGTCCTGTCCACCGGCGGTTCGAATTGCGGGACGCCCCCGAGCCCGTCCACCTCGAGGCGCCGCACCTCCATGCACTTATCCCGACTGTCATAGGGGCCCATGTCGGTCCACTCCGTCCCCGCGGGGGCGACGTAGGGGGCGGTGAACTCGCCCACCGCGAGCGGATCCATGGCCGCGGGGGCGTCCAGGGCGTCGAGTTCCGTCATCATCGCCCCCGGCATGCAGCCGGGCAGGGCCAGCGCCAGCGCGGCGGCGGCGAGCAGGCCGGCGCGGGTGCGTCGGATGGCGGCGGGGGCGGGATCCTTCGGGCGGCCCATCGCGGGCCTCCTCTCCATCGGGGATGTGGGTCGCCGATGGGACGGGCCGCGGGGCCCGGGTGTTCCCGCGGGCCGCTCAGACGGCGGCGACCACCGCGGCCAGGTGGCCGGCGATCCGCCGGGCGGTCTCCGCGTCGGCGGCCTCCACCATCACCCGGAACAGCTCCTCGGTGCCGGAGGGGCGCAGCAGCACCCGGCCGGTCTCCCCCAGCTCCGCCTCCGCCTCGGCGACCGCGGCGGTGACCTCCGGGGAGTCGGCGATGGCCGCCTTGTCCGCGACGGGGACGTTGATGAGCGTCTGCGGCAGCACGGTCATCACCGCGGCGAGCTCCGCCAGGGTTTTGCCGGTGCCGGCCATCCGGGCCATCAGGTTGAGGCCGGTGAGCGTGCCGTCGCCGGTGGTGGCGAAGTCCGGGATCACCACGTGCCCGGACTGCTCCCCGCCGAGGGAGTAGCCGCCGGCGGCGAGATCGGCGAGCACGTAGCGGTCGCCGACCCGGGTGGTGCGCATCTCGATGCCGTGCTCGCGCATCGCCAGGCGCAGCCCCAGGTTGGACATCACGGTGGCGACCAGGGTGTTGTGGTGCAGCAGCCCGTCCTCCTTCATCGCTACCGCCAGGATGGCCATGATCTGGTCGCCGTCGATGACGTTGCCGGAGCTGTCCACCGCCAGGCAGCGGTCCGCGTCGCCGTCATGGGCCAGGCCCAGGTCCGCGCCGTGCTCCAGCACCGCCTTCTGCAGCACGTCGATGTGCGTGGAGCCGCAGGAGTCGTTGATGTTGTAGGAGTCCGGGCTGTTGTGGATGGCCACCACGTCCGCGCCGGCGGCGGCGTAGGCCAGGGGCGCCGCATCCGAGGCCGCCCCGTTGGCGCAGTCCACCACCACCCGGATCCCGTCGAGCTTGCGCGGCACCGCCCGGGAGAGGTGGAACAGGTACCGGTCCAGGGCGTCCGGGGCCTCCTCGATGATCCGGCCCACGCCCGCCCCGGTGGGCCCGGTGTCCTCCAGCAGATCCAGCTCCCGCTCGATCTCCTTCTCCACCGCGTCATCGAGCTTGGTGCCGCCGGCGGCGAAGAACTTGATCCCGTTGTCCGGCATCGGGTTGTGGCTGGCGGAGATCATCACGCCCAGCTCGGCGCCGTAGTCGTCGGTGAGGAAGGCCACGCCCGGGGTGGGCAGCACGCCCACCCGCAGCACGTCCACGCCCTTGGAGGCCAGGCCGGCGGACAGCGCCGCGGCGAGCATCTCCCCGGAGACCCGGGGGTCGCGGCCGACCACGGCCAGCGGCCGGCGCTTGGCGGGGTTGGAGTCGCGGGTGAGCACGGTGGCCGCCGCCGCACCCAGCCGCATGGCCAGGGGGGCGGTGAGGGTGCGGTTCGCGAGTCCGCGGACGCCGTCGGTTCCGAAGAGGCGGGGCATGGGCGGTTCTCCTGGGTCGGGGGCGGGGTGCTGCTGTCGGCCCATTGTGCCACCCCGGCCGCCCGCCGGCGGCGCCCCCGGCGCGACGCGGGTGCGACGTTCACCACCGGGGCCGGCGACGGGGGGGTGCGATCACCCCCGCAAATACGACAGTTCGGGACGAAACTGCATCACCCGATGCGCGGCGAACAGGCTCTTCGGCGCTTCCACGACCCCGGATCCGATGAGTTCGATCCCGAACTGAGCGCCCCTCATCCGGCGCGAAAAACGTCAGGACGATGACCGGAGCACTTCGTTAGCCTCAGATTCATGATCGTGACGTCCCATTTCAGAACGGTCGCCCGGGCAGATCCCGCCTCCCCGACTGTGATGCTGACGCCCTTGTCCTGCGTAGCACCCGAAGCCCCGGGACCGGAGACGGTCACCGAGACCACCACCGCGACCGAGACGGACACCACCACCGAGACGACCACGGTCACGGACACCCCGGACCCGACCACGCGCAGCAGCTCCAGCTCAGGCTCCGGCACCAACTCCGCCATCCCCACCGGCTTCACCGGCCCGCCCGGCTCCCAGCCCACCCCGATGCCGGACAAGCGGATCTCGCACTGCGCCGGCTCCGCCGGGGAGCCGGGGACCACCTACTTCACCGACGACACCACCGGCTGGACCACCTACTGCGCCGAGCGCAGCTAAACAACGTAAATGCCAAATAACTACACCACCTGTGAGACTAATTATGACCTAAGTGGTAAATACACAAATACAAAGTCTACAAAACGGAGGAATACAAATGACAAGAGCATGGATGGTGCGAGCTGGCGCCGAGGGCGACCGCGAGGAAAGAGCCTTCAACGAAGACCGCTCATACGCTGGCTGGCCCGGAACCCCTGATTTTTCAGAGGCGACAACAAAATCTGATATCAGTAAAATACTCAAGGATAGCTACGGTAGCGATATTACACGTTCAGCCCGAGCCAACTGGACGGGGCAGCTGTGGAGATTCGTAACGCAAATTGAGATAGGCGACTTCATCGTAATGCCCCTGAAGCTCGAACCGGGCCAGGTCGCAATCGGTCGCGTAATAGGCAATTATGAGTTTGACGAGGAAGAACAAGACGGCTTCAGACATAGCCGTGAAGTCGACTGGGGTACTGAAAAGTATGACCGCGACGAGTTCTGCGATGACATCCGAGGCACACTCGGCTCATTCTTGACCGTATGCGAGATAGCGCAACCGCATGTAATAACTCGCCTGGAGTCCATGATCGACACTGGCGTAGACCCCGGATACGACGAATCAGACGATGAGGAAGATCCCGTCGCACTGCTATCAACCCTTGTCGACTCTAGCGAGGGCGATGTTCTAAAAATTTCGATCCGGGATATCCTAGGCTACTGGGGATACTACCGCCGAAACGCGCGGATCGTCGAAGAAATTACCAGCGCCTTAGTGGATGGCGGGCTCTTCGTAAAACCTTCAATATCCGATGGCGCTATTGATTCAGTCGTGGCCATCACCCCTATCGAAAATCGAGGTGGTGAGCAAGAAGCTCCCGAAGAGCGGCCTGACGATGTCGAACAAGCTGATATGAGCACTATCCTCACGCTGGAAGGAGGAGTCAAATACGTTATTGGGACTATGCCGAGCGCGCAGTGCGAAGTAACTGTGACAACGACGGACGAAGAACTGGCTCAGGCGGTCACTAAAATGGTCATCAATGATTACTCACAGCTTCCAGTAGTGGATGACGAGAACCACTTACTTGGTGCCATTACTTGGCCGCAGATCTCTCTTGGCCTAATTGCGGGAACCCCCAAAACGGTTGGAGAGGTTTGCCAGACGGCACCGAGTGTAACAAGTCAAGATGAACTGCTGTCAAAGATTGACACGATTCACTACGAGGGCTTTGTCGTGGTCTGCGATAGAGAAAACAGGGTTACAGGAATTGTAACTAGCAGTGACCTCGCGTCGCGATTCCGCGAAGACTACGGGCCAATTGCCCTCCTCGACGAAATCGAGAGGAGGCTGCGTCACAGGTTTGAAGAAAAGACCACCATTGACGAAATGCGGAGGCTAGGTGTACGGGTAGGGAGAGAGGGATACTCCCTGGGCAATTACGCTAAGGCTATGAGTATTGAAGACTGTTGGGATATAGTAGGCTGGCCAGCTTTGGATCGGAAGACCGTTGCCGACCTGATGGAAGAGGTTAGACTGATCAGGAACTCCTTGATGCACTTCTCCCCCGACCCGTTACAGAAGGACCAGGTCGCGAAGATAGAGAAGGCTGTCAGACTCTTCAGGCGCACCATCCCGATAACTGTTATGAGAGAGGTATAAGCAGCTCTATTGCGTCTACGCAACTTCGATATAACTCAGAACAGCCGCCGGCCCTTCTGCCGCAGCCGCAGCACCGGGTTGGTGGCCTTCGGGCCCAGGGCCAGGGTGCGCCCGGCGATGAGCCGGGCCACCCGCAGATCGTCCTCGGTGGCGTCGGCCACCGGCTCCCCGACCACGGCCCGCCAGCCGGTCTCCGCGGTGGGCTCCCGCATGGGGCGCACCACCCCGGCGTCGGGGTCGATGAGCGCGCCCGCGGTGGCCCAGAACCGGCGCCGGCCGGCGTCCTCCCGGGCGGGCCGCCAGGAGTCCTCCGGAACCCGGAACACGTAGGGGCACCAGCCGTACCGGGAGGGCACCAGGTAGCGGGCGCCCGGGGTGAGCGGCCAGTAGCCGCGGCCCGATGACCACACGTCCTCGGGCCCGTCGGCCAGGGACATCCCGATCCGGAACCGGGGGTAGCCGGAGTGGCCGTGCGGTCGGGCCGGCACGGTGAACTCCCCGCCCCGGTCGGAGTCGAGGTAGCGGCTGGCCAGCCAGGACTCGTCCCGGGCCACCGTCGCCGGCGGGGCCGGGGCATCGGCGGGCACCTTCTCCGCCACCTCGGGGCCGAGGAAGGTCACCGGGCCCATCCGCAGCAGGTAGACGGTGTGCGCCTCCGGGAGCAGATCGTGGATCTCCCTGCGGGATGGGGCGCGCCCGGCGGCGATGTCGGCGAGCACCCGGCGGGCGAGGTGCATCTCGGCCCGGTGGAAACCCGAGGGGGCCTCCTCCAGCCCGGCGAGCTGGGCCAGCACCAGCAGCTCCAGCAGGTCCGTGGGCTCCACCGAGCCCTCCAGGGCGGCCGGGTCCGGCACCCCGCCGGGGGCGGGCACGTCCTGCCCGGCGAGCCGGGCGATGCGGCGCAGCAGCTCCGGGGTCAGGGCGGTGCGGTTGTTGAGTCCGTGCACCTCGGCGGCGGTGACATGGGCGTCCGGCATGGCCCCGAGCCTACGCAGCGCGGATCGGCCACGGGTGAACGCAATCCGTTTAGGCTGGGCTCATGCCCGACGTTCGCACCGGCGCGCCCGCCCCCCGGCGGCGCGCGCGGCCGCCGGCCGCCATCCGATCCCTGGTCCACCTGCTCACCGCGCTGGCCCTGCTCATCGGGATCGCCGGGGTGGGCGGCTGCGCCGTCGCCGGGGGCGACACCCCGGCGGCGGACGCCCCGATCCGGGTGGCCATGCCCGACCCGGAGGGCCCGCTGTACCCCTCGGCGACGTATTCGCTGGGCTCCATCATCGCGGTGCACCGGATCTTCGCCGGCCTGGTGGCCCATGACCCGGACGGCGGGGCCTACCTCGACGACGCGGAATCCGTGGAGCCGGACGAGGGGTTCCGGACCTGGACGATCACCCTGCGCGAGGGGCTGTCCTTCGCCGACGGGGAGCCGGTGACCGCGGACTCCTACATCCGGGCCTGGGAGGACGCCGCCTACGGGCCGAACAACCGGGTGCACGCAGGCTACTTCTCCGACATCGACGGCTTCGAGCGGATGCGCGCGGACGCCCCCGGCGGCCCGGCGCGGCATCTGCGCGGCCTGGAGCGCGTCGACGAGCGCACCTTCCGGGTGCACCTGACCCGGCCCCTGGCCGCTTTCCGGGATCGGCTGGCGGCGGTGGGCTTCAAACCGCTGCCGGCGGCCGCCCTGGCCGACCCGGAGGGCTTCGGGGAGCATCCGGTGGGCAACGGGCCCTACCGCATCGACGGGGAGCACGGCTGGGAGCGGCACCGGGTGCTGCGGCTGCGCCCCAACCCGAGCTACCGCGGGCCGAACGCCCCGGAGAACGCCGGGCTGGACCTGGTCTTCGGCGCCGACCCGGAGACCGCCTGGGCGGATCTGCTGGCCGGCACCATCGACGTGGCGACGGAGCCGCCGGCCGACGCCGCCGGGGAAGCCCCGGGCGGGTTCGCCGACGCCGCCGGCTACACCCACCAGGCGCTGGCGATCCCGATGGACGCCCCGCATTTCCGCGGCGCGGAGGGCCGGCTGCGCCGGGCGGCGATCTCCCTGGCCATCGACCGGGCGGGGATCTGCGCGACCCTGCTGGACGGGCTCGCCGACCCGGCGGCGGGGCCCGCGGCGGGTCCGGCGCTGGGCGGCCGGCCCGCCCCGGGGGCGGAGGTGCTGCGCCATGACCCGGGGCGGGCCCGCCGGCTGTGGGCCCGGGCGGAGGCGATCTCGGAGTTCACCGGGACCCTGCCGCTGGCCTACGCCGCAGGCGATTCCCGGAACCCCGCGGCGGCCCGGATGACCGCGGTGGCCGACGGGCTGCGCGGGACCCTCGGGGTGGACGCGCGCCCGGAGCCCTACCCGAGCACGGCGGCGCTCACCGAGGCGCTGCTGGCCGGGGAGATCCGGGGCCCGGTGCTGCGCGCGATGGCCCCGGCGCTGCCGGTGGCCTGGGAGTACTACGAGCCGGCCTACGCCACCGGCGGGTCCTTCAACCGGGTGGGCTTCTCCGATCCGGAGGTCGACGCCGCACTGGCGGAGGCCGCCGCCGGCGATCCGGATGCCGCGGCGACGGCGCTGGACCGGATCGCCGGGCGGCTGCTGGCGGAGCTGCCCGACATCCCGCTGTGGGATCTGCGCGAGCGGCTGGCCTGGGGCCCGGGGGTCGCCGGCGTGACGGTCGGCTGGGACGGGTTCCCCGTCTTCCACCGGCTGCGCCGGCCCGAGGCCGGCTGAGCCCGGAGCGGATCCTCCCGCGAGGGTGGGCCGGGTCATATCCGGCGATCCCGGTGACATGGCGCACCCCGATGGCCTATACCCTGGGTGACGATGATTCAGCCCTGAAAAAGACGAAGGAGCCCGCATCATGCCGGAACCCCGGCGCACCCGGCCGCCGCGACCATGGCCGCCCCGCCCCCGCCCCGCCGGCGCCCGCCGGGTGCTCGCCGCGCTGCTCGCGGTGCTGCTGCCGGCCGCCGCGCTGGTCTCCTGCACCGCCGAGCGGCGGGACGCCGGGCCCGGGGTGATCATCGCCTACGGCAGCGAACCGCAGAACCCCCTGGTGACCACGAACACCAACGAATCCGGCGGCGGGGACATCCTGCAGAACCTCTACGCCGGGCTGGTGCGCTACGCCCCGGACGGGTCGATCATCAACGACCACGCCGAATCCATCGAGGCCAATGACGACGGGACCGAGTTCCGGTTCCGGCTCAAGCCCGGCTGGACCTTCACCAACGGCGAACCGGTGACCGCGCACTCCTACGTGGACGCCTGGAACTACGGCGCCTACGGGCCGAACACCCAGTTCCAGCAGTCCTTCTTCGATCTCATCGAGGGCTACGACGAGGTCTCCCCCGCCGATTCGGAGGTCGCCGAGCTGCGCGGCCTGGAGGTCGTCGACGATCTGGAGTTCATCGTCCGGCTGAACCGGCCGGAGGCGACCTTCCCGCTGCGGCTGGGCCACGCCACCTACATGCCGCTGCCCCAGGTGGCCTTCGAGGACATGGCGGCCTTCGGGGAGCACCCGATCGGCAACGGGCCGTACATGCTCGCCGAGGGCGACGCCTGGCTGCACAACAACTCGCTGACCACGGTGGCCAACCCGGATTTCGCCGGGGAGCACAAGCCGCGGAACAACGGCATCCTGTTCCGCTTCTACTCGGACCCGGACACCGCCTACGCGGATCTGCTCTCCGGGCGGCTGGACACCATCGGCAGCACGGTGCCGCCGACGGCGATGGCCAGCTTCGAGACCGATTTCCCGGAGTCGTCCTACAACGGGCCGACCGCCTCCTCCCAGGCGTTCATCATCCCGGAGTGGCTGCCGCATTTCGCCGGGGAGGAGGGGCGGCTGCGCCGGGCGGCGATTTCGCTGTCCATCGACCGCGGGCTGATCACCGACAAGATCTTCTTCGGCACCCGCACCCCGGCGGTGGAGTTCACCGCGCTGACCCTCGGCGACGTGGACGCCGACGTGCCCGGCAACGAGGTGCTCGGCCATGACCCGGAGCGGGCGCGGCGGCTGTGGGCCGAGGCCGATGCGATCTCCGCCTGGGACGGCGTGTTCGAGATCTCCTACAACGCCGACGGCGGGCACCAGCCCTGGGTGGAGGCGGTGGCCAACATGGTGCACGACACCCTGGGCATCGAGGCCCACGGCCGGGCCTACCCGACCTTCAAGCAGCTGCGCGACGAGGTCAGCGGCCGCAGCATCGACACCGCCTTCCGCTCCGGCTGGCTGGGCGACTGGCCCAGCGTGAACAACTTCCTGGAACCGCTCTACGGCTCCGGCGGGGCCTCCAATGACGGCGACTACGCCAACCCGGAGTTCGATGCGCTGCTGGACCGGGCCGCCGCCGCCCCGGACACCGGGGCCGCCGCGGCGGCCTACCGCGACGCCCAGGCGATCCTGATGCGCGATCTGCCCGCCATCCCGCTGTGGTACCCCAACGCCTCCGTGGCGTGGAACCCGGAGCTGCGCGGGGTGGAGATCATGTGGAACGCCTACCCCGACTACCGCGTCATCGAGAAGGACTGATCGCCCATGCCCTGGTACATCGGACGACGCGTGCTGCAGATGGTGCCGGTCTTCTTCGGCGCCACCCTGCTCATCTACGCCATGGTCTTCGCCATGCCCGGCGACCCGATCGCCGCGCTGGCCGGGGACAAGCCGCTGCCCCCGGAGCAGGTGGCGGCGCTGCGCGCCCAGTACCACCTGGACGACCCCTTCCTGGTGCAGTACTGGGAGTACCTCAAGGGGGTGTTCACCCTGGATCTGGGCGACACCTTCTCCGGGCGCTCGGTGGCCGACGAGATCGCCCTGGCCTTCCCCGTGACCTTCAAGCTGGCGCTGATGGCGATCCTCATCGAGACGGTGCTCGGCATCGGCATCGGGGTGGCCGCCGGGATGCGCAAGGGCGGCCTGTTCGACTCCACCGTGCTGGTGGCCTCCCTGCTGGTCATCGCCACCCCCACCTTCGTGCTGGGCTTCGTCGCCCGGTACCTGTTCGGGGTGCGCTGGGGGGTGGTCTCGCCCACCGTGGGCGGTGACGCCACGGTGGCGAAGCTGCTGCTGCCGGCCTTCGTGCTGGGCCTGGTGTCGGTGGCCTACGTGCTGCGGCTGACCCGCTCCGAGGTGGCCGCCAACCGGCACGCCGACTTCGTGCGCACCGCCCGGGCCAAGGGCCTGCCCTCCCGGGAGGTCACCGGCCGGCACATCCTGCGCAACTCCCTCATCCCGGTGGTGACCTTCATCGGCGCCGATCTGGCGGCCCTGATGGGCGGCGCGATCGTCACCGAGGGCATCTTCAACATCCCCGGCATCGGCGGCCTGGTCTTCCACGCCGTGCAGATCGGGGAGGCGCCCACCGTGGTCAGCGTGGTCACCATCCTGGTGATCCTGTACATGGCCGCCAACCTGCTCATCGACCTGCTCTACGCCGCCCTCGACCCCAGGATCCGCTATGCCTGAGCCTTCGCGCGACCGCTACGTCGCCCCCATCGACGACCGCGACGCCGAGATCGCCGCGCAGCGCGCCGGCCTCGCCGCCCCCGACGACGCCCCGCCCGCCGGGATGTGGGCCACCGCCTGGCGGGATCTGCGCCGCCGCCCGCTGTTCTGGGTCTCCGCGGCGATCATCGCCCTGGTGGTGGCCGTCGCCGCCGCCCCGGGGCTGTTCACCAGCACCGACCCCACCGCCGGGAACCTGATGGACTCGCTGTCCCCGGCCCGCCCCGGGCACCCGATGGGCTTCACCCAGCAGGGCTACGACGTCTACGCCCGGGTGATCCACGGGGCGCGGGCCTCGGTGGTCACCGGGATCGGGGTCACCGCCCTGGTCACCGCGGTCGGGGTGCTCATCGGCGCCACCGCGGGCTTCGTCGGCGGCTGGGTGGACGCGGTGCTCTCCCGGCTCACCGACGTGTTCTTCGCGATCCCGCTGATCCTCGCCGGGATCGTGCTCATGCAGCTGTTCACCGACCGCTCCACCGGCTCGGTGATCCTGGTGCTCGCCGCCTTCGGCTGGCCGCAGATGGCCCGGGTGGTGCGCGGCGCGGTGCTCACCGTGAAGAACGAGGAGTACGTGCTCGCCGCCCGCGCCCTGGGGCTCTCCCGGCCGGGGGTGCTGTTCCGGCATGTGCTGCCGAACTGCCTGGCCCCGGTGATCGTCATGGCGACGACCTCGCTGGGCATCTACATCGTCGCCGAGGCGACCCTGTCGTATCTCGGCATCGGCCTGCCGCCGACCACCGTCAGCTGGGGCAATGACATCTCCGTGGCCCAGCAGGTGCTGCGCCAGGCCCCGCACAACCTCTTCTGGCCGGCCGCCGCGCTGGCCCTGACCGTGCTGGGATTCATCCTCATGGGCGACGCCCTGAAGGACTCCCTCGACCCGAAGGAGCGCCGCCGATGAGCGCCACCGCCGCATCCGCATCCGCCGCCGGGGCCGGCCCGCTGCTGGAGATCACCGACCTGGCGATCGCCTTCCCCGCCGAACGCGGGAAGGGCGGCACCGAGGTGGTGCACGGGGTGGACCTCATCGTGCACGCCGGGGAGACCGTCGCCATCGTCGGCGAATCCGGCTCCGGCAAATCCACCGTGGTGCACGCCGCGATGGGCCTGCTGCCCGCCGGCGGCCGGGTCACCGGCGGCCGCATCGTCTTCGACGGGGTCGACGTCACCGGCTACGGCGACCGCGAGTTCGAGTCCATCCGGGGCACCGGGATCGGCCTGGTGCCGCAGGACCCGATGACCAACCTCAACCCGGTGTGGACCGTCGGCGCCCAGATCCGGGAGTCCCTGCGGGCGAACAACATCGCCGCCGGCTCCGCGGCGCACGCCCGGGCCGCGGAGCTGCTGGAGGAGGCCGGGCTGGAGGACGCCGCCCGCCGCCAGGACCAGTACCCGCACCAGTTCTCCGGGGGCATGCGCCAGCGCGCCCTGATCGCGATGGGCCTGGCCGCCCGGCCGAAGCTGCTCATCGCCGATGAGCCGACCTCCGCCCTGGACGTCACCGTGGCCAAGCGGATCCTGGACCACCTGGGCACCCTCACCCGGGAGCTCGGCACCGCGGTGCTGCTGATCACCCACGACCTGGGACTGGCCGCCGACCGGGCGGACCGGCTGGTGGTGATGGAGCGCGGCCGGGTGGTGGAGGCCGGCCCGGCCGCCGAGGTGCTCGCCGACCCCCGGCACCCCTACACCCGCCGGCTCATCGCGGCGGCGCCCTCGCTGGCGGCCCGCCGCGGCGACCGGGTGGCCACCACGCCCACCCGCCCGGACGCGGAATGCCGGGAGATGCTCGTCGCCGAGGGCCTGCGCCGGGAGTTCACCGTGCCCGGGGACCGGCCCTGGCGGAAGGACTCCTTCACCGCCGTGGACGGGGTCGGCTTCACCCTGCGGCAGGGCCGCACCATCGGCATCGTCGGCGAATCCGGCTCCGGCAAGTCCACGGTGGCGAACATGGCCCTGGGCCTGCTGGCGCCCACCGCGGGGCGGGTGCTCTTCGACGGGGAGCCGGTGCACGGCCGGGACCGGCGGGCGGAGCTGGCGCTGCGCCGCCGGATCCAGCCGATCTTCCAGAACCCCTACGCCACCCTGGACCCGATGCGCTCAGTGCACGCCGCGGTCGAGGAGCCGCTGCGGATCCACAAAATCGGGGACCGGGCCGAACGGGAGGCCCGGGTGGCGGAGCTGCTGGACCGGGTGGCGCTGCCCCGGGCGATGGGCCGGCGCTTCCCCGGGGAGCTCTCCGGCGGGCAGCGGCAGCGGGTGGCGATCGCCCGCGCCCTGGCGCTGAACCCGGAGGTGGTGGTCTGCGATGAGGCGGTCAGCGCCCTGGACGTGATCGTGCAGGCCCAGGTTCTGGAGCTGCTCGCGGAACTGCAGGAGGAGCTGGACCTGGCCTACCTCTTCATCACCCACGATCTGGCGGTGGTGCGCCAGGTCGCCGATGAGGTGATCGTGATGGAGGCCGGCCGGGTGGTGGAGCACCGCCCCACCGACGAGCTCTTCGAGGATCCCCGGGAGGACTACACCCGGCGGCTGCTGGAGGCCATCCCCGGCGCCGCCGCCGGGCGGCTGCTCGGCTGATCCCCTCCCCCGGCGCCGGACCCCGCGGCCGGTGCCGGGGCGGGGGCGCATCAGGTGCCGCAGACCCCGGGGATCTCCTTGTCATCCTCGGCCCACTGGTCCAGGGCCCGGCGGATCGCGGCGACGTAGGCCACCGCCCCCGGCGGGGTGGGGTGCACCAGGTCCGCGCGCAGCCGGTCGCGGTCCGCCTTCGCGGCATGGCACCAGTCCGCGACGTAGACGTTGTCCCGGGCCCGGGCCGCGGCGAGCACCTCCGCCTCCGCCTCCGGCATGTACCAGCGGTCCCCGTAGGGCAGCACCAGCACCACCACCCGGTCCTCGCCGAGGGAGTCCAGGATCCGGTCCAGCAGATCCTCGCCCGCCCCGGCGGCCGGGCCGTTGGTGCCGAAGCCGAGCACCACGAAGGGGTCCAGGGTGCCGGCGGCCTCCATCCCCTCGAGGATCGGCGGCACCGCATCCCAGTGCCGGGACACCGCCCCGTCGACGTAGATGCCCGGCCACTCCTCGCGCAGCGCCTCCGCGGTGGCCAGCAGCACCGAATCCCCGATCGCGGTGATCCGATCGCCCTCGGGGAGCTCCCGGTGCTCGGTGACCGCGGCGTCCTCGGCGGCCTCCGCGCGATCCCGCGTCGCCGCCGCCGCGGCGAGATCCGCCTCCAACCGGGTCTGCTGCGGGGCGGTCGCGATGGCCACCGCGGCCGCCGCGGCCAGCGCCACCCCGGTCGCCGGCACCCCCAGGCGCAGCCGTGGCGCGGCGGCGGCGAGCTCGGCGGCCACCGCCCGGTAGCCGCGGCGCCGGATCGGGGTCTCCACCCACCGGTAGGACCAGTGCGCCGCCGGCAGCGACACCGCCAGGGCGAGCAGCCCCGGCAGGGCGGGCACCTCCCGGGCGGGGGTGCGCGCCAGCACCGCGGAGATGAGCACCATCGCCGGCCAGTGCCACAGGTACAGGCTGAAGGAGCGCTCCCCCAGCCAGCGCATCACCGCGGTGC
Organism: Corynebacterium sphenisci DSM 44792; assembly: GCF_001941505.1. NCBI lineage: Bacteria > Bacillati > Actinomycetota > Actinomycetes > Mycobacteriales > Corynebacteriaceae > Corynebacterium > Corynebacterium sphenisci. The sequence continues at coordinate 405,275 of NZ_CP009248.1, read as the reverse complement.
CGAACAGCGCCGGCACCGGCCCGGCGCCGCGCACCACGGACAGCAGCACCGCCGCGGTGGCCGCCGAGGCGGCCGCCAGCCCGCCCCGGTAGGTGATGTCCGCGGTGTCCGCCAGCAGCACGAACAAGACGGCGAGCACCCCGAGGCCGGCCACCCCGGCGACCGCGGCGGCGGCCCGCCCGCGCAGCGGGCCCCGGTCCTGCGGCCAGGAGTCCGCCACCGGGGAGGGCGCCCCGGTGGTCAGCGCGAAGGCCAGGGCGGCCCCGAGGAGCAGCCCGAAGGCGTGCGTGTCGGTGCCGTAGTACACCCGGGTGGGATCCTCGCCGGGGAGGTGCAGCCGGGCCATCCAGGCCGCGCTCGCCGCGGCCCCGGCCAGGGCCAGCGCCACCGGGGCGCGCCCGAAGCGCCCGTCCGGGCGGTCCACCCGGCGCCGCCCCCGGCCGCGACGGCGGCGCAGCAGGAGGTAGCCGCCGGCGACCAGCGGGGGCCAGAGGATGTAGAACTGCTCCTCCACCGCCAGCGACCAGTAGTGCGCGAAGACCTGCACCCCCTGGTCGGCGAAGTAGGACTGGGCGGAGGCGATCTGGGTCCAGTTGTTGACGAAGGCCAGGGTGCCGGCGAACTGCAGGCCCAGGCCCACCGCCGGATCCCCGCCGACCGCCCCCGCGGCGGCGGTGCCGGCCACCAGCACCAGCACCGCGGCGGGCAGGATCCGGCGCACCCGGCGCACCCAGAACCGGGGCAGGTCGATGCGGCCGGTGGTGGCGTGCTCCCGGATCAGCAGGGAGGTGATCAGGAACCCGGAGAGCACGAAGAACACGTCCACGCCCAGGTAGCCGCCGGGCAGCACCGGCCGGAAGAAGTGGTAGGCGACCACCGCGGCCACCGCCAGGCCGCGCAGCCCGTCGATGGCGGGGACCCGCCGGATCCGGCCCGGCCGGGGGGCCGCGGCGGCGGGGGCGTCCTGGGCTGCGGCGGTGGTGCTCATGCGCGCTCCGGGGCTGCTCGGCGGCGGTGGTCGGGTGAGATGAATCTAGCACCGGGGCGGGGATCGGCGACGCCCCGCACGCCGGCCGCGCGGGGCGCGGGGCATGCGGGGCGTCGGGCCCGGGCCGGTGCGGGCGGTTTAGCGCTTGGAGTACTGCGGGGCGCGGCGGGCCTTGTGCAGGCCGGCCTTCTTGCGCTCCACGGCGCGGGCGTCGCGGGTGAGGAACCCGGCCTTCTTCAGCACGCCGCGCTCCTCCGGGTTGTACTCGTTGAGGGCGCGGGCGATGGCCAGGCGCAGCGCGCCGGCCTGGCCGGAGGGGCCGCCGCCGTGGATCCGGGCGCGGATGTCGAACTGATCCTGCCGCTCCACCAGCACCAGCGGATCCTTGATCTCCTGCTGGTGCAGCTTGTTCGGGAAGTAGTCCTCCAGCTCGCGGCCGTTGCACTCGATCTTGCCGGTGCCGGCGGTGAGGATCACCCGGGCGACGGCGCGCTTGCGCCGGCCCACGGTCTGGATCGGGTTCTCCAGGGTGGCGGGCTGCACCTCGACCACGGCCTCCTCGGCGGGGGCCTCCTCGGCGACCACGTCGCCGATGGTGGCGGTGAAGCCCTCGGTGGCGGAGGCCGCGGCGGCCTGCACGTCGTCGAAGGTGGCCTCGCCGGCCTCGACCTGGTTCTCGGTGTTCTCGGGGTTCGTCACTGGGCCACCGCCTTGATCTCGTAGTTCTCGGGGTTCTTGGAGCCGTGCGGGTGCTCGGCGCCGGCGTAGACGTGCAGCTTCTTGACGGAGGCGCGGGAGAGCTTGGTGTGCGGCATCATGCCCTCGATCGCCTCGGCGACGACCCGCTCCGGGTGCACCTCGAGGGAGCGGCCCAGGGTCATGGACTTCAGACCACCCGGGAAGCCCGAGTGGCGGTAGCGCATCTCGCGGTCCCGCTTGTTGGAGGAGATGGCCACCTTGTCGGCGTTGATGATGACCACGTGGTCACCGCAGTCGACGTTGGGGGCGTAGTAGGCCTTGCCCTTGCCGCGCAGCAGATTGGCGGCGTGGGTGGCCAGACGGCCGAGGCGCACGTCGGTGGCGTCGATGACGTACCACTTGCGCTCGATGTCACCGTCCTTGGGGTGGAAAGTAGTCACAGATGACTCCTTGCTTCTCGAAAGCGACTGCCGGCCGGCGTGCGCGCCCTCCCGCCCCGGCGGCCGGTGGGGACCCGGGGAGGCATGCCGCCCGGCGCCGCGACCGGGTGAGCCGGCCGGCGGCGCGGGACGCGCGCACACAGGTCGACGACTTTACCGTCCGTCGGCCCTTCCCGCCAAACCACGTCCCCGCACGTGGCGCCCCCTGCCGGCCGGGTGCCACGCGGGCGGCCGCGCCCACCCCCGGGGCCGGGGGCGGGCGCGGCGGGCGGCGTCCGGTTCAGGCCCAGCTGGCCGCGGCCTGCCGGTTGATGTCGGCCATCCGGTCATTGCCCTCGCCCACGGTGCGGGCGATGGCCTCCAGGATCATGTTCAGCTCCGCGGCGGCGGCGTCCCAGCGCGCCTGGGCCTCCTCGTAGGCGGCCGCGGAATCGCCCTGCCAGGTGGCGGTCATCGGCCGGATCCGGGCCTTGAGCTCCTCCAGCAGCCCCTGGATCCGCCCGGAGGTGCCCCGGATGTCGTCGACGGCGGCGGCGATCCCGCCGAACTGGTAGCGGATGGTGTCGGTCATTGTTCCTCCCCTTGGTCGATGGTGCTGCGGCGCCGGCGGGCGCTCACAGGTTGAGCAGGCCCGCGCCGCCGGCGGCGACCCGGTGCAGATCCCCCACCGCGGCGTCCTCGCCGGCGTCGAAGGAGCGCGAATTGGCCCGGATCGTCTCGGAGATGTCCCCCAGCGCCCCGGAGAGCCGCACCGCGGCCTGGTCCCAGCGCAGCATCAGCTCGTCGAAGGCGTGCTTGGCCTGGCCCTGCCAGGACCCGGCGAGGCCGTCCACGGTGCCGCGCAGCCGGCCCAGCTCGCCCTGGACCTCCGCGTTGACCCCGTCGACCTGGGCGGCCGTGGTCATCATGGTGCTGGATTCGGTGGTGAACAGTGCGTTGCTCACGCGTTCCCCCCTTCCTTCCCGGGCCCCCCGGGGACCCGTGTCGACGGCGGCCCGCCTGTTCGGGCCGCCACCCCTTGGACGCCGCCGGCGCCGCCCCGGTTCCCGGTGAGCCGGGAAAACCACCGGCCGCCGCTCAGGGGGCCGGCTCCGCCCCGGACACCGCGGCCTCGCAGACGGGCCGGATCTGCGGCACGGTGCCGCCGCGGAACTGGCAGCCCACGCTGAGCTGCACCCCGTCGACGAGACGGTGCCGCCACAGCACCACGGTGCCGTCACCGGGGCGCTCCTCGAGGACCACCCGCGCCGCCGGGCCCGCCCCGTCCAGGCGCACCCGGCCCAGGGCGGGATCCGCGGCGGCGCGGGCGCGCAGCGCCTCGGCCAGCCCGGCCGGGTCGAGATCGGCGGCCACCCCGCCGGCGGTGAGCAGGATCCGCATCGGCCCCCCGTCATGGGCGACGAGCAGCCCGGGCACCGCCCCGGGGACCTCCCGCCAGCCGGCGGGCAGCGTCACCGCCACCCCCGCCCCGGCCAGGCGCACCGGGGCGGGCTCCGCCGCCGGCGGCGCGGGGCGGGCCGGCGCCGCGGTCCCGGCGGGGGCGCGGGCGTCCGGCTGCGGTGGCGTCGCCTCGGGGGCCAGGGCGACCGCGGCGGCGATGAGCGCCGCCGCGGCCAGCCCGGCGAGCGCCGGCGGCACCACCCGCGCCAGGGCCGCCCGGCGCGACCGACCGACCGCCCGCCCGCGCCGCACCCGGGCGCGCAGCCGGGCGATGCCCAACTCGTCCCCGGGGTCGGCGGCCTCCCCGGGATCCGCCTCCGCCACGGCCCCCGGATCCCCGGGATCCGCCGGCGCGGGTTCCCCCGGAACCCCCGGCCCGGCGGGTTCGGGGGCCTCCCCGGGCGGCGGCGTCGGCCCGGTGCGCCGGGCGCCCTCGGCGAGCAGCGGCACCGGCACCGTGAACGTCACCGCCCCGCGGCGGCGCAGATCCTCCACCAGGCGGTGCCCGGGTTCGGCGGCGATGATGAACTCCAGGGCCGATTCCCCGGCGGCGTCGGCCTCGGCCGGTCCGGCGCCGGGGCGGCTGACGTCCACGCCCACCGCGTCGAGCACCACGTCCACCACCGCCCCGTCGCGGTGCAGCAGCCGGCAGTCCCCGCCGCGGCCGGGGTAGTCCAGCTCCACCAGGCAGAGCCGGTCGCGCTCCACCTCCACCAGCACGCTGCGCGGCGACAGCGGCGGCTCCAGGCCGGTGAGCGCCTCCGCCAGGGGGCACAGCCGCGGATCCGCGCCGGCGTCGAGCAACCGGCGGGCGAGCAGCTCCCGGCGCCGGGCGCCCCAGTAGGAGGGCACGATCACCAGCTCCGGCGCGCCGTGCCCGGCGAGGAAGGCGGCGATCCGGGCGGCGTCCCCCTCCGGCGGGCCGGCCTCGGGGCCCCAGCAGTGCAGCACCGGCCCGCCGGCCCCGCCGGTCACGGCGCCGCCCCCGGCCCCGGCCCGGTCCCGGGCACCGCGATCTGCACCACCCGGGCGGGCCGGCCGTGCCGCACCCAGCGGCCCCGCCCCGGGGGCCGGGCGTCCGGGGTGACGCCGAGGACCGGCCCGTCCTCCCTGGTGCCGTCGAGCACCAGGGCGGTGGCCGCCTGGTCGCGCACCCCGCCGAGCACGGGCTCGTGCAGCGCCCGGATCGCCCCGCCGATCCGGCGGGCCAGCACCAGGTGCAGCCCGATGTCCGCGGCATGCGGGATGAACTCCGCCAGCGGGGCCAGCGGGTTCGCCCCGAACCCGGTGACCAGGTCCAGGTCGTCGGCGACGACCGCCACCTCCGGGCCGCTCCACCAGTCCCGGGCGGCGAGCCGCTCCGGGGTGATGTCCGGCCCGGGCAGCCGGGAGCGCAGCGCCTCGGCGAGTTCGGCGGCCATCGGCCCGGCCAGCGCCGCCGAGCCCGCGTAGCCGGCGAGCCGGTCGGCGGGCACCGCGCCGAGCAGGCCCCGGCGGTAGTCCACCACCAGCAGCCGCAGCCCGGGCCGGGTGCGCAGCAGCCCGTCGACGATGGTGCGCAGCGCCGTGGTGCGCCCGGAGCCGGCGGCGCCGAGGATGATCAGGTGCCGGTCCACCGCCGGGTCGAAGGACACCGGGGCCAGGCCCTCCTCGTCGAGGCCCACCGGCACCGGCCCGCCGGGGACCGCCGCGGGCAGCTCCGCCAGCGGCAGCCGGGCGGGCAGCAGCTGCAGCGCGGCCACGTCGGCGTCGCCGCGGTCCCGGCAGCGGGCGGCGACCCGGTCGGTGTCCGCCGGGGCGGTCTCCGCCAGCAGCATCGCCAGCCCGCCCTCGGCCAGGCCCCGGCCCGGGGCCTGCGGCACCGCCGCGGCGGCCCGGCGGTCGTGGATGGAGTCCAGGGCCTCGGCCTGGCGCAGCTCCACCCGGGTGCCCAGCAGATCCCGCACCGCCGGGCGCAGCTGGGTCCACCGGTGCGCGCCGAGGGCGACGTGCACCCCCGCCGCCAGGCCGCCGGCGATGATCCGGCCGATGGTGTCGGCCAGCTCCGGATGCTCCTCCGCCAGCGCCGGGTAGCCGTCCACGAGCAGCAGCACATCGCCCACCCCGGCGGCGCGGGCCTGCCCGGCGCTGTGGAAGCCGCGGTCGCGGTGCAGCCGCTCCCGGGCGGCGAGCTCCCCGGCGACCTCGGCGATGGTGCGGCCGAGGCGCTCGGCGTCGCCGCGGTGCGCCACCGAGGCGACATGCGGCAGCCGCTCCAGGTCCGCCAGCCCGCCGGCGCCGTAGTCCACCACCAGGATGCGCAGCCCCGCCGCCGGGGTGGTCTCCGCCAGGGCCAGGGCGAGGGTGCGCAGCGCGGTGGTCTTCCCGGAACGCGGCGCCCCGACCACCGCGACATGGCCCCCGGCGCCGCGCAGGTCCACCCGCAGCGGGTCCTGGCGCTGCCGCAGCGGATTGTCGATCACCCCGATCCCGGCGGTGAGCGGCTCCGCCGGGCCCTCCCCCGGGGGCACCGCGGCCAGCGGGATCGCCGCCGGCAGCGGCGGCAACCACACCTGGTGCGCCCGCCGGCCCGGGTAGCGCACCGCGGCCACGGTCGCCGAGAGCACGCTGGGCCGCCCCGGCGGGGCGGGCGTGCCCGGGGCCGGGGCGGCCGGTGCGCCCGGGTCGGCGTCCGGCCCCGCGGCGGGGTCGGCCTCGGCGGTGAAGGCGCGCACCAGCGGCCCCCGCGGGAGGGCCGGGTCGGCCGCCCCGGCGGCGGCCGCCGGCGCCGCCGGGGCCCCGGAGACGTAGGCGGCGCGGAAGCGCCGCGGCGGGTCCGCGTCGGTCTTGAGGAACCCGGAGCCGGGCCGGGCCGGCAGATGGTGCGCATCCGGCACCCCGAGCACGGTGCGCGACTCCGCGGCGGAGAAGGTCTTCAACCCGATCCGGTAGGACAGGTGGCTGTCCAGGCCGCGCAGCCGGCCCTCCTCCAGCCGCTGCGAGGCCAGCAGCAGGTGCATGTGCAGGCTGCGGCCCAACCGGCCCACGGCGACGAAGAGGTCCGCGAACTCGGGGCGGTGGCCGAGCAGCTCGGAGAACTCGTCGACCACGATGAGCAGCGCCGGCAGCGGCTCCAGGTCCCCGCGCCCGGCGCGGCGGGCGGCCTCGTAGTCGGCGACGCCCTGGAAATTGCCGGCGGCGCGCAGCAGCTCCTGGCGCCGGGTCATCTCCCCGGTGATCGCCTCGCGCATCCGGTCCACCAGCACCAGCTCCTCGGCGAGGTTGGTGATCACCGCGGAGACGTGCGGCAGCGCCTCCAGGCCGAGGAAGGTCGCCCCGCCCTTGAAGTCCACCAGCACCAGGTTCAGCTGCTCCGGGGGGTGCGTGGCCGCCAGGGCGAGCACCGCGGTGCGCAGCAGCTCGGATTTCCCGGATCCGGTGGCCCCGATGCACAGCCCATGCGGGCCGACCCCGCCCTCGGCGGCCTCCTTGAGGTCCAGGTGCACCAGCTCCCCGGCCGGGTCCACCCCGACCGGTACCCGCAGCCGGTCCGCGCCGGACCGGGGTTCGGCGGTGATCCGCCCCGGCGGCGGGTCCAGGCCGAGGGCGGCGAGCACCGGATCCCGGCCGGTGGCGCCGGCGGCCCCGGCGGGCCGGGCGCCGCGGCCGCACAGCCCGCGGGCCAGGGCCGCCGCGGCCGCCGGGCCGAGCGAGTCGGCGGCGGCGAAGTCCTCGTCGCCGCCGGCGGTGGCCGCCACCAGCCGGCCCCCGGCGACGGTGAGGGCCAGCCCGCCGGCGACCGCGGCATCCCACAGCGGGCCCTCCCCGGCGGCGGCCTGCAGCACCACCAGCCCGGGTGCCCCGGCGGCGGCCGCGGCGGCGTCCTGGCCCAGCGGGCCGTCCACGATGAGCGCGGTGAGCCCCGGGCCGCCCCGATCCGGCCCGTCCCCGGCGAGCAGCCGGGCGGCGCGGTGCGGGTCGTGGTGCGGCAGCCATTTCAGCCAGTCCCATTCCGGCGGCGCCCCGGCGGCGGCGATGGCCAGGTCCGCGGGGGCGTGGAAGGTCGCCAGCTGGGCGACCACGGCGCGCACCAGGCCGCGCGCGGCCCCGGGTTCGCCGGCGACGGCGAGCACCGGGAAGTCCGGCAGGTGCACCGCCACCGGCAGCCCCGGCACCGTCCGGGAGGCCCGGATGATCCGGCGCAGCGCCACCGCGCCGACCGGGTCCAGGGTGTCCGGGGCGGCGATTTTCGGGGCCACCACGGGGGTGGCCGGCCGCTGCACGCCCAGGCCCACCCGGGCCTGGCCGAAGGCCGTCGACCCGGGGGCGCGCTCCCACAGCCGGGCGGTGCCGGCCAGCGCCCACAGGTCCCCCGGGTCGGGGTGGATCGCCCGGGCGTGCGCGTGCTGCGCGGCCACCGCGGCGGCCACCGCCCGGCGGATGCTCACCAGGTGCCGCTGGTAGTCGCGGCGGGCCGCGTCCAGGTCGGCGCCGCCGCGGGCGCCGCCGGCGAGCATGCCCAGGGTGGAGACCACCATGAGCACCGGGAAGAGCAGGGTCACCGGGTTACGGCCCGCCCCGGAGAGGACCAGCACGGCGACCATGCCGACCACCGCGACCAGCATCACCAGCGGCAGCAGCAGCCGGATCAGCGGGATCCGGCCCGGCCGGGGCGCCTCCGGGGGCGCCTCGGGCCGGATCTCGCCGGGGATCGGCTGCGGGATCGCCGGCGGCGGCGCCGCGGGCCGCCCGCCCGGCGCGGTCGCCGCCGCGCCGCCGGCGGGGCCCGTGCGGGCCCCGGCGCTCCCCCCGTCTCGACCGGCCGCATCGGCCATCGTCGCCTCCCCCTCGAATTCCCCCGGTGGACGTCGCCGTCAGCATAGGCCAGCATATGGGGGCGCGCCCGCCGGACGGGGGCGCGCGGGGGATGCCCCGGGCGCGGCCGCCCGCGCCGGGGCCGCGATGAGGGGGAGGTTCGGCCGCGATGATCGATCGGGGGCTGCGGGTGCGCGTGGACGTGCTCGCCGGGGAGGGGGGCCGCTGGTGCGCCGATGTGCTGCTGCCGGCGGAGGTGCCGGTGGCGGATCTGCTGCCGGAGCTGGTGGCCTCGGCGACCGGGGCCGGGGCCGCCGGCGCCCCGGCGGGGGCCTGCTGGCGGCTGCGGCTGCCCTCGGGGGCGGTGGCCGACCCGGAGCGGGGCCTGGCCGCGGCGGGGGTGCGCGACGGGGATCGGCTCACCCTGGCCGATGATCCGGGCCCGGCCCCGCCGCCGCTGGTGGTCGACGCCGCGGATCTGCTCGCCGCCGGCGCCGCCGCCCCCGCGGACGCGGCCCTGGCCCGGGCGGTGGCCCTGGCGGGGCTGGTCCCGGTGCTGGCCGGGGTGCTGGCGCTCTCCCGGGGCGCGCCGGGGCCGGCGGCCGCGGGGGCCGGGCTGCTCTGCGCGGTGCTGGCCCTGGGCCTGGCCGCGGCGCTGGCCCGCGGGGCGGGGCCGGCGACCGCGGCGACGGTGGCGGCGCAGACCGTCGCCGCCGCCGGGACGGCCGGGGTGGCGCTGGCCGCGCCGGGCCCGGCCAGCGGGGCGGGACCGGCCTGGCCCGCCCCGGCGGGGCTGGCCCTCGGCCTGGCCGCGGCAACCGGGGCGCTGGCCGCCGCCGCGGGGCGGGGGCGCCCGGGCTCGGCCGCGGCGGTGCAGGCGGTGGCCGCCGCGGCGGGCTGCGCGGCGCTGCTCGCCGGGGCCGCCGCCGGGCTCCTCGCCTGGTCGGGGTCGGTGCCGGTGACCGCCGCGGCACTGGTCGCGCTGGCGGCCCTGGCGCTGCTGGCCGCCCCGGCGGCCGCGGTGGCCGCCGCCCGGGTGCGGGTGCCGGCGGTGCCGGCGGCCGGGGAGCCCTTCCCGGAGGAGGAGCCGCGCACCGACCCGGGTCCGGCCCGGCGGGCCGGGGCGCTGCTGGACGGGGCCGCGGCCGCCTCCGCGGCGGCCCTCGCCGCCGCGGGCGCGGTGGTGCTCGCCGGGCGGACCGACGGCTGGGCGCTGGGCCTGGCCGGCGCCGCGGCGGCGCTGCTGCTGCTGCAGTGCCGGGGGCATGCGCGGGCGGTGCCCTCGGCGGCCGCCGGCCTGGCCGGGGCGGCGCTGGTCGCCGCCGCGGCGGTGGCGCTGTGGGGCGCCGGGCATCCGGTGGCCGCGGGGCTGCTCGCCGCCCCGCTGCCGGCGGCGACCCTGCTGCCGGCGCTGCCCGCCGAGCGGGTGGCCCCGCCCACCCGACGGCTGCTGGAGCTGGTGGAGGCGGTGGCGATCGCGGTGCTGCCGGTGCTCGCCGCGGTGGTCGCGGGCCTGCCCGCGGCACTGCAGGGGCTGCTGCCATGATCCGGTGGGGGGCGGTGGCCGCGGCGGCCGCGGCGGTGCTGCTCCTCGCCGCGGCCGGGCCGGGGGCGGTGGCGCGGGCCGACTGCGCGGGCACCGCGCTGGCGGACCCGGTGGCGGCGGATCGGGCGGGCCCGGCGGAGGCCCGGCTGCGCTGGCGGCGGGCCTGGCCGCTGGCCGACGGCACCGGGGTGACGGTGGCGGTGATCGACACCGGGGTCGCCGATCATCCGCGGCTGGGCGGGGTGCTGGCGGGGGCGGATTTCACCGGGGGCGGGGACCCGCTGGCCGACTGCGAGGCGCACGGCACCTTCGTCGCCGGGCGGATCGCCGCCCGGCCGGGGCCGGACCGGTTCTCCGGGGTGGCCCCCGGGGCGCGGATCCTCTCCATCCGGCAGACCACCGGGGATGTCGGGGATCTGGGCACCCTGGCCGAGGCGGTGGATGCGGCGGTGGCCGCCGGCGCCCGGGTGCTCAACGTCTCCCTGACCGCCTGCGCGGAGCCGGGCCGGCGGCCCGCGGGGGTGGCCGCGGTGGCCGCCGCGGTGGAGCGCGCGGAGCGCGCCGGGGCGGTGATCGTGGCCGCGGCGGGCAACGCCGGCGGGGACTGCCCGGCCGGGTCAGTGGCCTGGCCCGCGGCGATTCCGGGGGTGCTCGCGGTCACCGCGATCGACCCGCCCGCCGGCCCCGCCGCGGCGGCGCAGTGGGCGCTGCGCGGGGACTGGGTGGATCTCGCCGCCCCCGGCGGGCCGCTGCTCGGCCCGGATCCGCGCGGGGCGGGCCTGGCGGACCGCCGGGTGGTGGGCGGGCGCGCCGATCCGGTGCTGGGCACCAGCTTCGCCGCCCCGGTGGTCTCCGGGGCGGCGGCGCTGCTGCTCTCCCGCAACCCCGGGCTGCGCCCCGCCGAGGTGCGCCGCCGGCTCATCGACACCGCCGCCCCGGTGCCGGGGGCCTCCGGGATCGGCGCCGGGGTGGTGGACCCGGTGGCCGCGCTGAGCTGGCCGGAGCCGCCGGTTCCGGCGGACCCGGCCCCGGTGCCGGCGCCCGCCCCGCCGGCCCCGGCGGATCCGGGCCCGGCGGCCCGGGTGCGCGCCGCGGCCGCCGCCCTGGCGGCGATGGCGGCGCTGGCGGCGCCCCTGGCGCTGCTGGCCGCCCGCGCGGCTCAGCCGGTGGCCCGGGCCGCGGCGCCGCTGAGCTCCGGGCCCTCCGGCAGCCCGGCGAGCATCGCCCAGGGCAGCGGCCCCGGTCCGGGGTAGCCCAGGGCGGCGGCCGCGGCCGGCCCGGCCACCCGGTGCCGGATCCCGGTGGCGGAGATGAGCTGGATCCCCGCCCCGGTCACCGCGGCCACCGTCGCCGCCGGCCCGAGGTAGCCGTCCACCGCCGGGCCGGGCCCGTCCGCGCCCGGCAGGGCCACCGCGGCATCGGCGCGCAGCCGGCCGGCGGCGGGGGCGCGCAGGCGCACCGCGGCCCCGTCCGCCCCGGCGGCCCCGGCGCAGAGCCACCCGGCGGCGGGCAGCCAGTCCGGGATCGTCGCCGGCAGGGAGCCCCGGTCCACCCGGGGCGCCACCGGCACCCGGGCCAGGGCGCGGGCGTCGGCCTCGGCGACCCCGGCCACCGCGGCCAGCGCCGCCGCCGGCACCGGGTCCACCTCGGCGGCGCCGGCGGCCACGGCGACCAGGTTGCGCCCCTCGACCCGCACCACCGCGCCCACCCGGTCGAAGGGGGCGGCCCGGCCGGTGGGCGCGCCGAGGCGGCCCACCTCGGGCAGCGCCACCGGGGCCCGCTCCGGCAGGGCGCGCAGCAGCGCCGGGGACACCGGGCGCACCTCGGCCGCGCCCAGGCCCAGCGCCCGGGCGAGCACCGGGTCGGCCGGGTCCACCCGGGCCCGGGAGCCCTCGGCGAGCAGCCAGTGCCGGCGGCCGTCGAAGGCCAGCGCCGCGGACCCCGCCGGCGCGGCCCGCCCGGCGGGGCCGAGGCGGACCAGGGTGCGCCGCAGCCGGGGCGCGTCCTCCCCCGCCCCGGCGGCGGCGTGATCGCACACCCCCGCCGCGGCCGGGGTGGGCGCCGGGTCCCCGGCGGGCACGTCCGGGGCCCCGGGGATCCCGATCGCGGGCCCGGCCGGCCAGCGGCCCAGGGCCGTCGCGGGGATCCGGGCCGGGGTCTCGGCCCGGCCCAGGGCCAGCCGGGCGGAGGCCAGGTTCGCCGCCGGGTGCACCCGCCCGTCGAGGCGGACGTGGATCGCCCCGGTGCCGCGCACCAGCAGCACCGCGGCGTCATCGGCGGCGCCGGCGGCGGGCCGGAACAGGCCGAGCACCAGGGAGCCGGCGGCGAGCAGCGCCAGCAGCACCGCCGACGCCGCCTGCGCCCGGGCCCGGGTGCGCAGCGGATCGTGGAGCATCCGGGCGTCGGCGCGCACCAGGGCGTGCTGCACCTGGCGCACCAGGAATCGGTGCCCGCTGACCTGCGCGGGCGTGGTCGGTGTGCGCGGCATGGCCGCTCCCCCCGTCGACGGCTGTTGCCGGGCAGCCTAATCCGCCGGCTGCTAGCCTGCGCGGCGAAGGCGCCGCGGGGGCGGCGCGGGGAGGGGGGCCGCGATGGACGCCGGTGCCGGGATCGCCTTCGGCATGGTCGCCCTGGCGGCGGGCGCCGGCGCCGCCGCGGGGGCGCGGCCGGGCCGCCGCGGGGCCGGGGCCGATGCGGGGCTGCGCCTGCTGCCCGGGGCGGCCGGGGCGCTGCCCACGGCGGAGCTGCTGGCGGCGGCGGCGCAGTCGCCCACCCCGGTGGAGGCGGTGCGGCTGCACCGCACCCGCCCGGCCGGGGTGGGCGAATTCGCGCACGTCTACCGCACCCAGGCCACCCGGCTGGGTGAGCGGGCGGGCACCTGGACGGCGCTGACCCTCACCGCGGCGGAGCCGGCCGCCGCCGGCGCCTGGTTCGCGCACCGGCTGGGCCTGCTCGGGCTGCGCGCCCGCCCCCTGGACGCCGCGGAGCTGGCCGCCGCGGCGGCGGCGCCGCCGGAGCTGATCCTGGCCCGGGCCGGCGGGGCGCACCGGCGCCGCCCGCTGCGGCTGCGCCCCGGGCGGGCCAGCCCGGCGGTGCCGGCGGCCCCGGCGCAGCTGCTGGGTGTCGACGACCGGGGCGCCCCGGCGGCGCTGGCGCTGCCCGGGCTCGCCGGGCTCACCGTGCTCGGCGACCCGGCCCGGGCGGTGCCGCTCATCGGGGCCTGCCTGGTGACCGGGGCGGCGGTGGGCATCCGCACCACCCGGCCGCCGCGGTTCGCCGCGGCGGTGGGCCTCGGCGCCCGGCTGGTCGGCGCCCGCGCCCCGGCGGAGCTGGATGCGCTGGTGCACGACGGGGCGCCGCCCGGGCCGCCGGCGCCGGGGGCGCCGACCCCGGTGCGGCTGCTGGATCCGGGGGCCGCGGCGCGGCCGGGCACGGCGGCCCATCCGGTGCTGGAGCTGCGCGAGCGCACCTGGCGGCTCGACGCCGGGGCCGGGGTGCGGGTGATCCGGCCGCTGCAGCTGGGCTGAGCGCGCCGCGGCCCCGCCCCGGGCGATGGCCGTCGGGGCGGGGCCGGGTGGGGTCAGTCGCCGAAGAGCTCGCCCAGGGCGTCGCCGAGCGGGCCGCCGCCGGCGTCCTCCCCCTCGGCGCCGTCCTCCGCGGCGGGGTCGGCCGGCGCCTCCGGGTCCTCCGCGGCGGGCTCGGCCGGCTCCGGCACGGTGGCGCCGGTGACCTGGCCGTCCCGGATGGCGGCGGTGCCCTGCGGGCCGGTGCAGGTCACCGCGGAGGGGCCCTCGGCGGTGCAGGTGTAGCCGTAGGCGGTGAGCGCCTCCCCGGCGTTGAGGGTGCGCGGGGCGTAGGAGCCGCCGGGGAAGGTCAGCGACTGGAAGAGGATCCCCTCGGGGGTGAAGGACACCGCGTTGGCGGGGGTGGGCCGCCCGTCCGGGCCCTCCACCATCGGCGGGTCCGTGAACTCCCCGCCGCAGCTGAGGTAGCGGCCGTCGCCGATCTCGTTGTAGTAGCAGGTGGTCGTCCCGTCGGCGAGCACGAAGATCCGGGCGTTCGGCCCGTCCGGGGGCGTGAAATCGGCCTCATCCACGGCGATGATGCTGCGGCTGGTCGGCGAGGGGTCGATCTTCTCGGTCTGCTCCGCGGTGGTGGTCGTGGTGGGCTCCGCGGTGGCGGGGGGCGGTGCGGGGGCGTCCTCGCCGGTGCCGCAGCCGGCGAGCAGGGCGGCGGCGGCGAGGCCGGCGAGGAGGGCGAGGGGGCTGCGCATACCCGTGGACTGTACGCGGTTTCCCCGCCGCCGTGGCGCGCACCCGGCCGGTCGGGGGGAGTCCCCCGCGGCCGGTTCAGCGCTTCGGGGCCCGGATCTCCCGGGGCGCCCCGGCGGGCACCGGCGGCCGCGGCGCCAGCGGCGGCCGGGCCTCCCCCGGCGGCGGCGCGACCAGCGGATTCGTCACCGGGTCGGTGCCCGGCTGGAAGACGTAGGGGAGATCCGCATCCGGGTCCCCGGGTTTCGCCAGGCCCATCAGCGCCCGGGTGGGCAGCGGCGCCAGCGGTTCGGGGGACTGCGCCCGCAGCCGGGCGATCGCCTCGGCGCCGACGACCCGGTTCACCGCGACGATGCCCACCTCGTGATCCTTGTACACCGGGGTGGCGCCCGGGGCCCACCACACCCCGTCGAGCATCGGCCACACGTAGTCGGCGTCCTCCCAGAAGTTCGGCGGGGAGATGTAGATGAAGGCCACGTCGAGCTTCGCCAGGGCCTCGTCGACCCCGTTGATCGCCCAGGGGTCGCCCTCCACCCCGGCGCCGATCTTGTCGGCGTGCCAGAACACCGCGTTGGTGGCGGACTCCTGGGGCACATCCGGCCACAGGTAGTGCCGGAACACCGAGGACTGCCCGGTGATCGGGTAGATCCACGCCGAGCCCTCGTTGGGGTTGACGAACACCGAATGCGCCCGCGCCTCCGGTTGGGCGGCCAACCAGGCGAAGGCGCGCAGATCGCGCTCCCCGACCACCCGGCCGTCGTAGCCGACGTCGATGGCGAAGTCCCGGGCCCCGGCGGTGCGGCCCACCGCCCAGGCCCCGGCCGCCGTCGCCCCGGCCAGGGCGAGCACCGTGGCCAGGGCGATCCGGGCGCGGCCGCCGGGCCCGGCGACGGCGGAGACCGTCAGCGCCCCGGCCACCCCGCAGCCGGCGGCGAGCAGGTAGGCCACCGGCATCACCAGCCGGTGCGGGGTGGCGTAGTGCAGCTCCGTGTAGGCGGAGAGCACCGCGCCGATGCCGCCGTCGAAGGGGCGCAGCCCGTGCACGGTGCAGGTCACCAGCAGCGCCCAGGACAGCGGCGCCCACGCCGCCCGGCCCCGGATCGCGGCCAGGGCCAGCCCGGCCAGGCCCACGGCGAGCAGCGGCACCACCGGGTGCAGCTCCAGGGCGTGCCGGGTGAGCATCAGGGCGCCCTGCCGCCACGCCTCGGCCCGGTCGACGTCCACGGTGGCGTCGTAGCCGATGATCTCGGACTCCTGCCCGGCGGCGCCGAGCACCGCCCACTGCGGGAGCAGCGCCGCCGCGGCGAGCAGCGCCGGGGCCGCCAGCAGCAGGGCGTCGCGCACCCGGGCGACCACCGGGCCGCGGTCCCGGCCCGCGCCGGCGGCCGGGCGCCACAGCCGCAGGGCGAGCCAGTGCATCGTGACCAGCAGCGCCACCGTGGACGCCGCCGCCGGATGCGTCATCGCCGCCCCGGCGAAGGCCATCGCCGCCGCCGGGATCCGGCGGGGCGCATCGGGAACGGTGACCAGCAGCGCGAACACCGTCATGGCCAGGGCGATCGCCACCTGGTAGGGCCAGGCGCCCACCCCGAAGCCGATCGGGTGCAGCACCGGGGCGGCGACCGCGGCCACCGCGGCCAGGCCGGCAGCCACCCCGGCGGCCCGGTGCGGGGCCGCCTCCGGCCGGGAGAGCATCCGCCAGGCCAGGGCGGCGGCGGCCAGCGGGGTGAGCAGCGCGGGCAGGCCCAGCCCGGCGATGGTGGCCGCGTCCACCACCGGGGTGCCGGTGAGTTGGGCGGCCGGGGCGACCAGGGCGTGCCAGGCGGTGGGGTAGAACATCGGCCGGGCGGTCTCCGCGTTCTGCAGCGGGCCCATCATGGTCGGCGAGGCCACCCCGTCGTCGATGATGTGCCGCAGCACCGAGGCATGCCAGTTGGCGTCCCACAGCTGCGGCACCGACCCGGGCCCGGCGACCCGGGTGAACCGGGTCCAGGCGGGCACCCAGAGCAGGGCCGCGCCGGCGGCCACCCCGAGGGCGGCGGGCCCGGCCTGCCGGGCCACCGGCCCGGGGCGCCACGCCGGGCGGGCCCGGCGCCGGGGCCGGCGGTCCACCGCGACCCCGGCGCCCCGCCAGCGGCGGGCGGCGGCCCGCGCCGCGGCGGCGGCGAGGATGAGCGCCGCCGCGGTCGCCCCCGCGGTGGCCGGGCGGTAGCCCACCCCGGCCAGGCCGAGCAGCCAGGCGGCCACCCCGGCCAGGGCCAGGGAGCCCGCCGGGGCGCTCGCCGCCGACCAGGCCCGGCCCAGGCCCAGGGCCCGGCCGAGCAGGAACCCGGGGACGAGGGTGAGCGCCAGGAGCACGAGGAGCATGGTCGGCGCCCCGGCGAAGGCGGGCAGCGGGTAGCCGGTCATCGCGGCCCCTCCCCCGGCAGTGCGCGCAGGCCCCGGGTGGCGGCGGCCCGTTCGGCGAGCTCCGCCTCCGGCGGGTAGTCCACGCCGACCAGGGTGAGCCCCCGGGCGGGGGCGACCGGCACCCGCGGGGAGCGGGCCCGCTCCCCGAGCAGTTCGGCGGTGAAGCCGCGGGCCCGGCGGCCCTCGGCGGTGGCCAGGCAGGCGCCGACCAGGGAGCGCACCATGGACCAGCAGAAGGCGTCGGCGACCACCTCCGCCTCGTAGAGCGCGGGCTCCTCCGCGGTGGAGGCGTCCCGCCAGCGGAAGACCTGCAGATCCCGGATGGTGGTGGAATGCGGCCGGGGCCGGCAGAAGGCGGCGAAGTCGTGCAGGCCGACGAGCACCTCGGCGGCGGCGTCGAGCAGCGCCGGGTCCACCGGCCGGCGGTGGTGCGCGGTGTCCCGGGCCCGGGTGGGCAGCGGCCCCGCCGGGTCGCAGCTGACCCGGTAGCGGTAGCGCCGGCGCAGCGCGGAGAAGCGCGCGTCGAAGCCCGCCGGGGCCGCGGCGCAGCCGCGCACGGTGACGTCGGCGGGCAGCAGCCGGGCCAGCCGGCGCACCAGCCGGGCCGGGTCCCCGCCGAGGGAGCGCTGGTCCAGCGCGGCGGCGGGCACGTCCACGTGGGCGACCTGCCCGGAGGCGTGCACCCCGGCGTCGGTGCGCCCGGCGACGGTGAGCCGGACCGGGGTGCGCAGCACCAGGGCGAGGGCCTCCTCCACGGTGGCCTGCACGGTGCGCAGGCCCTGGCCGGGTTGGGCGGCCCAGCCGTGGAAGTCGGTGCCGTCGTAGGCGAGGTCGAGGCGCAGGCGGATCACGTCCACAGGGTACCGGGATCGCCGAGGGGCCCCGCCCCGGAATCCGCGTCGGATCCCGGGGCGGGGCCCCTCGGGCGCCATGGCCGCCGGCGGGGCCGGCGGCGCCGGCGCTACTTCTCCTCGGCCTCGCCGGCGTCGGCGGCGGCCTCCTCGGCCTCCTCGGCCTCGGCGACGGCCTCGGCGTCGGTGGCCTCCTCGGCCTCGACCTCGGGGGCGTCCTCGGCCTCGGCGGGCTCCTCGGCCTGGGCGGCCTTGGAGGCGGCGGCGCGGGTGGCGCGGGTGGCCTCGGTGCTCACGGTCTCCTCGTCGACCAGGGCGATGAGCGAGATCGGGGCGTTGTCGCCCTTGCGGTTACCCAGCTTGATGATCCGGGTGTAGCCGCCGTCGCGGTCGGCGAACTTCGGGCCGACCACGTCGAAGAGCTGCTGCACGGCGAAGTTGTCGTTGAGCAGCTTCGCGGCGTTGCGGCGATCCGCCAGGGTGCCGCGCTTGGCCTTGGTGATCAGCTTCTCCGCGTAGGGGCGCAGCAGCTTGGCCTTGGTGTCGGTGGTCTTGATCTGGCCGTGCTCGAACAGCTGCTTGGCCAGGTTGGCCAGGATCTTCCGCTGATGGGAGGCGGAACCGCCGAGACGGGCGCCCTTCTTGGGCTTGGGCATGGTATCTCCTCGTTGTGTATGAAGTCGCGGCCGCGGCGCCGGCGGCGTGGCCGGCGGGATCGCGCCGCGGTAGAGCTCGGGGCGGCCCCGCGGCTACTCGGCGTAGCCCTCGTCCTCCGCCGCGGACCACTCCGGGCCCTCGGTGAACTCGGCGGCGGCGGCCGGGTCGAAGCTGTCCGGGGAATCCTTCAGGGACAGGCCCAGCTCGGCCAGCTTCTCCTTGACCTCGGTGATCGACTTGTCGCCGAAGTTGCGGATGTCCAGCAGATCCGACTCGGTCTTCGCGGCCAGCTGGCCGACGGTGTCGATCTGCTCGCGCTTGAGGCAGTTGTAGGAGCGCATGGAGAACTCCAGATCCTCGATGGGGGTGGAGAACGCGGCGACGTCCTCCGCCTCCAGCGGGTTCGGGCCGATCTCGATGCCCTCCGCCTGGTCGTTGAGCTCCCGGGCCAGGCCGAACAGCTCCACCAGGGTCTTGCCGGCCGAGGCCATGGCGTCGCGGGCGGTGATGGAGTTCTTCGTCTCCACGTCGATGATCAGCTTGTCGAAGTCGGTGCGCTGGGACACGCGGGTGGCCTCGACCTTGTAGCTGACCTTCAGCACCGGGGAGTAGATCTGGTCGACCGGGATCCGGCCGATCTCGTCGGAGCGCACATCGGCGGGCACGTAGCCGCGGCCGCGCTCGACGACCATCTCGATCTCCAGCCGGCCCTGCTCGTTGAGGGTGGCCAGGTGGTGATCCGGGTTGTGGATCTCCACCCCGGCCGGGCACTCGATGTCGGCGGCGGTCACCGCGCCGGCGCCCTCGCGGCGCAGGTACACGGTGGCCGGCTCGTCGAAGTCGGAGCTCAGCACCAGGCCCTTGATGTTGAGGATGATGTCGGAGACGTCCTCCTTCACCCCGGTGATGGTGGTGAACTCGTGCAGCACCCCCTCGATGCGGATGCTGGTCACCGCCGCGCCCGGGATGGACGACAGCAGGGTGCGCCGCAGCGAGTTGCCGAGGGTGTAGCCGAACCCGGGCTCCAGCGGCTCGATGATGAACCGGGAGCGCGAGGAGTCGATGTAGTCCTCGGTGAGGACCGGGCGTTGGGAGATGAGCATTCGGGAAATCCTCCAGTTGGCGACCGCTATATGACGCCGTAGGGAACGAATCTGCGGGGCGGGCCCCGGATGGGGGCACGGCCGCGGCCGGGGCGGGCCCCGGCCGCGGGCTGGTCCTACTTGGAGTAGAACTCGACGATGAGCTGCTCCTGCAGCGGCACGTCGATCTGGGCGCGCTCGGGCAGCTGGTGCACGAGGATGCGCAGGGTCTCGGGGACGACCTGCAGCCAGGCCGGGACGACGGCGTCGACCAGGCCCTCCTGGGCCTCCTCGAACCAGTTCATCTTCTTCGACTTATCGCGCACGTCGATGATGTCGTACTGGGCGACCTGGTAGGAGGGCACGGTGACCTTGCGGCCGTTGACCGTGAAGTGGCCGTGCGAGACCAGCTGCCGGGCCTGCCGGCGGGTCTTCGCCAGGCCGGCGCGGTAGACGACGTTGTCCAGCCGGGACTCCAGCAGGATCATCAGGTTGTCGCCGGTCTTGCCGGGGCGGCGGTTGGCCTCGGCGTAGTAGCGGCGGAACTGCTTCTCCATCACGCCGTAGGTGAAGCGGGCCTTCTGCTTCTCCTGCAGCTGGATGAGGTACTCGGATTCCTTGATCCGGGCGCGGCCGGCCTGCCCCGGGGGGTAGGGGCGGCGCTCGAAGCTCATGTCGCCGCCGACGAGATCGACTCGGAGGCGACGGGACTTGCGGGTTGCGGGACCGGTGTAACGGGCCATGTCTTCTTCCTGACCTTCCTCTTAGACGCGACGACGCTTCGGCGGACGGCAGCCGTTGTGCGGCTGCGGGGTCACGTCGGAGATCGAGCTGACCTCGAGGCCGGCGGCCTGGAGGGAGCGGATGGCGGTCTCGCGGCCCGAACCCGGGCCCTTGACGAACACGTCGACCTTCTTCATGCCGTGCTCCTGCGCCTTGCGGGCGGCGTTCTCGGCCGCCATCTGCGCGGCGAAGGGGGTCGACTTGCGCGAGCCCTTGAACCCCACGTGCCCGGAGGACGCCCAGGAGATGACGGCGCCCTTCGGGTCCGTGATGGACACGATGGTGTTGTTGAAGGTGGACTTGATGTAGGCGTGGCCCTGGGCCACGTTCTTCTTCGCGACGCGGCGGCCGGTGCGGCGGCTGCGTGCGGCGGGCTTCTGAGCTGCCATGTCTTACTTCTTCTTTCCGGCGATCGTCTTCTTCGGACCCTTGCGCGTGCGGGCGTTGGTCTTGGTGCGCTGGCCGCGCACCGGCAGGCCGCGGCGGTGCCGCAGGCCCTGGTAGCAGCCGATCTCGATCTTGCGTCGGATATCGGCCTGGACCTGGCGGCGGAGGTCGCCCTCGACCTTCCAGGAGGACTCGATGGCCTCGCGCAGCGCGGAGACCTGCTCATCGGTCAGATCGTCGGTGCGGAGATCCGGGGAGATCCCGGTCTTCTCCAGCAGCTCGGCGGCACGGGCGGGCCCGATGCCGTAGATGTAGGTGAGAGCGACCTCCATGCGCTTGTAGCGCGGCAGGTCGACTCCAGCAAGGCGTGCCATGCGGCAGTTTCCTTCCGGTTGGTGCGGTGGTTTCCCCCACTGCCTTCCCCGCCGGCTCCGTCGGCTCCCGGTCGGTCGCCGGGACGGACGGTATCCATTGGCGGGGCTCCGGCCACCGTTGCCGGAGGTGAACTCACGCGGGGAACCCGTGCGGGCCGGCCGCGTCGCGGCCGACCCGGGTTCCCCGCGCCAGGACGGTGGGGGTGCGGTGTCTTACTTGTAGCGGTACACGATTCGCCCGCGTTCCAGGTCGTACGGCGACAGCTCGACGACGACCCGGTCCTCGGGGAGGATGCGGATGTAGTGCTGGCGCATTTTCCCGCTGATGTGGGCGAGCACCTTGTGCCCGTTGTCCAGCTCAACACGGAACATCGCGTTCGGCAGGGGCTCGACGACGCGGCCCTCGACCTCGATGGCGCCTTCCTTCTTAGCCATATCCTCCACGTTTCCCCGGCCGTGCCGGCCGGTTGGGCGATCAGTTGCTGCCGGCGGGGGAGACACTGCTCCCTCACCATCGGCTCATCTTACACGCGACCTGGGCCTTCCCCAAACGGCCGCCGCGCGGACGCGCGCGCCGGGGTTCCCGCCGCGGCGGGCGCCCCGGCGCCGGCTCAGGCGGTGGCGTCCGCGGGCAGCCGCTCCCCGCGCACGTCGCCGCGGGCGAAGCGGTTGATCACCAGCGCGATCGCCCCGTCGCCGGTGACGTTGCAGGCGGTGCCGAAGGAGTCGATGGCGATGTAGGCGGCGATCATCAGCGCCACCTGGCCGTCGTCGAAGCCGAGCTGGGACTGCAGCAGCCCCACCGCGGCCATGATCGCCCCGCCGGGCACCCCGGGGGCGGCGACCATCATGATGCCGAGCAGCAGCACGAAGCCGATGGCGGCGCCGGCGGAGACCCCGCCGGTGGTCATGTGCAGCACCGCGAAGGCGAAGAGGCCGATCTTCATCATGGAGCCGGACAGGTGCACCGTGGCGCACAGCGGGATGACGAAGCCGGCGACGTTCTCCGCGATCCCGTTGGCCCGGGCGCAGCGCAGGGTCACCGGGATGGTCGCCGCCGAGGAGGAGGTGCCCAGGGCGGTGAAGTAGGCGGGCAGCATGTTGCGCACCGCGGTGAGCGGGTTGCGCCGGGCGATGGCCCCGGCGGCGGCGTACTGCAGCACCAGCACCACCAGGGTCATCCCGATGGCCAGCAGCAGCACCTTGAGGAACATGGACAGGGTGAGCCGCAGGTTGCCGTTCATGCCCATGGCCAGGAAGATGCCGAAGATGTAGATGGGCAGCAGCGGGATGATGAAGCGCTCGATCACCTTCATGATCACCTGGCGCAGCTCCTCGGCCCCGGATTTCAGGGTGGGGGTGCCGATCGCGGCCATCGCGATGCCGATGGTGAAGGCCAGCAGCAGGGCGCTCATCACCTCGAAGGGGGCGGGCATCTCCACCGCGAAATAGGGCTGCAGGGCGCCCTCGTCGATGTCCACCGCCTCGGCGAGGGCCTCGGCGCGCAGCAGCGTGGGGTACACCGCGGCGGCCACCGCGTAGGCGATGAACCCGGAGATGATGGTGGAGGCGTAGGCGATGCCCACGGTGGCGCCGAGCCATTTGCCGGCGCCCCGGCCCAGCCCGGCGATCGCGGGGGTGATGAGCGCGAAGATCAGCACCGGGACGAAGAAGCCCAGGAAGTTGCCGAACAGCCCGTTGAAGGTGACGAACACCCGGGCGGCCCAGTCCGGCAGGAAGAGGCTGCAGACGATGCCGGCGAGGATCGCGACGATGATGCGGAACAGCAGCGAGGAGGTCAGGCGCTTGGCGTGCACGGGGATCCCCGTTTCTTGGTCGGCGGTGGGGGGTTGGCCATCGCGTCCAGCATATTCGACGCGGCCCCGGCGCCGGGGGGCGATCCCGGGGTGACCGCCGCCGCGGGCGCGGGCGCCGCCGGTTCAGGGCCGCATGGTGAGTATCCGGGGCCCATGGTCGGTGGCCGCGACGGTGTGCTCCCAGTGCGCCGCCGGGGAGCCGTCGGCGGAGACCACGGTCCAGCCGTCGGCGAGCTCCTCGGTGTCGGTCTCCCCGCCGAGGATCAGCATCGGCTCGATGGCCAGCACCGAGCCCTCCACGATCCGCTCCCCGCGGCCCGGGGCGCCCTCGTTGGGCAGGAACGGGTCCATGTGCATCTCCCGGCCGATGCCGTGGCCGCCGTAGCCGTCGACGATGCCCAGCCGGATCCCGTGCCGGCGCTCCGCCTGCCGGGTGGCCACCTCCAGGGCGTGGCTGACGTCGGTGAGCCGGTTGCCGGGGATCATCGCCGCGATGCCCGCGGCGAGCACCTCCTTGGTGGCCGAGTTGAGCTTGCCGATATGCGGGGCGAGCCTGCCCACCCCGAAGGAGATGGCGGAGTCGCCGTGCCAGCCGTCGACGATGGCGCCGCAGTCGATGGAGACCAGGTCGCCCTCCTCCAGCACCGTCTCCGCGGAGGGGATGCCGTGCACCACCACCTCGTTGACGGAGGCGCAGACGGAGGCCGGGAAGCCCTCGTAGCCGAGGAAGGAGGGGGTCCCGCCGGCGCCGGTGATGGTCTCCCGGGCCAGCTCGTCGAGCTCGGCGGTGCTCACCCCGGGGGCCGCGGCGGCGCGCACCGCGGCGAGGGTGCGGCCGACCAGGACGCCGGCGGCCTCCATGGCGTCGAGTTCGCCGGGGGTGCGGGCGTGGATGGTCTTGGCGGTGCGTCGGAACCTGATCACGGGCGGACACGATACCCCCGCCGCGGCCGGCGGCGCCATGGGGGCGGCGCGCCCGCGGGGAGCCCGGATCGGCGCGGCGCCCCGCGGCCGGGGGCCGGGGGCGCCGGATGCGGGGCGCGCCGGGGGGCGGCGCCTCAGCGGGCCTCGCCGATGGCGGCCATGGTGCGCTCGTTGATCTCCTCGACCGGGCCCTCCGCGGTGATCACGATGAGCTTGTCCCGGTAGTGGTCCAGCAGCGGCGCGGTCTCCTTGGCGTAGACGGCGAGCCGGTTGCGGATGACCTCCTCGGTGTCGTCGGCGCGGCCGCGGGAGAGCATCCGGTCCACGACCACGTCCTCGGAGACGTCGAACTGGATCACCGCGTCGAGGCGCTGGTCGAGCCCGTCCAGGATCCGGGCGAGCTCCTCCGCCTGGGGCACGGTGCGCGGGAAGCCGTCGAGCAGGAAGCCGCCGGCGGCGTCGTCCTCGGCGAGGCGGGACTCCACCATGCGCACGGTGACGTCGTCGGGCACCAGGTCGCCGGCGTCGATGTAGGACTTCGCCTCCAGGCCCAGCGGGGTGCCCTCGCCGATGTTGGCGCGGAACAGGTCGCCGGTGGAGATGTGCGGCACGCCGAGCTTCTCGGAGAGCAGGCCGGCCTGGGTGCCCTTCCCGGCCCCGGGGGGCCCGAGGAGAATGAGTCGCGTCACTTCAAAAACCCTTCGTAGTTGCGTTGCATCATCTGGCTCTCGATCTGCTTCACCGTGGTGAGGGCCACGCTGACCAGGATCAGCAGGGCCGTGCCGCCGAACATGCCGCCGCCGGAGCTGCCGGTGGCGCCGCCGACGCCGAGGTCGAGGGCGAGGTTGGGGACCACGGCGATAAGTCCAAGGTACAACGAACCGACGGTCAACAGTCGGGTTATCACGTAGCCCAGGTACTCCGCGGTGGGCCGGCCCGGCCGGTAGCCGGGGATGAAGCCGCCGTACTTCTTCATGTTCTCCGCCTGGTCGTTCGGGTCGTACTGCACGGAGACGTAGAAGAAGGAGAAGAACACGATGAGCAGGAAGAAGCCCAGGATGTACTGCCAGCTGGAGGGGTTCTGCAGGTACTGGATGACATTGCGCTGCCACCAGTTGTCCAGGTTCGGGTTCTGCTGGCCGGAGAGCACGATCTGGGTGATCAGCACCGGCACGTAGATGAGCGAGGAGGCGAAGATCACCGGGATCACGCCGGCCTGGTTGACCTTCAGCGGCAGGTAGGTGGAGGTGCCCCCGTACTGCCGGCGGCCGACCATCCGCTTGGCGTACTGCACCGGGATCCGGCGCTGGCCCTGCTCGATGAAGATCACCGCGATGATGAGCAGCAGCACCACGGTCATCACGATGGCGAAGACCAGCCCGCCGGACTGCTGCAGCACCTGCGCCCCGGAGGCGGGCATCTGCGCGGCGATGCCGGCGAAGATGAGCAGGGACATGCCGTTGCCCACCCCCCGGTCGGTGATGAGCTCGCCGAACCACATCACCAGCACCGCGCCGGCGGTGAGCACGACCACCATCACCGCCATGTCCCAGATCCCGGCCCCGGGCACCAGCAGCGACTGGCCGCCGCCGAGCAGCGCCCCGCGGTCGGCCATGGCCACGATGCCCGCGGACTGCAGCAGTGCCAGCGCCACGGTGAGGTACCGGGTGTACTGGGTCATCTTCGCCTGCCCGGTCTGGCCCTCCTTCTTCAGCTGCTCGAAATGCGGGATGACCACGGTGAGCAGCTGCACGATGATGGAGGAGGTGATGTAGGGCATGATGCCGATGCCGAACACGGCGATCTGCAGCAGCGCCCCGCCGGAGAACAGGTTGATCAGGTTGTAGACGCTGGACTGGTCCTGGGTGACCGCGTCCAGCCGCGCGCTGACCAGGTTGTAGTCGACGCCGGGGGTCGGGATCTGCGCGCCGATGCGGTAGAGGATGACCATGCCCAGGGTGAACAGGATCTTCTTCCGCAGGTCGGGGTCGCGCAGCGCCGCCAGGAATCCGGTGGGCACGTGCATCCTCCTGGTGCGTGGCCGGCCGGCCCGGGGCGCGGGATGCCCCGGACGACTGCCACGCAGGTTAGGTAACGGTCGTATGACGGTGCGAGTCTACCAGCGCCCCCGCCCCGCGCCCGATCCCTCCCCGGCGAGGGCGCCCCGGGGCGGGCCGGGCGCACCGGCCTATCCCCCGCCGGCGGGCCCGGCCGGGGCCGGCTCGGGGGCCCCGCGGAAGGCGGCCCGCAGCAGGGCCAGGCCGATGCCGGCGAGCACCGCCCCGGCCACCGGCAGCACCCCCACCGGGCCGATGGTGAGCAGCAGCCCGCCGAGCGCCGCCCCGGCGGCCACGCCCACCGCGCCCAGGGAGCTGTTCAGCGCCAGCGCCTGGGTGGCCAGGGGCCCGGCCAACTGGTGCAGCCGCACCTGGATCGCCGGGGCGGACCAGTGCGTGAAGACGCCCCAGGCCAGCACCAGCGGGATGAAGGCCGGCAGCCCCACCGGGCGGGCCCACCAGGCGGCGGCGAAGCCGAGCAGCACCAGGACGTAGGCGCCCAGGCCGGTCACGATGGTCCGGTCCGGGCCGATCCGGTCGCTGACCGCCCCGCCGAGCAGGGTGCCCGCCGTGGCGCAGATCCCGAAGACGGCGAACAGGGCCGGCCGCAGATCCGCCCGGCCCAGGGTCTGCTCCAGGTAGGGGGCGATGTAGGTGACCAGGGTCAGCGCGCCGGCGACGGCCACCGCCGCGCCGAGCAGGGCCAGGGAGATCCGGCGCCCGGCGAGCACCGCCAACTGCTCGCGCAGCGGCGTCGCCGGCGGGGTCGGCGGCGCCGGCAGGGTGAGCGCGAGCACCACCAGGGCCACCGCGCCCAGGGCGGCCATCGCCGCGAAGGCGGCGTGCCAGCCGCCGCGGGCGGCCAGCCAGGTGCCGCAGGGCACGCCGACGGCGATGGACACCGTCGCCGCGGTGGACAGCACCGCCAGGTTGCGGCCCCGCCGCTCCTCGGGGGAGAGATCCGCGACCGCGGCGAAGATGGCGGGCACCGCGGCGGCGGCCGCCGCCGCGGAGGCCACCCGCAGCAGCATCGCCGCCGCGTAATGGTCCACCAGGGTCATCGCCGCGTTGGCGGCGATGAAGGCGCCCAGCGCCGCCGGCAGCAGCCGGCGGCGCGGGGTGCGCGCGAAGACCACCGCGGCCACCGGGGTGGCCACCGCCATGGTCAGCGAGAACACGGTGACCAGCTGGCCGGCGGCGGCCTCGCCCACTCCCAGCCCGGCGCTGACCTCCGGCAGCAGCCCGGCGACGATGTAGTCGTCGATGAAGAAGGCGAGCAGCGCCAGGCAGGGCCCGGCCAGCCACCACGACGATCCGGGCAACGGGTCTGCGCTCCCGGTGGCGGTGACCGCCGGCCGCGTACCAGTTTCCGCGTCGGCTGCGGAAGCACCCTTCTCCTTCATTACCGCGCTCCGTTCCCTAGTCCTCCGCGACCCCACCGAGGTCACTGCGGGGCCCCACCCTAATCAACCCAAGGCTCGCCTCACAACCGATGTCTGTGCTTGGACCGGGCTCGACTCGAGGGTCAGCGAAACGCGAAACCCTAGTCACGCACCGCCCCCACACCCGATAGCGCACCACAATATGAGCCTTGCCTTACATTTTGAGCATAGGGTCGGTAACCTATCTGCGCGGAGTGATATCCGCTCCGCAACCATCCCCGACCCAGAGGAAATCTCTCATGACCCGAATGCTTTCCCGCATGGCCTTGGCGGCCACCACCGCCACCGCCCTGATCCTCACCGGCTGCTCCGGCGAGGACGAATCGAACGGGGCCGCGGCCGAGAACGAGACCCGCACCGTAACCCACGAGGTGGGTGAGGCCACGGTGCCGGTGACGCCCGCCAAGCTCGTCGCCTTCGACGAGAACGCCGGCATCGCCGCCCTCGCCGCCGGGCTGGAGCCCGCCATCGTCTACACCTCGTCCTCCGACGAGGGCACCGCCGGCATCCTCGAGGCCGCCGGGGTCGAACTCCGGGAGGCCGGTGCCGTGGAGCTGCCGCCGCTGGAGGAGGTCGAGTCGCTGGAGCCCGACATGCTGCTGGGCACCGGCCCAGAGGGGCCGACCGGCATGGAATTCGACAAGCTCTCCGAAATCGCCCCCACCGTGGTGCTCCCGATCACGGGGACCTGGCGTGAGCTGACCGAGAAGAACGGCGAGCTCCTCGGCGCCGACGAGGGACGCATCGAACGGCAGATCGCTGCTATCGAGAAGCGCCTGGAGGCGGCATCCGGCGATGCCGGAGACCGTACGCTCTCCCTGCTCGGCAACACCTTCGGCTCGATGAACTTCACCATGCCGCCGAGTGCGCCCAGCTCGACTCTGATCGCGGACGCCGGATTCGATCGCCCCGAGTTCCAGAAGAAGGACGCCGACACCGCGTGGGTGGATCTGTCCCCGGAGCTGATCCCGGAGCAGGACGCAGACCTGATCGTGCTGCCCGAGGGGACCTTCTACACCCCGGATTCGCTGCTCGAGCTGCCCACCGCCAAGGAGCTCACCGGCGAGCAGATCCGCCCGCTCGGTGAGCTGTGGTTCGTCTCGACCCCCTTCTCCTTCTTCGGCACCGCCGTCGACCTGGAGGCGATCGCCAAGGGCGAGGAGACCACCACCACGGAGACCATCGGCGACCTCTGGGAGACCTTCCTCTCCGAAATCGAGGGCTAATCCGGCTACTCCGGTTAACCCTGCGCGGGCCCCAACACAACGAGGTGCTTCGGGGCTCGCGCCATGGCGTC
Organism: Corynebacterium sphenisci DSM 44792; assembly: GCF_001941505.1. NCBI lineage: Bacteria > Bacillati > Actinomycetota > Actinomycetes > Mycobacteriales > Corynebacteriaceae > Corynebacterium > Corynebacterium sphenisci. The sequence goes on along the minus strand of NZ_CP009248.1, from coordinate 377,017 downwards.
TGCCGGCCCGCCCAAGAACCCGGCACCCAGGGACGCAAACGGCGGAAGGCTAGTGATAACGCCCGCCTCGCCTTATGAGGCTCTGGGCCCGATCATCGATGAGGAGAACGACCATGCCCGAACTCGGGCTCCACGCGAACCACGTGGGGGTCACCTACGGGGACGCGGCGATCCTGCCCGATGTGACGGCGACCTTCCCCGCAGGCCGACTCACTGCGGTGGTGGGGCCGAACGGCTGCGGAAAATCCACGCTGCTGAAGGTCTGCAGCAGGCTGCTGCCGGCGAGGACCGGGCGGGTGCTCCTGAACGGGGAGGACATCCATCGACTCCCCACTCGGCGGGTGGCGCAGCTGCTGGGCATGCTCCCGCAGTCCCCCATCGCACCGGAGGGCCTGCTGGTCCGGGATCTGGTGGCCCTGGGCAGGCATCCCCACCATTCGGTGACACGGCAATGGTCGAGCGCGGACGATGCCGCCATCGCCGATGCCCTGATGCTCACGCACCTGGGTGAGCTCGCCGGAATCCCGGTCGATGAGCTCTCCGGGGGACAGCGTCAGCGGGCGTGGATCGCGATGGCCCTGGCGCAGGACACCCCCACGCTGCTCCTGGACGAGCCCACGACCTACCTCGATCTCGCCACCTGCATCGAGGTGCTCGAGCTCATCGTCACGTTGAGCCGCGACCGCGGGAAGACCGTCGTCGTCGTCCTCCATGATCTGCTGCTCACCGCGCGCTACGCCGACGAGGTCCTGGTCATGCATGAGGGGCGCATCGTGGCCCAGGGGCATCCACGGGAGGTCTTCACCGTGGAGCTGCTGCGTCGGGTATTCGGCCTCGAGGCCGCGCTCCTCGATGACCCGGCCGGCGATCGGCCCCTCATCGTCCCGCTCGGCCGCGCCTGACCGTCCGCGGCCCCGCGCCGCCGATGCTCCAACCCGCCGCGGACTCCGCGGACTCGAGGAACCGCCGGTACACGGCGCTGCTCTCCCGCAGGGTCGCGTCATCGCCGATGGCGTCGACGCCCCCCTCCCCGTCGAGCACGATGAACCGGTCGCAGTGCCGTAGGGCCGAGGACCGATGGGCGACCATGATCACCGTGCGGTCGCGGGCCAGTTCGGCGATGCCATCGAGGATGAACTGCTCGTTGAATGCGTCAAGGGACGCCGTCGCCTCGTCGAGAAGCACGATGGGCGCGTCCTTGAGCAATGCGCGTGCGATGGAGATGCGCTGGCGCTCGCCTCCGGAGAGCATCCGTCCCCCCTCCCCCACGGGCGCGTCGAAGCCCCCGTCGAGCCGTGCGGCGATCTCGTCCACCCCGGCGGCGTGGGCGGCGGCCAGGATCTCCGCCTCGGCCGCGTCAGGCCGGCCGACGGCGATATTGTCCCGCAGCGTCCCCTCGAACAGGTACACGTCCTGGAACACCACCGACAGCTGCCCCATCAGCGTCTCCGGGTCGTAGTCGCGGACATCATGGCCGGCTATCCGCACCGAACCGCCGTCGACGTCCATGAACCTCGCCATCAGCTTCAGCGCGGTGGTCTTTCCGCAACCGGAGGGGCCGATGATGCCGACGACCTCACCGGGGGCGACGCGGAAATCGATCCCCTCCAGGATCGGCTCCCCCGGGCGGTAGCCGAAGCTCACGTCACGGAATTCGACGGTTCCCGCCGCCTCGGGCGCGGCGGATTCGACGGGTTCCGGTAATGAGGGGGCGTCGAGGATTTCACGTACCCTGCGAAGCTGGCTGGCGGAGACCCGCAGTGCGCTGGAGAGCCCGACGAGCTCGGTGATGGGGCCGGTGAACCTGGCGGCCAGGGCGATGACGGCGAAGGCCGTCGGCCCATCGATCCGGTTTCCCGAGAAGCCGTGCACCGCGAGCACGATGACCGCGGAAAGCGTCGCCTGCACGAGCACTCCGCCGAGGACGGCGGCGACCGTGGCGCGTCCGCCAGCGCCTCGGTTGGCGCGCAGTTCCCCGTCCAGGGAGTCCGCGACCGGGGCGAAGGACCGGGCGTCGACCCCGGCCGAGCGCAGCACCGGCTGGTGCCGGGCGAAATCGAGCACCGCCTCCTGCACCGCGAGTTGCCGGGCGTGGATGGCTCTTTCACCGGAGTCGATCACCGACGTCGCCCAGCGGGCGGCGCCCCAGACCACCAGTGCGCCGATCACGAGGGCGGCCGCCAGCCCGGGATCGGCGAAGCACACGACAATCGCCACCGTGGCCGTCGCCGCGAAGGTCGACAGCACCGGGGACAGCAGATGTGCCACGGACATGCCGACAACGGTGGTCCCGGAGATCATGGTGTCCGCCACGGAGGCCGCCCGCTCCCTGGTGCACCACTCCAGGGGGACCTCCACCAGGGCGTCGGCCGCTCGGCGGTGCATTCCCGCGACGATCTCCAACGAGGCCGCGTTCATCGCAAGGGTCTGCACATAATGCAGCACCGCCGCCGCCGCGACCACGCCGGCCAACACCGCCAGCCACCCCCCGGCAGTGCCGTCATCGGCGGCGAGTGATCGAGCCAGCGGGAGCAACAGCCCCATGGCCGCCCCGGAGAGCACCCCGTAGATCACCGCGGCGAGCAGATACGCCGTCAGCCGCCGGCTCCCGACGATCCCGAACAGTTCCCGAATCATCGAAGTCCCTCCTCCTGGCCGGTGGTCGACCTATGCCAAAGATCCGCGTAGATGCCCCCCGCCGCGAGGAGCTCGTCATGGGTACCCGCTTCGGCGACACCGCCGCCGTCGAGGACCACGATCCGATCGCAGTCGACCACGGTGCGCAGCCGATGCGCGATGAGGATCACCGTGGCGTCATCGGTGAGCTCACCGAGGGCGGCCTGCACGCGGGCCTCGGAATCGGGGTCGGCGAAGGAGGTCGCCTCGTCCAGGACGACCACCGGGGCGTCGCGCAGGATCGCCCGCGCAACCGCAATCCGCTGCCGCTGCCCCCCGGAGAGCCCGTGGTCGCTGGTGACGAGAGTGTCGAAGCCCTCCGGAAGCGCGAGGACGTCCTCCGCGACCTGGGCGCGACGGGCCGCCTCCAGGACCTCGTCATCACCGGCAGCAGGTCGGCCAAGCCGGATGTTGTCCGCGATGGACATGCCCACCAAGCCGGTGTCCTGCAGCACGAACGAAACCGTGTCGTATAGCTGACGCGGCGGGATCTCCCGGACGTCGACACCGCCGATCCGGACCTGCCCCCGCACCGGATCATCGAACCGTGCGACGAGGCCCGCCACCGTGGATTTCCCGGCCCCGGAAGCCCCCACCAGTGCGGTGGTGCTTCCTGCGGGGAACCCGAGCGAAAGCCCCCGAACGGCCAAGTCACCGTCTCCGTAGGCATAATCGACGTCGACGAGCTCGATACCCGCATCGGGGAGCTCGACCTCCTCGGTCGCCGCGGGCAGTCCCGGGGTATCCAGGATGCCCGCGATCCGCTCGGCGGCGGCCTCCGCCTGGCGCCTGAATTGCGCGCTGAACCCCAGGGAGACGACGGTCGAGGGAATCACCATGGCGATCAACGCAGCCGCGATCACCTCCACCGGACCACACCAGCCGGCCCCAATGAACCAGAACCCGATCCCCAGGGTGAGCAGAAGGATGACCGGGGCTGAGAGCAGCACCCCGGCCAAGGCCGAACCCCGGGTCAGGGTCCGCGCCCAGGTCCCGTAGGTGTCCTGGTAGTCCTCGGCCGCCCCGATGAACTTCTCGTGCGCCGTCCTCCGCGTACCGAACACCTTCACCACGGCGATGCCGTGGACGAATTCGGTGATGGCCGCACTCATCCGACCAAGCGCAGCGGCGATTTCCTCCATGACCGAGCCGGCATTGCGCATCGCGATCCAGGACAGCAGACCGTAGGCGACCAACGGCAGGGCCGCCACGATCGCCAACCTCCAGTCGAGGAGGACGCACCAGGCCAATCCGGCTATCGGAGTGACCACCCCGGCAACCTGCTCGACTTTCGCATGTGCCACCAGAAAATGCAGTTCAGCGACGTCATCGCTGACCGCCCGGCGAACGGTGCCGGACGGGGTCGCGGTGAACCAGCGCAGCGGAACCCGGGAGAGCGCGTCGACGATCCGCCATCTGAGGTGATGCTGCAGTCGGGCGTCCGCGTCATGGGATATCGCCAAGGCCGCGGCCTCCGCGACCACCCGGAGGATCAGAGCCCCGACCACGGTCGCGACCACAGCCCCTCCTGGCGAGCGTCCTTCGAGCAGGCTGCCCCCGATCAGCCCAATCAGGGCCAGTGGCGCGATGGCCGCCACCGAGGCGACGGCCTGCAGCGCGGCCGCGGCACGGAGTGAACCCGATACCGGACGGGTCAACTCGGCGAGCGTGGCCGCAGACGCCCTGGCCGACTGCCCGGTACTCTCATCGGGATTCTTCTCCAACATCGACCTTCCTCCACGACCTTCCGTCTCGACACTCGACAGTTTGAAATTTATGCAACCCTAACCTATTTTCCCGATGGTGTACAGGGCCGGCTTCAGCCGGCGTCGGGTTACGTCGAATGCTGCAGCCGAAGCAAGAGCCAGAAGAAATACCCGCCCCCGAGGATCATCGTCACGACTCCGGCGGGAAGCTCGATCGCACCCAGACGGGCGAGGGTGTCCGCGGCGAGCAACAGCATCGCGCCGACCGCGGCGGTGCAGCCCAGCACCAGGCCGGGTGATCGAGTGATGCCCCGGGCGATATGCGGTGCGGTCAAGGCGACGAACATCACCGGGCCCACCACGGAGGTGACCACCGCCGTCACGGCCACGCCGAGGAAGACGAAGAGCACCCGATGCCGCGTCACCGGACTGCCGATGGCCACTGCGAGGTCATCGTGACAGCGCAGCGCAGCCCCGACGTGCGCGGCCCAGGGGCAGATGAGCGCGGCGAGGACGAGGCAGCACGTGACGAACACCGCGTCCGGGGGCCGCATCCCATTCAATGTGCCAAAGCTCCAGGAGGTCATCGACGAGGCGTAGTTCACGTCGGTCTTCATAATGATGAACGCGTTCAAAGCGGTGAGCGTGGCGCTCACCGCGATGCCGATCACCACCAGACGATGCGACATTCCACCGGACCGCACCCGGGCCAGTCCAAGGACCAGGGCGGCGCACGCCAGGCCACCCGCGAAGGCGCCTACCGCGGGTACGTAGTCCCCGAGATACAGCCGGACGGCGCCGATCCGAAGCTCCCGACCGGCGGTAGGGGGTAGAAGCAGAGTTGCCAGCAGAGCGCCGGTGTACGCCCCGGTATTGAACCCGATGATGTCCGGGCTACCCAGCGGGTTCCGGGTGAGCACCTGGAACAGTGCACCACCGAGCGCCAGCAGGGCGCCACCGGCCACCGCGACGCCGATGCGCGGAATTCGCCATTTCATGACCGCATCCATGCCGCCTACCGGTTCCCCCGATGTCATCGCACGCCAAAAATCCCCCAAGCCGGCACTGGCTGGCCCCACACCCACGCTCATACCGGCGAGGACGATTAGAGCGAGAACCAGGCCCCAGAACACCGCGATATCCCGAATCCGCATCCGCACGCTACAGGTACCGAACCTCAGCACAATGGGGCCGACCCCGGCCCTACCGCGGGTCATCATCGAACCCCACTTCGCAGGGCGAGCATCACGAGCAACGGGCCCCCCAGGAAAGCGACCATGAGCCCGGCGGGCATTTCCGCAGGCTGGACGATCAGACGTCCTATGACATCGGCCGCCAGGAGTAGTACCGGCCCCCCGATCACCGCGGCAGGCATCATCCGGCGCGGATCCGGGCCCACGAGAGTTCTGGCCAGGTGCGCCATCAGCAATCCGAGGAAGGCCACGGGGCCCGCTGCCGCCGTCGCGCCGCCGGCGAGCAGGGCTACCGAAGCCACCACGAGCAGCCGGGTACGTCGAACGCGAACCCCCAGGGCCACGGCTGAATCCTCGCCCAGCTGCAACGCAGCCAGGGCACGAGTGCTCGCCAAAGCCAGAGCGAGTCCCGCCGCAACCACAACTCCGGTGACCCCAATGACCTCCACGCCCCTGCCGTCCAACGCACCCACGACCCAACCCCGCATCAGATCGAATGCGCGGGGGACAATGAGCGTCATCGCCGTGGTGATCCCCGTGAGAATCGCGGTGATCGCAACCCCGACGAGCAACAACTGCACCGGGGACAAGGATCCCAGCCAGACCACCAGGCCGGATACGAGGAACGCCCCCGCCAGCGCCCACCACACCTGGTGTAGAGGATCCGAGATGCCCGCTGCCGCCGCACAGGCGACGGCGCAGGAGGCCCCGGCGTTGACGCCAAGCAACCCCGGGTCGGCGAGTGGATTGCGAATAAGCGCCTGCAAGCAAACCCCTGCGGCGGCCAGCGCCACTCCGGCCAACACCGCGATAACGGTCCGCGGCAGGCGCATCTCACGCACGATCAGCTGCCCCGGCTCCCCAGGGGAGCCATTGACCATGGCACGCACGGCGACCGAAGGTGGCACCGGGGCTGCACCGAGCATCAGACTCAGCAGAACCGCGGTAGCCAGGAGCATCAGCAGAACCCCCAACACCCGGACAAGGCGGCGATCCGGGGCACCAATCGGTCGCGAAACCGGGTGTGCGCGTATCAGATCGCTCATCGCCTACCCTCCACAACGCCCATCCCGAAGGACGGTCAGGGACATAGTCGCAGAATCCGCAGCCTTCTGACCGGCTTCGCCGAAGACTAGGTCGTGCACAGACCCACCTCCCTCGAGTTCGGTTGTGCTGGGCGCGCCCCGGTCGCCGCACGTCCCCCGATCCCCGGCCAGAGCGGAGACCACCTCATCCACGTCTCCTCTGGCAGTATCGAACAGATGGCTAGCCTCGCCTAAGATACATGCTATTCTCCGGCCATGCACGCAAGACACCGACTTCGATTCGCCGGGGCTGCACTCGCGTTCATGCCCGTGCTGACAGTCGCTGCCTGCTCCACCGGAGGCAGCGCCGAGGAACCGGTCACCGCTACTGCACCAGGTGGCATCACCCTGACCGTCGAACGCGCGGAGGGTCTTGCAGAAGGCGATGAGATCGACGTCAGCGCCACCGGACTCGACCCGGAATCCGGCTATTACCTCGGGCTTTGCCGTGCGGAGATGACACCGGGCAAACCCTGCGCCGAATGCGCGGGACGCCAGGACGGCAGCACCCAGAAGTGGTTCCGCAACAACGGCGCCCCGGAGGGCATCTCCGCGGACGGAACGATCTCCTCGACTCTCACGGTCAGCACGAGCGGGCGTTCCGTTGACTGCACGTCAGACGCCTGCGTGATCAAGCTCTTCGGTGACCATGTCGAGGGCTTCGGCGACATCGTGGAGATCCCCGTCGAGGTGGAGTAACCGCCACTCCGACGGGAAATCCCCTTCCCCAGACACGCGGCGGGAAAGGGGGCCCGGGATCGGCGAACCCGCCCGACCCCCGAGGGGGTGGGCGGGTTCGCCTGCGTCGCGCGGGGCGCGTCGCCGGGGCCCGATCAGGCCTCGGTGACGCTGCCGCCGGCGGCCTCGATCTTGGACTTCGCGGAGCCCGAGAACTTGGTGGCGGTGACCTTGACGGCGACGTCGATGTCGCCGTTGCCGAGGATCTTCACCGGCTGCTTCGGGCGCACCGCGCCCTTGGCGACCAGGTCGGCGATGGTGACCTCGCCGCCCTCCGGGAAGAGGCGGGCCAGATCCGCGACGTTGACCACCTGGAAGGTGACCTTGCGCGGGTTCTTGAAGCCCTTGAGCTTCGGCAGCCGCATGTGCAGCGGCATCTGGCCGCCCTCGAAGGAGGCGGGCACCTGCTTGCGGGCCTTGGTGCCCTTGGTGCCGCGGCCGGCGGTCTTGCCCTTGGAGGCCTCGCCGCGGCCGACCCGGGTCTTGTCCTTGCGGGAACCCGGGGCCGGGGCGAGATCGTGCAGCTTGATGGGATCAGTCATTGTTACCTACTCCCCCGCCGTCTCTTCGACCTCGACCATGTGCCGCACGGCCTGGATCAGGCCGCGCACGTCCGGGGTGTCCGGGCGCACGACGGTCTGGTGCCGGCGCTTGAGGCCGAGGGTGCGCAGCGAGTCCTTGTGCTTCTGCTTGGTGCCCGCGGTGCCGCGGACCTGGGTGATCTTCAGAGCCATGGGTTACGCCCCCTGTCCTGCGGCGCGGGCGCGCAGCATACCGGCCGGCGCGACCTCCTCGAGGGTCTTGCCGCGGCGGGCCGCGACCTCCTCGGGGCGCACCAGCTGCTTGAGCGCGTCCACGGTGGCGTGGACGACGTTGATCGCGTTGTCGGAGCCCAGGGACTTCGACAGCACGTCCTGCAGGCCGGCGCACTCCAGCACCGGCCGCACCGCGCCACCGGCGATGACGCCGGTACCGGGGGCGGCGGGGCGCAGCATGACCACGCCCGCGGCCGCCTCGCCCTGCACCGGGTGGGTGATGGTGCCGGCGATCATGGGCACCCGGAAGAAGTTCTTGCGGGCCTCCTCGGCGCCCTTCTGGATCGCGGCCGGCACCTCCTTGGCCTTGCCGTAGCCGACGCCGACCATGCCCTGGCCGTCGCCGACGATGACGAGGGCGGTGAAGCTGAAGCGGCGCCCGCCCTTCACGACCTTGGACACGCGGTTGATGGTGACGACGCGCTCGAGGTACTGGTTGCGCTCGTCCTGCTGGCGGCGGTTGTCCCGGCCGCCGCCGCGGCGGTTGTTGTTGCCGGCGGAGCCACGTCCGCCATCGCGCTGTTCCGACATCACGCGTTCCTTCCGTTGGACTTCTCGTTGCGGGTCATCATTAGAACTTCAGCCCGCCTTCGCGGGCGGCGTCGGCCAGTGCGGCGACGCGGCCGTGGTACTGGTAGCCGCCACGGTCGAAGACGACCTGCTCGATGCCGGCCTCCTTGGCGCGGGCGGCGATCAGCTCGCCCACCTTGGCGCCGCGGGCCTTCTTGTCGCCCTCGATGCCGCGGAGGTCCGGCTCGACGGTGGAGGCCGCCGCCAGGGTGCGGCCGGCCTGGTCGTCGATGATCTGCGCGGAGATGTGCCGCGAGGAGCGGTGCACCACCAGACGCGGGGTCTCGGCGGTGCCGTGCACGCGCTTGCGCAGCCGGGCATGCCGGCGGGTGCGCGCGACGCGGCGACGCGTGGAGATGTCCTTGCCGACCGGGAGTCGCTTGGATTCGTTGTTGCTCATTACTTACCCGTCTTTCCGACCTTGCGGCGGATCTGCTCGCCCTCGTAGCGGATGCCCTTGCCCTTGTAGGGGTCGTTCTTCCGCAGACGACGGATGTTGGCGGCGATCTGCCCGACCTGCTGCTTGTCGATGCCCGAGATGGACAGCTTGGTGGTGCCGTCGACCTCGAAGGTGATGCCCTCGGGGGCCTCGATCAGGACGGGGTGGGAGTAGCCCAGGGCGAACTCGAGGTCATTGCCCTTCTTCTGCACGCGGTAGCCCACGCCGAAGATCTCCATCTTGATCTGGTAGCCCTCGGTGACGCCGACCACGAGGTTGTTGATCAGCGACCGGGACAGGCCGTGCAGGGCGCGGCTCTTCCGGGCGTCGTCCGGGCGGGCGACCACGATCTGGCCGTCCTCCACGGAGGCGCTGATCGGCGCCGGGATGGTGGTGGCCAGCTCGCCCTTGGGGCCCTTGACGGTGACGGTCCGGCCGTCGACGGCGACGTCGACCTTGTCCGGGATTGCGATGGGATTCTTGCCGATACGCGACATGTTCCTCGGTCCCCCTTACCAGACGTAGGCGAGGACTTCCCCGCCCACCTTCTTCTCGTGAGCCTGACGGTCGGTGAGCAGGCCCTGGGACGTGGAGATGATGGCCACGCCCAGGCCGCCGAGGACCTTCGGCAGGTTGGTGGACTTGGCGTACACGCGCAGGCCCGGCTTGGACACGCGCCGGACGCCGGCGATGGAGCGCTCGCGGGACGGGCCGTACTTGAGGGTGAGGCTCAGGGTCTTGCCGACCTTGGCGTCCTCGACGACGTAGTCCTCGATGTAGCCCTCCTGCTTGAGGATCTCGGCGATGTTCGCCTTGAGCTTCGAGGAGGGCATCGACACGGTGTCGTGGAACGCGTTGTTCGCGTTGCGCACGCGCGACAGCATGTCGGCGATGGGATCAGTCATGGTCATGGTGTGTGACCGTCTTCCTTTCTCGCCGCGGTTCCCGGCCCACCTCGCGCGCCGTCACCGGCGCGGCTGGCGTGATCCACCCGATTTGCGGGCTGCTCGGCGCCGCCGCGGTTCAGTAGCCGCGGCGGCTCGCCACCCTGTACGAGCGGGACGCTGTGAGGCGGGGGGCCTTCAGCAAAGTTGACGTGTGGTTGGCCGCCCCGCGCGCCGGCCGGCCCCATGCCCGGGGCATGCGTGACCGATCGTCCGTGCGGAACGGACCGTTCGAGGCTAGCAGGTCGTCCCCACCAGTCAAAATCCCCGCCGGGGCCGCCCCGCGGCACCCCGCCGGGGGCGGGCTTGCCAGGTGAGCCTGCGCTAAATAGCATTGCCTGGGTCGGGGCCGTCCCGGCCGCTGAGGAAAGAGACCCGCCCATGGCGATTCCGCCGATCCCGCCCTACCCCATCCCCGAGGCCGAAGCGCCGCCCGCGGTGCCCTGGACCCCGGATCCGGGCCGCGCCGCGCTGCTCGTGCACGATATGCAGAACTACTTCATCGACCCCTACGACCGGGCCGCGGAGCCGATGGCCACGACGGTGCCGAATATCCGGGCGCTGGTCGACGCCGCGGACGCCGCCGGGGCGCCGGTGTACTACTCGGCGCAGCCGCCGGCGCAGGCCCCCGCCCGGCGGGGGCTGCTCGCCGAGTTCTGGGGCGACGGGCTGCAGACCGAGCGCGATGCCGCGATCATCGCCGAGCTGGCCCCGGGGCCGGGCCATGAGGTGATCGTGAAATGGCGCTACTCCGCGCTCACCCGCACGGACCTGCTGCCCGCGCTGCGCTTCGCCGGCCGGGATCAGCTGCTCATCACCGGGGTGTACGGGCACATGGGCTGCCAGATGACCGCCGCGGACGCGTTCATGAACGACATCCGGGCCTTCCTGGTGCGCGACGCGATCGCGGACTTCTCCGCCGCGGAGCACCGGACCACCGTGGACTGGGTGGCCCGGCGCTGCGGCCGGGTGCTCGACACCGCGGAGGCGCTGGCCGCCCTCGCCGCGCCCGGCGCCGCCCGATGAGCGCCGCGGCACCCGCCTCGGCGCCGAGCTTCGTGCTCGCCGACGCCGCCGGGGTGGTCACCGGCCATGGGGTGGCCGGCCGGTTCGACGAGGTGCCCGGGGCGTTGGCGGCGCTGGCCGCGGATCCGGAGGCGATGGTGGTCGGGGCCCTGCCCTTCCACGCCGCGGAGCCGCCCCGGCTGTTCCGGCCCGCCCGGTTCCGCCGCTCCGGCACCCGGGCCCCGGCCCGGGCCGGGGTCTGGCCGGCGGTGGTGGCCGAGGAGGTGCACCCGGATCCGGCGGCGCACGCCGGACGGGTGCGCGCCGCGCTGGCGGACATCGACCGGGGCCGCTTCGACAAGATCGTGCTCTCCCGGACGCTGCGGGCCCGGCTGGCCGCCCCGGCGGACCCGGTGGCGCTGCTGGACCGTTTCCTCGCCGCCTCCGCCACCGGGGACGGGCACCTGCTGCGCCTGGACGACTCCGCCGAGCCCGCCCACCTGGTCGGCTCCAGCCCGGAGCTGCTGCTCGGCAAACGCGGTGCGCTGGTGGTCTCCCATCCCCTGGCCGGCACCGTGCCCCGGCAGCCGGACCCGGTGGCGGACGAGGCTGCGGCGCGGGGGCTGCTCGCCTCGGCGAAGAACATCGCCGAGCACCAGTGGGTGGTCGACGAGATCGCCCGGGTGCTGCGGCCCTGGTGCACCCGCCTGGAGGTGCCCGCCCCGGCGCTGACCCGCACCTCGCACACCTGGCATCTGGGCACCCGGATCACCGGCACCCTGCGGGATCGGCGCACCCCGGCGCTGGCCCTGGCCGCCGCGCTGCACCCCACCCCGGCGGTGTGCGGGCACCCCACCGAGGCGGTGCGCGCGGTGCTCGCCGCCGAGGAGCCGGACCGGGGCTTCTACACCGGGGCGGTGGGCTGGTCGGACGGCTCCGGCGACGGCCGCTGGCGGGTGGTGATCCGCTCCGCGCGGCTGCGCGGCCGGGAGGTCATCGCGCACGCCGGCGGCGGGATCGTGGCCGGTTCGGATCCGGCCGAGGAGGTCGCCGAGACCGAGGCGAAGCTGGGCCCGGTGCGCGCCGCGCTGGGCCTGCCCGGCTAGGCCCGCCCCCGGCGCACGCGGACGGCGCCCGCGGCACCCGATGCCGGGTGCGGCGGGCGCCGTCGGCGCCGGCGGGATCAGCCGCAGAGGGCCAGGGAGCGGCCGTGCAGCCGGTCGATGGTCCCCTGGGTGATGCCGCCGGTGGCGACGAGATCGGCGATGAGCTCCTGGAGCATCCCGGCGCCGGCCAGGGCGTCCTGGTCGAGCACCAGGGACACCGGCAGCAGGCCGCCGGGGCCCTTGCCCTCGCCGGGGGCGGGCAGCCCCGGCAGGCCGGGGCCGCCCTCGCCGCCGCCCGGGGCGATCGGCACCCCGAGATCGCCGATGCAGCGGGCGATGGTCTCGAAATCGGGCAGCGCGTTCATCCCGGGCAGCAGCCCCTCCGGGTCGGGGGCGCCCCCGCCGGGGGCGCCGCCCGGGGCGCCGCCGGCACCGGGCTTGCCGGGCAGGCCGGGCACGGCGGGCATGCCGCCGGGGCCGCCGTCGGGGCCGCCGTCGCCGCCGGGCTTGCCCCCGCCGATGGAGCCGATCAGCCCGGAGATGAGGTCGATGGCGGCGGCGAGATCCGGCAGACCGGCGTTTCCGCCGGGCTGGTCCGGGCCGCCGGCGCCATCGGCCGGGGGCCGGGCCGGGGAGCCGGGCCGCCGGCTGCCGGAGGTGCCGCCGGGCCGGGTCGCCGAACCCCGCTTCTTCGGCGCGGCCGCGGAGCCGCGCGTGCGCGGGGCCGCGGATTTCCGCTGGGCTCCTCCACCCGAGCGGGTGCGCGAGGAGGAGCCCGCGCGGGCGCCCTCCCGGCTGCCGCCGCGGCCCCGGGCGGCCTGGGCGGCGCCGCCCCCGGAAGCCTCGGTGGCGTTCATCCGCTGCTCCCACAGGGCCACCGCGCGGGGCCGGGGCTCACCCGGCCCCTTCGCCGCCACCCCGACGGCGCCGACGGTGACCACCATGGCGGAGACCACCGCGGCGACGCCGACGGACATCAGCACCGCGGCCCAGGCGATCCCGGACTTCCGGCTGCCGCGGGCCCCGCGGGCCTCCTCGCGTGCGGCGCGGCGCTCCGCGCGCCGGCGGCGGCGGGCCTCCCGGCGGGTCTCGCTCGCTTCGTGCTCGGTCATCTCATTCTCCCTTGGTTGACGGGTCGCCTAGGTGCGGCATTCCACGCGGGCCTGCTCGGCCAGGTCGCAGAGGCTCTCGTTGGACAGGCGCCAGCCGGCGTCGATGTCGAGGTAGTAGATGGGGAAGGGCTTGGTGCCCATCCCGGACAGGGTCAGGGTCAGGTCCGCGTAGAGCGCGTCACCGTCGATGTAGACGCTGTCGTAGTCCAGCTCCCAGCTGTAGAACAGCTTGGCGGCCTCGAAGCGGGCCTGGATGTCGCGGACCGTGGGCACCCCGCCGGCGCCGGCCTCCAGGTATTCGGCGATGGTGGCGTCGGCGGTGCCCTGGTTCATCAGCAGGTGCATGTTGTCGTCGACCTCCACCGGCCCCCAGTCCGGTGCGAGCGCCTGATTCGCTCCGTCATCGGCGGAGCCGCCGTCGTCGACGTAGCCGGCGTCGCCGCCGTCGTCCACCGCATCCGGATCCTCCGCGGCGTCGACCCCGTCCAGGGTGGCCCCGGAGCCGGCGCGGCCCGCGTCCCCGGAGCGGGTGGCCCCGGAGCCGGCGCGGCCCGCGGTGCGCGACTCCCCGGATCGGGTGCCGTGGTCGGCGGCCGTGGTCGATCCGGAGCCGGAGGAGACCGGCTTGGCGTCCGCGGCGAGCAGCTGCTCGTACATCGCGATCGTGGCGTCCTTGTCCTCCGAATCGCCGCTGCGCAGCGCCCACACCACCCCGAGGGTGGTGATCAGCGCGGCGACCAGCAGCGAGGCGCCGGCGGCGGCGAGCACCGTCGGCCAGTGCACGCCCTCGCCCGAGCGCGTGCCCTCCTCGGGGTAGTCCTCCTCCGCCGGGGCGAAGTCGCCCCCGTAGGCGGGGTCGTAGTCCTCGTCAAAGCCCTTGTCGGTCATTCGGTGCTGCTCCCTTGCGCGGCCGGCCCCGCGGGCCGGCCTGGTCGGTTCATGGCGCCCGGGGCGTCCCGGGGGCTTTCGGTGGTCTGGGTCATGCGGTGGCCGCGCCGGATGCCGGCGGGCGGCCCGGTCAGGTGTTGGCCACCTTCTCCAGGACGGGGGTGAGCTTCTCCAGGGCCCAGCGCCGGTTCAGCGGCGAGGGCACGTTCAGCGCCGCGGAAATCGGCTCGTTGTGCTCCACGGCGGTGCCGCGGGCGACCTCCGGCAGCTCGTCGTAGCCGGGGACCTTGCGCACCGCGTCCATCCCGTCCGCGGCGAAGAGCACCAGCAGGTCGGCGGTGAGGTCCTCGATGTTCTCCGGGGAGATCGCCACCCGGCCGAGGGTGGCCTCCAGCTCGCCTTCGGCGAACTTCCGCGGCAGGCCCATGCCCAGATCCGCGAAGAAGTCGTTGGAGGGGTTCGCCGGGTCGGCGATGGCGTAGAACTGCCCGCCGCGGTGCTGGGCCACCAGGGCGGTCTTGTCCGCCAACCCGGGCAGCCGCCGCTGGACCTCCTCGAAGGCCGCGGTATCGGCCTCGATGATCTCCATGGCCTTGCGCTCCTCGCCGAAGATCCGGCCCAGGGCGACCAGCTGCGGCTTCCAGCCCAGGCCCTCCCCGTCCACGCCCATGCCGCCGAGCACCGGGGCGATCGGCTTCATCATGTCGTAGATGGGCTGGGAGACCCGGTAGGAGTCGCCGACGATGATGTCCGGCTCCAGATCCGCGATCTCCTCCACCGGCACCGCGGTGACGTCCGCGGAGTCGATCCGGGGCACGTCGGCGAGCTTGTCCTTCTTCCACTCCGCGGATTCGTCGTCCGGGCGGGTGACCACCGCGTCCGGGGTGATCCCCAGGGCGAGCAGGTTGTCCACCCCGGTGCCGATGGCGACGACCTTCTTCGGCTTGTACGGGTACTGGTCGGTGCCCCAGGCGTGGGTGACGGTGATCTCCTCGCCCCCGCCGCCGGTGACGTTGTCGACCACCGAGCAGGCCGGGAGCGCGAGCAGCGCCGCGATCATCATGAGCAGGGCCGTGCTGAAGCGGCGGATGTGACGGGATCCCGTCATTCTCGAAGCCTTCCTGTGGAAACATGCTGGCTGCGGGAAGCCTAGCAAAGATAGGCCCGCCTGATCTATCCCCGTGCAGAACCCACCCCACCTGCGATGACCCGGCCCCGGCGGCGAACGGCGTTGCCCGGGGGCCGGCCGGCCGCCCCCGGACGGGGCCCCGCCCCGGGCGCGCAGGGCGCCGCCGGGCCCGGTCCGGTTCGGGGGCGGGCCCCGGACGGGGGCGGCCGCCCCGATCAGGGTAGGCTCAACTCGCCCGCGCCGCCCGGCGCGGACGTCATCGGGAGAAAGGGCCGCCATGCCGCAGGCCGCCGGACCGTACGCCGCACTGCCCGGGGAGTTCGCCAACCCGGACCTGCCCCGGGAGCGCACCGACGCCGACGCGGCGTTCCGCGCCGCCGGGGCTCCCCCGGTGCCCCCGCTGGCCGGGGAATACCACCTGGCCCGGATCGAGGACGACAGCCCGCATATCGCCACCGTCGCGGAGTGGATGAACCGCCCGCATCTGGCGCGGGCCTGGGAGTTCGCCAACCCGGAATCCTGGTGGGCCCGGCGGATCCGGGCGCAGAACGCGGGCACCTACTCGGTGCCGGTGCTGCTCACCATCGCCGGTGAACCGGCCGCCTACCTGGAGCTGTACCGGCCGGGCCGGGATGTGGTGGGCCTGACCTACCGGGCCCGCCCGCATGACATCGGGGTGCACATCGGCTTCGGGGATCCGGCCGCCACCGGCCATGGCCGGGCGGGGCTGATGCTGGCCACCGGGCTGACCCAGGCGATGGAGATGGAGCCCGAGTTCGAGCGGGTGGTCTTCGACCCGGACTGGCGCAACCGGGCGGCCCGGAAGGTGGCCCTGCGCGCGGGCAGCTTCGACGGCGGCTGGCACCGGCTGCCCGGGCGCACCTTCCACCTGCTGATCCTGCGCAAGGACCCGGGGGAGATCCCGGAGGTGCGCCCGGCTCTGCTCCTCGAGGCCACCCCCGGGGAGGCCCCCGCACCCCTCGGGGGCTGACCCGGCCGCGGCCGGCCGCGGCCGGGCGCGGCCTAGGGCCGCAGCCCGGCGAGGAAGGCGGCGACCTGGGCGGCGCCGTCCTCCCCGACCAGTCCGGCGTGGTCGAGGTCCAGCCGGGTCGCGTGCACCGCGGTGATCCCGGGCTCCCCCCGCCAGGCGGCGATGGGGTCCCAGCCGTCCGCGGCCGGGGCGCCCGGGGAGGGCCGGGTGGCCGCCACCACGGCGACCTCCCCCTCGTAGCGCACCGGGGTCGCGGTGCGCAGCAGCCGCCCGCAGTAGAGCAGGTTGCCGGCGATGTCCACCCCGGCGGCGGCCGCCCGGGCCGCCGCCGCGGGCGGGATCCCGGCCACCGCGGCGATCTCCGCGGCGGGCAGTTCGCCGGCCTCCGCGGCGGCCAGCCGCTCGCGCAGCTCCGCATCGGGTTCGCCCACCCCCGGCCCGTGCCCGCAGGGGTAGGCGTCGAGCACCCCGAGGAAATCCACCTCGGCGCCGGCGGCCTGCAGCCGGGCGGCCATGGCGTGGGCCACCTGGCCGCCGAAGGAGTAGCCGAGCAGCCGGTAGGGCCCCTCGGGCAGTTCCCGGCGCAGCGCCTCGACGTAGCGCTCGGCCAGGCCCGCCAGGTCGGGGACCTCCGGCCGGGGGGCGGGCAGCGAGATCCCGGCCACCGGGGTGGGCCAGGGCAGTGTCGCGGCCAGCGGGGTGAAGGGCAGCGCCACCCCGCCGGCGGGGTGCACGCACACCAGGGGCGCGCCGAAGCCGCCGCGCAGCGGGGCGAGCAGCCGGGCGCCGGCGCCATCGCCGCCGAGCCGGGCGGCGATCTCCCGGGGGGAGCCGCCCTCGACGATCTGCACCACGGTGAGCTCCGGCAGCCTCGGCCGCAGCCGGCCGAGCAGCCGCATCGCGGCCAGGGAGTCGCCGCCGATGGTGAAGAAGTTGTCGCCCGCCGCGACCGGCCGGCCGAGCAGCCCGGCCATCGCCTCGGCGATGGTGTCCGCGATCGCCCCCCGATCCGGCTCCCCCGCCGCGGCGTCCGCGGTCGGGGCGGCCTCCGCGACCGGGGCGGCCGGGGCGGGTTCGGGGGCGGCGCCGGGGGTGGCCACCTCGGGGTCGCCGAGCAGCGGGCCCGTCGGGGCGGCCGGATCGGCGACCAGGGCGGTCAGCGCCCGGGCGAGCCGGCCGGCCAGGGCCACCGCCACCCGCGGGGAGATCAGCTCCGGCTCATGGGCCACGCCCAGGCCGGCGTCCTCGCCGGGCGGGGCGACCACCGCGAGGGGCACCTCCGCCCGGCCGGAGGTGAGCACCCGGCCCACCCGGGGCGATTCGGCGGCCGGGTCGGCGTCCGGGTCCCCGTCCGCCACCGGGTGGTTGTCGTGCACCACCACCGAGTCGAACAGCGGGCCCACCCCGCCGGCGGCCTCCGCCTCGGGCAGCGCGGTGGCCTGCAGCCCGGCCAGCTCCCGGCCCATCCCGGCGGCGTCCGCGGCGAGCTCCGCCAGGGTCGCCGCGGGGTCGACCCGCAGCCGCATCGGCAGGGTGGTGATGAACATGCCCACGGTGGCCTCCACCCCGGGCAGCGCCGGGTCCCGGCCGGCGAGGGTGACCCCGAAGACCACGTCGCGCAGGCCCAGCGCCCCGGCCAGGGCCACCGCCCAGGCGGCCTGCACCAGGGTCGCCGGGGTCAGGCCCAGCTCCCGGGCCCGCTCCGGCAGCGCCGCGGCGGTGGCCGCCGGCAGCGGCACCGGCAGCACCGTGGCGGTGCCCGCCGGGGCGGCCTCGGCGATCCGGGCGGCCACCTCCGCCCGGTCCGGCGCGTCGGCCGGCCAGTCCAGGTCCGCCAGCGCCGCGGGCGCCTCCCCCGCCTCCGGCGGGGCGGCGACGCTGAGCAGGGTGCCCCCGGGCAGGTCGGCGAGCAGCCGGGACCAGCGGGCCCGGTCCGCCGCGGCGTCCCGGGCGGCGATCCGGGCGACGTGGTCGGCGAAGTCCGCCGGCCGCGCCGGCTGCGGGTCCCGGCCGTGGTAGAGCTCCAGCAGATCGCGCAGCAGCACCGGGGTGGACCAGCCGTCGGTGAGCAGATGGTGGTTGCCCAGCACCAGCCGGGAGCGTTCCCCGGGCAGCAGCACCAGGGTGGCCGCCAGCAGCGGCGGGGCGGTGACGTCGATGTCCCGGGCGGCGTAGTCGCGCTGCACCGCCGCGGCGGCGGCCAGGCCGGCCTCCTCGGGCAGGTCCCGCAGGTCCAGGGTGCGCCAGGGCGGCGCCGCCCGCCGCGGGATGAGGTGCAGCGGCCCGCCGGGGGCCTCCGGGTCGAAGCCGGCGCGCAGCACCGGGTGCCGGCGCATGAGCGCCGCGAAGGCGGCGCGCAGCCGCCCCGGGTCCACGGGCCCGTGCAGGTCGATCCCGGCGGCGACCACGTAGCCGCCGCCGGGGCCGGCGGCGGTGCGCCGGGCGAGCAGCGCCCGCTGCATGGGGGTGGTGCCGAAGGCGTCGGCCAGCGGGCCCAGCCGGGCCTCGTGGGCGTCGATCCGGTCCTGGTCGAGCAGCCCGCGCAGATCCGCCGGGGAGGCCCCGGGGCACAGCCGGGCGGCGGCGGCCAGGACGCCCAGGGACCGCGCCACCGCCTCCGCCAGGGCGCGGGCCGGCTCCGGGTCGAGCCCGGCGACGAGTACCCGGCCGGTGGGCCGGGCCGCGCCGGGCCCCGGCAGCACCACCGTGATCCGGGCCATCCCGGCCGGCCCGGGGGCCTCGGCCACCGGTTCGTCGATGACCTCCACCGTCACCGCCGCGGGCCCGGCGTCCCCGGGGCCGGCGAGCAGCCGCTCCTTGGTGTCCAGCAGCACCCGCCGGGCCCGGTCCGGGTCATCGGCCCGGGCGGTCGGCGCCGGCTCCGCCGCGGGCAGCACCCGGGGCGCGGCCAGCGCGCCGAGCACCCCGGCCGCCCACGGCGGGCGCACCGCCACCTGCACCGGGTGCGCCCCGGCCAGCCGGGCCGCGGCGGCGCAGCAGGCCCGCGGATCGCAGCGGTAGGCCTCGGCGATGGGGCCGCCGGCGGCCGCGGCGGCGGCCACCGCCGGGGGCAGCTCGACCGCCGCCACCGCCCCGGCGCCCCCGCCGTCGCCGCCGGCCGCCGGATCGGGCCGCCGCGGGGCCGCGCCGGCGGCGGCCACCGCGGCACCGCGCCAGGTCGGCCGCGCGTCCACCGGATCCACCGCCGCACCGGCGACCAGCCGGGCGCGCAGCCGGCGCAGCAGCATGGCGAAGGACTCCGCGTCGAGGGCGGCGGGGTGCGCGGCCACCGCGATCCGGCGCCCGTCGGCGGCGCGGGCCAGCCGCCACATCCGGCCCCGCCCCGGGTCCACCCCGGCCCGGGCGAGGGCGAGCAGTTCCCCCGGGCCCGCCCCGGCGGGGGCCTGGTCCACGCAGCCGGCGCCGATCCGCTCCGCCGCGGCGGCCGGGGTGCGCGGCACCAGCAGCTCCCCGGGCGCCCCGGCGGGGCCGGCGGCGATAGCGCGCAGCGCCCCGTAGGAGGCGACGAGGTCCCCGGCGGCGGCGGCCAGCGCCCGGGCGGGCACCGGCCGGTCCGGCTCCACCAGGGTGGTCCAACATCCGCCGGCGCCGACGCGCGCCGGGTCGGCCGGCACCCGGCCCAGGGGCCCGGCGGCGCCGGGGCCCGGGTCCGCACCGGCCGCGGCGCCGGGGCCGGGCAGCCGGGCGGCGAGCTCGGCCAGGGGGGCGGGACCCAGCAGCTCCGCGGCGTCCAGCCGGCGCCCGGCGCGGGCGCAGGCCGCGGCCACCCGCAGGGCGGCGATGGAGTCCCCGCCGCCGGAGATGAAGTCCAGGTCCAGGCGCACCCGGTCCGGGTCGACGCCGAGCACCGCGCCGATTTCCGCGGCGAGGAAGCGCCCCGCCTCATCCCGCGGCCCGGCGGCGGGGTCCCCGGCCGCGGCGGCGACCAGGGCGGCCACCGCCCGCCGGTCCGTTTTGCCCTGGGCGGTCACCGGCAGCCGGTCCACCACCGCGATCCCGCCGGGCACCAGCCAGGCCGGGGCGTGGCGGGCGAGGTCCGCGGTCACCCGGCGGGCCAGCGCGGCCGCCGCCGCGGGCGCGGCATCGGCCGGATCCGCCGGGCGCACCGCGGCGACGAGGCGGGTCGCCCCGCCGGCGGCGTCCGCGGCCGCGGCGGCGTCGGCGACCCCGGGCGCGCCGCGCAGCAGCGCCTCCACCTCGCCGGGCTCCACCCGGTGCCCGCGCACCTCCAGCTGGTCGTCCAGGCGGCCGCCGAAGACCCAGCCGCGGCCCGGCTCCCGGCGCACCCGGTCCCCGGTGCGGTAGGCGGGCGCCGCCGCCCCGCCGGCGGTCTCCAGGACGCCGAAGGCGGCGGCGTCCGCGCCGAGGTAGCCGGCGGCGATCTGCGGCCCGGCGAGCACCAGCTCCCCCCACTCCCCCGGCGGCACCTCCGCCCCGTCGAGGTCCACCGCCGCCGCGGTCATCCCGGGCACCGGCTCGCCCAGGTGCACCGGGCCGGGGCGGACCCGGGCGGCGAGCGCGTCCACGGTGGCCTCGGTGGGCCCGTAGAGGTTCCAGGCGGCGACCCCGGCGGCGGCCAGCCGGTCCCACAGGTCCTGCGGCATCGGCTCCCCGCCGCAGAGGATCGCGGCCAGGTCCGGGCAGCGCTCCAGCAGGCCCAGCTCCAGCAGCGGGGCGAGCAGCGAGGGGGTGGCGTCGAGGATCCCGATCCCGGCGGCGGCGAGCCGGCCGGCGCAGGCGGCGGGGGCGAGCAGCAGCGCCTCGGGCAGCAGGTGCACCCGGGCCCCGGCGAAGAGCCAGGCGAGCTGGTCGATGGCGGCGTCGAAGTGCAGCGGGGCGGTGTGCCCCACCGCGGGCGCCGTCCCGGCGGGCAGGGCGGCGAGCACCTCGGGGTGCAGTCCGGCGGCGTGCCCGGCGAGCAGCGCGGCCAGCGCCCGGTGCGGCACCCGCACCCCCTTCGGGGTGCCCGTGGACCCGGAGGTGAACATCAGGTAGGCGATCTCCTCCGGATCCGGGTCCGGCCAGTCCCGGGGCCCGGCGGCCGCCGGGTCCGGGTGCCGCGCCCCGGCCAGGGCGGCGTCGTCGAGGACCAGCGCCGGGTCGGCGGCGGCGAGCACCGCGTCGGTGCGCGCGCCCCCGCCCGGGTCGGCGACCACCGCGGTGCGCCCGGCGTGCAGGCAGGCCAGCAGGGCGATCACCTGCTCCGCGGAGCGCCGGGCGGTCACCGCGACCACCGCCCCCCGCGGTGCGCCGGCGCGCACCCGGCGGGCCAGGGCGCGCACCGCGGCGAGCAGCTCCGCCGCGCTCATCCGCAGCTCCGCCCCGGAGCCGTCGGCGGCCTCGACGACCAGGGCGGCGCGCCCCGGGTCGCCCCCGGCGAGGGCGTCGATCCGCTCCGCCGCCGAGGGCGCCGGCGAACCGGCCGGCTTACCCGGCGCCGCGGCCCGCCACCGGGCCCCGGTCCCGGCGCCGAGGGCGCCCACCGGGGCCGCCGGGTCGGCGCAGGCGCCGTCCAGGATCGCCCGGATCCGGTCCAGCCGGCCGGCCGCCAGCTCCGGCGGGGTGTTGCGGGGATCGTGCTCGAAGGCCAGGTCCACGGAACCGTCCGGGGCCGGGGCGACCACCAGCACCAGATCCTCGGGCGGGCCGCCGGCGACGTTGCGCAGCCGGGCGGCCGGGCCGCCGAAGTCGAAGCGGGCGTCGAAGGCCTTCACGTTGGCGCCCATCCCGTGCAGCAGCGCCGCGGCCTCCGGGCGGCCGGCGGCCCGGGCCAGCGCGGAGCCGGGGAAGCGGCTGTGCGGGCGGATCGCGGCCAGTTCCGCCCGGATCGCCGCGGCGAGCTCCACCAGGGGCGCCTCCGGGTCCACCGGCACCGTCAGCGGCAGCATGTTCACCAGCATCAGCGGGGTGCGCAGCGCCGCCGGGGTGGTGCGCGCCAGCATCGGCATCGCGATGGTCACCTCCGGTTGCCCGGTGATCCGGCGCAGCAGCGCCGCATGGGCGGCGAGCACCAGGTCGGTCCAGCCCACCCGGTGCGCCCGGGCGAGCTCGGTGAGCCGCCCCCGGGCCGCGGGGTCGAGGGTGCGCACCGTGGTCATCGCCGCGGCCCCGTCGCCGACCTGGTCCTCCCGGCCGGCGGCGACCGGCGCCGCGGCCAGCCGGCCCACCCAGAACCGCCGGTCCGCGGCATGCTCGGCGCCGGCGGCGTAGGCCCGGTCGGCGGCGACCAGGTCGGCGATCGGCGCGAACCGGGGCGGCCGCGGGGCGGTGCCGGCGACCAGGGCCCGGTGGTGCTCGGCGATCCGGCGGGTGAGCAGATGCGCGGAGTAGCCGTCCACGGCGACGTGGTGGTAGAGCTGCACGCACCACAGCTCGTCCTCGGCCAGCCGGAGCAGCCGGTACCGGCTCAGCGGCACCCCGGCCAGGTCCGCGGTGGCCTCGGCGAGCCCGGCGCGTTCGGCGTCCACCACCGCCGCGGCCAGCGCCCGCGGGTCCGGGGCCGCGCGCAGGTCCACCGGCTCCGGGGCCGGGGGCGGCTCCGGGGCGACCTCCTGGGTCCACGCCCCGTCCCGCTCGCGCAGCCGCAGCCGGAGCACCTCCGCCTCCGCGGCGGTGGCCGCCACCGCGGCGGCCACCCGGTCCGGGTCGATCCCGGCCCCGGTGAGCTCCAGGACCTCGCCGACGATGTAGTGGCCGGGGTGCCCGGCCAGCCCGCAGGCGTCCACGATGGCCTGCTGGGCGGCGGTCAGCGGCAGCGCCACGGCATCGGGGCGGACGGTGTGCTCGGGGTGCTGCGCCATCGGGTGCGGGCCCTCTCCTTCGGGGGCGCCGCGGCCGGCGCGGCGCGGTTCCGGCGCCCCCGGCGGACGCCGGCGGCGACTGCTTAGGCTACCATCCCGGCATTAGGCGACCCTGCCCGACCGCGGGCCGAGGAAAGGATGATCGCGATGGCCGATCTCATCGACGAGGTGCGCGCCCGGGTGGCGGCGCTGCTGGATCTGGATCCCGGGGAGGTGGCCGAGGACGCGCATCTGCCGGACCTGGGCCTGGACTCGGTGCAGCTGATGGAGATCGAGACCATGCTGCGCGACGCCGGGGCGGACGTGGACGTCGCCGATCTCGCCGAGGAGCAGACCCTGGCCGCCTGGCGGGCGCTGCTCGCCCACTGAGCCGGCCCGGGTCAGGGCAGCCGGGCCCGGTCCAGTTTGCCGTTGGCGCCCAGGGGCAGCTCCGGCAGCCGGACCAGCTCCGCGGGCACCATGTACCCGGGCACCCGCTCGGCCATCGCGGCCAGCAGGGCGGCGTCCTCGCCGGCGGAGTCGTCGACCACCACGTAGCCGACCAGCCGGCGGGCGGCGTCGCCGCGCACCGCGGCCGCGGCGGCGCGCACCCCGTCCAGGGCGCGCAGCACCGCCTCCACCTCGCCGAGCTCCACCCGGTGCCCGCGGATCTTCACCTGGTCCCCGATCCGGCCGAGGAACTGCAGCTGGCCGCGGTCGTTCCAGCGCACCAGGTCCCCGGTGCGGTACATCCGGCCGCCGTCCCACTCCGGGTTCGGGGAGGCCACGAAGGCCTCCGCGGTGAGCTCGGGGCGGCGGAAGTAGCCCAGGGCGAGCTGCTCCCCGGCCAGGTGCAACTGCCCGGGCTCGCCATCGGGCACCTCCGCATCGTCCTCGTCGAGCACGTAGCAGACCACGTTGTCCTCCGGGTAGCCGATGAGGTGATCGCCCTCGCGCAGCTCCACCCCCTCGCCGAACTCGATCCAGGTCACGTCCATCGCCGCCTCGGAGGGCCCGTAGAGCCCCCACACCCGGCAGCCGATCTCCTCCCGGGCCCGGGCCACCAGGTCCGCGGGCACCGCCTCCCCGCCGAGGATCAGCTCCCGGATCCCGGCGAAGACGGTCGCCGGCATGCCCAGCCCGTCGAGCACGTCGAAGATCACCCGCAGCAGGCTGGGCACCAGGGACAGCACGGTCACCCGGTGCTCGAGCACCATGCGCAGGAAGGTCTCCAGGTCATCGGTGCGCCAGTCCGCCGGGGGCGCCACCACGGTGCCGCCGGTGGCCAGCGGGATGAGGATCTCGCCGACGCCCACGTCGAAGCCCACCGGGGCCTTCTGCAGGGCGCGCACCTCCCCGGAGTCCATCGCCCGGGCCATGGTCTGCAGATGGGCGGCCACCGCCCGGTGCCCGTTGACCACGCCCTTGGGCCGGCCGGTGGTGCCGGAGGTGTAGATGAGGTACACCGGGTCGTCCCCGGCCGGGTCGGCGCCGAAATCGCCCTCGGCCACCGGGCCGGCGGCGTCGGCGTCGAGGCGGGCGAGCACCGCCGGGTCGGCGGCGTCGAGCACCGGCACCGCGATCCCCTCCGGGGCGGCGGCCCCGCCGACCAGCACCACCGCCGCCGGGTCCGCGTCGGCGCAGATGAACCGGATCCGCTCGGCCGGGTAGTCCGCGTCCACCGGCACGTACACCCCGCCGGCGAGGATCAGGCCCACCGCCAGCTCGCACAGTTCCGGGCAGCGCCGGGCGAGCACCACCACCCGGTCGCCGGGGCGCACCCCGGAGGCGGCCAGCCAGCGGGCCACCGCCCCGGTGCGCGCGGCGAAGCCGGCGTAGGTCAGCCGCACCCCGTCGCCGACCACCGCCTCCCGGTCCGGGTGCGCCGCGGCGGCGGACCGGAACATCGCGGCGACGTTGCCGGGCGCCACCGGGTAGGAGGGGCCCCGGCGGCGGTCGTCATGGGCCACCCCGCCATGGACGGCGGGGTCGGCGGGGGTGGGCGCGGCGCTCATCGGCGGGGCTCTCCTCGGGGTCGTCGGGGCGGCGCCGGGCGGCGCCGCCGCCGGGGATCTGGCGTTTGGCTTCCCTCAGCATGCGTGCGTTGGCTATCGTAGCCCCCGGTTCCACCGATTCCGCACCCCCGACCCCCGCCGTCCACCCGAAGGATCCGCCCGCCCGATGAGCTCCCCCGCCGCCCCCGCCCCGGCCGAGCCGGCCGCCGCCGGGGCCCCGCCCGCCGGCGCGGCCCGCGGCCGCCGCCTGGTCGGGCTGGTGCTGCTGCTGGCGGCCACCGCCGCGGTCGCCGCGGCCTCGATGGCCTTCGGCGCCCGGGACATCCCGCTGCCGGAGGTGGCCCGCGCGCTGCCCGAGGTGTGGGCGGCGGTGACCGGCGCGGCGGCGGACCCGGCGGATCCGACGGTGCGGGTGCTCGCCGGGCTGCGCTTCCCGCGCACCCTGGTCGGCCTGGTCGTCGGCTCCTGCCTGGGCGTGGCCGGGGGGCTCATCCAGGGCCACACCCGCAATCCGCTGGCCGATCCCGGCATCATCGGGATCTCCGCCGGTGCGGCGCTGGCGGTGGTGGTGGGCTTCGCCTTCTTCGGGGTGGTCGCCCCGATGACCACCGCGGTGAGCGCCTTCGCCGGCGCGATCGCGGCCACCGCCCTGGTGTTCGGGTTGACCTCGGTGGGCGCCGGCCGGAGCAACCCGCTGATGCTGATCATCGCCGGGGCGGCGCTGACCGCGGTGCTCACCGCCTGCACCACCGCCCTGGTGCTCACCAGCGAGGCGAACCTGGACCGGATGCGCTTCTGGACGGTGGGCTCGCTCACCGGCCGCGACCTGTCGGTGTTCTTCGCCGCGCTGCCCTTCGCCCTGGTCGGCATCGCCGCGGCCTTCGCCACCGCGCCCACCCTCAACGCGCTGAACCTGGGCGATGACGTCGCCGGGGCGCTGGGCATCGACGTGGCCCGGGCCCGGGCGATCGGGATGGGGCTGATCGCGATCCTGGCGGGGGCGGCGACCGCCGCGGCCGGCCCGATCGGCTTCGTCGGCCTGGTGGTGCCGCATCTGGTGCGGCCCGTCACCGGCCCGGATCACCGCTGGCTGCTGCCGTATGCGGCCCTGGCCGGGGCGACCCTGACCCTGGGCGCGGACGTGGTCGGCCGGCTGGTGCTGCCCTCCGGGGAGCTGCAGGTGGGCATCGTGCTCGCCCTGGTCGGCGCGCCGTTCTTCCTGTACCTGCTGCAGCGCGACAAGGTGGTGCGGCTGTGAGCGCCCCGACCCGCCGCGACCCCGCGGCGCTGTCCGCCCCGGTGGCGGTGGGCCCCTTCCGGGTGCCGCGGCGGCCCCGCAACCTGCTGGCCTGCCTGGCCCTGGCCGCGGCGGCCTTCGCCCTCTTCGTCGCCTCCCTGGCCCTGGGCGACTACCCCCTGGGCCCCGGGGAGGTGCTGCGCATCCTCTTCGTCCGGGCCACCCCGGTGGAGTTCCACATCATCTTCGGCTGGCGGATGCCGCGGGCCCTGGCCGGGCTGGCCGTGGGCATGGCCCTCGGCGTGGCCGGGGCGATCACCCAGTCCATCGCCCGCAACCCGCTGGCCAGCCCGGATGTGCTGGGCATCACCTCGGGGGCGTCGGCCTTCGCGGTGACCGTGATCGGCTTCGCCGGCTTCGGCGGGGTCGCCGCCACCCTCGGCGGGTTCGGGGTGCCGCTGGCGGCGCTGGCCGGGGCGGCGGCGACCACGGTGCTGGTGTACCTGCTGGCCTGGCGGCGCGGCAGCGACCCGTTCCGGCTGGTGCTCACCGGGGTGATCGTCACCGCCCTGTTCCAGGCCTACATCCAGTGGCTGATCACCTCCGCGGAGATCCGCGACGCCGCCCAGGCCCAGTTCTGGCTCACCGGCTCCCTGGCCGGGGCCACCTGGTCGCGCACCGTGCCCGCGCTGCTCATCGTGGCGCTGCTCGCCCCGGCGATCCCGCTGCTCTCGCACCGGCTGCGCCCGCTGCCGCTGACCGATGACGCCGCCGCCGCGCTCGGCGCGGATCTGCTGCGCTCCCGGCGGGCGCTGCTCGGCGTGGCGATCGCGCTGGCCGCGCTGGCGGTGGCCGCCGCCGGGCCGATCGGCTTCGTCTCCTTCGTCGCCCCGCAGCTGGCGCTGCGCCTGGCCGGGGCGGCCACCCCGCCGCTGACCGCCTCCGCGCTCACCGGGGCGGTGCTGCTCACCGGCGCGGACCTGTTCTCCCGGGTGGTGCTGCCCGCGGAGCTGCCGGTGGGCCTGGTCACCGCCGCCTTCGGCGGCGTGTTCCTCATCGCCCTGCTCGTGAAACTCAACAGGAGGCCCGGATGACCGGCACCGATTCCCGCACCGAGCGCACTACCGCGGAACGGTCCCCCGGGGCCGCCCCGGCGCTGGCCGCCGCCGGACTGCACGCCGGCTACGGCGGGGCGCCGGTGCTCGCCGGCCTGGACGTGACCATCCCGGCCGGGGCGGTGACCTCGGTCATCGGCCCCAACGGGTGCGGCAAATCCACCCTGCTGCGCTGCCTGGCCGGGCTGCTGGATCCGATGTCCGGGGAGGTGGCGGTGGCCGGCCGGCCGATCGGCGGCTACCGGCGGCGGGAGCTGGCCCGGCATATCGCCGTGCTGCCGCAGATGCCCACCGCCCCGGAGGGGATGCTGGTCGGCGATCTGGTGGCCCTGGGCCGGCATCCGCACCAGTCCTGGCTGCGCCAGTGGACCGCCGACGACGCCGGCCGGGTGGGCCGGGCCCTGGAGCTGACCAACGTCGCCGGTTACGCGGACCGGCCGCTGGACTCGCTGTCCGGGGGGCAGCGGCAGCGCGCCTGGCTGGCCATGGCCCTGGCCCAGGACGCGGAGGTGCTGCTGCTCGACGAGCCGACCACCTACCTGGACATCGCGCACGCGATCGACATCCTCAACCTGGTCGCGGGCCTGCCCGGGCGCACCGGCACCACGGTGGCGATGGTGCTGCACGATCTGAACCTGGCGATCCGCTACTCGGATCATCTGGTGGTGCTCGGCGAGGGCGCGGTCGCCGCGGTCGGCGCCCCGGAGGAGGTGATCACCGCGGAGCTGCTCGCCGAGGTATTCCGGCTCTCCGCGGTGGTGGTGGAGGATCCGCAGACCGGCGGGCCGCTGGTGGTGCCCACCGCGCCCCCGGCGCGCTGAGCCCGCCGGCTCAGCCGGCGCCGGCCCCGCCGAGTTCCGCGGCGAGGCGCTCGCGCAGCTCCCGGCGGGAGATCTTGCCCACCCCGGTGGTGGGCAGCGCCTCGCGCTGCACCACCCGGTCCGGCACCTTGTAGGCGGCCACCCCGCGGGCGCGCACGAAGGCGCGCACCTCGGCGGGGTCCAGCTCCCGGTCGGCGACCAGCACCGCGCAGGACTTCTCGCCCAGGCCCGGGTCCGGCACCGCGACCACCACCGCGTCGAGGATCCCCGGATGGGCGATCAGGTGGTTCTCCACCTCCTCGGCGGCGAACTTCTCCCCGCCCCGGTTGACCTGGTCCTTCACCCGGCCCTCGACCACCAGGTGGCCGCCGGGCAGCCGGCGCACCACGTCCCCGCTGGCGTAGAAGCCCTCCTCGTCGAAGGAGCCCGGGTCCGCCCCGCCGAGGTAGCCGCGGATGGTGTACGGCCCGCGGGTGGTCAGCCGCCCCGGCTCCCCCTCGGCGACCTCGGCGCCGTCCTCGTCGAGGATCCGGATCTCGTCGGCGGCGGAGATCGGCCGGCCCTGGGTGGTCAGCGCCAGCTCCGGGGGATCGGTGTCCCGGGTGTAGTTCACCAGCCCCTCGGCCATGCCGAAGACCTGCTGCAGCCGGCAGCCGAAGGCGGCGGTGAGCCGGCGGGCGGCGGATTCGGTGAACTTCGCCCCGCCGACCTGGATCACCCGCAGGCTGGACACGTCCGCCCCGGAGCCGTCCAGGGCGGCGATCCAGGCCATCGCCAGCGGCGGCACCAGGGCCACGTCGGTGACCCGGTGCCGCTCCACCAGCTCCAGGCAGCGCCGCGGGGAGGTCGTGGGGGCCAGGATCACCTCCCCGCCGGCCCAGAGCACCCCGAGGATGCCCGGGGAGCTCATCGTGAAATTGTGCGCCGCGGGCAGCACCGCCAGCATCCGGGTGCCGGGCCCGCAGCCGCAGATCCCCGCCGAGGCGCGGATCGAGTAGTGGTAGGCGGCGTGGGTGCGCGGGATGAGCTTCGGGGTGCCGGTGGTGCCCCCGGAGAGCTGGATGAGCGCCAGGTCCTCCGGGTCCGCCGGCGCCGGGGGCCCGGCGGCGGCCGCGGCGGCGGCCCGCGCCGCCGGGTCGGCGAGGTCCGCCAGGTCCGCGAGCCGGGCGTGCCCGCCGCCGTCGGCGTCGACGACCACGGTCACCGGGGCCTCCGCCCCGGCGGCGCGGGCGTCCGCGATGAGCTCGTCGGCGAGGCCCCGGTGGTCGCAGCCGGCGACCCGGCCGGCGGTGACGTAGCCGCGGGCCCGGGCGATCCGGCGGAACTGGGTGAGCTCGCTGCGCCGGTGCGCGGGCAGCGCGAACACCGGGATCGCCCCGATCCGGAACAGCCCGAGCACCACCGCCACGTACTCCACGATGTTCGGCAGCTGCACGATCACCGCGTCCCCGGCGCCGATCCCGGCCCGGGCCAGGCCCGCCCCGGTCGCCGCGGCGGCCTCGGCGAGCTCGGCGTGGCTCCAGGTCACCGGCGCCCCGGCGTGGTCCACCCCGGACACCGCGGGGGCGGCGCCGTGCACGTGCGCGCCCCGGTCGGCGAAATCGGCGAAGACGTCCCCGGTCCAGTACCCGGCGGCGCGGTAGCGGGCCGCGAACTCCTCCGGGTAGGCGGGCCCGTCGAGCAGCGGATGCGGGCTCATGGGGTGCACCCCCCGTCGGCGACCAGCACCTGGCCGGTGATCTGGCGGGCGGCGTCGGAGAGCAGGAAGGCCGCGGCGGCGGCGATGTCGCCGGGGTCGGCGATCCGGCCCAGCGGGATGCCCAGCCGGTACCGGGCGGGGTCCCCGGCCACCGCCGCGGCCGCCGCGTCCGGGCCGCCGAAGGCGGCCTGCATGGGGGTGTCGGTGGCCCCGGGGGCCACCACGTTGACCCGGATGCCCTCGGCGCCCCATTCCAGGGCGGCGACCCGGGCGAGCATATGCGCCGCCGCCTTGGAGGCGCTGTAGGCGCCCATCCCGACCCGGGGGGTGCTCCCGGCGTTGGAGCCGATCACCACCACCGAGCCGCCGCCGGCGGCGGCCAGGTGCGGGTGCAGGGCGGCCAGGGTGGCCGCGACCCCGCCGGCGTTGACCGCCAGGGCGCGGGCCAGCTCCGCCGGGTCCGCCTCGGCGAGCCCGCCCAGGGCGAGCACCCCGGCGCAGTGCACCGCCCCGGTGAACCCGCCGAGCTCCCCGGCGGCGTCCAGGGCGGCGGCCACGGCACCGGGTTCGGCGACGTCGGCGACGGCGGTGCGGCAGGCCCCGGCCTCGATCGCGGCGGCGATCGGGGCCTCGTCGGCGAGCCGCGCCACGGCGGCGGCGTCGCGGTCCAGCAGCAGCAGCCGGTGCCGTCCGATCAGGGCCAGGGCGGTGGCCCGGCCGATCCCGGAGGCGGCGCCGGTGATCAGGGTGGCGCTCATGCCGGCGCCCCCGCCCCGAGGGCCGGCGCGGTCTCGGCCTCGGCGGCCAGTCCGGTGAGCACCCGGTCGGACAGGGCGCCCAGGCAGCTGAGGTTGGCGAATCCGGGGCCCTGCCGGAATCCGGCGAGGGCGGGCAGGAACAGCCGGGGCCGCATCCCGGCGACGGAGAGATCCCGGTCGATGACCTGCTCCACCGCCTCGGGGGAGGTTCCGCCGGCGGCGTCGGCGAGGGCCTCCCGGGCGGCGGGGGTGAAGTAGCGCAGGAACCACAGCGGCGGGTTGCCGCGGGCGTCGACGACGTAGTCCACCCGGATCACGGAGTCCTCCGCGACCGGTCCGCCGCCCTCGCCGGGGCGGGCCCGGGCGACCATCAGCTGCACCCCGTCCGGTTCCGGCACCGCGGTGCGCACCCATCCGGTGACGTGGTCGAAGCGCAGATCGGATTCGATGGCGGTCATCATCGCCGCGGAGTACACCCCCCGGTCGGTGCGGCGCAGGATGTCCCGGCGGTGCGCCGCGGACAGCGCGGTCCACCGCTCCGGCTCGGAGTACAGGCGGTTCTCGAAGCGGTTCTCCCCGCGGGTGAAGATCGCCGGGTCCGGGGAGATCACGGTCACCCCGGCGGCGCCGACCCGCAGCAGCTGCGCCACCGTGTTCGCCGACCCCTCGCCGCTGCCGATCACGGCGACCTCGGCGCCGCCGAAGACCGGCTCCATGTGGGTCACCGACCAGAAGGAGGCCTGGGAGTACACCCGGGGCGCCATCGCGATCACGGTGGACGCCGGGCCGGGTCCGGTGGGCAGCAGCGCCCGGGCCCGGTGCACCCGCTCCACCCCGTCGGCGCCGCGGGCGGTGACCGCCCAGCCCGCCCCCGATTCGGCCACCCCGGCGCGGATCACCCGGCCGATGCGCACCTGCGCCCCGGCCCGGTCGGCGACCCAGCGCAGGTAGCGGGCCCAGGTGGCGTGGGTGGGGGCGGGCCGGCCGCGGTCCACCCAGGCGGCGTAGTCCCCGGCGGCGATGAGGAACCGGGTCCAGCTCCACTGCGCCAGGTGCCCGTCCACCGCGGCGGAGGCCGCCCCGGCGCCGGCGGTGGCGTAGGGGAAGCCGACGTCCTTCTCCGGGGCGGTGCCCAGCAGCAGGTTGCCGTTGGTCCAGCCCCCGGGGCGCTCCCAGTGCGCGCCGACGGAGCGGGCCTCCAGGATCCGGATCCGGGGCGCGGGCAGGCCCGTGGCGCGCAGCGCGGCGGCGCGGGCGGCCAGCGCCACCGCCTTCGGTCCGGCGCCGATGACGAGCAGGTCGACGGGATCCCCGTCGGCGGCGGTGGTGGTGGCGGGGTCGGCCGGGGCGGACCCGGCGGCGCTATCGGTCACCCTGGTCACCCTATCCGAGGTGAGGCTTGCCCTACAACAGGGTGCTCGCGAGGGTCGCGGACGGGCCCCGACCGGAGCCGATCTGCGCTATGTTCTGCCTTATCTGAATGAGTGAGCGTTGGGAAAGGCGACGATGGCGGTTTCGAGCAGGACCACGGACATTTACCCGATCAGCCTCCGCGAGCTGGAGGTGCTGCGGGTGGAGGATCTCACCCCGGGGATGCGCCGGATCATCTTCGGCGGGCCCGGGCTGGGCGCGGTCACCATCGACGGGGTGCCGATGCCGGCGCTGGTCAGCGACGGCTTCGACGATGACATGCGCCTGATCTTCCCGGACCCGGAGACCGGGGCCCGGCCCTATCCCCCGCCGGTGGGCGACGGCTCCCTGGACTGGACCGCGGAGGTCAACGAGCTGTTCCGGGTGTACACGGTGCGCTGGTTCGACCCGGGCGCCGGGGCGCACGGGGAGCTGGCCGTGGACTTCGTGGTGCACCCCGGCGGCCTGGCCGCGGAGTGGGCGCTGGCCGCCGAACCCGGGGACGCGGTGTGGGCGGCCGGGCCGAAGGCCTGCCGGAGCCTGCCGGTGCACCGGGACTGGCTGCTGCTGCTCGGCGACGAGACCGCGCTGCCGGCGATCGGCCGGGCCCTGGCGGAACTGCCCGCGGGCTACCCCTGCCGGGCGGTGGTGGAGGTCGCCGAGGCCGGGCACGTGCAGGAGCTGGACTCCCCCGGCGCGGCGGAGGTGACCTGGGCCGTGCGCGAGCGGGGGGAGTCCCTGGCGGCGGCCGCCGGGGCGCTGGACTGGCCGGCCGGGGACCCCTACGTGTGGGTGGCCGGGGAGGCCGGCAAGCTCAAGCCGCTGCGCAAGCTGGTCAAGGAGCGGGGGGTGGACCGGGCGGACGTGGAGTTCACCGGCTACTGGCGGGAGACCGCCGCCCCGGCCGCGGCCGGCGGGGCGGGCGGCGCCGCGCCGTGGGCCGACTCCAGCTTCTCCGCGCTGCAGCGGCTGCACGATCTCGCCGACGTCGCCCCCGGGTTCGCGATCCGCGCCGGGGTGGCCCTCGGCGTCTTCGCCGCCGTCGACGATCTCGACGAGCCCACCCTGGGCGCGGTCGCCGGGGCCTGCGGGGTGGCCCCGGATCCGCTGCTGCGGCTGCTGCGCTACCTCGCCTCCCTCGACGCGATCACCCTCGGCGAGGCGCCCGGCGCGGATCCGGCGGCGACCCCGGTGGGGCTGGGCCCGATCGGCGCGGAGCTCACCGACCCGGGCTCCTTCGCGGTGCGCACCCTCTCCGGGGCGGGCTGGGACCGGCTGATGGGCCTGGTGAACCTGGAGGCGGCGCTGCGCGGCGGCGCCCCGGTACCGGTGGGCGCCACCGGGCGGACCTGGGCGGAGCATCTCGAGGCGCACCCGGAGGTGGCCCGGGACGTCTCCGACCTGGCCATGATGCGGGCGATGTGGGTGGCCCCGGCGGTGCCGGAGACGCTGCCGGAGCCGGTGCGCGCCGGGGAGGCAACGGTGGCCGTGGCCGGCCCGGGGGCGGCAGTCTACGCCTCGGAGATCGCCCGGCTGGCCCCCGCGGCCCAGGTGCGGCTGCTCGGCGACGGCGATGCCGCGGCGGCCGCGGCCGCCGGGGAGCGGGTCACCGCGGTGGCCTGGTCCCCGGGGCAGCCGGCCGGCGCGGGGCATGCCCTGGTGATCGATCCCTTCGGCGTCACCGGCGACGCGGCCGGCCTACTCGGCGGGCTGGGCTGCCCGGTCACCGTGATCACCAAGCTGCTGGAACCCACCGGCCGGGCGGAGGACCACGACTACGCCGAGGACCTGGCCCGGCTCGCCCTGGAGGGCACCCGCAGCCCCGCCCCCGCGGATCTGGACGCCGCCGCCGCGGCCGCCGGCCTGACCGTGGCGGGGTCCCGCCCGGTGGGCTGGGGGGTGATGCTCGCCGAACTGCGCCCGGCCTGACCCGGCCGAGGCACGCGCCCCACCCCCCCGGCATGCCCCGGCCGGCGCCAGCCCCGCCCGGCCAGCCGCACCGAAAGGAACCCCATGACAGGCAGCGCCGCCGGCGCGGACATCACCGTCGCCGGCCTGGTCAAGCATTTCGGGGAGGTCCGCGCCCTCGACGGGGTGGACTTCCGGGTGGACTCCGGCACCGTGCTGGGGCTGCTCGGCCCCAACGGCTCCGGGAAGACCACCATCGTGTCCATCCTGTCCACCCTGGTGCGCCCGGACGCCGGGGAGATCCGGATCGCCGGCCGGGACCCGGTGGCGGATCCGGGGGGCGTGCGCGAGGTGATCTCGCTGACCGGGCAGTACGCCGCCCTCGACGAGCGGCAGACGGTCCGGGAGAACCTGGTGCTCTTCGGCCGGCTCACCGGACTGGACAAGGCCCGGGCGAGGGCGCGGGCCCCGGAGATGGCGGAGATGCTGGATCTGGGCGGGTTCCTGGACCGGCCCACCGGGTCGCTGTCCGGGGGGATGCGCCGCCGCGCGGACATCGCCGCGGCGCTGGTCACCCGGCCCCGGGTGCTCTTCCTCGATGAGCCGACCACCGGCCTGGACCCGCGCAGCCGGGCGGCGGTGTGGGATGCGGTGCGGGCGCTGCGCGGCGCCGGGGTGACCGTGCTGCTCACCACCCAGTACCTGGAGGAGGCGGATCAGCTCGCGGACCGGATCGTGATGCTCGGCGGCGGCCGGGTGGTCGCCGAGGGCACCCCGGTGCAGCTGAAGGAGGCCACCGGGGAGCGGATCGTGGAGATCCGGGCCGCGGCGGCGGATCCGGCCCCGCTGCTGGACCTGCTCCCCGGGGCGCATCTCGCCGAGGGCGGCCGGGTGCGGGTGCCCGCTCCGCGGGGCACCGCGGATCTCGCCGGGATCGCCGCCCGGGTCGCCGACTCCGGGATCGCGGTGCACGACATCGGGCTGCGCCAGCCCACCCTGGACGAGGTCTTCCTGCAGCTCACCGGGGAACCGGCCGCGCCCGCCGGGGACGCGGCCGCGGGGGAGGCGGGCTGATGGGCGCGGACCTGTTCCCCGCGGACGTGGCCCGCCGGCCGGTGGGCTGGGCGGCCGCCTGGCCGCCGCTGGCCCGCGGCGCCACCGGCCGCGGCATCCGGGAGGGCGATCTGGTGGGCGCGACCCTCGCCCCGGTGCTGTTCTTCCTGTGCTTCCACCTGCCGCTGCACGAGTCGATGCCGGACTACGCGGACTTCCTGCTGCCGGTGGTGCTGGTGCAGTCCGCGATCTTCGCCGCGATCCTGGCGGCCCAGAACGCGGGCTCCGATGCGGGCGCCGCGGTGCAGGACCGGCTGCTCTCGCTGCCCATCCCGCGGCTCGCCCCGGCGGTGGGCCGATTGTCCGCGATGGGCCTGCGCGCCGCGGTGTCGGTGGCCTCCGGGCTGGGCCTGGCCACGCTCTTCGGTTTCGGCTTCGCCGGCGGCGCCGGGGCCACCGCGGCCTTCCTGCTCACCCCGGTGCTGCTCGCCCTGGTGCTGTCCATGCTCACCGACGCCCTGGGCCAGGTGGTCCGGGACCGCGACACCGTGGGCCAGTTCCTCATGATCCCGCAGCTGCTGCTGGTGATGATGTCCACCGGGGTGGTGCCGGAGGCCGGCTTCCCGGAGTGGATCCGGCCCTTCGTGC
The DNA here is from genome assembly GCF_001941505.1 of Corynebacterium sphenisci DSM 44792. Taxonomy (NCBI): domain Bacteria; kingdom Bacillati; phylum Actinomycetota; class Actinomycetes; order Mycobacteriales; family Corynebacteriaceae; genus Corynebacterium; species Corynebacterium sphenisci. The sequence continues at coordinate 341,156 of NZ_CP009248.1, read as the reverse complement.
GCAATCAGCCGGTCTCCCAGTACGTGGCCGTGATGCGCGGCTGGCGCGCCGGGGATCCGGTGGAGCCGCTGCCCGCGGTCCTGTGGACCCTGGCGCTGGCGGCGGCCGGGGTGGCCGCCCTGGTGGCGGCCGGCCGACGGGAGGCCCGGCGATGAACGCGGGCTTCCCCGAGGATCGGCGGGCGGTGGCCCTGGCGCCGGCCGTGGCCGCGTTGGCCGGGGCGCTGCTGCGCTCCTGGTCCCGCAATGCGCCGATGGCGGTGCAGGCCGTGGTCTTCCCCGCCTTCCTGCTCTTCGTCTTCGACACCGTGCTCGGCGCCACCGTCTCCCGGATGGGCGGCGGGGACTCCATCGAGGGCACCGCGGCGCTCATCGCCCTGGTCTCGGTGATGCAGGGTTCCCTGGTCGCCGCGGTGTTCGTCACCCGGGACCGGGACTCCGGGCTGCTGGACCGGCAGTGGACGCTGCCGCTGCCGCGCGGGGCCTACCTGGGCTCCCGGGTGCTCGCCGAGTTCCTCCGCGGCCTGGCCTCCACGGTGGTGCTGCTGCTGGTGGCGGTGGCCCTGGGCCTGCGCTTCGGCGGTGGCCCGGTCCCGCTCATCGCCGCGGTGACCCTGGCCGCGGGATTCGGCGTGGCCTGCTCCATGTTCGTGCTCGCCCTGTCCGCGCGCACCGACGAGAAGACGGTGCTCATGGTCTTCGGCGCGGTGTTCCTGCTGGCGCTGTTCTTCAACACCGGCTTCGCCCCCGCGGATGCCTACCCGGGCTGGCTGCGCCCGGTGGTGGAGCACCAGCCGATGTCGCCGGCGATCGAGGCGATGCGCGCCTTCTTCCGCGGTGAGGTCGACGGCGCCGCCACGGCCACCGCGGTGGCCTGGTGCGCCGGGCTGATCCTGATCTTCGGCTGGTGGGCGAACCGCTCCCTGGCCTCGGTGATCGGCGCCCGCCGCTGAGGCGCCCGCCCCTCCCCTCCCCCGACTCCGCCCCACCCGCAGCCGGCCGGCCCGCATCCCCCGATCCCGACACCCCGAGGAGCATCCGATGGCATCCCCGACCCCGCGGGAGACCCGCGACCCCGTGCGCCGGCCCTGGACGGTGGGCGCGATCTGCGCCGCCGCGGTGGCCTTCGACGGCTATGACGTGGTGGTCTACGGCGCCACCCTGACCTCCCTGCGCGAGGAGTGGGGCCTCACCCCGGGCCAGGCCGGCCTGGTCGGCTCCGCGGCCCTGGCCGGCATGCTCGCCGGGGCGCTGGCGGTGGGCGCGGTCTCCGCCCGGCTGGGCCGGCGGCGCACCTTCATCGCCGCGGTGGCCTGGTTCTCCGCGCTGATGGTCGCCTGCGCGGCGGCGCCCTCGGCGATGGTCTTCACCGCGCTGCGGGTCGCCGCCGGGGTGGGCCTGGGCGCGGTGCTGCCGCTGGCCGCGGCGATGACCGTGGAGCACGCCCCGGCGGCCCGCCGCAACCTCGCCTACGTCGCCATGCAGACCGGATTCCCGGTGGGCGGGTTGGCCGCCGCCCTCACCGCGATGGCGGTGCTGCCCGATCGGTCCTGGCATCTGCTCTACCTGGTGGCCGGGCTGCCGCTGCTCACCGTGGTGCCGGCGGCCCTGGCCGGGCTGCCGGAGTCGGCGGAGGAGCCCGCCGCCGGGGCCCGGGGCCGGGCCGGGCTGGCGCTGCTCTTCGCCCCGGGCACCCGGGCGGCGACGCTGCTGTTCTGGGCGATGAGCTTCTGCTCGCTGCTCTTCGTCTACGGGGCGAACACCTGGCTGCCGGCGCTGATGCACGACGCCGGGGCCACGGTGACCCGCTCCCTGGGCTTCCTGCTGAGCTTCAACGCCGGGGCGGTGCTCGGCGGGCTGCTCGCCGGGGCGGCCGCGGACCGGTGGGGGTCCCGGCCGGTGGTGGCGGCGTCCTTCCTGCTCGGCGCGGCGGGGGTGGCCGCCTTCGCCTACGCCGACTCCCCGGCGGCGCTGCTCGCCCTGGCCGCGCTCACCGGCTACGGGGCGGTGGCCACGCAGACCCTGATCAACGGCTGGGTGACCCGGCACTACCCCGCGGCGGCGCGCACCACCGGCATCGGCTGGTCGCTGGGCGTGGGCCGGCTGGGCGCCATCGCCGGCCCGGCGGTGACCGGGTTCATCGTCGCCGCCACCGGCGGCGGGCGGGCGGCCTTCCTGCTCTTCGCCGCCCTGGCGGTGCTCGGGGCCGGTTTCGCCGCGGCGGTCACCGCCCGGCCGCACACCGGCTGAGCCCCGGACACGGCGAAACCCCGCCCCCACCATGCGGTGGGTGCGGGGTTGTCGCGTGTCGCCGGCGGTGGCCGGAAGCCGTTTAGCGCAGGCCGTTGGCGACGATCTTGCCCATGGCGATCTCGCCCTTGACGGTCGGGTGGTTCGGCATCGGGCCCATCTCCGGGTCCTGGAAGCCGACGACCCAGCGGTCATTCGGGTTCGGGTTGCAGGAGCCGTGGCCGATGGTGGCCTCGTAGACGTCGATGAAGTTCAGGCCGTTGGCCTCCGCGGCGTGCTTGATGTTGTCGCGGAAGGCCTCCTGGACCTTGGTGCCGCCCGGGGCCGGGATCGGGTTCACCGTGCCGCCGACGTTGACCAGGCAGAGCTTGTCGTCGGTGGCGTACTCCGGGTAGGACAGCAGCGTGACGCGGGCGCCCGGGGCGGCCTGGGCGACGCGGTCCCGGATGTCCTTGACCAGGTTGCGGAACAGGGTCTCGTTGGGCACCGGCTGGCCGGTGAACTCGCCGGCCACGTCCACCCACTGCAGGGCGTCCATGCCGCCGTACATGAGCACCACGTCCTGGGTGCCCGGGCCGATGTCGCCGTAGGCGATGGCGGACTCCAGGTAGGCCTTCATCTGGACCAGCGGGGCGCCGCCGGTGCCGTTGCAGGACCAGTCGCCGATGGACTTGCCCAGCTCCTTGGCCGCGATCTTGGGCCAGTTCTCCATGTCGGTGGCGCAGTTGGCGACCCAGGGGGTCTGCCCGGCCTCCAGGCCGCGGGGGCCGCCCTTGCCGGCGTTGGCGGTGAAGGAGTCGCCGAAGGCGACGATCTCCTTGGCGCCGCCCGCGGCGGGGGCGGTGATCCCGGGCAGGCCGGGGATGTCCATGCCGGGGGCCGGGGCACCCGGGGCGGGGGCCGGCGCCGGGGCGCCGGGGGCGGGCATCGGGAACTCGGGCAGGGCGGGCTGCGCGGCGGCGGCGCCCGCGCCCAGGCCGAGGCCCAGGACGGTTGCGGCGGCCACGGCGGCGGTGCGCATCGTGGTGGTAAACGGCTTCATAGTTAAACGAGAATCGTCCACCCCCGGACCGTTGTCAAGTCGAAACATGGGAAAGGCGTGCCGCCCTCCCCCATCAAACCCCCACGACAACCACCCCAGGCGCCACTCCAGACCCTCCCGTTACGGTTGCACCGGCCCCTCCGGAGCAGGTTTATAACGGTTGGATAACCCCTTTGACCAGGAAGCGACGCCCGCGGCGCACCCGCCGCACCCCCTCGCGGAGACCCGCGGCGACCGGGCCGACCGGCACGCGCCGCCGGGGGCACCCGGGCCGGCGGGGCACGCCGCGGGCGGCCGCCGGGGCGGGCGCCCCGGCGGCCGCGCCGACCGCATCCCCTCGCCGGATCCGCCGGAGCCGGGGGCCGCGCGGCCGGGGCTAGGCGTTCCCCCGGACCCGACGGCGCCGCCAGGGGAAGGAGCTCTTGAAGTCCACCGGGCCGCCGCGCAGCGCCGAGGCGACCCCGGTCTGCATGGCGCGCATCTGGTCCATGGTGGCGTGCAGGATCGGCTCCCCGGGCAACTGCCGCTGCACCATGAGGTTCTCGTAGTCGCCGGGGCCGTCCATCCAGTTGATGGTCCACGGCGCGGCGTCGATCTCGAACATGGTGGTGATGTTGACGTAGCGGATCCCGGGCAGCGCCTCGGTGGGCGTGTTCAGCTCGGTGATCTCCGGGCCGCCCTTGGCCATCTCGTGGATGGCGTCGCCCTCCGGGCCCCAGCCGTGCTTGATCAGCCAGCTCTGCCAGGGGCTGCCCTTGATGATCCCGTCCATGTTGACCATGGTCCGCACGTGCCGCGCACCGTCGAACTGCTTCAGCCAGTACCGGGCGACCAGCCCGCCCTGGGAGAAGGTCACCACGTCGACCCGCTCCGCCCCGGTGCGCTCCAGCACGCCCTCGACGAACCCCGGCAGCCGCGCGGAGTTGCCGCGCACCGTGCGGTACGGGTTGGTCTCCGGCCGGCCGGGCACCAGCACCAGGAAGACGTGCACGTCGAAGCCCTCCCGGCGCAGCGCGTTCGCGAAGCGCTCGGCCATCCAGGACGGTTCCCAGGAGCCCGCGACGTAGACCACCGGCAGCTTCTCCTGGGGGCCGTGGTCGCGGCCCTGCGGCCCGAGATCCCGGGAGGTCCACCAGAACCACCCCCCGAGCAGGGCCAGGCCGAGGATCCGGGACGTCCGCATGCGCATCTCCTCCGTCGATCGGGCGCGGCCCGGGCGAGCCGGCCGCGTTCGCCGGTGATGTTAGGCTCACCTGACCGCGACCGCAATGGGCCCGGGGAGACGCCGCCGGCCCCGGCGCCCCCATGGCGGGGGCGGCGGGGCCGGCGGATGCAGCGGGGACCGGGCGGGGCCTAGTCCCTGTGCTGGGCGGTCTTGAAGGGGAAGCCGAGCTCGCGCAGCAGCGCGCGGCCCTCCTCGTTGTTCGTGGCGGTGGTCACCACGGTGATGTCCATGCCGCGGGGCCGATCCATCTTGTCGATGTCGATCTCGTAGAACATGGACTGCTCGGACAGGCCGAAGGTGTAGTTGCCGTGGCCGTCGAACTGCTGATCCGACAGGCCGCGGAAGTCGCGGATTCGGGGCAGCGCCACGGTGAGCAGCCGATCCAGGAACTCCCACATGCGGTCGCCGCGCAGCGTGACGCGGGCGCCGATCGGCATGCCCTCGCGCAGCTTGAAGTTGGCGATCGACTTGCGGGCGCGCCGCAGCTGCGGCTTCTGGCCGGTGATCAGGGTCAGGTCGTTGAGCGCGCCGTTGATCTGCTTGGAGTCGCGGGCGGCCTCGCCGACGCCCATGTTGACGACGACCTTGGTGATCCCCGGGACCTGCATGATGTTCTCGAACTCGAACTGCTTCTGCAGGTTGTCCCGGATCTCGGAGCGGTAGCGCGCCTTCAGGCGGGGGGTGTAGTTATCGCTCATGATCAGATGTCCTTCCCGGTGCGGCGGGAGATGCGAACCTTCTTGCCCTCGTCGTCGAAGCGGTACCCGACGCGGGTCGGGGTGCCGTCGGCGTCGACGAGCATGACGTTCGAGACGTGGATCGGGGCCTCCTGGGTGACGATGCCACCGGAGGACGCGCCGCGCTCCGCCGCGGAGTTGGCGACGTGCTTCTTGATGCGGTTGACGCCCTCGACGAGGACCTTGTCCCGGCTCGGGTAGGCCTCGATGACGGTGCCCTTGGCGCCCTTGTCGGGGCCCGAGATGACCAGGACGGTATCGCCCTTGCGGATCTTCACCTAAATCACCTCCGGGGCGAGGGACACGATCTTCATGAACTTCTTGTCGCGCAGCTCACGGGCGACCGGCCCGAAGATGCGGGTGCCGCGCGGCTCGCCGTCCGGCTTGATCAGCACGGCGGCGTTCTCGTCGAACGAGATGTAGGACCCGTCGGGGCGGCGGGTCTCCTTCTTGGCGCGGACGATGACGGCCTTGACGATCTCGCCGGACTTGACGTTGCCGCCCGGGGTCGCCTCCTTCACGGTGGCCACGATGACATCGCCGATGCCGGCGAAGCGTCGGGTCGAGCCGCCGAGCACGCGGACGCACAGGATCTCCCTGGCGCCGGTGTTGTCGGCGACCCGCAGACGCGATTCCTGCTGAATCACTGCGGTTCTCCTTGACCTGGATCTTCTTCTGTGCGCCGGATTTCCGTCCCGGGCGCACGCGGTCTGCGTCGCCGCCGCATCCCGCGGCGGGCAACCCGCGCATTATCGCATGCGCCACCCCGCGGGGCCAAACCCGCCCCCGGGGCGCCCGGGGGCTCAGTCGGCCCGGCGGGGTTCGGCGATCCCGCGCAGCCCGTAGAGCGCGGCGGCCCCGGCGACCAGGGAGAGCGCCGCCAGCCAGGGCACGAAGCCCGCCCAGCCGGCGCCCTCGAAGACGTGCCCGGACACCCAGCCGATCACCGAGGAGCCGGCGTAGTAGGAGAACAGGTACATCGAGGACGCCTCCGCCCGGTCGGCGCGGGCGACCAGGCCCACCGCCGAGGAGGACAGCGAATGGGCCACGAAGAAGGCCCCGGTGAACAGGGCCACCCCGGCCAGCAGGGCGCCCAGGTGGGGCAGCGCGGTCAGCGCCAGCCCGGCGCAGGCGGCGGCCACCGAGACGGCGATCAGCCGGCGCCGCCCGGTGCGCCGGGCCCAGCCGCCGGCCCGGGCGGAGCCGAAGGTGCCCGCGAGGTAGAGCAGGAAGACGAACCCGGCCAGCGCCGGGGACAGCCCGAACCGGTCGGAGAGCCGGAAGCCGAGGTAGTTGTAGAGGCTGACGAAGGCGCCCATGAAGAGGAAGGCGAGCACGTAGAGCCCCAGCAGGCGGGGATCCCGCAGATGCCGGGCGATGGCGGCGCCCTCCCCGGCGAGGGTGAGCGATTTCGGGGCGAAGCGGCGCTGCCGGGGCAGCAGCCGCCAGGTCGCCAGGGCGAAGGCGAAGGCCACCGCCGCCGAGGCGGCCAGCGCCACCCGCCAGCCGGCGAACTCCAGCACCACCGAGGGGATGATCCGGCCGAGGAGCCCGCCGACGGTGGTGCCGGAGATGTACAGGCCCATCACGGTGGGCACATGCTCCTGGTGCACCTCCTCGGCGACGTAGGTCATCGCCACCGCGGGCACCCCGGCGACGAGCAGCCCCTGCAGCCCGCGCAGCAGGATCACCGCGGGCGCGCCGGGGGCGAGCGCCACCAGGAAGCCCAGGGCGGTGGCGCTCACCGCGGCGGCGAGCAGCACCGGGCGGCGGCCGAAGCGCTCGGAGAGCACCGACACCGGCACCACCGCCACCGCGAGCGCCCCGGTGGTCGCGGAGACGGTGAGCGCCGCGGTGGCCGGGTCCACGCGCAGCTCGTCGACGAAGACCGGCAGCAGCGCCTGGGTGCAGTACAGCGCCTGGAAACTGGCCAGGCCCGCGAACAGGACCGCGACCAGGGCCCGGCGGTAGCCGGGATCGCCCGGCCGCAGGCCCTCGGCGGCGGTCCGGGCGGGGCCGCGCCCGAAATCGGAATTGCTCATGCCCCCATGGTGTACCGCGTGCATCGGCGCCGCCACGGCACCCCCTGTTTTCGGCGCCCGGCGCTCAGCGGCGCCGGTCCCCGCCGAAGACCACCCCGGGGCCGGTCCGCCCGGCGGCGTCGGCGGCCCGCCGCTCCAGGGCGAGGTCGAGGAACTCGCCGAAACGCGGCGCCATCGCCGGCAGCCGGTCCACTGGGCACCAGCGGGCCTCGGTGTTCTCCCCGTCCGCCGGATGCGGTTCGGCCTCCGGATCCGCCGGGTCGGCGAGCAGGCAGTGGTCGAGGTAGAGCGCCTCATCGCCGTTGGGGTAGGTCACCGGGCCGACGGTGCGCACCGAGAGCAGCGCCCGGGCGCGCACCGCCAGCCCGGTCTCCTCCCGGGTCTCCCGTTCCGCGGCCCGGTCCGGCTCCTCCCCGGGATCCACGATCCCGGTCACCGGGGTCCAGGCGCCGGTGTCCGCGCGGCGCACGATGAGCAGCTCCGGGCCGGCGGCGCCCTCGCGCAGCACCAGCACGGTGCAGCCGATGAGCCACAGCCGGGCGTGCCCGATATGCCGGCGCAGCTCGAGGATGAACTCCGGGGTCATCGCCGCCTCACCAGCTGCCCTCGGCGAAGGCGTCGCCGCCGGCGGCCTCCCCGGCCCCGTCGGGATCCGCCTCCGCGGCGACGAGCTCGGCGACGAGGAACCCGGAGCCCGGCTCGAAGGGCCGCAGATCCCAGGAGGCGAAGCGCTGCCGCAGGACCAGGCCCGCGGCCCGGGCGTCCGCGGCGAATTCGGCGAAGCCCCAGCCCCGGCCGGCGCCGAAGCCGAGCACCGCCCGGCCCCCGGGGCCGAGGACCTCCCGGAAGCCGGCGAGCACCCGGTGCCGGTCCGCGGCGTCGATGAAGGTGAGCACGTTGCCGGCGGCCAGCAGCAGATCGAAGCCGCCGGGCACCCCGGCCTCGGCGAGCACCGCGGGCAGCTCGGCGAGATCGCCGACCAGCCACCGCGCCCCCGGGTGCCGGTTGCGGGCCACGCCCACCAGGTAGGGGTCGATGTCCACGCCGACGACCTCGTGGCCCAGGTCGGCGAGGTGCCCGCCGAGCCGGCCCTGGCCGCAGCCGGCGTCCAGGATCCGGGCCCCGCGCGGGGCCATCGCGTCCACCAGCCGGGCCTCGCCGAGGATGTCCCGGCCGCTGCGCGCGAACTCGTCCCAGCGGCGGGCGTAACGGCGGGAGTGGTCGGGGTCGTCGGCCAGGATCTCGGCCCAGGTGCGCTGCGTGCTCATGGCCCCAGTATGCCGGGCGGGCGCCGGGGACGCGGACGCGCCCCGGCGCCCCGCGGAATGCGGGGTGCCGGGGCGCGTGCGGTGCGGGGGCGCCGGGGAGGCTACTTGGCCTTCTCGACGATCTCCAGGAGGCGGAAGTGCTTGTCCTTGGACAGCGGCCGGGTCTCCTCGATCCGGACGCGGTCGCCCACGCCGGCCTCCTCGTTCTCGTCATGCGCCTTCACCCGGGAGTTGGTGCGCATGATCTTGCCGTAGAGGGCGTGCTGCTTGCGGTCCTCGAGCTCGACCACGATGGTCTTCTGCATCTTGTCGGACACGACGTACCCGGTGCGGACCTTGCGGCGCCCGGCCTCGGTGTTGTTCATGTTCTCCTCGCTCATGCGGCATCACCGTCGGTGGGGGCGGCGGACAGCCCGAGCTCGCGCTCGCGCATCACGGTGTAGATGCGCGCGATGTCCTTGCGGACCACGCGCAGCCGGCGGTTGTTGGTCAGCTGGCCGGTGGCCATCTGGAAGCGGAGGTTGAACAGCTCCTCCTTGCACTCCTTGAGCTTGGCGGCCAGGTCGTCGGCGCCGAGCGAGCGGAGCTCGTGGGCGGGAATACCGTTCGACATCAGTACTGATCCTCCTTCCGGACAATCCGGGTCTTGCAGGGCAGCTTCGCCGCCGCGCGGTTGAGCGCCTCGAAGGCCGTCTTCTCGTCCGGGTAGGACATCTCGAACATGATCCGGCCCGGCTTGACGTTGGCGACCCACTTCTCGACGGGGCCCTTGCCGGAGCCCATGCGCACGCCGAGCGGCTTCTGGGTCAGCGGACGATCCGGGAAGATCTGGATCCAGACCTTGCCGCCGCGCTTGACGTGGCGGTTGATGGCGATACGGGCGGCCTCGATCTGGCGGTTGGTGATGTACGCCGGCTCGAGGGCCTGCAGGCCGTAGTCGCCGAAGGTCACGCGGTTGCCGCCCTTGGACAGGCCCGAACGGGTCGGGCGGTGCTGGCGGCGGTACTTGACGCGCTTGGGGATGAGCATGCGCCTAGCCCTCCTTCTTCTCGGACGCGCGCTGGCGGCGCTGGCCGCCGCGACGCGGGCCGCCGCGGCGATCGCCGCGCCGGTTGCGGTCGTTGGCCGCGTACTTGTCGGACTCGCGCTTGCCGCCGATCACGTCGCCCTTGTAGATCCACACCTTCACGCCGATCCGGCCGAAGGTGGTGTGGGCCTCGTGGGTGCCGTAGTCGATCTCGGCGCGCAGGGTGTGCAGCGGCACGCGACCCTCGTGGTAGCGCTCGGTGCGGCCCATCTCGGCGCCGCCGAGGCGACCGGAGCAGACCACCTTGATGCCCTTGACCTGCGGCTGGCGCATGGCGGACTGGATGGCCTTGCGCATCGCGCGGCGGAAGGCGACGCGGTTGGCCAGCTGCTCGGCGATGGACTGGGCGACCAGCTTGGCGTCGGCGTCGATGTTCTTGACCTCGAGGATGTTCAGCTGCACCTGCTTGCCGGTGAGCTTCTCCAGCTTCGCGCGGATCTTGTCCGCCTCGGCGCCGCGGCGGCCGATCACGATGCCCGGCCGGGCGGTGTGGATGTCGACGCGGACCCGGTCCCGGGTGCGCTCGATGACCACGTTGGAGATGCCGGCGCGCTCCAGGCCGGTGGACAGCAGATCGCGGATCTTGATGTCCTCGGCGAGGTAGTCGGCGTACTGCTTGTCGGCGTACCAGCGGGACCGCCAATCGGAGGAGATTCCCAGCCGGAGGCCGTGCGGATGGATCTTCTGGCCCACTACTGAGCACCTTCCTTCTGGCTCTCGACGACCACGGTGATGTGGCTGGTGCGCTTCCGGACGTGGAAGGCGCGGCCCTGCGCGCGGGGCCGGAACCGCTTCATGGTCGGCCCCTCGTCCGCCCAGCACTGGGTGATGACCAGGCTGCGCGGGTCGAGGCCGGCGTTGTTCTCGGCGTTGGCCGCCGCGGAGGCGACGATCTTGGAGATCTGCTCGGAGGCGCCCTGCGGGGCGTACTCCAGCTTGGCCAGGGCCGCGTCGACGGACTCGCCGCGGATGGTGTCCAGCACGCGGCGGGCCTTCATCGGGGTGGTCCGGACGAAGCGCGCCGTGGCGCGGGCGGAGGTGACGTTGTCGCCCATGGCTTATCGACGTCCCTTCTTGTCGTCCTTGATATGACCCTTGAAGGTCTTGGTCGGGGCGAATTCGCCCAGCTTGTGGCCGACCATCGAGTCGTCCACGAACACCGGCACATGCTTCCGGCCGTCATGGACGGCGAAGGTGTGGCCGATGAAGTCGGGGAGAATCGTGGAGCGGCGGGACCAGGTCTTGATGACCTGCTTGGTGCCCTTCTCGTTCTGAGCGTCCACCTTCGCAAGGAGGTGCTCATCGACGAACGGGCCCTTCTTCAGGCTGCGTGGCATTCTCTGTTACCTCCTTAACGCTTCTTGTTCTTGCCGCTGCGGCGGCGGCGGACGATCATCGGGTCGCTGGGCCGGTTCGGCCGGCGGGTGCGACCCTCCAGCTGGCCCCAGGGGGACACCGGGTGGCGGCCGCCGGAGGTCTTGCCCTCGCCGCCGCCGTGCGGGTGGTCCACCGGGTTCATGACCACGCCGCGCACGGTCGGGCGCCAGCCCTTCCAGCGCATGCGGCCGGCCTTGCCCCAGCGGATGTTGATCTGGTCCTGGTTGCCGACCTCGCCGATGGTGGCGCGGCAGCGCGCGTCCACGCGGCGGATCTCGGAGGAGGGCATGCGCAGCACCGCGTACTTGCCCTCCTTGCCCAGGAGCTGGATGGACGCGCCCGCGGAGCGGGCGAGCTGCGCCCCGGCGCCCGGCTTGAGCTCCACGCAGTGGATGGTGGTGCCGGTGGGGATGTTGCGCAGCGGCAGGTTGTTGCCGACCTTGATGTCGGCGTTCGGCCCGGCCTCGACGACGGTGCCCTGGGTCAGGCCCTTCGGCGCCACGATGTAGCGCTTCTCCCCGTCGGCGTAGTGCAGCAGCGCGATGTTCGCGGTGCGGTTCGGGTCGTACTCGATGTGCGCGACCTTGGCGGCGATGCCGTCCTTGTCATTGCGACGGAAGTCGATGACGCGGTAGCGGCGCTTGTGCCCGCCGCCCTTGTGCCGGGTGGTGATGTGGCCGTGCACGTTGCGGCCGCCGGTCTTCGACAGCGGGCGCAGCAGGCTCTTCTCGGGAGTGGAGCGAGTGATCTCGCTGAACTCGGAGACGGAGCTCTGGCGGCGGCCCGGCGTAGTCGGCTTGTACTTGCGAATAGCCATGTTGCTCTTCCTTTAACTTCCTCGTCGACTCGCCTAGGCGGTCGAACCGCCGAAGATGTCGATGGGATCGCTGCCGGCCGCGAGAGTCACGTAGGCGCGCTTGGTGGCCTTGCGGCGACCGTAGCCGGTGCGGGAGCGCTTGAGCTTGCCCTCACGGTTGACGGTGTTGACGCCGGCGACCTTCACGCCGAAGATCTCCTGGACCGCGATCTTGATCTGGGTCTTGTTCGCGTCGGGGGAGACCAGGAACGTGTACACGTTCTGCTCCATGAGCCCGTAGGACTTCTCCGACACGACCGGGGCGATGATGACGTCCCGGGGATCCGCGATGGTGGCCATTACTTCTCCTCCTCCGAACCGGTGGTCCGGGCGATGAAGTCGGTGAGCGCCTGCACGGCGAACACCACGTCATCGGCCTTGAGCACGTCGTAGGTGTTGAGCTGGTCCTGGGGCAGGATGTGCACGCCCGGCAGGTTGCGGGCGCTCTTCCGGGAGGCCACGTCCTCGCGGGGCAGCACCACCAGCACATTGCGCCGGTCGGTGAGCTTGCCCAGCAGGCCGCGGGCGGCCTTGGTGGACGGGGTCTGCCCGGAGACGAGCTCCTCGACGACGTGGATGCGGTCGTGGCGCGCCCGGTCGGACAGGGCCCCGCGCAGCGCGGCGGCCTTCATCTTCTTCGGGGTGCGCTGGGAGTAGTCGCGCGGGATGCGCCCGTGCACCACGCCGCCGCCGGTCCAGTGCGGGGCCCGGATGGAGCCCTGGCGGGCCCGGCCGGTGCCCTTCTGGCGCCACGGCTTGCGGCCGCCGCCGCGGACCTCGCCGCGGGTCTTGGTCTTGTGCGTGCCCTGGCGGGCCGCGGCCAGCTGGGCGACGACGACCTGGTGCAGCAGGGCCTTGGACACCTCGACGTCGAACACCTCGGCCGGCAGGTCGACGGAGCCGTTGACCTCACCGGAGGCGGTGTGGACGTCCAACTTCAGGTTCGTCATGCGTGAGCACCACCCTTCACAGCGGTCTTGACGACCAGGAGGCCGCCGCGGACGCCCGGCACCGCGCCCTTGATGAGCAGCAGGTTGGCGTCGGCGTCGATCTTCTGGATCTTGAGGTTCTGGGTCGTGACCCGGTCATTGCCCATCCGGCCGGCCATCCGCTTGCCCTTGAACACGCGGGCCGGGGTGGCGCAGGCGCCGATGCCGCCGACCCGGCGGTGCGCGGCCTGGTTGCCGTGGGAGGCGCCCTGGCCGGCGAAGCCGTGCCGCTTCATGGCGCCGGCGAAGCCCTTGCCCTTGGAGGTGCCGGTGACGTCGACGTACTCGATGTCGCCGAAGACGTCCACGCCCACGGTCTGGCCGACCTCGTAGGAGGAGGCGTCCGGGGTGCGGATCTCGGCCACGTGCCGGCGGGGGGTGACCCCGGCCTTCTTGAAGTGGCCGGCGCCGGGCTTGTTCACCCGGCGCGGGTCGATCTCGCCGAAGGCGATCTGGACGGCGTCGTAGCCGTCGGTTTCCTGGGTGCGCACCTGGGTCACCACGCAGGGCCCGGCCTCGACGACGGTCACCGGGACGACCCGGTTGTCCTCGTCGAAGACCTGGGTCATGCCGAGCTTGGTGCCCAGGATGCCCTTGATCTCGTTTTCACTCATAGTCTAAGTCTCCGCTGCCGTAGTCCAGGCTCACTGAATGTTCACGTCGACGCTGGCCGGCAGGTCGATGCGCATGAGCGCGTCCACCGTCTTCGGCGTCGGGTCGAGGATGTCGATGAGACGCTTGTGGGTGCGCATCTCGAAGTGCTCGCGCGAGTCCTTGTACTTGTGCGGCGAGCGGATGACGCAGTACACGTTCTTCTCGGTGGGCAACGGCACCGGCCCGACCACGCGGGCACCCGTGCGGGTGACCGTCTCGACGATCTTGCGCGCAGACGCGTCGATCGCCTCGTGGTCGTAGGCCTTCAGCCTGATGCGGATCTTCTGTCCCGCCACGCTTGTCCTCTCCTCGGTCACACGCCCCCTCGGGCGGTTTCCTGTTCCTTCTCGGCCCCGGTCGCCGGCGACCGGGATCCCCAGCGCCAGAGCCGATGGCTTGTCTTCCTCGAGTGTCCGGGCCACCTCGGGCGACCCGGCGCAAGTACAGCGCCTGGTCGCCGCCGTGGCCGCCGGCGCGGGTGATCCGCGTCGGGAACCGGTGACTCGCCGGGAGGGACTCCCCCGCGTGGGGGCTTCCTCGCCTGCTGCCGCTGTTCTCTTGCCATGGCCCCCGGTCCCCGCAGCCGGGCGTGTCGCGCACCCCGCGGCGTCGGTGACCGGGCCCATCCCCCGTATCCGGGAAATCGGCTCGATGGTCCATGCTCGCCTCGCCAGCGGCATCGCACGCGCTCGGCCGGTCGCCGGTTCCCTTCGGGCCTGACGGTCGTGAGGCGCTGATGCCGTGTCAAAGCAACCCGTGTATTAAAGCACGCCGCGCCGCCGCGGACAAATCCGCACCCGGCCCCGGCCCGCACCGCGCCGGGGCGGCCCCGGCGCACCGCCCGCCGGGGCCGCGCGCCGCCGGGCCCGGGCTCGCCGATCCGGACCCTATTGCGTATGTGCGCAAGCGAATCAGTCCCCGTCAGCGGTCCTGAACCACCGTCTGCTTTCCACCCCGCGCGGCACCCCCGCCGCCCCATCATGCCAGGCCCGGGGCCCGGCCCGCCCGGCGAACGGGCCAGATTTGGGGTAGAACTTGAATACACATCGTTTACCTATCCTGCGAAGGAGCATCCCGCATGAGCGAGAAGAAGGACCAGGCCGCCGAGAACAAGGCCATCGCCACCCGCGATGAGCAGGCCGCCGGCGGCCCCGGCCGCACCATCATCGAGGACACCGTGGTGACCACCATCGCCGCGATCGCCGCCCGCGAGGTCTCCGGGGTCTACGACATGGGCTCCGGCGGCGCCATCAGCGAGGCCGTGCGCAACCGGATCCCCGGCTCCACCATGGCCCAGCAGCACGGCGTGTCCACCGAGGTCGGGGAGACCCAGGCCGCCGTGGACATCTCCCTCGTCGCCGAGTACGGGGTGGCCATCCACGAGCTGGCCGCCGCGGTGCGCCGCAACGTGATCGTGTCCATCGAGCGGATGACCGGTCTGGAGGTCACCGAGGTCAACGTCACCGTGCACGACATCAACCTGGACGACGGGGACTCCTCCGAGGAGGAGGACGACCGCCCCGCCCGGGTGAACTGATCATGGCCGGCACCGGCCCCGCCCCGCTCACCGCCGACCAGGCCGAGGCCGTCGCCGCGGCGATCACCGCCCTGGACCCGGTCGCCGGGCTGGACGGCGGCCGCTTCGGGGAGGTCGCGCTGCTCTTCCCGGGCCGCCGGGTCACCGGGCTGCGCGAGGCCGGCGGCCGGCTGGCCGCGCACGTCCGGCTGCGGGTCGCCGGCCCCGGGGACGGGGATCTGCGCCCGCGCCTGGACGAGGTGCGCGCCGCCGCCCGCGGCGCGCTCGGCCCCGGCGACGACCGGCCCATCGACGTCGTGCTCGCGGACGTCACCGGCGGCGAGGGCCGCCCCGACAACGACGGAGGAAAGTAAATGGACAACCTGAGACTCGGCATCCTCGCCGGCCTGCTGCTGGCGCTGGTCTCCCTCATCGGCGGCTTCGGCGGCTTCGTCCTGGCCGTGGTCTTCGCCGCGGTCGGCGCCGCGATCGGCGCCCAGGCCGACGGGGTCATCGACTTCCGCGCGCTCTGGCGCGACGCCGGACGGGACTGACCCGTGGCGGAGGTCCAAGCCCACACCCCCGGCCCCGGCCGCACCGCCGTGGACGCCCGGGCCCTGGAGCGGATCGCGCTGGCCGCGATCGGCGCCGTGCCCGGCACCCTCGGCGACGCCGGCGGGGGCCTGAGCAAGCTCACCGGGCGCAGCCTGCCCCGCGTCGACATCGGCGTGGACGCCTCCGGCACCGTGGTCACCGTGGACGCGGAGATCGCGGTGGCCTGGCCCGCCCCGGTCGGGGCGGTCGCCGCCCGGGTGCGCGACACCATCATCACCTGGTTCGCCGAGGCCGCCGGGGTCACCGCGAACAGCGTGGACGTCCGGGTCGCCGAGGCGCACCCGGATCCGGCCCGGCGCCGCGTCGGCGCCGCCGAGCTGGCCGGCTTCGACGCCGCCCCCGGCTTCGCCGGCCCGGCCGCGCCGGCCCGGCCCGCCCCGGCCCGGCCGAAGGCGACCCGCACCACCCCGGTGCGGGCCATCGCCGCCCCGCCGCCGCCGGCGGTGCGCGGCATCGCCGCCCCGGCCGGCCTGGACGGGTGGACCCCGGCCACCCCGGCCGCGCCGCGGCCGCGCCGGGTCACCGCCCCGGAGCGGCCCCGGGTGGTGCCGGTGCGCGCCCCGGCCGCACCCCGGATGCGCCCGGTGGCCGCCCCGCCGCCGGTGCGCCCGCGGCCGGTGGCCGCGCCCCCGGAGCTGCGCCCGGTGACCCCGACCATGCCCCTGGAGCCCCGGCCCCTGGTGCCCCGGGCGCCGCGGCCGGTGCGCCTGGCCCGGCCCCGGGTCGCCCCGGCCCGGGTGCGCCGGGTGAGCGCCCCGCCGCCGCCGCGGCCGGTCCCGCCCCGGGTGATCCCGGGCCGGGTGCCGCCCGCGGCCCGCCGGGCCGATACGACGCAGGAGGAGAGGCCATGACCGGATCGACCCCGGAACCCGTCCGGGACCCCGCGGCCGGAGCCCTCGCGGAGCCCGCGGAGACCTCCGCGCCGCCCGCGCAGGCGGCGGACGCCGCACCCGCGCCCGCGGGCGGGGACGCCCCCGCCGGCGAGCGCGCCGAGGGCTCGGCGCTGCCCCCGAAGGCCGCGCCCGCGGCCCGGCCCGCCACGGTGCTGCTCGCCCTCGGGCTGCTCGCCCTGGCCGGCGCCGCGATCCACGATCTGCTGGTGCGCGCCGGCGACGTCGACGGCCCCGAATGGCTGGCCTGGGCGATCGAGCGGATCCGCGCGGTGGAGTGGCAGGACCTGGTGCTGCCCACGGCGATCATCGCCGGGGTGGTGGGCCTGGTGCTCATCATCATCGCGGTGAAGCCGCGGCGGGTCACCCACCTGCCGATGCCCGGCTTCTCCGGCTGGATCCGGCCCGCGGACGTCGCCCGGCGCACCACCATGCGCGCCCGGCGGGCGCCCGGGGTGCTGGAGGCCTCCTCGGCGGTGTCCGCGAAATCGGTCACCGTCAAGGTGCGCTACGCCGGGGCGGACGCCGCGGCCGCGGAGAACGCCATCCGGCAGGCGGTGGCCGCGGAGCTCGCGGCGCTGCTCGCCGATCCCCCGAGCCCGACGATCCGCCTGGAGCGGAGCAAGGAGGCCCAGCGATGAGCCGTTCCGCGAACATCATCGACCGCGTCATCATCGGCGTGCTCGGCCTGGCCCTCCTCGGCGGCGGGGTCGCCGCCTACCTCACCGGCGCCGCCCCGGATCTGCCGGAGTCGCTGCCGGTGACCCCGGCGACCTGGGTGCTGGTGCTCATCGCGGCGCTGGCCATCCTCATCGCGCTCTGGCTGATCGTGGCCAATCTGCGCCGGGATCGGCCGGACGCCGTGGTGGACGCCTCCTCGGACGCCACCGGCACGCTCACCTACCGCCCGGCGGTCATCGCCGACGCGGTCGCCGAGCAGCTCGCCGACGCGCCCGGGGTGCGCCGGGCCACCGCCCGCGCCGAGGTCGTGGCGGGCACGCCCACCCTCACCGTGCGCGGGGACATCCGCCGCTCCGCGGACGCCGCCCCGGTGACCGCGGCCTGCCGCCGGCTGGAGGAGGACGTCCGCGCCGGGGTGGACCCGGATATCGCGGTGCGTTTCCTGCTGCACGTCGACTCCGACGGCTGAGCCCGTCGCAGGGCCCCGCGGGCCCCGATGCGCCGTGCGCGCATCGGGGCCCTCGGCGATCCGGGGCCTGCCCGCGCAGGCCCCCGCCGCGCGCCCCGCGCCCCCTCCCCGGTGCGGGCCGTCCCCCGCCTTAGGGGGCCGACGGGGTGCGCGGGGAGGCGGCGGGGGTCCCCTCTCCCCCGGCCCCCGGGGGCACACGGCCCCTGCGGGACCCGTGGGTGCGTCGGGTCCCGCCTGCGCCGCGCCCGGGGCGGGCGGTCCGGGCCCGCCGGCCGGCCCGGGGCCTGCGGGACCGCTCCCCCGCCACCGCACCCCGGACATACGAGGACCACCCGGCCCCTGCGGGGGACCGGGTGGTCTCGGTGCGGGCCGGCGGGCGGCCCGGTCAACGCGCGGGGACGGACCCTACTTGTTGATCTTGGTGACGCGGCCGGCGCCGACGGTGCGGCCACCCTCGCGGATGGCGAAGCGCAGGCCCTCGTCCATCGCGACCGGCTGGATCAGGGTGACGGACATGTCGACGTTGTCGCCGGGCATGACCATCTCGGTGCCCTCCGGCAGCTTCACGACGCCGGTGACGTCGGTGGTCCGGAAGTAGAACTGCGGGCGGTAGTTGTCGAAGAACGGGGTGTGCCGGCCGCCCTCGTCCTTGGACAGGATGTACACGGAGCCCTCGAACTCGGTGTGCGGGGTGTACGCGCCCGGCTTGGCGATGATCTGGCCGCGCTCGATGTCCTCGCGCTTGATGCCGCGCAGCAGCAGACCGCAGTTGTCGCCGGCCTCGGCGGAGTCCAGCAGCTTGCGGAACATCTCGATGCCGGTGACGGTGGTCTTCTGGGACTTCTCGCGGATGCCCAGGATCTCGACCTCGTCGTTGACGTTCAGGGTGCCGCGCTCCACGCGACCGGTGGCGACGGTGCCGCGGCCGGTGATGGTGAAGATGTCCTCGATCGGCATCAGGAACGGCTTGTCGGTCTCGCGGACCGGATCCGGGATCTTCTCGTCGCAGGCGTTCATCAGCTCGACGATGGACTTGGTCCACTCCGGGTCGCCCTCCAGCGCCTTCAGCGCGGAGATGTGCACGATCGGGGCGTCCTCGTCGTAGTCCTGCTCGGCGAGGAGCTCGCGGACCTCCATCTCGACGAGCTCGATGATCTCCTCGTCATCCACCATGTCGCACTTGTTCAGCGCGACCAGGATGTAGGGGACGCCGACCTGGCGGGCCAGCAGCACGTGCTCGCGGGTCTGCGGCATCGGGCCGTCGGTGGCGGCGACCACCAGGATCGCGCCGTCCATCTGGGCGGCGCCGGTGATCATGTTCTTGATGTAGTCGGCGTGACCCGGGGCGTCGACGTGGGCGTAGTGCCGCTTATCGGTCTGGTACTCCACGTGGGACACGTTGATGGTGATGCCACGCTCCTTCTCCTCCGGCGCCTTGTCGATGGCGTCGAAGGCGAAGGCCTGGTTGAGCTCCGGGAACTCCTCCGCCAGAACCTTGGTGATGGCGGCGGTGGTGGTGGTCTTGCCATGGTCGACGTGACCGATGGTGCCGATGTTGACGTGCGGCTTCGTACGCTCGAACTTCGCCTTCGCCACTGTTGGTCCTCCTGGACGTTAAGGTGGCCACGACTTTCGTAGCCACAGAATGTTGCGGTCGCCCGCGCGACTGACGCCCCGCGACCATAGGGTCTTCCCCGGCCTGGCGGCCGGGCGGGGATGCGGTGGGTACGCGGACAGCGGTATTTCACTGTGCCAGTTACCCCATACTAGGGGCCGGGCCGGTCCTTGACAAACCGCCCGGCGCCCGTGGACGGGCTGCGGGGACGACTCGCGCCGTCCCGTCGGCCGGGTAACGGCCGGCGTGGGCACCGTCCCATGGCGGGACGGGGCGGTGCCCAGCGGACCGTCACCCGCCCCGGCGCACCGGCCGGGGTGGGTGGGGTGCGCCCCGCCGCCGCCGGCCGGGACCGGCGGGGGCGGGTGCGCGGCGGCGCGCTAGGCGCCGGTGCGCTCGGCGATGATCTCCTGCGCCACGGAGGAGGGGACCTCCGCGTAGGAGTCGAAGATCATCGTGTAGTTGGCGCGGCCCTGCGTCTTGGAGCGCAGGTCGCCGACGTAGCCGAACATCTCCGACAGCGGCACCAGGGCCTTGACGGCCTTGACGCCGGTGCGGTCCTCCATGGAGTTGACCTGGCCGCGGCGGGCGTTGATGTCGCCGATGACCTCGCCCATGTACTCCTCGGGGGTGATCACCTCGACGGCCATCATCGGCTCCAGCAGCACCGGCTTGGCCTTCTGCACGGCCTCCTTCAGGGCCATCGACCCGGCGACCTTGAAGGCCATCTCCGAGGAGTCGACCTCGTGGTACTGGCCGTCGAGCAGGGTGGCCTTGATGTTCACCAGCGGGTAGCCGGCGAGGGTGCCGTACTGCATGGCGTCCTGGATGCCGGCGTCGACGGAGGGGATGTACTCCTTCGGCACGCGGCCGCCGGTGACCTCGTTGGCGAAGAGGTAGGTCGTCGAGGCGCCCTCCTCGACCTCCTCGGCGCTCGGGGTGTAGGGCTCCAGGGCGATGATCACCTTCGCGAACTGGCCGGAGCCGCCGGTCTGCTTCTTGTGGGTGTACTCGAACTTCTCCACCGGCTTGCGGATGGTCTCGCGGTAGGCGACCTGCGGGGCGCCCACGTTGGCCTCCACCTTGAACTCGCGCTTCATCCGGTCCACCAGCACGTCGAGGTGCAGCTCGCCCATGCCGCCGATGACGGTCTGGCCGGTCTCCTCGTCCAGGCGGACGGTGAAGGTCGGGTCCTCCTCGGCGAGCCGCTGGATGGCGGTGCCGAGCTTCTCCTGGTCGGCCTTCGACTTCGGCTCGATGGCCACCGAGATCACCGGATCCGGGAAGGTCATCGACTCCAGCACCACCGGGGCGTCCTGGGCGCACAGGGTGTCGCCGGTGGTGGTGTCCTTCAGCCCGATGAACGCGTAGATGTTGCCGGCGACGGCCTCGTCGACCGGGTTCTCCTTGTTCGCGTGCATCTGGAAGAGCTTGCCGACGCGCTCCTTCTTGTCCTTGGTGGAGTTGAGCACCTGGGCGCCCGGCTCCACGCGGCCGGAGTAGACGCGCACGAAGGTCAGCTTGCCGAAGAACGGGTGCGCGGCGATCTTGAAGGCCAGGGCCGAGAAGGGCTCGTCCTTGGAGGGCTTGCGGTTCATGTCGACGGACTCGTCGCCCATCTTGTGCCCGTGCACCTCGCCGACGTCCAGCGGGGTCGGCAGGAAGTCGACCACGGCGTCGAGCAGCGGCTGCACGCCCTTGTTCTTGTAGGCGGTGCCGCAGTACACCGGGTAGATCTCGGAGTTGATGGTCATCCGGCGGATGGCGCCCTTGATCTCGTCGAGGGTCAGCTCCTCCCCGCCGAAGTACTTGTCCATCAGCTCCTCATCGGACTCCGCGACGGTCTCGATGAGCTTCTCGCGGTACTCCGCGGCCTTGTCGGCCAGCTCCGCGGGGATCTCCTCCACGGTGGCGTCGGTGCCGATCTCGGTCTTGCCGGGCCACATCAGGGCCTTCATCTGCAGCAGGTCGATGACCCCGTCGAAGTCGTCCTCGGCGCCGATCGGCAGCTGCATGACCAGCGGCTTGGCGCCCAGGCGGTCCACGATGGTGCCCACGGTGTACTCGAAGTCGGCGCCGAGCTTGTCCATCTTGTTGACGAAGCAGATGCGCGGCACGTCGTACTTCTGCGCCTGCCGCCAGACCTGCTCGGACTGCGGCTCCACGCCCTCCTTGCCGTCGAACACGGCCACCGCGCCGTCGAGCACGCGCAGCGAACGCTCCACCTCGACGGTGAAGTCGACGTGGCCCGGGGTGTCGATGATGTTGATCTGGTTGTCGTTCCAGAAGCAGGTCACCGCGGCGGAGGTGATGGTGATGCCGCGCTCCTTCTCCTGCTCCATCCAGTCGGTGGTCGAGGCACCGTCATGGGTCTCGCCGACCTTGCGGTTGATGCCCGTGTAGTACAGGATCCGCTCGGTCGTGGTGGTCTTGCCGGCGTCGATGTGCGCCATGATGCCGATGTTGCGGACCTTGTTCAGGTCCTTCTTGACGGGAAGTGCACCTTCAGCCACTGTTTTCCCCACTCATTTCAGGTCGTTCGGCGGTCCGTCCGGCTCTCGCCGGGACCACCTGCTTTGCGTTGCTTGTCTCATGGTGCCACCGCGGGGCGGTGACGGCGCGGTGAAGCGCGTCTGGCCGGCCGGCCGGACGCCGCCGATTCGACCCTCGGCGGGCCGCAACGGCGCCTTCCGGCGGCACTACCAGCGGTAGTGCGCGAAGGCGCGGTTGGCCTCGGCCATCTTGTGCGTGTCCTCGCGGCGCTTCACGGAGGCGCCCAGGCCGTTGGAGGCGTCCAGGATCTCGTTGGCGAGCCGCTCGATCATGGTGTTCTCGCGCCGCTGGCGGGAGAACATCAGCAGCCAGCGCAGGGCCAGCGTGGTGGAGCGGCCCGGGCGGACCTCGACGGGCACCTGGTAGGTGGCGCCGCCGACGCGCCGGGAGCGCACCTCGAGGGCGGGCTTGACGTTCTCGATGGCCCGCTTGAGGGTCAGCACCGGGTCGGTGCCGGTCTTCTCGCGGGTGATCTCCAGGGCGCCGTAGACGATCCGCTCGGCGGTGGACTTCTTGCCGTCCACCAGCACCTTGTTGATGAGCTGGGTCACCAGCGGGGAGCCGTAGACCGGGTCGTTGACGATGGGACGCTTCGGGGCGGGACCCTTACGAGGCATGGTTTACTTCTCCTTCTTCGCGCCGTAGCGGGAGCGGGCCTGCTTGCGGTCCTTGACGCCCTGGGTGTCCAGGGAGCCGCGGACGATCTTGTAGCGGACGCCCGGGAGGTCCTTCACGCGGCCGCCGCGGACGAGCACCATGGAGTGCTCCTGCAGGTTGTGGCCCTCACCCGGGATGTACGCGGAGACCTCGATGCCGGAGGTCAGCCGCACGCGGGCGACCTTCCGCAGCGCCGAGTTCGGCTTCTTCGGGGTGGTGGTGTACACGCGGGTGCACACGCCGCGGCGCTGGGGGGACCCCTTCAGCGCGGCGGTGGAGGTCGCCGCCTTCTTGTCGTGGCGGCCCTTGCGGACCAGCTGCTGGATAGTGGGCATGAACCGTCTTTCTGTTGGTCTGGCGACAGCGGCGGGGTGCTCCCGTCGCGCGGCGCGCAAGTTTGCTGCTTCTGCGTTTCGTGACTGCGCGACATCCGGCGGCGCCGCCGGGCCGGGGCCCGTGGCCGTCTCCGCCCGAACCATCCGCGAACCCGGTGGACCGGGCGCATTCTGAACGCGCGAAACCCAGTCAGCCGCTCTCGCTGGCCTACCGGGTGATGTCTGTTGCTCCCATACTCACTTGGGACTAGTAGGGCAGAGTACCGCAGCCTGCGACGATCCCCCAAACGCGCAGGTCGCGGCGAGGGGCCCGCCGCGGCCGGCGCGGGGGCGGGCGGCCCATCGGCTACTCTGCGGGTGTGAGCGCGACGACCCGGATCCCGGAGCCCGACCCGGCCGCGGACGCGGCCCGGGCGGCGCTGGCGGAGGCCGAATCGGCCGGTTTCGACCCGGCCGCGCCGGATCGCGCCGCGGCCGCCTACGCCCGGGCGGCGGGGCTGCTGCAGCCCGCCGGGGCGCTGCCCGATGACCGGGGGGCGCTGGAACTGCTGCGCCGGGCCCTGGAGGGGCTGGCCGTGGAGCGCGCCGGACTGGGCGAGCCCGGCCCCGCCCGGGAGGCCCGGCACCGCGCCGCGGTGGCCGCGCTGCTCGCCGATGATCCCCTCGCCCGGGCCCGGAACCTGGAGATCGCCGCCGATCTCGGGGAGCAGGCCGGCGACGCCGCCGGCGCCGCCGCGGATCTGCGCGCCGCCGCGGCCGCCTTCGCCGCCCGCGGGCTGGCCGAGCGCGCCGCCGGCTGCGCCGGCCGCGCCGGGGCGCTCGACCCCGCCGGGGCCGGGGCCCCCTCCCCCGCCGCCGCGGACCGGCCCGCCCCGGAGGAGGCGGACCCGCCGCCGGCCGCACCGCCCGAGGACGACCCGGCCGGCCCCGATCCGGATGCCGCGGACCCGGCGGGGGCCGACCCGGGGGCCGCCGCGGACGCCGCTCCGGGCTGGCCGGGCCGGCTGGCGCTGGCCAAGCGCCTGCTGCGCGAGGGCGACCCGGTCGCGGCGCAGCGGATCTGCGAGCAGGCGATCGAGGCCGACGGCCGCCGCGGCGGCCCCGACCCGGTGCAGCTCGGCGATGCGCACCTGGGCCTGGTCGCCGCCCGGATGCGGGCCGGGCTGGACATCCGGGAGGCCGCGATCGACGCGGCGAACGCGCTGCCGCATCTGCGGCCCGCCCGGTTGCGCGCCCGGCTCTCCGTGGAGCTGGCCCGGCTGCTGGCCCCGGAGCAGGCCGCCTGGCGGGTGCGCCGGCAGCTGCTCGCCGCCGCCGCCGAGGACTCCGCCGCCGAGGGCGACCGGGCCGGGTCGGTCCGGGCCCGGCTGCGGCTGGCCGCGGAGAAGGCCGCGGCCGGGGAGCTCGCCGCCGCGCACGACGACTTCGATGATCTGGTCACCGAGGCCTACCGGCTGCGCGATCTGGAGCTCTACGCCGAGGCGGTGCTGCACCTGGGCCGGTCCTGGGCCCGGGCGGGCCGGCTGCCGGAGGCGGTCGCCCAGTTCGACCGGGTGCTGGCGAACTTCGCCCTGGAGGGCATCGACTCCCCCGCCGAGCGGCTGCGCTTCGGCCGGCTGCTGCTGGAGAAGGCCCGGGCGCTGGCGGTGCTGGACCCGGCCGCGACCGGCCCGGATTCGGCGGCGGCGCTGGCCCGGCGGGCGCGGGCGCTGTTCCGGGAGCAGGAGGAGCCGGCCCTGGTCGCCGAGGCCGACCGGGTCCTCGACGAGCTCTGACCCCCGGCGCCGGCGCGCCGGCGGGGATCAGAACAGGCCCCGGGAGCCCAGCAGCCACCGGATCGGATCCAGGCAGCGGTAGGGGGCGATGCCCCGGCGGTCCAGGTGCGCCCCCTGCGGGGAGGCGCCCAACGCCGAGGTGGCGAAATGCCGGAACGGCGCCCCCGCCCGGGCGTAGCGCTCATCGAGGGTGTGCACCAGGTCCGCGGCGTCCAGGCGCAGCAGCATGGAGCGGATCTCCCGGTCCAGCAGCACCGAGTCCGCCGCATCGTGGTCCAGCCCGGTGTCCCGGCGGTAGGCGGCGCCGTGGTTGCCCATGATCCGGGCCCATTCGGAGTCCGGCACCCGCTCCAGGGCCTGCAGGGTGTCGAACTTGGACAGCGCCACCGCCAGCCGGGGCCGGTGCCCGTCGAGCACGGTGAGCAGGTTGCGCAGCACCCGCAGCGGGTCCCCGCCGGGTTCCTGGGCGGGCACCAGCCCGGAGAGGTAGCTGCGGATCTGCGGCACCTTCAGCGGGTCGAAGAGGAAGAGCACCTCATCGGCGTAGCGGAAGAAGGACAGCTGCCCCGGGTCGGCGGGCAGCTGCTCCAGGTCCTCCCCGGCGACGTCGCGCACCACCAGGTGCCAGGGCCGGCGCTCCCCGTCGACCTCCCAGGTGCCGAGGCTGAAGATCAGCGGCTCCCGCTGGTAGGCGTCCTCCGCGGCCATCCGCGGGGTCGGCGCCATCAGGCCCATCTCCTCGAACAGGGGCCGCTCGTAATGCTCCCGGTAGCAGCGCTCGGTGTAGTCGTCGACCGGGGCGAGCACCCGGCCATGGGCCTCGGCGAGCTGCTCCAGCTGCTTCACCAGCACCGCGATGTAGAGGCTCTTGCCGGAGGCGCGCGCCCCGGCCATGGCCACGCACAGGGTGCCGGAGCCGGCCCAGCCGGCGGGCAGCTCCCGCCCGGCGTGCTCGCTGCGGGCGGCCCCCGGGTCGGCCAGCGGCCGGAAGGTCCACGGGCAGCGGGTCAGGATCGGCGGGGTCATCGCGCCACCCCCGCCCCCGGCGCGGCGTCGGCGGCCGCGCCCGCGGCCGCCGCCGCGGCGATCGCGGCCACCGCGGCATCGGCGGCGGCCACCCGCCCGGCGTCCAGATCCGCGGCCAGCGCCTCGTCCACGGCGAGCACCGCCGGCGCCGCCCCCGGGGCGGCGGCGACCCGGGCCGGGTCCGCGCCGAGCACCAGGGCCACCGCCGGGGGCCCCTCCGGGTCGAGCGCCGGGGCGGCGTCGGCGAGCACCAGGGTCAGCTCCCCGGGATCCCGGCCGATGGCGCCGACCCCGCCGACCCGGGCGGCCCCGGCGGCCACCGCCGCGGCGATCTCCCCGGCGAGGCGGTCCACCGGCACCTCCCGCACCCCGGCGGGGTCGTGCAGGCGCACCGCGGCGATCCCCTCGGCGGCCCCGGCGGCGCCGATCACCACCGCCGCGGCGGCCGGCAGCAGCGCCGGCAGCCGGGGATCGGACATGGAGGCGGAGCAGTCCAGGTGCAGCCGCACCGCGCGCACCCCGCGGAGATCCGCCCGGCCGGCGTCGATCGCCGAGCGCAGCCCGGCGCGCACCGTCGCCGCCGGGCCCTCCAGCCGGCCGGAGCCGGCCGCCGCGGCGCGGATCCGCAGCTCCCCGCCGCGGCGGGTGATGGTGCCGGCGAGCACCTCCCCGCGGCCGTCCAGGGTGAGCCGGGGCAGCTCCACCGCCTCCGCGGCGGCGCTGCCCGGCCGGCCCCGGCCGAGCACCACCTGGGCGGCGCAGCCGGGCCCGAAGTCCCCGCCGCCGGCCGGGCGCAGCAGGATCTCCGCGGCCCCGGCGACGTCGATCACCGCCACCGTCGCCGGATCCACCCGGTTGGCGGTGGCCGCGCCCCGGATCTCCAGTTCGACGCCGCCGGTGCGGCCCAGCGGATGGGCCCGCACCCGGATCATCGCGCCGGCGGGCAGGGTGGCGTCCTGGCCCTCGGCGAGGGACTGCATGGTCATCCTTGGCTCCTGTTCCTCAGCTGCGCCGCGGCCCCGCCGCGGCGCCGGGCGATCCGCTCATGGGCGGCCAGGGTGCGCCGGGTCAGCCGGCACCGCCCGGCCGGGCCCGCCCCGGTGGCCGCGGGAACCGCGGCCGGCTCCGGGCCGCCGTACTCCAGCAGCAGCCGGCCGCCCCGGCCGGCCAGCCGGGCCAGCTCCTCCCGGCCCATCCAGTCCACCCGCCACCAGGGCAGGGTGTCCACCAGCTCGGCGTCGCCGCCGCGCAGCAGATGCAGCGCCGCGGAGACCAGCACCATCTCCTGGGCCTCCCGGACCAGGGGGTCGGCGCCGTCGCGGGGCAGCCGGAGCACCTCGCCGAGCAGGCAGTGCCATTGCGGGGCGCCGCCGGCGAGATCCACCAGCTCCGGGTCCGCGGGCAGCCCCGGCCCGGCGGCATCGAGGATGGCCACCAGCAGCCAGTCCGGGATCGCGGGCTGCTCGGCGAGGGCGGGCGCCGGCTCCGCGGGGTCCGCCTCCCCCGGGTCGGGCCCGGGGTCGCCGAACCACCCGTCCGGCTCCCCCGGCGGCGCCGCATCCGGGGCGGGCACCCCGGTGATCCGGGGGTCCAGCAGCGCCCGGGTCCCCGGGTCCAGCTCCGCCGCCGCGGCGGCCGCCACCCGGGGCAGGGCGGGCCCGGTCGCGTCGGCGCCGAGCTCCGCCAGGGCGCGCACCAGGCAATTCAGCCCGAAGGCGACCACCGGGGCGGTGAACTCCGGGGCCCCGGCGAGGAAGGGGTTCGCCCCGCCCGGGCCGGTCCCCGCCGAGGACCAGGGGTCCGCCGGGGCGGTCGCGCCGCCCCGCCGGGGCGGGGCGGTCACCGGGGTGCCGGCGCGCAGTTCGCCGAGCACCCAGGCGCCGATCAGCGCCCCCTGCGGGCCGGGCACCGCGAAATCGGCGGCGTCCGGCGCCACCCCGGCCGGCGGGGTGGGCAGCAGTTCCGCGGTGCGCTCCGGGATGCCCAGCCAGCGGGCCGGGCCGACCGGCAGCCCGGTGCCGGAGGCGATCGCCTCGGCGAGCTCCGGGGTGCCCGCCACCGCCTCGCGCAGCAGCCGGCGCAGCCGCGGACCGGGCCGCGGCGGCGGGCCCCCGGCCCCCGGGGCCAGGGCCAGCGCCGCGGCGCCGGAGTCGCGCAGCGCGCCCACGGTGCGCGCCGCCTCCGGGGAGCCGGGGCGCAGCGCCCCGGCGGCGGCCAGCGGCTCCAGCCGGGCGAGCAGCCCCGCCGGATCCGCGTCCGCCCCGGCCAGGGCCGCGTCCAGCAGCACCGGGCCGGCCGGGGCGATGAGGCCCTCCGCGGCGGCCGGCCGCGGGCCGGCGCCGAGCAGCGCGGCCAGGGGGCCGGCGACCGCGGCGGCGCGCTCCGGGTCGGCCAGCGCCGCCAGCGCCAGGAACCACGCCGGGTCCGCCCCGGCGGGGGTGTCCTGCCGGCCGCGGCTGAGCGCGGCGGCCTCCGCCGGCCCCGCGCACAGCTCGTCGACGAGGGCGGACCAGGCGGAGGCGGGCACCTCGGCGCCGTCGGCGAGCACCGTGGGCCGGCCGCCGTGCACCCCGGGCCGCGGCGGGTCGGCGACGTCGACCAGGCGCACCCCGGGCACCGCCGCGGCGGCCGCGGCGTCCCCCGGCGGCACCCGGGTCAGCCGGATCCCGTGGCGCACCGCGTCGGCCAGGCCGGCGGCGCGCTCCAGGGTGGAGAAGGTCAGCTCCCGGGCCGCCCGCGGCGAGGTGCACAGGTGCACCGCGGCGATCCACATCGCCGCCTCCTCCTCCGGGCAGGCCAGCGCCACCGCCTCCCCGTGGGCGAGCAGGTCCAGCAGCACCCGCAGCACCTCCCGGCGGTCCACCGCCGCGGGGGCGAAGATCCAGGGCCACAGCGCCGCCGGGTCGGCCAGCGGCCCCGGCTCGGGGGCGCCCTCCGGGGCCCGGGCGGCGTTGACCTCGGCGGCGCCGAAGGGCAGCCGCAGCGAGGGGCTGAACAGCAGGTCCGTGGGCCGGGCGGGGCGGGGGTCGCCCTCCCGGAACACGTGCACCTGGGTGAACACGTTGCCGGCGCGGCCGGTGCCGTCCTCCCCGGCGGGCGAGGAGAACCAGAACACCCGGTCCCCGCCGGGCCAGGGCGCCGCGGTCCACGCCATCCGCCGCTCCAGGGCGGCGACCTCCTCGGCGGAGGGGTAGCGGGGCACCGGCCGGATGCCGGGCGGCCGGGTGGGGATCCGCCCGCACAGCAGCCGGGCCTCCTCGGCGCCGAGGCCCCCGGCGCGCTGGCCCACCCGCCAGCCGCCGCCGGCGCCGGGCTCGCCCGGTGCGGCGAAGGAGGCGTAGGTGAGCAGTCCGACGTCCATCAGGACCTCCAGTTCTCCGGCGGCAGGTGCATCGTGTCCACCGCGGCGTCGTCGACGAGGATCCGGCGCGGCCCGGCCGCGGCCGCCGCCGCCGGGTCCGCCCCGGCCGCGGCGGGCCCGCCCGTGTCGCCGTCGAGGATGAAGGGGCGCAGCCACTGGCCGGGCCGCAGCCGGGAAAGCTCCCCCGCGGCGACCAGCCAGGCGGGGCCCGCGGCGGCGGCGTCGTAGCCGCCGGCGAGGGCGTCCGGGGCGAGCACGATCCCCGGCTCGGCCAGTGCCCGGCCGGTGCCGGCCTCCACCGGGGTGGTGCGCAGCACCCCCGCCCCGGCCTCGGCGGCGTCCTCCGGGCACAGCGGCAGCCGGGTGGGGTGGTGCACCAGCTGGAACCGGGGCGGATTGCGGTCCTCGGCGCCGGAGCACCAGAGCCGCAGCAGCAGCCCCCGCGGGTCCGGCTCCAGCCGCCACCGGTAGGTGCGCAGCCCCCGGTAGGCCAGCACGGTGGGCTCCGCGGCGGTCTCCCGCCCGGCGTAGATGCTGCGCGGGGTGAGCGTCACCGTGGCCCCGAAGGGGTCCAGGCGCAGCCGGATCCCGCCGGCCCGGCGGTAGCCGGCCTCGTCGAGCTCCCCGCGGAAGACCCGGTCGGCGGCGTCCGCGGCGCCCAGGGGCGCGGTCTCCACCTTCACCATCGCCGCCCCCGCCGGCCAGGCGAAGGTGATGAGCTGCCCGGCGCCGCGTTCGGCGAGTGCGGCGTCCCGGATCGGGGCGACCCGCTGCAGCACCCGGGTCACCCCCACCGCGGCCCGGCCGTCGACCACGGTCACCGGGGTGAGGTGCACCTCGTCGAGGCCGGCGGGCCACATCACCCGCTCATCGCGCTGGGCGCCCTCCGGGCCCGGGGCGTAGCTGCCCACCAGGTTCGCCGGGGCCAGGGCCGGATCCCGGGCCAGGGCCTCCTCCGGCACCTGCTCGAAGGACAGGTCCGGGGCGGGCGAGCGGTCCCCGAGGTAGATCCGCACCACCCCGGCGGCCGGGGCGTACCAGCTCAGCGCGATCCGGTCGTCCCCGCCGGCGTCGGTGAAGCGCTCGCACAGCTGCAGCTCCACGGCGGCGAGCTCCGCGGGCACGTGCACCTCGGCGACCCGGCCGCCGGCGGCGGCGACCACCCGGCGGCCCCGGAACTCCACCTCGGGCACCAGCCGGTAGCGCATCGCCGCCCCGCGCACCGGGGCCCGGTGCTCGAAACCGCGGGCGGTGACGCCCTCGGCGAGCAGGTTGCCGGGCACCTCCAGGGGGCCGGGGTCGGCGGCGGGGGCGGCGTAGACCCGGATCCCGGCGTAGCCGGGCACCGTCGCCCAGGTGCCCTCCACCACGCCCTGGGAGACCCGGGTGACGAACCCGGGCACCGGGGCCACCGCGATGTCCTCGCCGACCAGCCGGGGCTGCGCGTCGAGGGCGGCGCGCAGGTCCGCCCCGGCGTTGAGCCACACCTGGTAGTGCCGGAAGGCCACCCCCTCGCGCTCCGCCTCCACGTAGCCGTGGCCGACGGTGGTCAGCGCCAGCGGGCCCTCGTCCGGGTTCGGCCGGGCCTCCCCGTCGGCGGCGATCACCCGGTAGATCCGCACCGGCTCCGCCACCCCGGGCGGGTCCGCCCAGGTCAGCTCGATCCGGGCGCCGCCGGCGACCGGGCGGCGGCGCACCCGCACCTCGCCGATCGGCTCGGCGGCCCCGCCGAGGTACTGGGCGAAGTGCTCCCCGGTGGCGGGCAGCGCATCGGCCGGGTCCATCACCGCGGCATCGGCGGCGCCGCCGGCGGTGAGCTCGTCGAATTCGGCGACCACCGGGTTCACCGGCCGGGCCGGGTCCGGGGCCGCCGCCGCGGGCGCCGGGGCGGCCTCCCCGGCCGGCGGCTCCGCGGCGGCCTCCGCGGGCGGCTCCGCCGGGCGGCGGGCGGTGAACCCCGCCGGCGCGGGGGCCGGGGCGGGATCGGGCTCGGGCCCCCCCGCCGGGTCCGCGGCGCCGGCCGCGGGCTCGGCGGGCCCGCCGACCAGGCGACGGCGGATTTCCGCGGCGAGGTGCCGGTGCCGGGTGGGCAGCATCCGCCGGATGGTGCCCTCGTCCGGCTCCCCCTCCCGGATGATGGCGCGCAGGATGTACTCCGGCACCTGCGCGATCTCGCGGGTCAGCCCCTCGGCCTCGCCCATCGGCATCCGCCTCTCCCTTCCGCGCCGCCGGGTGGCACCCGGCGGCGGCCTACATCAGATCCTCGCCGAACTCCGGCAGCGCCGGGCCGGATCCGCCGGGGCGGCGGTGCCGGCCCCCGCCCGGCGGCGCCCCCGGTGCGGCGGAGCCGGGCGGCTCCGGCGGCCAGGGCCGCTCGAGCACCGCCCGCGCCGACTCCGCCGCGGCCGGGTCGGCGGGCTCGGCGGCGGCCGCCTCGGCCAACCAGGCCGCGTCGGCGACCCGGCCGTAGTGCACCAGGGTGAGGGTGCGCCCCAGGGTGCCCGCGGCGCCCTCGCCGGGGCCGCGGAACACGCCGCCGACCGCGGGGTCGACCTCGGTGCCGCCCCGGTTGACGCCTTGCGCGGCCAGCGCCGCCGGGGTGAACCGGGGCGCCGCGCCGGCGGCGCCGCCGTCCAGCCCGGCGAGCAGGTCCGCGCTGCCCCGGATCCGCTCCTCCCCGTCCTCCCAGCTGCGCAGCCGGGCGAGCAGCGGCCCGGCCGCCGCGGAGTCGGCGAGGGCGGCGATCGCCGGGGCCCAGGCCGCCTCCGCGGCCCCGCCGCGGGGCAGGTCCGCGGCGACCGCGCCCCGGGCGAGCCGGTCCAGGGGGGAGGCGCTGCCCGCCCCGGCCTGGCCGTAGAGCTGCCCGGGCTCCGGCACCCGGTCCCCGGACCGCTCCGCGGCCTCCCGGGCGGCGGTGAGCAGCCGGTCCACGGCGGCGTCCGCCCAGGCCGGGGGGAAGAGCCGGTCCCGCAGCGCGGACACCGCCCGGCCCAGCTCCGCCTCCTCGGCCACCGCCTCGGCGATCACCGCGGCCCGGGGCATCCCGGCCTCCGGGATCCGGGTGCCGCGCACCCGGGCGGGGTCGGCGCCGAAGGGCGCGGCGAGCGCCCGGCCGAGGATCGCCGACCACGCCTGGTGCTGGCCGTAGGCCAGCCCGGCGCGCTCCACATGGGCCACCGCGGAGACCAGGTCGCGGACCGCGGCCTCCTCCTCCGCGGCGATCCGGCGGGCGGCGGCGGCGCGTTCGAGGACCCCGCGCTGGGCGCGGGCGAACACCGCGAACCCGGCGCCGAGGGCGGCCAGGGTGGTCACCGCGATGGCGAGCAGCCCGCGCCCCCAGGACAGGGCCGGGCCCCAGTCGGCCAGCCGCGCCCCCGGGGCGATGCCGCAGACGATGAGGTAGATCAGCGCCGCCTGCAGCAGCGCCCAGCCGAGGGTGAGCCGGCGCAGGGTGCGCACCAGCCGGTCCCCGGCGGCCGGGTCCGGCTCCCCGAGCCCGGCGCGTTCGGCGCGGATCCGGTGCAGCCGCTCCCCGGCGGCGGCGGCCCGGTCCCGGGACTCCTCGACGAAGCCGGCGATCGCCTCCCCGGTGCGCCAGGCGAAGCTCGCCGAGCGGGCGGCCCGCCAGGTGCGGAAGTCCTCCCGCAGCCGGGCCACGGAGCGGTCCGTGGTCTGCCGCACCGCCAGATCCAGGGCCTCCCCGTAGGCGCGGGCCCCGTAGGGGTCGAAGGGGGCGATCCGGGTGCCGCCCAGGGAGTCGCCGAGCAGCGCGGTGAGCGTGGGATGCGCCCCGTCGAAGGAGTCGGCGACGTCAGGGACGGCCAGCGCGGGCCGGCTGAGCACCATCGGGTTGCCGTAGTGGTCCCGCGCCGCCGGGGCCTCGGCCCGGTCCGCGCCGTCGACGAGGCCCAGGGCCACCCCGGTCCAGCCACGCCATAGGGTGGCCAGCGCCGGGGGCGGGCCCACCGGCGCGGCCGGGTCGCGGTCCAGCCGCTCGCGCAGCGCCGCGGAGGCCCCGGTGAGTTCGGCGATGCCCTCCCGGCGGCGGATCCCGGAGTGATCGCCGCAGACCACCTCCACATCGGAGTCGGCCCCGTAGAGCGCGGCCTGCACCGCCCGGGCCAGGGTGGACTGGACCACGTGCACCTGGGCGGCGTACCAGGTGCGGGGGGTGCCGAGCACGCAGCGGGCGAAGAAGGCGAGGAAGCGGCGCAGCGCCCGCACCGCCCCGATCCGGGCGGGCGGGGCCGGCGGGGGCGGGGCGGGGGCGGGCACCAGGCGGGCCCGGGCCCGGTCCGCGAAGGCCCCGGCGGCGCGGGCCACCAGGTCCCCGTCATCGCCGCCGGCGACCACCCGGGCGCCACCGGGCAGCCGCGGCTGCGGGGTGGCCGCGCGCACGTCCAGGGCGCGGCGGCGCAGCCGGTCCTCCAGGTCGGCGACGTCGATCCGGCGGTGGTGCACCCGCACCAGGCGCAGCCGGCCGGGCCCGCCGCCGCCGACCGGGCCATCGGGGCCGTCCAGCAGCGGGACCCCGGCCGCGTCCGCCCACAGCCCGGCCAGCCCGGCCACCGCCGGGGCGGCGTAGCGGGCCAGCGCCGCCGGGCCGTCGGCGCGGTGCTGCTCCAGCACCGCGTCGCCGGGGGCGTCGGAGTCCTCCGGGGACAGCGCCAGCATCGTCCAGCCGGGCATCGCCGCCGGCGCCGCGGCGGGCAGCGGCAGCCGGGGCAGCACCAGGTGCACCCGGTGCGCGGCGGCCGGGCCGACCCGGTCCACCGCGTCGGTCCACGCCGCGGTCGCCGCCGCGTCCAGGGTGGACCCGGCCGCGTCCGGCTCGTCCAGGGCGATGAGCAGCACCCGCCCGGCGGCCCCGCGCAGCGCGTCGGCCACCCCGAGGTCGCGGGTCACCGGGTGCCCGGCGGTGATCTCGGTGAGCCGGCCGGCGCGGGCCGCCGCCGGGGTGGCCGGCGCCCACAGCACCCGGTGCACCAGGCCGAGGGCGGCCAGGTCGACGAGGTTGCCGCGGATCGCCTCCGGCCCGGGCCCGGCGCCGAGCAGGATCACCGTGTCCGCCATCAGATGACGCCCCCGCCGAGATCCGGCAGCTGCGGTGCGGTGTCCAGGTCATCGGCGGGGCTGGTCCACGGCGCCGCCGCCGGCTCGGCGGGGTTCTCCGCCAGCGCCTGGGCCTCGTCGAGGCGGCCGAGCAGCTCCGCGGCGACCTCGTCGACGTCGGCGGCGAGATCCCGGTACAGCGGCATCCGGGAGGCCGCCCGACGGTCGGTGACGTGGGCGAAGGGCCGGTCCTCCGCGGCGGCGCCGGGCAGCGCCGCGGAGCCGCGGCGGGGCAGGAACAGCGCCGCCTTCTCCCGGGCCCCGGCCAGCGCCTCCGCCAGGTGCCGGCGGCGCTCGCCGATCCCGGCGGCCCCGGCCGCGCCGATCCGGGTGCCGCCGTGGGCGGGGTCGTCGCCCTCGGCCAGCCACTGCGCCAGCGCCCGGGTCGCCGGATGCTGCACCGCCCCGGTGGTGGGGCCCTGGTCGCCGTCGTCGTAGAGCCCGCGCAGCAGCCGGTAGGGGCGCAGCGAATCCCCCGGCGCCCCGCCGGGCGGGGCGGTCTGCACCATGGCGTAGGCCAGCAGCACCGACTCGATCACCGCGGGCATCCAGTCCAGGGCGGTGCGGAAGTCCTTCGGCGGGGTGAGCATCGGGTGCGGGAAGGGCACCCAGGTGCGCGCCCGGTCGTCGTGGATATGCGCCGAGGCCTCCGCCCGGCCCCGGTCGGCGATGTGGATCCGCCCGGTGACCACGCCGATCAGCCAGCCGCCGACCATCGCCCGGCGCTCCTCCTCGGTGAGCGGCAGCGCCGCCGGCAGCGGCCGGGCCCGGCGCAGCTGCCAGAAGCCCTGCACCGCCCCGGCGCGGGCCGCCCAATCCTCGGCGATATGCGGGAACAGGGAGCTGAACACCACCGGGGAGTAGTTCGGGTAGGAGCCGAACACGTCGATCGCGAACACCCGCCGGTCGGTGGTGCAGGCCGCCTCGAAGGTGCCCAGGGTGGCGGCGTCGCGGTACCGGTCGCCGACCAGGATGGCCTCCAGCTCCTCCTTCGCCCCGGTGCCCTCGAAGGGGATCTCGGAGAAGTTGAAGTGGTACTCCTCCGCCCCCTGGCCGCCGTAGACCAGGCCGAGCATCTCGGTGCTCACCGCGGCCAGTGGCCGGGCCAGGCGCAGCGCCCGGGTGAAGGCGGAGCGCAGCCGGGCCACCCGCTCGGCGTGCTCGGCGCGGCTCTCCGCCGCCGCCGGGGACAGGTAGGTGCGCAGGTCCACGTCGATGAAGTCGCTGAAGGGCTTCGCGGGCCGGGCGATCCAGGCCCGGGTGCGCGCCATCAGCTCCGCGGGGCGCAGCCGCACCCGGAAGACCGCCGGGCGGGCCTCCCGGTCGGCGCCGCCGCGGGGGGCGGCGGCGAGGTGCCGGGACACCCAGCCGGCCCGGTTGCCGCCGGCCTCCCCGGTGGTCGGGGGGCACAGCGTGTCCGCCGGGGCGGGGGACCCGCCCTGGGTGTCCCAGCGCCCGGCGAGGATCTCGGCGGCCGCCGCCGCGGAGGCCTGGTCGGCGGCGCGCAGCTGCGGGTCGCCGGCGGCCATGGTGGCCAGCAGATGGGCCTCGTAGTCCGCGGCGAAGCGATCCACGTCGGTGATCACGATCTCGTTGGCGGAGCCGGCGAAGCGCTCGTCGATCCGCTCATCGGCGTCCGCGGGCCAGGCGGTGGGCTCCTCGGTGGCCACGTCGGCGAGGTGCACCGCGGCATCGCGGATCTGCCCGGCGCGCTCCAGGTCCCGGTGCGCCGACTCCAGCTCCCGGCGCAGCCGGACCAGCACCTCGGCGCGGAAGTCGGCCAGCGCCGGCTGCAGCCGGGCGGCCACCAGGCCGAGGTGGTGGGCGGCGAACTGGGCGCGGTAGACCTCGGCGACCTGGTCGGCGATCTGCTCCGCGGACTTCACCGTGCCGCGGCCGCCGAGCGGCTGCAGCAGCGATTCCAGCTGCGGCGGGGCGGCCACCGGGTCCCGGCCGCGCAGCCCGTCGACGTGGGCGCGCAGCGCCGGGGCGAGCCGCTCCTGGATGAGCTCGCCGACCCGGTCGATGAGCTCCTCGGCGTAGGGCAGGCCCAGGGCGGCGATGGCGGCCTCCACCTCGCCGATCACCGCGTCGGTGAAGTGGTCGGCGAAATCGCGGGCGATGGCGTAGGCCTCCTCGCCGAGGCGCTCGGCCAGCGGCGCCCCGGCATCGCGGATCCGGGTGCGCACCAGCGCGGCCCAGTCCGCCGAGCGCATCCCCTCCCCCGGCGGCAGCTGCCCGCGCAACCAGGCCGCGGCGGCGTCCCCGGCGGCGGCGGAGTGGTTGCCGAAGAGCCAGCCCAGCCAGGCGCCGACCTGCTCGGGGCCGAAGCCGGCGGCGAGATCCCGGGGCAGCCCCATCCGGTGCAGCGTCCCGGGCAGCCGCTCCCGCAGCCGCCGGTCCAGCTGCTCCTTGCCGGTGGATTCCTCGGCGGGGTCGACGTGCCCGGCGAGCAGCCGGTCGAAGGCGGTGCGGGCCAGCCGCTGCGCGGCGTACTCGGCGTAGCGGTCCCGGCCCATGGACAGCTGGGCGTAGCCCATGGAGCCCCAGGGCACGTCATCCCAGCGCACCTGCTCCGGGGAGGCCCAGCCCAGGATGGACCGGTCGCCGACCCGGGAGCCGGTGTTGGCCAGGGTGTAGGACTTGAAGTCGCCGGAGGCCTTCTCCGAGCTCATCAGGGCGGCCAGCGCCCGGGCCAGGCCGCGGAACACCGCGGTGGGGGTGCCGTCGCCGAAGCGGGAGCGGGTGCCGCCCATCCGGGCGCCGATCGGGAACAGCCGGCCGAAGGTGGTGTCCTGCGGGGCCCCGGCCAGGCCCATGGCGCGCATCAGGGCCACGTCGTGGCCGGCGCCGGCGCCGGTCTGCGCGGCGAAGGCCTCGCCGAACATGGCCAGCGAATTCGCCCACGCCCCGGGCATCCGGTCCTCGGGAATCGCCTCGAAGACCTCCGGGGTGAGCATGAACACCGCGGTGTGCGCGGGTTTGACCAGCGGCATCGCGGAGAGCAGGCGGGCGACGTCGAAGGCCATGGAGGCCCCGGAGCCGCCGGCCATGGAGCCGATGATGAGCACCACCGGCTGATCGTCGGCGGAGTCGGAGTGCCGGCCGGTGATCCGGTGGTTGAGCTCGTTGAGCTCGATGGTGGTCTCCACCAGGTTGAGCCGGTCGATGGCGGCGCGCAGGCCCTCGTGGATGGTCTCCAGGTGCTGGATGGTGAGCATCCGGCCGATCGCCCGGTACTGCCCGGCGCCGTCGCTGATCGGGGTGTTCAGGTGCTCCGGGTCCCGGGGCGCCCAGGTGGCGATTTCGCCGAGCGCCCCGCTGCGGGCCAGCTGGTGGCTGAGCCCGGCGTCGAAGCGGTTGTAGTGCAGCCGGTTGCCGATGGGGATGTACCGGCCCCCGGCCTGGGCGACGTTGGCCAGCCCGTCGGGGCCCGGCTCCGGTTCCAGGGGGACGTCGATGGTGACGAACTGCCATGCCGCGGGCAGTTCGGCGCGCTCCGGGTCGACCCGGCGCAGATGCGCCAGGAGCTGGTCGATCATGTAGGCCTGGGTTTTCGCGCCGGAGCCGCCGCAGCCGACCACGAGGTACTTCTGCATGACAATCCTTCCCTTCACCGTGATCCAGTATCGCCCACGCCCGGCCCCCGCGTGCGGGGGGCCGTCGGCGGGGGCGGGGCCGGCTCAGCCATCGCGGGGGCCGTCGCCGAAGGGCCCGAATCCCCCGCGGTAGGGGGAGCCGCCGTCGCCGAACACCGGCCCGTCCGGGCCGCCGAAGGAGCCGCCGCCGGCCTCCCCGGGGCCGCCGCCGGGCACCGGGCCGCCGGGGGCCGCCGGGTGCTCCGGCGCGGCGGGCCCGCCCGGCGGCGGGGCGCCGGCCTCCTCGGCCAGGGCGCGCACCCGGGCCGGGCCGTCGCGGCGCACCGCGGCGACGATCCCGGCGAGCCGGGCCCGGGTCACCCGCTCATCCAGGGCCAGCACCACGGTCGCGGCATCCGGGTCCCCGCCCCCGCCGAGGACGAACCAGCGGTCCTGCACCGCCGGGGGCAGTTCCGCGGCGCCGCCGCGGCGGCGGCCGTCATCGGAGATGGAGGGGGCGGCGGCGACCACCGCCCGCGGCGGGGTGACCGGGTTCCAGCCCACCCGCACCGCCACCCGGATCCCGGCGAGATCGATGGACCGGCCCCGGGAGGTGGTGCGCGGGGCGGCGAGCACCTCGTCATGGTCCACGTCGAATTCGCCGCCGCGGTCCGCGCGCAGCAGCACCCCGCCGTCCAGGCGCACCGGCAGCCGCAGCGCGAGCACCCCGGGCCGGGCCGGGATCCGGCCGACCAGGTACTTCATCAGGTACACCACCGCGGCCGGGATGAGCAGGGCCAGCAGCAGCGCCGCGACCAGGGCCAGGCCGAAGGCGGCGGCGTCCACCGGGGCGCTCATCGAGCCGCGCACCGGCACCGCCACGGTGTCCTCCGCCCCGGATTCGGCGTCGGCGACGCCCACCGGCAGCGCGACGGCGTCGAAGGTGCGGTCCACCGGGTCGGCGACCTCGGCCTCGAGGCGGATCACCCCGGTCTCGCCGGGGGCGAGCTCCAGGGGGTCCGCGGCGTCGTGGTCGGCGGCGTAGGAGACCACGGCATCGCCGACGGCGAACTCGCCGGGGGCCACCCAGGCCTTCCCCGGACCGGTGACCGGGATCTCGGCGGCGCCGGCGCCGCCGCGCAGCTCCAGGGTCACCGACCCGGGCAGCTTCGGGGCGGTCGGCGCGGCGATGGAGGCCTCCCGCGCGTAGGTCAGGGGGCTCAGCTCGGTGCCGGGGGCGTCCCCGGCGGCGGCGGTGGTGATGGTCGCCGCCATCCGCAGGGTGCCCGCCAGGCGGCCGGTCACCGCGTCGAGGGGCACCTCCGCCGTCCCGGAGCGGATGTCCAGGTCCGCGGCCAGCGGCACCGGGGCGGAGCCGTCGGCGGGGAGGAGCTCGGCGCGCAGCCGGGCGTCCCCGGCGAAGGCCCGGGCGGCGCCGTCCGGGCCGGCCAGGCGCACCGGCAGCCGGTCCCCGGTGGACAGGCTCAGCGGCCCCCGCCCCGGGGCCCCGGGCAGGTCGATGCGCAGCCCGGGCAGGATCGACAGGGACACCCGGTAGCTCTCCGCGCCGGCGTCCCCGGCGGCCCGGCGGTAGCCGAAGGCCCAGCGCCCGGCGAAGCCCTCCCCGGCGCGCTCCATGCTCACGTCCACCATCCCGGGCAGCGCCGGGTTGGCCCGGGTGGTCACCCGCGCCCCGCCGATGGCGGTATCGCCCTCGACGAGGTCCACCGGCTCCCCGCCGGGCGGGGTGAGGGTGGGCACCAGGGCCCCGGCGGGGGTGCGCCGGTCGGGTTGGGCGGACAGCTCCACCGGGGCGACGGTGTCGTCGAGGGTGAAGGCGAAGGGCTCG
Organism: Corynebacterium sphenisci DSM 44792; assembly: GCF_001941505.1. NCBI lineage: Bacteria > Bacillati > Actinomycetota > Actinomycetes > Mycobacteriales > Corynebacteriaceae > Corynebacterium > Corynebacterium sphenisci. The sequence continues at coordinate 301,598 of NZ_CP009248.1, read as the reverse complement.
TCGATGGGCACGGCCTCCCGGGAGCGGCCCGCCCCGGCGGGGATCATCGCCCGGAAGGCGGCGAAGAGCCCGGCGGCATCGGCGGCCGGCAGATGGGCGCCGTTCGCCGGCTGCGCCGAGCACTCCCCCTCAGAGATCCGGCGCAGGTCGGCGTCGGTCTCCGCGCCGAGGCCGATGGTGAACAGGCGCACCCCGCCGGCGCGCAGCCGGGCCACCGGGCCGCCGGCGGCGCACACCGGGTCCATCGGCGACCCCCAGCTGGAGGAGGTGGGCTTGCCGTCGGAGAAGAACAGCACCGCCCGGCACTCGTCGCCGATCCCCTCGAATTCGGCGAAGGCCCCGTCGAGGCCCTCCTCGTAATTCGTGTAGGACCCGTCGGCGCGGTCGGCGAAGCGCCCGATCTCCTCGTCGAGGGTGCTGCCGCCGCCGTCGACGCCGAGCGGGGTGAAATCCCCGCGGCGGACGTAGCCGTCGGCGAAACCGGCCAGGGCCACGTCGATCTCCGCCCCGGAGCGCTGCGCGTACCGGGCCATCCGGCCGGCGAAGTCCCGCGCCGCGGCCACCCGCAGCGCCTCCGGGTCGGTGGCCGGCTCATCGTCGAAGCCGACCAGGGAGGCCGACTCGTCCATGACGATGAGCACCGAGGCCGCCGAGGCGCCGGCGATGCAGCCGGCGAAATCGCGGACCGCGGCATGGCCCTGGTCCCCGGCGGCGGCGCGCTCCGGGGCGGGCGCGGCGGGCTCCTGGGCGGCGGCCGGGCCGGCCCCCGGCCAGGCCGCGGCGAGGGCGAGCAGCGCCGCGGCGAGCAGCGCCGGCATCCGCCGCGCCCGGGCGGGCGGGCGCCCGGCGGCCATCAGAGCACCCCCGTCTTGGAGACCCACAGCGCGATCTCGATCGCGGTGGCCGCCACGGTGAGCAGCCCGCCGGCGGCGGCCACCCGGTAGAGCAGGGTCTGCGCGGGGGTGGAGACGTAGGGCCCGGCCGCCTGGCGGCGGGTGTCGGCCACCAGATGGGCGCCGAGCAGCACGAAGGTGCCGATCCCGCCGAGCGCCCAGCCGGGCAGCGCCAGCGCCGGCCAGGCCGGGTCGGTGGGCGCGGCGGTCAGCGGCGCGGCGATGGCCAGGGCGAGCCCGGCCACGGCGGCCGCGGTGGCCGCGAGCACCCAGGGCCAGGGCCCGGTGCGCAGCCGGAGGGGGCCGGGGTCGGCGGCCAGCGGGGCGCCGGCGCCGGGCCCGGCGGCGGCGAAGCCCCCGGCGGGGGCGCCGAATCCGCCGGCCGGGGCGGCCGCGCCGCCGCCGTAGCCGCCGGGGCCGGGGCCCCGGTAGGCCCCCGCCTCCGCATGTCCCTGATGCTCCGCCACCGTGCCGCGCCTCCTCTTCTGCCGCCCCCGAACGGGGTCATGGGGCCAACCCTAGGGCACCGCGCGGCGCGGCGGCGGCGACTCCCCCGGGCGCGGCCCGCACCCGGGGTGCGCCGCGGGCCCGGCCGCCGCGCGGGATGCGCGGCGACCGGGCCCGGGGGGGGCTCCGCCGGGTGGGGCGGATCAGCGGTCGTAGGGGATGTCGTCCAGCGGCACCGCCCGGCCGACCGGCTCGGGGTAGGTGTCCTCGTCGCCGTAGAAGCCCTCCCCGTAGGAGGTGAACGGTGCCGCGGCCTGGCGGGCGGCCTCCTCGGTCGGCTCCACCGCGATATTGCGGTAGCGGGCGATGCCCGTGCCGGCCGGGATCAGCTTGCCGATGATCACGTTCTCCTTCAGCCCGATGAGCTTGTCGGAGCGCTTGTTGATCGCCGCGTCGGTGAGCACCCGGGTGGTCTCCTGGAAGGAGGCCGCGGACAGCCACGAGTCGGTGGCCAGGGAGGCCTTGGTGATGCCCATGATCTCCTGGCGCATCTGGGCCCCGCGGCCGCCGGCCTTGATCGCCTCCCGGGAGGCGTTCTTCGCCTCCGCGTGCTCCACCAGGGAGCCGGGCAGGAACTCGGTGTCCCCGGCGTCGATCACGGTGACCCGGCGCATCATCTGGCGCACGATGACCTCGATGTGCTTGTCGTGGATGGCCACGCCCTGGTCCCGGTACACCGACTGCACCTCCTCGATGAGGTGGCGCTGCACCCCGATCGCGCCGCGGGTGGCGAGCACCTCGTGCGGATCGGCGGCGCCCTTGGTGAGCTGGAAGCCGCGCTCGATGTGGTCGCCCTCGCGGATGGTGCGGGTGCGCCCGTCGACGGTGATCTCGGACAGGCCCTGCCGCTTGGAGAGCTTGTCGTAGACCACCTCGTCGGAGCCGTCGTCGGGGACGATGGTCACGGTGAAGAAGTGATCGTCCTCGCCGACCCGGATCCGCCCGGTGGCGGAGGCCAGCGGGGCGACGTTCTTCGGCACCCGGGCCTCGAAGAGCTCCTGCACCCGGGGCAGGCCGCCGGTGATGTCGCCGCCGACGCCGCCCTGGTGGAAGGTGCGCATGGTCAGCTGGGTGCCGGGCTCGCCGATGGACTGGGCGGCGACGATGCCCACGGCCTCGCCGATGTCCACCATCTTGCCGGTGGCCATGGAGCGGCCGTAGCACTTGGCGCACACCCCGGTGGCGGTGGTGCACTTGAGCACCGAGCGCACCTTGACCTTCGCCACGCCGCGGGAGATCAGCAGATCGATGTCCGCGTCGTGCAGGTCGGTCTCCTTGGGCAGGATGACCTCCCCGTCCTCGTCGACGACGTCGACGGCCAGGTAGCGGGCCATCGCCGCGGTCTCCACGTAGGGGCTGCGGCGCAGCCGGCCGGTGGGCTCCCCGGAGGCGTCGAGCACCCGCTCGGCGATGGTGATCTCCACCCCGTCGCTGGTGCCGCAGTCCTCCTCCCGGACGATCACGTCCTGGGCCACGTCGACCAGGCGGCGGGTCAGGTAGCCGGAGTCGGCGGTGCGCAGCGCGGTGTCCGCCAGGCCCTTGCGGGAGCCGTGCGAGTTGTTGAAGTACTCCAGCACCGACAGGCCCTCCCGGAAGGAGGTCTTGATCGGGCGGGTGATGTACTCGCCGCGCGGGTTGGTGACCATGCCCTTCATCCCGGCGAGGGAGTGGATCTGGCCCATGTTGCCCGCCGCGCCGGACTTCACGATCATCGGGATCGGGTTGTCGTCGGGGTAGAGCGCCTCCACCTTCTCGCCGACCTCGGCGGTGGCGGCCTTCCACAGGTTGACCAGGGACTCGTGCCGCTCCGCCTTGGACAGCTTGCCGCGGCGGAACTTCTTCTCCACCGTGTTGGCCTTCTGCTCGTAGGCGTCGAGGATCTCGCGCTTGTCGGGCAGCACCAGCACATCGGACATGGCGATGGTGACCCCGGAGCGGGTCGCCCAGTAGAAGCCGGCGTCCTTGAGCTTGTCCACGGTCTGCGCCACCGTGATCATCGGGTACTTCGCGGCGAGGTCGTTGATGATCGCGGCCTGCGGCTTCTTCGCCATCACGCCCTCGACGTAGGGGTAGTTCCAGGGCAGCAGGTCGTTGAAGATGACCCGGCCCAGGGTGGTGCGGGTGGTCCACACCTGGCCCTTGACCCAGCCGTCGGGGAACTGCTCGGCCTCCACCTCCGCCGGCGGGCGCAGGTGGGAGATCCGCACCTTGATCGGCGACTGCAGGCCGATCACGCCGCGGTCGAGGGCCATGATCGCCTCCGCCGGGGTGGCGTAGACGCCCTGCTCCGGGCCCTGCTCATCGGCGGGCTGGTAGGAGCCGGGCAGCTCGGGCTTCTCCAGGGTGAGGAAGTACAGCCCGGTGACCATGTCCAGCCGGGGCATCGCCAGCGGCTTGCCGGAGGCCGGGGAGAGGATGTTGTTCGAGGACAGCATGAGGATCCGGGCCTCGGCCTGGGCCTCCGCGGACAGCGGCAGGTGCACCGCCATCTGGTCGCCGTCGAAGTCGGCGTTGAAGGCCTCGCAGGCCAGCGGGTGCAGCTGGATGGCCTTGCCCTCCACCAGCACCGGCTCGAAGGCCTGGATGCCCAGCCGGTGCAGGGTGGGCGCGCGGTTGAGCAGCACCGGGTGCCCGGTGATCACGTCATCGAGGACGTCCCACACCTCGGGCCGCTGCCGCTCCACCATGCGCTTGGCGGACTTGATGTTCTGCGCGTAGCTCTTGGCCACCAGCTCCTTCATCACGAAGGGCTTGAACAGCTCCAGGGCCATCAGCTTCGGCAGACCGCACTGGTGCAGCTTCAGCTGGGGGCCGACGATGATGACGGAGCGGCCGGAGTAGTCCACGCGCTTGCCCAGCAGGTTCTGCCGGAACCGGCCCTGCTTGCCCTTGAGCAGATCGGACAGCGACTTCAGCGGGCGGTTGCCGGGCCCGGTGACCGGGCGGCCGCGCCGGCCGTTGTCGAAGAGCGCGTCCACGGACTCCTGCAGCATCCGCTTCTCGTTGTTGACGATGATCTCGGGCGCGCCGAGGTCGATCATCCGCTTCAGCCGGTTGTTGCGGTTGATCACCCGCCGGTACAGGTCGTTGAGATCGGAGGTGGCGAAGCGGCCGCCGTCGAGCTGCACCATGGGGCGCAGCTCCGGGGGGATCACCGGGATGCAGTCGAGCACCATCGCCGCCGGGTCGTTGCCGGACTGCAGGAAGGCGGCGACGACCTTGAGGCGCTTGAGCGCCCGGAGCTTCTTCTGCCCCTTGCCGTCGCGGATCACCGAGCGCAGCTCCTCGGCCTCGGCGGCGAGGTCGAAGTTGCGGATCAAGGTCTGGATCGCCTCGGCGCCCATCCCGCCGGTGAAGTACTCGTCGTAGCGGTCCACCAGCTCGGTGTAGATGCCCTCGTCGACGATCATCTGCTTGGGCTCGAGCTTCTCGAAGGTGTCCCAGATCTCCTGCAGCCGGTCCAGCTCGCGCTCGGCGCGCTCCCGGATGTGCCGCATCTCCCGGTCCGCGGCGTTCTGCACCTTCTTCCGGGCGTCGGCCTTGGCGCCGGCGGCCTCCAGCTCGGCGAGGTCCTCCTCGAGGGTGGCCGCCCGCTCCGCGATCTCCTGGTCCCGGTCGTCCTCGACCATCTTGCGGTCGACGAGCATATCGGCGCGCAGGGTCTCCAGATCGGCGTGCCGGGCCTCCTCGTCCACGCTGGTGATGATGTTGGCGGCGAAGTAGATGATCTTCTCCAGATCCTTCGGCGCCAGGTCGAGCAGGTAGCCCAGCCGGGAGGGCACGCCCTTGAAGTACCAGATGTGGGTCACCGGGGCGGCGAGCTCGATATGGCCCATCCGCTCGCGGCGCACCTTGGACTTGGTCACCTCGACGCCGCAGCGCTCGCAGATGATGCCCTTGAAGCGGACCCGCTTGTACTTGCCGCAGGCGCACTCCCAGTCCCGGGTGGGGCCGAAGATGCGCTCGCAGAACAGCCCGTCCTTCTCCGGCTTCAGGGTGCGGTAGTTGATGGTCTCGGGCTTCTTCACCTCGCCGCGCGACCAGCGGCGGATGTCGTCGGCGGTGGCGAGGCCGATGCGAAGCTCGTCGAAGTTGTTGACGTCGAGCACCTGTGTAATCCCTTTCCCCCCGCGCCGGCGCGTTGCCCGCGGCGGGGGATGTCGTGCGTGACTGTTCGTGTTCTTCCGTGTGCTCGGCGCGGCGGCGGGCCGCGCCGGGACCCCGCGCTAGGCGGAGTCGGCGTCGGCCCGCTCGTCGCGGGACAGGTTGATGCCCAGGGAGGCGGTGGCGTGGTCGAGCTCGTCGTCGTCGGTGGAGCCCAGCTCCACCGGCACCCCGTCCGCGGAGAGCACCTCCACGTTGAGGCACAGCGACTGCAGCTCCTTGAGCAGCACCTTGAACGACTCCGGGATCCCGGGATCCGGGATGTTGTCGCCCTTGACGATGGCCTCGTAGACCTTCACCCGGCCCACCACGTCATCGGATTTGATGGTGAGCAGCTCCTGGAGGGTGTAGGCGGCGCCGTAGGCCTGCATCGCCCACACCTCCATCTCGCCGAAGCGCTGCCCGCCGAACTGGGCCTTGCCGCCCAGCGGCTGCTGGGTGATCATCGAGTACGGCCCGGTGGAGCGGGCGTGGATCTTCTCGTCCACCAGGTGGTGCAGCTTGAGCATGTACATGTAGCCCACGGACACCGGGAAGGGGAACTCCTCGCCGGAGCGGCCGTCGAAGAGGGTGGCCTTGCCGTCGGCGTTGACCAGCACGTCGCCGTCCCGGTCCGGGCGGGAGGAGGCGAGCAGGCCGGCCAGCTCGTCGTTCTCCGCGCCGTCGAAGACGGGGGTGGCGACCAGCGAGTCCGCCGGCACGTCGCGCAGCTCCTCGGGCAGCCGCCGGGCCCACTCCGGGTCGCCCTCGATGGCCCAGCCGGACTTGGCCAGCCAGCCCAGGTGCACCTCCAGGACCTGCCCGATGTTCATCCGGCGGGGTACGCCGTGGGTGTTCAGGATGATGTCCACGGGGGTGCCGTCGGGCAGGAAGGGCATGTCCTCGGCGGGCAGGATCTTGCCGATCACGCCCTTGTTGCCGTGCCGGCCGGCCATCTTGTCGCCGTCCTGGATCTTGCGCTTCTGGGCGACGTAGACCCGGATCATCTCGTTGACGCCGGGGGCCAGGTCGTCATCGTCCTCGCGGGAGAACACGCGCACCCCGATCACCTTGCCGGATTCGCCGTGCGGCACCCGCATGGAGGTGTCGCGCACCTCGCGGGACTTCTCGCCGAAGATGGCGCGCAGCAGCCGCTCCTCCGGGGTCAGCTCGGTCTCGCCCTTGGGGGTGACCTTGCCGACCAGGATGTCGCCGTCGCGCACGTCCGCGCCGATCCGGACGATGCCGCGCTCGTCGAGGTCGCGGAGCATGTCCTCGCCGACGTTGGGGATCTCGCGGGTGATCTCCTCCGGGCCCAGCTTGGTGTCCCGGGCGTCGATCTCGTGCTCCTCGATGTGGATCGAGGTGAGGATGTCCTCCTCCACCATCCGCTGGTTGAGGATGATCGCGTCCTCGTAGTTGTGCCCCTCCCAGGGCATGAACGCGACCAGCAGGTTGCGGCCGAGGCTCATCTCGCCGTTGGCGGTGCCGGGGCCGTCGGCGAGCACCTGGCCGGCCTCCACCCGGTCCCCGATGTCCACCAGGGGCCGCTGGTTGTAGCAGGTGCCCTGGTTGGTGCGCTCGAACTTGCGCAGCATGAAGGTGTGCCGGGCGCCCTCGTCGTCCATCACCGTGATGAAGTCCGCGGAGACGGTCTCCACCACCCCGGCGACCGGGGCGATGATCACGTCGCCGGCGTCGTAGGCGGCGCGCAGCTCCATGCCGGTGCCCACGTAGGGGGCCTCGGCGCGCAGCAGCGGCACCGCCTGGCGCTGCATGTTCGCGCCCATCAGGGCGCGGTTGGCGTCGTCGTGCTCGAGGAAGGGGATCATGGCGGTGGCCACGGAGACCATCTGCCGCGGGGAGACGTCCATGTAGTCGACCTCCTCGGCGCGCACCCGCTCCACGTCGCCGCCCTTGATCCGCACCGAGAGCATCTCGTCGCGGAACCGGCCGTGCTCGTCGATCGGGGTGTTCGCCTGGGCGACGATGTAGCGGTCCTCCTCATCGGCGGTGAGGTAGTCCACCTCATCGGTGATCTGCCCGTCGACGACCCGCCGGTAGGGGGTCTCGATGAAGCCGAAGGGGTTCACCCGGGCGTAGACCGACAGGGAGCCGATGAGGCCGATGTTCGGCCCCTCCGGGGTCTCGATCGGGCACATCCGGCCGTAGTGCGAGGGGTGCACGTCGCGGACCTCCAGGCCCGCGCGCTCCCGGGACAGCCCGCCGGGGCCGAGCGCGGAGAGGCGGCGCTTGTGGGTGAGCCCGGACAGGGAGTTGTTCTGGTCCATGAACTGGGACAGCTGCGAGGTGCCGAAGAATTCCCGGATCGCCGCGGAGACGGGCCGGACGTTGATCAGGGTGGTCGGCTGGATGGACTCCACGTCCTGGGTGGTCATCCGCTCCCGGACGACCCGCTCCATCCGGGACAGGCCCACCCGGACCTGGTTCTGGATCAGCTCGCCGACGGTGCGCAGGCGGCGGTTGCCGAAGTGGTCGATGTCGTCGACCTCCACCGGCACCTCCACCCCGTCCGGGGAGGTCATGGTCTTCTCGCCCTCGTGCAGGCGCACCAGGTACTCGATGGTGGTGGCGATGTCCTGCTCGGTGAGGGTCATCTCGCCCACCCCGGCCTCGCCCAGGCCGAGCTTGCGGTTGACCTTGTACCGGCCGACCTTGGCCAGGTCGTAGCGCTTCGGCTTGAAGAAGTTGTTCTCCAGCAGGGCCAGCGCGGACTCCCGCGTCGGCGGCTCGCCCGGGCGCTGCTTGCGGTAGATCTCCAGCAGCGCCTCATCGGTGTTGGCGACCCCGTCGTTGTCCAGGGTGGCCATCATGATCTCGGAGAAGCCGAAGCGCTCCCGGATCTCCGCCTCGGTCCAGCCGAAGGCCTTCAGCAGCACGGTCACCGGCTGCCGGCGCTTGCGGTCGATGCGCACGCCGACGGTGTCCCGCTTGTCGACGTCGAACTCCAGCCACGCGCCGCGCGAGGGGATGATCTTCACGGAGTGCAGGGGGCGCTCGGTGGACTTGTCGATGGACTCGTCGAAGTACACGCCCGGGGAGCGCACGAGCTGGGAGACCACGACGCGCTCGGTGCCGTTGACGATGAAGGTGCCCTTGTCCGTCATCATCGGGAAATCCCCGATGAACACGGTCTGGCTCTTGATCTCGCCGGTCTCCCGGTTGGTGAACTCGGCGGTGACGTACAGCGGCGCCGAGTAGTTGATGTCCTTGTCCTTGCATTCGTCCACCGTGTTCTTCACGGAGTCGAACCAGGGGTCGGACAGGGTCAGCGACATCTTCTGGGAGTAGTCCTCGATCGGCGAGAGCTCGTCGAGGATGTCCTCCAGGCCGCTGGTGACGAGGGACTCGTCGCCGAGCTCCTCGGCGCGGCGGGCGCGCCACTGCGGGGTGCCGACGAGCCACGCGAAGGATTCGCGCTGCAGATCGAGAAGCCCCGGAACGGGAATCGGCTCACTGATCTTCGCGAACGAGTACCTCTTCGAAGCTCCGGGGATTCCGGGCACTGCCTTGGTCTGGCGGGAGACTGCCAAGATGCGTCCTTCCAGCACCTCACGCGGACGGGCCGCCCGCGCTCGGCGAGCCCCCGTACCGCTTGGTTTTAAGCGTTTGGTCTGCCGGAACGGCGATGGGCGCAGCGCACCGCGACCGTCCCGGACCCGGGGGCCCGATGCGGTCGGGGCGAATTTGGAGACACTACGACACACCTAATTCCAGCGCAACAGCTCATGCTATATCACGGCGCGCGCGGTGTCCACCCGGCACCCGGCCGGCGGCGCGGGGCAGCGTCGATCGGGGCCGCTTCCGCAGGCGCGGGGGCCCTGGCCCGGCGCACCGGCGCCGGGCGGGGTCGGGTGCGGCCGCCGCGGGGGCGCCGGGCGGAGTGCGCCGGTGACGGGGTGTGCCGTGCTACCGCTCCGCGCCGGTCCCGCGGGCCGCGCCGGGGCGCAGCGCCCCGAACAGCCCGACGGCCGCCAAGATAGCACCGATCACGGCCAGCGCGATGCCCCAGGGGCGCGGGGCGGGCGTGTCGGCCACCGCCACCGCCTGGCGCAGCTGCGCCTCGGCGTCGCCGCGGGGCATCTCCCCGGTGAAGTCCATGGCCACCGCCACCGTCTCACCGGACTCGTCCACCCAGCGGGCGTCGAGGTCCTCGGCCAGGTCCACGATGAGCCCGGTGACCGGCTCCACCCACCAGTCCCGGGTGCCGGAGTACTCCAGGTGCACCGGCCGGCCGTCGAGCACCCCGTCGGTGAACATGCCCTGGTAGCGGGTGGCCACGTCCACCTCCGCGATCTCCTGCCGGTAGTGCAGCACCCGGTGGCCCTGCCGCTCCTCGGCGGCGACGAAGCCGGCGGTGATCGGCCCGCGCAGCACCTCGTCGAAGACGGGGTAGTCCCGCTCCTCGGCGCCGGCCGGGAACTTCGCCCAGCTGCCGCCCATGTCCACCTTCTCCCGGATGTCCAGGGGCTGGTCGTTGAGGGTGGCCGGGCCGGTGGGCAGCCCGGTGAGCCGGTCCACGGTGAGGGTCCACACGTTGGCGGTGACCAGCCCGCCCAGCGGATCGGCGGCGGCCTCCGGGCCCTCCCGGGTCATGGAGGTGCCCACCCGCAGGGAGACGGTGTCCTCGTCGGCGGGTTCGATGAACTCGGCGTGGAACTGCCGGCGCACCGGGGAGCGCACCTCCTCGACCTCGCCGTCCTCGCCCAGCCGGGCGGTGACCGCGTCCTCGGCGTGCAGCCGCAGGGTGGTGTCCGGCAGGTTCAGCGGCACCCGGGGCTCGGCGTCGAGCAGCCGGGGCAGGGCCAGCCCGGCGACGATGAGCGCCGCGCCCAGGCCGAGCAGGAGGACGGAGACGATCCGGGAACGGGGAAGCATACCCTGAATCCTACCCGGGGCCGCCGGCGGGGCCCGAATCCGGGCCGGGCCCGGGAGGGGCCCCGGACATGCGGAAAACCCCCGCCGGCCGGGGCCCCGTGCGGGGCGCCCGGTCGGGCGGGGGTGTCCGGTGCGCGGCCGCGCCGGCGGCGCGGCGGGCGGCGGTCGACCCTACTTGAGGGAGACGGTGGCGCCGGCCTCCTCGAGCTTGGCCTTGGCGGCCTCGGCGTCGTCCTTGTTGGCGCCCTCGACGATGGCCTTCGGGGCGGACTCGACGAGCTCCTTGGCCTCCTTCAGGCCCAGGCCGGAGACGATCTCGCGGACGGCCTTGATGACGCCGATCTTCTTGGCGCCGGCGTCCTCGAGCACGACGTCGAACTCGTCCTTCTCCTCGGCGGCGGCGGCCTCGCCGCCGGCGGCGCCGGCGGCGGCCACGGCGACCGGGGCGGCGGCGGTGACGTCGAACTCCTCCTCGAACGCCTTCTTGAACTCGGTCAGCTCAACGAGGGTCATCTCCTTGAACGCCTCGAGCAGCTCCTCGGTGGTGTACTTCGCCATGATGGTTCTCCTTGCGGGTGTGTCTTCTGCGGGGGCCGCCCCGGGGCGGGGCGGGCCTGGTGTCTTCGGGGGTGCTGGGGCCGGGGGCCTCGGCTACTTCTTCTCCTCCAGCGCCGCGGCGAGCCGGGCGACGGAGGAGGTGGGCGCGTCGAGGAGCCCGGCGACATTCGCCAGAACGCCGTTGAACCCGCCGGCGATCTTCGCCAGCGTGGTCTCGCGGTTGTCCATGTCCGCCAGGGCGCGGAACTGCTCGGCGTCGATCGCCGAGCCGTCCACGTAGCCGCCCTTGATGACGAGCGCCTTGTGCTCGTCGGCGAACTTCTTGATCGCCTTCGCCGCGTCGACCGACTCGCCCTTGATGAAGGCGACCGCGGTCGGGCCGGTGAGGTGCTCGTCGAGCCCCTCCACCGCCGCCTCGGCGGCGGCGAGCTTGATCATGGTGTTCTTGGCGACGGAGTACTTCACGTCCGCGCCGAGCGCGCGACGCAGCTGGGTGATCTCGTCGACCGACAGGCCGCGGTACTCGGTGAGCACCACGTTGTTGTTGGACTCGTCGAAGTCCTGCTTCAGGGCCGCGACCGCGGCCTCCTTGGCGGGGGTGACTGCCATGGGTACTCTCGCCTCCTTCCTTCGGTGTCGTGGTTCCGCCGCGAGGGCCCGGAGACGACGAGAGCGCCCCGACGCGGGGGGCGTCGGGGCGCGCATGTCACGGCGTGCCCCCAAGTGCTCCCTGCGCGGGCCGCCAGCGTGGTCGCTGGGCCTTCGCCCCGGGTGCCCGGGGAACCGGCGGTCTTCGGTGAAACTTGAGGTTATCGGGGAGGTCGCCCTCCCCGGTCAAACTTCAACCGGGGACTCTACGCCCCCGGCGGCCCCGGCGGCAAATCGCCGCCGGGGCGCGGGCGGAGCTAGGCCTCGGCCTCGCCGAGGTAGTTCTTGATCACGGTGGTGTCCACCGGGATGCCCGGGCCGTTGGTGGCCGAGACGGTGATCTTCTTCAGGTACTTGCCCTTCGAGGCGGAGGGCTTCAGGCGCATCAGCTCGTCGATCAGGGCGCCGTAGTTCTCGGCGAGCTGCTCGGCGGTGAAGGACGCCTTGCCGATGAGGGCGTGCAGGTTGGCGGCCTTGTCCACCCGGAAGGAGATCTTGCCGCCCTTGATGTCGGTGACGGCCTTGGCCACGTCGGTGGTCACGGTGCCGGTCTTCGGGTTCGGCATCAGCCCGCGCGGGCCGAGCACCCGGGCGACCCGGCCGACCTTGGCCATCTGGTCGGGGGTGGCGATGGCGGCGTCGAAATCGGTCCAGCCGCCCTGGATCTTCTCGATCAGCTCATCGGTGCCGACCAGGTCCGCCCCGGCCTCCTCGGCCTTGGTGGCGTTCTCGCCGGCGGCGAAGACCACCACGCGCACGGTCTTGCCGGTGCCGTTGGGCAGCGACACGGTGCCGCGCACCAGCTGGTCGGCCTTGCGCGGGTCCACGCCGAGGCGGATCGCCACGTCGATGGAGGCGTCGTGGTTCTTCGAGGAGGTCTCCTTCGCCAGGCCGGCGGCCTCGAGCGGGGAGTAGATGCGCCCGGCGTCGATCTTCTCGAGCGCGGCCTTGTAGGCCTTGGAGTTCTTGCTCATGTCACGTTCCAATCACGTACTTGGAGGTGTGGTGCGGGCCGTAGCTGGCTCTCCCACAATGGTCTGTGTGCTGTCGCCGGGGCCGCGGTCGGGCTCCGGCGGGTGCGCCGTCCGGCGCGGTCGGGGCCGCTCAGGCCCCGGTGACCTCGATGCCCATGGAGCGGGCGGTGCCGGCGATGATCTTCGCCCCGGCCTCGACGTCGTTGGCGTTGAGGTCGGGCTTCTTCTGCTCGGCGATCTCGCGGCACTGGTCCATGGTCACGGAGCCGACCTTGTCGGTGTGCGGCACACCGGAGCCCTTCTTCACGCCGGCGGCCTTGAGCAGCAGCTTCGCCGCGGGCGGGGTCTTGAGCTTGAAGTCGAAGGAACGGTCCTCGTAGACGTTGATCTCCACGGGGATGACGTCGCCGCGCTGGTTCTCGGTGGCGGCGTTGTACGCCTTGCAGAACTCCATGATGTTGACGCCGTGGGCGCCGAGGGCCGGGCCGACCGGCGGCGCCGGGTTGGCCTGGCCGGCCTGGATCTGCAGCTTGATGACTGCCTGAAGCTTCTTCTTGGGGGCCATGTTCTTCCTGATTCCTCGTTGTCTTCACCGCGGGGGCCGTGGCGTCCGCCGGGTACGGCCGGCGGGGCGCCCCGCGGTGCGGAGAAGGTGGCGCATGCCCCGGAACGCGACCCGGCCGGCGACCGGCCCCCGGTGACTTTCGGGGACCGGGCGGACGCGGCCGGGCGGGTCGTCCCGTCGCCCGGGCCGGCCCCGCGGGGCCGCCGGAGGCGGGCATGCACGATCGGACAGTGTACGCCGACGACGGCCCGGCGCCCAAACGGGCGGCCGGGCCGGGGCGGGGCTCAGTCGAGCTTCTCGACCTCGTCGAGGCCCAGCTCCACCGGGGTCTCCCGGCCGAAGATGGACACCAGGGCCTTGATCCGGCCGGCGGCGGGGTCGATGTCGGAGATGGTGGCCGCCACCGAGGCGAAGGGCCCGGAGAGGATGGTCACCGACTCGCCGACCTCGTAGTCCACCTTGACCTGGGTCTCCTCCGCCTTCGGGGCCACCGCCACCGCGGTGCCCTCGGCGTCGCCGGCGGCGGCGACGGTCTCCTTGGGCATGAGGAACTTCGCCACCTCCCGGATCTTGACCTGGGTGGGCTGGCCCTCGGAGCCGACGAAGGAGGTCACCCCGGGGGTGTCCCGGACCACGGACCAGGAGGGGTCGTCGAGCTCCATGCGCACCAGCACGTAGCCGGGCAGCAGCTTGCGCTTGACGATCTTGCGCTTGCCGTCCTTGAGCTCCTCGACCTCCTCGATGGGCACCACGACCTCGTGGATCTGCTCGTCGACGCCCATGGTCTGGGCGCGCATCTCCAGGTTGGTCTTCACCTTGTTCTCGTAGCCCGAGTAGCACTGGATGATGTACCAGTCGCCCTTGCGCCGCTTGAGCTCCCGGGAGAACTCGCGCAGCCGGCGGCGGTACTCCTGCTCCGGGTCGACCTCCTCGGCCGGCTCCGCGGCGGCGTCGGCCTCGGCCGCGGCGGGCTCGGGGGCGGGGTCGGCGGCGCCGGGGGCCTCGGCCTCCTGCTGGGGGGTGTACGCCTCGGAGGCGGCCTCGATGAGCGCCTCGCCCATGGATCCGGCCGGGGCGCCGTCGCCGCCGGCGTCGGAGAAGATGTTGTTCCCGTCGTTCAAGGGGCTGCCTTTCCTTCGCTGCTGGGCCCTTCCCCGTGCCGGGGCGGGCCAAAAATCAATCCCGCCTACCGTTCGACGGTGGCGGGATGGTGGTGCACTGGGGGCGAGTATACCCCAGCGGGGGCTCAGGACCCGAATACCGCGGAGACGCCGAGCCCGGCGAGGGTGTCCACGCCCCACACCAGGGCGAGGGTGAAGATGAGGAAGGCCATCACCACGATGGTGTAGACGAGCATCTGCCGGCCGGTGGGCCAGATCACCTTGCGCAGCTCGGCGAGGACCTGCTTGATGAAGGTCACCGGGTTGGCGCGGGCGGCGGGGGCGTCCTCGGCGCGGCGGGCGGGTCGGCCCGCGGCGGGAGTGGCGACGCCCGCCATCTGGCGCTTGCCGGCGGGGCGCTGGGCCTCCGCGGCGGGGCTCTGGTTGTGCTCGGCCACGTTTCTCCTCGCGCTGCTCTCCGGTGGGGGTGTTGCAGGGGCGACAGGACTTGAACCTGCAACCTGCGGTTTTGGAGACCGCTGCTCTGCCAATTGAGCTACGCCCCTTCGCCCGCGCGACGGCGGGCGGTTCCCAACCCTAGCACGGGGCCGGTCAGGGTGGTGACCAGGTCACCAGTAGCGATGGGGGGGATCGAACCCCCGACCTCACGATTATGAGTCGTGCGCTCTCACCATCTGAGCTACATCGCCCCGGTTCCGTCGTCCGGCCCCGGGCCACCCGCCTTCCGGCCGGCGGCCGGGGCCGCACAAAAGAACTGAGCCCCCTGACAGAATCGAACTGTCGACCTTTTCCTTACCATGGAAACGCTCTGCCGACTGAGCTAAGGGGGCGCGGCCTCCGGGCGAACCGGGTGAACCCGGCCCGCCGTTGAAGCCTCCGAAAGATTAACCAACGCGGACCCGGTTCGGCAAATCGGCTGTTCACCACGGCTTTCCCGCCCCGTTTCCGCCGCCGGCGCCCGCCGCCGCGGCAGCCGCGCCGGTGCGGCCGGCCTCCCCCGCCCCGGGCACGGGAACGGCCGGCGCCCCGCGGAATGGTCTTCCGCGGGGCGCCGGCCGGATGGTGCCAGATGATGGATTCGAACCAACGAAGGCAATGCCGACGGATTTACAATCCGCTCCCTTTGGCCGCTCGGGCAATCTGGCGTGCACCGCATGCGGTGCGTCCCACATGCTACACCAGGGCGCCGCGGGGAAGGCAAATCCCCAGGCCGGGCGGGAGAACGCCCCCGGGCGCCGGCATCGGCGGCGCGGGCTCAGCCGACCCGGCGCACCGTGTACCCGGCGAGGTGGCGCAGCGCCTCCTTGGCCGGGATGTCCGGCAGCTCCGCGATCGCCTCCTCGGCGCGGGCCAGGTAGCCGCGCACATCGGCCATCGCCCGCTCCGCCCCGCCGGAGCGGGCGAGCAGATCGAGGGCCTCCGCGACCAGGGCGTCGTCGGTGACCGGACCGTCGAGGATCTCGCGCAGCCGGTCCGCCGCCGGGCCCTCCTCGCGCAGCGCGTAGAGCACCGGCAGGGTGAACACGCCCTCCCGCAGATCGGTGCCCGGGGTTTTGCCGGATTCGTCCGGATCGGAGGAGATGTCGATGATGTCGTCGACGATCTGGAAGACCAGGCCCACGTTCTCCCCGTAGGCCGCGAGCGCCTCGATGACCTCCTCCCCGGCCCCGGAGTGCAGGGCGCCGAGGTAGCCGGCGGAGGCGATCAGCACCCCGGTCTTCTCCCGGATCACCCGCAGGTAGTGCGCCACCGGGTCCTCCCCGGCGGGGCAGCCGGTGGATTCGCGCATCTGCCCGGTGACGAGGTCCCGGAAGGTGCGCGCGAAATGCAGCACCGTGTCCGAGCCGAGCTGGGCGAGCAGATGGGAGGCGGAGGAGAACAGGTAGTCCCCGGCGAGGATGGCCACCGAATTGTCCCAGCGGGCGTTGGCCGAGGGCGCCCCGCGGCGCAGCTCCGCCTCGTCCATCACGTCATCGTGGTACAGCGTCGCCAGGTGGGTCAGCTCCACCACGGTGGCCGCGGTGGTGACCTCCGGGGCCTCCGGGCGGGGCCCGAACTGCGCGGCGAGCAGGGCGAACATCGGCCGGAAGCGCTTGCCCCCGGCGGCCGCGAGGTGGGTGACCTGCTCGACGAGGAAGTCCTCGCCGCGGCGCAGCTCGGACAGCAGCAGCTCCTCGCAGCGGCGCATCCCGGCGGTGATGTCGGCCTCCAGCCCGGCATCGCCCAGGTCGACGCTGGAGATCACGGCACCGGCGGTGCGCTGGGCGTCCTTCGCGGTGCTGCCGCCGATACGCATATGGACTCCTGCCTCGTTCGTCGACCGGGATTCGTGCTGAATATACCGTAATCGACGCCGCCCGAGGTTCCCCAGGCGGGGCGGTGCGGGCGTCGGATAGCCTGGGCCAATGACCCTCTCCGCCGACTCCCCCGGGGCCCCCGGACCCGCCGCGACCACCGCCTCCGCCAGCGCCGCCGGAGCCGGCCCCGCCCCGGTGCCGGCCGGGGTGGACCTGCTCATCGTCGGCGGCGGCCCGGCCGGGTCCACCGCCGCGGCCTACGCCGCCGCCGCCGGGCTGGAGGTCGCCGTCGCCGACGCCCGCGCCTTCCCCCGGGACAAGACCTGCGGGGACGGGCTCACCCCCCGGGCCCTGGCGGAGCTGGACCGGCTGGGCCTGGCCGGGGCGGTCACCGGCCGGGTGGTCAACCGGGGCCTGCGGCTGCACGGCTTCGGCGGTTCGGTGACCGCCCCCTGGCCGGCCGGCGGCGCCTTCCCCGCCACCGGCTCGGCGATGCCGCGGGCCGAGTTCGACCGGCTGCTGCTGGACCACGCCGCCGCGGCCGGGGCCCGGATCCTGGACGGCCATGAGGTGGTGGACCTGGTGCGGCCGAGCCTGCGCCGGGTCAGCCATGCGCTGCTGCGGGGCCCGGACGGGGAGGTGCGCCGGGTGGCGGTGGACCGGCTGCTCGTCGCCGACGGGGTGCGCTCCCCGGTGGGCCGGCTGCTCGGCCGGGTGTGGCACCGCGACCACGTCTTCGGGGTCGCGGCCCGGTCCTACTGCGCCACCGGCCGCGCCGAGGAGTGGATCCACTCCCATCTGGAGCTCACCGACGCCGAGGGGCGGACCCTGCCCGGCTACGGCTGGATCTTCCCGCTCGGCGCGGACGGCGGCGGCGGGCAGCGGGTGAACCTGGGCTGCGGGGCGCTGGCCACCGCGGGCCGGCCGGCGCGGGCGAACGTGAAGAAGCTGCTGCGCCACTACGCGGGGCGGGTGCGCGCGGAATGGGGGCTGGGCGAACCGGAGCGGGTGACCTCGGCGCTGCTGCCGATGGGCGGGGCGGTCAGCGGGGTCGCCGGGGTGAACTGGGCGCTGATCGGCGATGCCGCGGCCCTGGTCAACCCGCTCAACGGGGAGGGCATCGACTACGCCATGGAATCGGCCCGGCTGGCGGTGCACCGGATGCTCGCCGCCCCCGGGGACCCGGACGGGCTCACCCACGCCTGGCCGGCGCTGCTGCGGGAGCACTACGGGGAGTCGTTCTCCCTGGCCCGGCGGCTGGCCGGGCTGCTCACCCGGCCCGGGTTCCTGCCCGCGGCGGGCCCGCTGACCCTGGGCGCGCCCTGGGCGGGGCCGCTGATGGGCGCCGCCGCCCGGCTGATGGGCAACCTGGTCACCGAGGCGGACCGGGATCTGGTGGCGCGCACCTGGCGGGCCGCCGGCCGGCTCTCCGCGGCGGCGGAGTCCCGCCCGCCCTGGGCCTGACCCGGGCGCGCGGGGCGGCTCAGCCGGGTTTCACCGCCGAGTGCATGGCGGCGATGCCGCCGGTGAGGTTCTGCCAGCCGCAGTCCGCCCAGCCGGCGGCGGTGATGATCCGGGCGAGCTCCTCCTGGTCCGGCCAGGCCCGGATGGATTCGGCGAGGTAGACGTAGGCCTCGGGATTGGAGGCCGCGGCCCGGGCCACCGCGGGCAGGGCGGCGAGCACCACGTCCTTGTACACCCGGGCGAGCAGCCGGTTGCCGGGGGTGGAGAACTCGGCGACGGTGAGCCGGCCGCCCGGTTTGGTCACCCGGGCCAGTTCGCGCAGGCCCGCCTCCGGGTCCTGGATGTTGCGCAGCCCCCAGGTGATGGTCACCGCGTCGAAGACCCCGTCCGCGAAGGGCAGCGCCATCCCGTCCCCGCAGACCTTCGGCACCTCCCGGTGCGCCCCGGCGTGCAGCATCCCCCGGGAGAAGTCGCAGGCCACGCACCAGGCCCCGCCGGCGGCGAGGGCGGCGGTGGAGATCGCGGTGCCCGCGGCGAGGTCGAGCACCCGCTCCCCGGGCAGCGGGTCCAGGCGGCGGGTCACCCGGCGCCGCCAGTAGGCGTCCAGGCCGCCGGTCATGATGGTGTTGGTGAGGTCGTACCGCGCGCCGACGGCGTCGAACATCGACGACACCTCGGTGGGGTTCTTGTCCAGGTCTGCCCGTGCCACGCTGGCCAGGCTACACGGCGGCCCCCCGGCGCCCGGCGCGCGCGCCCGCCGCCGCGGGGGCGCCCGCCCCGGCCACCGCGGCGTAGTGGTCGAGCAGTTCCGCGCACACCGCCGGCCAGCCGCGCCCGGCCACCGCGGCCCGGCAGGTCCGGCGCAGCGCCGCCGCGGCCGCGGGGTCGCCCGCGGCCGGGGCGGTCCACCGGGCCACCGCCGCGGGCAGGTGCTCCTCGAAACCGTCGACGGGGAGCAGCTCCCCGTCCACGCCCGGCGCCACCAGGTCCCGCGGGCCCCCGGCGTCGGGGGCGATCACCGGCACCCCGCTGGCGTGCGCCTCCTGCACGGTCTGGCAGAAGGTCTCGTGCCGGCCGGTGTGCACGAAAAGGTCCAGGCTGGCCATCGCCGCGGCGAGCGCCGTGCCGCGCAGCTCCCCGGTGAACACCGCCCCGGGCAGCCGGCGGGCCAGCTCCCCGCGCTCCGGGCCGTCGCCGACGATGACCAGGCGCAGCCGGCCGGCGGCCGCCGGGCCGGCCAGGGCGGCCAGCCGGTGCACCGACTTCTCCGCGGCCAGCCGGCCCACGTAGCCGACGATCGGCGCACCGGCCGGGCTCCACGCGGCGCGCAGCGCCGGATCCCGGCGGTCGGGGTGGAAGCGCCCCAGATCCACGCCCCGGCCCCAGCGGTGGATCCGGCGCACCCCGTGCGCGGCGAGGTCCGCCACGGTGGGGCTGGAGGGCGCCAGGGTGCGGGCGCACAGGTTGTGCACGGTGCGGGTCCACGCCCAGGCGGCCTCGGACAGGGCGGTGAGCCGGTAGTCGTGGGCGAAGCCGGCGACATCGGTCTGGTACACCGCCACCGCGGGGATGCGCAGCGCCCGGGCGGCCACCGCCCCGGCCCCGCCGAGCACGAAGGGGCTGGCCAGGTGCACCACATCGGGGCGGAAGGCGCGCAGCTCCCGGGTGAGCGTGGGATTGGGCACCCCGATCGGCAGCGAGTCGATGAGCGGCATCATCACCGTGGGCACCCGGGCGATCCGGAAGCCCCGGTAGCGGGGGATCTCCTCCTGGTGCTCCCGGCCGCCGGGGGCGATCACCAGCGCCCGGTGGCCGTG
Organism: Corynebacterium sphenisci DSM 44792; assembly: GCF_001941505.1. Taxonomy (NCBI): domain Bacteria; kingdom Bacillati; phylum Actinomycetota; class Actinomycetes; order Mycobacteriales; family Corynebacteriaceae; genus Corynebacterium; species Corynebacterium sphenisci. The sequence goes on along the minus strand of NZ_CP009248.1, from coordinate 281,712 downwards.
CTCGGCGAGGTGGTCGAGCACCCGGAGCACGGAATTGGTCACGCCGTTGATGTTCGGCAGGAAGGACTCCGCCACGATCGCCACGCGCATGCGCCCAGGGTGGCACATCCGCGCCGATCCCGCGCGTCGGGCGCGCCCCTACCCCGTTCCGCCGGCGGCGGCGCGCCGGCTGGCCCGCACCGACCACCACCAGGGCCCGGCGGCGAGCGCCGCCCCGGCGGCGAACACGCTGGCCGCCGGCACCACCGCCAGGGTCCACCGCCGGCCGGCGACGCGCACCCGGTCCGGGTCGGCGCGGTCGAACTCCACCCGCACCCGCTGGCCCTCGGCCAGGCCCACCGGGAAGAGCACCCCGGTCGGCGGGGAGCGGTACTCGCCCTCGTGGTCGGTGAACTCCACGCTGGTGCGCAGCAGGCTGACGCTGCGCACCACCGCCACCGCCCGGCCGGTGTCCGCCTCGATGGCCCGGCCGTCGGCGAAGGCGCCGAAGACCAGCCCGGTGCAGGACACCCCCAGCCCGAGCAGCAGCAGCAGGATGAGCTGGCGGGCCCGCCGGGGCCAGTCCACCCCGGGCACGGCCAGCCGGGGCCGGCGGGCGCCGCCGCGCGGCCGCCGCCGGCGCCGCCGCCGGGGCGCGGCCGGGTCGGGGGCGGGGGCGTCCTGCGCGGCGGCGGCCATCGGCTACTCCCCCGCCCCGTCCGCCGCGGCGGCGCCGGCGCCGGTGCGCCGGGCCAGTTCGGCGTGCAGATCGCGGCGGCCGGCCCGGTCGGCGCGGAACTCCAGCACCCGGATGCCGTCGACGTCGGTGTCCGGGTGCAGTTCGGCGACCAGCTCGCCGAGATCGTCGAGGCGCCGGTGCGCCACCCCGTAGGCGGTGCACAGGGCGGCGATGTCCACGTCCTGGGGGGTGGCGAAGATCCGCTCGAACCCGGCGCGCAGCCCCGGCGCCCCGGCCTCCAGGGTCTCGAAGATCGCCCCGCCGGAGTCGTTGGCCACCACGATGGTGAGGTTGCCGGGCCGGGGCTCCCCGGCGGGGATGTTCAGCCCGGCGGCGTCGTGCAGGAAGGTGAGATCGCCCATCAGGGCCAGGGTGCGCGGGGGCCGGGTGTCGTGCGGGTGCGCCCGGTCCCGGGCCAGGGCCAGGCCGACGGCGGTGGCCACGGTGCCGTCGATGCCGGCGGCGCCGCGGCCGGCGTGCACGTCCACCCCGGGGAAGGGCAGGCCGGTCAGGGAGCAGTCCCGCACCGGGGAGGAGGAGCCGAGCACCAGCAGATCCCCGGTGCGCAGGGAGTCGGTCACCGCGGCGGCGACGTGCAGCCCGCCGGGGGCGGCGGCGCCGGCCGCCAGGGTGTCGCGCACCGCCTCGGCGGCGATCTCGGAGGCGGCGGCGCAGGTGCGCAGCCACCGCCGGTCCGGTTCTCCGCGCACCTCGACCGCGGCGGTGGTGCGCCGGGCGTTGGCGGCGACGTCCGGGTAGTCCGCGATCCCGGGCAGCCCGCCGCCGGTGACCACGGTGACGTCGATGCCCGGGTCCGCCAGCAGCGCCGCCACCGGCCGGTGCAGGGTGGGCCGGCCGAGCACGATGAGCTGCTCCGGGCGGGGGTCGGCGACCCCGGCGGCGCCGAGCAGCGGCCCGGCGCCGAGCAGCCCGGCGGCCAGCGGGTGCACGGGGACGTCCGGGGCCGGCGCCCCGGGTTCGGCGATGGTGGGCACCCCGGCCAGGGCGGGCGCCGGCCGGGCCCCGGCCCCGGCGATGACCAGGGTGCGCCGGCTCAGGTCCACGGTGGCGGTGGCCGCCGGCCGGGCCGGGGGCTGCAGATGGCGCACCTCGGTCCAGGTGGCCCCGCCGGGCCGGCCCGGGGCGATGGCCGCGGGCAGATCCGCCGCCGGCACCAGCGGCTCCGCCAGGCGCACGTTGAGGTGCCCGGCCCCGCCGAGGCCGGGGGCGCGCATCGCCGCGGCGACCCGGTCCACCAGGGCGCGCAGCCGGGCCTGCCCGGCGGCGTCCAGGCCGGCGGTGGCGTCGACGTCGCGGTGCACCGCGGAGGCGTCGGCGAAGAGCCGGTCCTGCACGATGGTCTGGTTCGCCCCGGTGCCCCGGTGGCCGGCGGGCCGGTCCGCGGTGAGCGCCAGCAGCGGGATCGCGGAGAAGGTGGCCTCCACCATCGCCGGGGCGAGGTTGGCCACCGCGGTACCGGAGGTGGTGAGCACCGGGGTGACCCGGCCGGTGCCGGCGGCCAGGCCCAGCGCCAGGAAGGCCGCGGAGCGCTCGTCGAGGCGCACATGCAGCCGCAGCCGGCCGGCGGCCTCGGCGCGGAGGAGCTCGCGGGCCAGCGGCGCCGAGCGGGAGCCGGGGCAGAGCACGGCCTCGCGCACCCCGGCGCGGATGAGCTCGTCGACGATGACCGCCGCGGCGACCGCGGCCGGGGCGCTGGTGGTGTCGGGCATGGTGCTCAGGCTAGTTCAGCGCGCCCGCGGCGACGCATTCGCGCACCCGGGAAAACCACCGGTCCCGCACCGCGGCCGGGGCGGCCAGCGCCGCCAGCCGGTCCGGATCCGGGGTCACCGGGACGGCCGCCAGGGTGCCGTCGACGATCTCGCGGGGGGCGGCGACGTCGGCGGCGTAGAGGCTGCCGGTGGCCAGGCCCGCGGGCACCGGCTCCGGCAGCGCCGCGGCCGCGGCCAGGCCGGCGTACATGCCCACCGCCGATTCCAGGGCGCTGGACACGGTGACCGTGAGCCCGCGCGCGGCGAGCCGCCCGGCCAGCGCCACCAGCGCCCGGGGCCCGCCGAGGGGGGCGGCCTTGACCACCGCGGCGTCGGCGGCGCGGGCCCGCACCACCGCCCAGGGGTCGGCGGCGCGCCGGATCGACTCGTCGGCGGCGATCCGCAGCGGCAGCCCGGCGGCGCGCACCCGGCGGCGCACCTCGGCGAGTTCGGCGACCGTGGCGCAGGGCTGCTCCAGGTAGTCCAGGGGGCCGTCGGCGGTGAGCGCCCGGGCCGCGGCGAGGGCCCCGGCGACGTCGTAGGCGCCGTTGGCGTCGCAGCGCACCGCCGCGCCCGGGGCGGCGGCGCGCACCGCGGCGACCCGCGCCACGTCCTCGGCGAGGCCGCTCTCCCCCGCGATCTTCACCTTCACCGTGGTGCAGCCCGGGTAGCGGGCGAGCACCTCCGGCACCTCGCCGGGGGCCACGGCGGGCACGGTGGCGTTGACCGGCACCCGCTCCCGGAGCATCGGCGGCGGGCCGGTCCAGCCCATCTCCACGCAGCTGGCCAGCCAGCGGCCTGCCTCCGCCGGCGGGTACTCGGGGAAGGCGGAGAACTCCGCCCAGCCGGCGGGGCCCTCGACCAGCAGCACCTCCCGGACCTCGATCCCGCGGAAGCGGGTGCGCAGCGGCAGCAGCAGCACCCGGGCGCGCTCCAGGATCTCCTCCGCCCCGGGGGCGGGGGCCGCCGGGCGCGGGTCGGGGTGATCGGGGGTTCGCGGCTGGCCGTCCATGGCCGCCAGGATAGGCGCGGGAACTACCCTGGCGTCCATGAGCGACAACCCCTTCCGCCCCGACCAGTGGCGCGAGGTGCCCGGGTTCGGGGACCTCACCGACATCACCTACCACCGCCATGTCGGCGATTCCCGCGCCGACGGGATCGTCCGGGTGGCCTTCGATCGCCCGGAGGTGCGCAACGCCTTCCGGCCGCACACCGTCGACGAGCTGCACCGGGTGCTCGACCACGCCCGGCGCAGCCCCGATGTGGGCGTGGTGCTGCTCACCGGCAACGGGCCCTCCCCGAAGGACGGCGGCTGGGCCTTCTGCTCCGGCGGGGACCAGCGGATCCGGGGCCGCTCCGGCTACCAGTACGCCACCGCCCACGACGCCGACGTCGCCGCCGCCGACGAGTCCTCTGTGGACGCGGCCCGGGCGAAGGCGGAGGGCGGCCGGCTGCACATCCTGGAGGTGCAGCGGCTCATCCGCACCATGCCGAAGGTGGTGATCGCCGTGGTCGGCGGCTGGGCCGCCGGCGGGGGCCATTCCCTGCACGTGGTCTGCGATCTGACCATCGCCTCCCGGCAGCACGCCCGGTTCAAGCAGACCGACGCGGACGTGGGCAGCTTCGACGCCGGCTACGGCTCGGCCTACCTGGCCCGCCAGGTGGGCCAGAAGTTCGCCCGGGAGATCTTCTTCCTGGGCCGGTCCTATGACGCGGAGACCATGCACCGGATGGGCGCGGTCAACGAGGTCGCCGAGCACGCGGAGCTGGAGGAGGTCGCGGTGGAGTGGGCGCGGGCGATCAACGGCAAGTCGCCGACCGCGCAGCGGATGCTGAAATTCGCCTTCAACCTGGTCGACGACGGGCTGATGGGCCAGCAGGTCTTCGCCGGGGAGGCCACCCGGCTGGCGTACATGACCGATGAGGCGGTGGAAGGCAAGGAGGCCTTCCTGGAGAAGCGGGAACCCCGCTGGGAGGACTTCCCCTTCTACTACTGACCCCGCCCGCGGGCGCAACCGACGACGGGGCCCCGCCCCCGGCCCATGGCCGGCGGCGGGGCCCCGTCCTGCGCGGGGTCGGGGCCTCAGCCCCGGGGGGCGGCGCCGATCGCGTCGACGAGATCCGAGGGGCCCACCGGCAGTTCGCCGATGTGGTCCGCCGGGTTCAGCCCGCCCGGGGTGAACTGCTTGATGCTGGGCAGCGGCACCGGGATGATCGCGGACCCGGCCGGCGGCACCTCGACCTGGGCGGCCGGGGCGGTCGGGTTGGTCGCGATGACCGAGGCGATCCAGCCGGCCTGCGGCGCGGTCTGCGCGTGCAGGTAGTAGCCGGTGAGCACCGGCGGCACCGCGGGCAGCTCGGTGATCGCCATGGACAGCACGCCGGCGACCTTGCCGCCGACGAACAGCGGCCCGCCGGAGTCGCCCTGCTGCAGCAGGGTGGGCAGCTCGGTGCGGGTGATGTAGGCCGCGCCGTCGTTGAACTCGGGCTCGTCCTGGTAGCCGGTGACGGTGGCCGGGGCGACCGGCAGATCGCCGGTGGCGCCCTGGCCCAGCCCGGACCAGCCGTAGACGGTGGCCGCGGCGCCGCGCGGGGCGACCGCCCCGGAGACGGCCGGGTAGTGCGCCAGGTTCATCGGGGTGGTCACGTGCACCAGGGCGAGATCCCCGCTGGCGGGGGTGCGCCAGGCGTTGATCATGTGGGTGCGCACATCGGCGCCCTGGCCGACCAGCACCGCGCCGGCCGGGGAGGGGGAGTCCTCGATGCAGTGGTGCGCGGTGAGCACCCACTGCGGGGCCACGGCGGTGCCGGTGCACTGGGCGAAGGCGCCCTCCTGGTCGGTGGCGATCTGCAGCCGGACCACGGCGTCGGCGTCGGGGCCCTCGGCCCAGCCGGCGAAGGCCAGCGCGCCGGCGGGGGCGGCGGCGAGGGCGAGGGAGGCGGCGGCGGCCGCGGCGGTGGCGGCGATTCTGCGGAGCATGCGGTCAACTTCCGTTCGGGGTGCGTGCCGCCGGATGCGGCGGGTCACGGGGACTATCGTCGGCCACCCTAACGCGTTACGCGCGGGTGGGGCGGGGCCGGGCCCGGGCGGGCCCGGCCCCGGGGCTCAGCGGGCAGGCAGCAGCCGGTCGGAGCCGAGGGAGCCGAAGGATCCGGCGATGGCGTCGAGGCCGGGCAGCGGCATCGGGAACACCGCGGACCCGGACCCGCCGGGGGCGCCGGGCACGCCCGGGGCGTCGGGGGCGGGGCCGGCCGGGTCGGTGGCCAGCACGGAGCGGATCCAGTCCAGCTGGGTGGACACCGCGGCATGGACGTAGAGCCCGGTGAGCTCCGGGGGGATCGGCGGGGTGAAGGACACGCCCATGGACAGCACGCCGACGAGCTCCCCCCCGGCGAGGATCGGCCCGCCGGAGTCGCCCTCCTGCAGGGAGGCCGGGAAATCGGACTTGGTCAGGTAGGCCAGGTCCCCGCCGTAGTCGGCCTGCTCCCCGGTGTCGCGCACGGTGAGCCCGGTGCGCGGCAGCCGGCCCAGCGCGCCCTGGCCGAGGGAGGACCAGCCGTAGCCGAGGACCTGGTCGCCCTCGGCGAGGGCCGCCCCGGACACCGGCACCGCGGCCACGCCCAGGTCGGAGGTGACGTGCACCAGGGCGAGGTCCCCGGCGGGGGCGAGGGCCCAGTCGTTGACCCGGGCGACGGTGACGTCGGCGCCCTGGCCGATGAGCACCGCCCCGGCGGCGACCGGGGACTCCTCGACGCAGTGCCGGGCGGTGAGCACCCAGCGCGCGCCGACGGCGGTGCCGGTGCATTCGGCGTAGGCGCCCTCCTCGCCGGCGGGCAGCTGCAGCCGCACCACGGCCGCCGCCGCGGCGTCGTCCGCGGGGGCGAAGGGGGCCAGGACGAGGGCGCCGGCCTCGGCGGCGGCGCCCGCCGCGAGGGCCGCGGCGAGTGCGGCGCCGGCGGCGGCGGAGGTGGTTCGACGGAGCATGGGGGTCCCTTCCTCGGAATGATCACGGTAGGTAAGACGGGCCTATCCTAAGTCGGATCCCCATCGGCGCACCCCCGCCGCCGCCCCCGCCGGGGCCCCGGCGCCGCCCGCCCGGGCACCGCCGCGGGCGGCGCCGGCGGTAGGCTGGCCGGCCATGGAGTCGACTGCGCCGTTGGAGGCCCTGCCGATGCCGCGCGGGGCGGCGGTGCTGGATCTGCTGCCCCGGCTGGAGCGGGCCCTGGCCGGCGGCGCCCCGGTGCTGCCGGTGCCCGCCGCGGACCCGCACCGGGCGGCGCTGCTGCGCCGCACCCAGCGCGCCGGGGCGCCCGCCCCGGCCGATGTCGCGGTGGTGGCCTGCACCTCCGGGTCCACCGGGGCGCCGAAGGGGGCGCTGCTGGGCTGCGCGAACCTCGCCGCCAGCGCGGAGGCCACGCACGCCCGGCTCGGCGGGCCGGGCCGCTGGCTGCTGGCCACCCCCGCCGATCACGTCGCCGGGCTGCAGGTGCTGCTGCGCAGCATCCGGGCCGGGTACGCCCCGGCGGTGCTGGATCCGGCCGGCGGCTTCGACCCGACCCGGCTGGCCGCGGCGATCCGGTCGATGGCCGGCCCCCGCCGCTACCTCTCCCTGGTGCCGCTGCAGCTGGCCGCCGCCCTGGCGGAGCCGGCGGCCGCGGCGGCGTTGGCGGAGCTGGACGCGGTGCTGGTCGGCGGGCAGGCCACCGACCCGGCGGTGCTCGCCGCCGCCCGGACCGCCGGGATCCCGGCGGTGACCACCTACGGCTCCTCGGAGACCTGCGGCGGGGTGGTCTACGACGGCCGCCCCCTGGCCGGGGTGCGGGTCACCGTCGAGGAGGGCCGGCTGACCCTGGCCGGGCCGATGGTGGCCCGCGGCTACCGGAACCTCGACTCGCCGGATCTGCGCGGGGGCGTGTTCCGCACCGCCGACGCCGGGGAGATCGGCGCCGATGGGGCGGTGCGGGTGCTCGGCCGGGTCGACGACATGATCCTCTCCGGGGGGCTGAAGCACCATCCCCGGGCGATCGAGGAGGCGATCGCCGCCGCCGAGGGGGTGGCCGCGGTGGCGGTGGCCGGGGTGCCGGACGCCCGGCTGGGCCAGGCGGTGGCGGCGCTGGTGGTGCCGGCGGACCCGGCCCGGGCCGCCGGCGGCCGGGTGGATCCGGCGCTGGCCGCGTCGATCGCCGCCGCCGCGGCCCGGCTGGGCCGGCACGCCCGGCCCCGGGTGCTCGCCGCCGCCGCGGCGCTGCCGACCCTCGCCTCGGGCAAGGTGGACCGGCGCGCGGTCGCCCGGCTGCTCGCCGCGGCCGCCGATGGGGGATGATGGGCCGGTGACCGAGGGAACCCGCACCGCCACCGCAGCCGACTGGCTGGAGGCCGCCCGCCCGCACACCTGGGCCAACGCCTTCGCCCCCGTCCTGGCCGGCACCGCCGCCGCCATGCTCGGCGACGGCGCCCGCCCCGGCCGGGCCGTCCTCGCCGGGATCGTCGCCTGGGCGCTCATCATCGGCGTGAACTACGCCAACGACTACTCCGACGGCATCCGGGGCACCGACGACGACCGGTCCGGGCCGCTGCGGATCACCGGCTCCGGGCTGGTCGCCCCGGGGCGGGTGAAGGCCGCCGCCTTCGCCGCCTTCGGCCTCGCCGCGGTGGCCGGGTGCGCGCTGGCGGCGCTGGCGGCCTGGTGGCTCATCCCGCTGGGCGCGGTGTGCATCCTCGCCGCCTGGTTCTACACCGGGGGCCGCCGCCCCTACGGCTACCGGGGCCTCGGCGAGGCGGCGGTGTTCGTCTTCTTCGGCCTGGTCGCGGTCTGCGGCACCGAATTCGTGCAGGCCGGCCGGGTGAGCCCGGCGGGTCTGGTCGCCGCGGTGGCGGTGGGCGCGATCTCGGCCTCGGTGAACCTGGTGAACAACCTGCGGGACATCCCCTCCGACGCCGCGGCCGGCAAACGCACCCTGGCGGTGGCCCTCGGCGACGCCGGCACCCGCCGGCTGTGGCCGGTGCTCGCCGCCGCCCCGCTGGCCGCAGCCCCGGTGCTGGCGGTGCTGGGCACCTGGTGGGCGCTGGGCTGCCTGGCGGTGGCCCCGGCGCTGGCCCGGGCGGCCCGGCCGGTGCTGCGCGGCGCCGGCGGCGCGGCGCTCATCCCGGTGCTCGGCGGGGTGGGCCGGGCGATGCTCGCCTGGTCGGCGCTGCTGCTCACCGCGGCGGCGCTGCACCAGGCGCTCCCGCTGCCGGCCTGAGCCGCGCGGGGCTACTCCAGTTCGCGTTCGGCGAGTTCGGCGCGCACGTAGGCCTGGTGCGCCCGGCGCTGCTCGGCCCATTCGGCCATGCCCTCATTGGCCTCGGCGCGCATCCGCGGGAACACGAACACCGCGGCGGGCATGGCGATGATGAGGGCCAGCACGAACAGCACCGGCACCGGCACCGCGGCGCCGATCAGCATGGACACCACCAGCAGCACCCCGGTGAGGATGGCCAGCAGCACCAGGCGGGCGACGGCGTAGCGGAACACGTCCCGCAGCGCGCGGCCGCGGGTGGCGCGCACCCGGCGGGAGCCGCCGGCCGGCGCCGAGGAATGGTCTGCGTCGATGCTCACGCGGCCAGTCTACGTATCCTGGATCCGGCGAGGAGGTGCCAGGTGGGTCGACTGCTCATCATCGTGTTGATCATCGCGGCGATCGTGCTGCTGTGGCGGGCCTTCGGGCCCGGTGCCGCGGGCCGGTCCGGGCTGGTCCGGGTGCCGGTGCCGCGGCCGATCCCGGGCCGCGGCCCGGCGCGGCCGCCCGCGCCGCGGGGCCCGGACGACGACGAGGATTTCCTGTGGCGGCTGGAGAAGGAGGCCTTCGAGCGCCGCCGCCGGGCCGAGCGGGAGCAGGAGCGCCGCCGCGGGGAGGGCGGGGCCGCCGGCGACGGGGGCTAGGCCCCGCGACCGCGCTCCAGCAGGCCGAGCAGGTAATCGCCGTAGCCGGAGGCGCGCAGCTCCCGGCCCGCGGCGGCCAGCTCCGCGTCGTCGAGGTAGCCCATCCGCCAGGCGACCTCCTCGGGGCAGCCGATCTTCAGCCCCTGCCGGCTCTCGATGGCCCGGACGAAGTCCCCGGCGGCCATCAGGGTGTCCACGGTGCCGGTGTCCAGCCAGGCGGTGCCGCGGGGCAGGATCTCCACCCGCAGCCGGCCCTGCTCCAGGTAGGCCCGGTTGACGTCGGTGATCTCCAGCTCCCCCCGGGCCGAGGGGGTCAGCCCCGCGGCGATGTCCACGACGTCCGGGCCGTAGAAGTACAGCCCGGGCACCGCGAAATCGGAGCGGGGCCGGGTCGGCTTCTCCTGGATGGCGGTGGCCCGGCCCTCGGCGTCGAAGTCCACCACCCCGTAGGCGGAGGGGTCGGCGACCCGGTAGGCGAAGATCGCGCCGCCGTCGACGTCGCGGAAGCGGCGCAGCCGGGTGCCCAGGCCCGGGCCGTAGAAGATGTTGTCGCCGAGCACCAGGGCCACCGGCTCATCGCCGATGTGCCCGGCGCCGAGCAGGAAGGCCTCCGCCAGCCCGCGGGGGGCCTCCTGCACCGCGTAGCTGAGCCGCACCCCGAAGCGGGAGCCGTCGCCGAGCAGCCGCCGGAACTGGGCGGCGTCCACCGGGGTGGTGATGATCAGGATCTCCCGGATCCCGGCGAGCATCAGGGTGGACAGCGGGTAGTAGATCATCGGCTTGTCGTAGACCGGCACCAGCTGCTTGCTCAGCCCGTCGGTGATCGGGCGCAGCCGGGAGCCGGTGCCCCCGGCCAGGATGATCCCCCTCATCGGCCGGCCTCCCCGTTCGCCGCCGCCCACAGGTCCCGCAGCTCCGCCTCCGCGGCGCGGCAGTCGGCGTAGTCCGGCAGCGACTCCCGGACCTCCGCCAGGGCGGGGGCGGCCCGGTCCTTGTCCGAGAGGATCGGCTCCCGGCCCTCCAGCAGCGCCGGCAGGTCCAGGCCCAGCGCCGGGTCGGCCATGGACACCGCGTGCTCGGCGGCGGGGTCCCAGGCGGCGCTGGTCAGGTAGCACACCACCGAGCCCTCCGCCCGGGCGGCGAAGCCGTGGCCGACGCCCACCGGCAGGTAGAGCACCCGGCGGTCGACGTCGTCGAGTTCGACCACGAGATGCTCCAGGAAGGTCGGCGAACCGCGGCGCAGGTCCACCACCACGTCGGCGACCCGGCCGGCGGGGCAGCACACCAGCTTCGCCTGGCCGGGCGGCACATCGGCGTAGTGCAGCCCGCGCAGCACCCCGGCGGCGGAGACGCTCATGTTCGCCTGCTCCGGGATGAGCGGGTGGCCCAGCGCCTCGGCGAAGGCGTCGGCCTTGAACCACTCGTGGAAGGAGCCGCGCGCGTCGCCGTGGATCACGGGCTCGAAGAGGTGGACGCCGTCGATGTCCAGGGGCCGGTAGCTGCCGCGGGTGCTCATGGGCCCAGGGTACCGGCCGCCGGCTCAGCCCAGGGTCCGCTCCCGGCGCCGGTAGCGGGCCTCCGCGGCCGCGGCCGCGGGCCGCCACCAGTCCTCGTGGGCCCGGTACCAGGCCACCGTCTCCGCCAGCCCGGCGCGCAGGTCCGGGTGCCGCGGCGCCCAGCCCAGGGCCCGGGTGGAGGCCGGGTCGATGGCGTAGCGGCGGTCGTGGCCGGGCCGGTCGGTGACCCGGTCGAAGTCGCCGCGGTCCCGGCCGAAGCACTCCAGCAGATCGCCGACCACGTCGACGTTGGCGCGCTCGCCCTCGGCGCCGATGAGGTAGGTCCGCCCCGGTTCGCCCCGGTCGAGCACCGCCCACACCGCGTCATTGTGGTCGTCGACGTGGATCCAGTCGCGCACATTCGCCCCGTCCCCGTACACCCGGGGCCGGCGGCCGTCGATGAGCCCGCAGATCTGGCGGGGGATGAGCTTCTCCGGGTGCTGCCGGGGCCCGTAGTTGTTGGAGCAGTTGGAGATGGTCGCGGCCAGCCCGTGGGAGCGCTCCCAGGCCCGCACGAAATGGTCCGCGGCCGCCTTGGAGGCCGAGTAGGGGCTGGACGGGCGGTAGGGGGTCTCCGGGGTGAACCGGGCCGGGTCGTCGAGGGCCAGGTCCCCGTAGACCTCGTCGGTGGAGACGTGGTGCAGCCGCACCCCGTGCCGGGTGCAGGCCCGGGCCACGGTGACGGTGCCGGTGATGTTGGTGCCGATGAAGGGGTCGGCGTCGAGCAGCGAGTTGTCGTTGTGGGATTCCGCGGCGAAGTGCACCACCGCGTCCACCCGGGCGACCAGCCGGTCCACCAGCTCGGCGTCGCGCACATCGCCGCGGACGACCTCGCACAGCTCCGCCCCGCGCTCGTCGCGCAGGTTGTCCGGGTGCGCGGCGTAGGTGAAGGCGTCGAGCACCACCGGGGTGACCGAGTCCCGGGTGGCCAGGGTGCGGCGGACGAAGTTGGAGCCGATGAAGCCGGCTCCGCCGGTGACCAGGATGCGCATGCCCCCACCCTATCGGCCGGGCGCCCCGCCCCCGTCGGGCTCGTCGGGGCCGCCCGCCCCCGGGCGGGGCGGCTACCCGGGGGCGGCGGGCGCCGCCCGGGGCGGTTCAGCGCCGGGCATCGGCGGTGCGGGGCCGCGGCGCGGTCTCCCGCAGCCGCCAGCCGACGACCACGTGCAGCACCAGCACCAGGAACCCGCCGAAGAAGAGCAGCACCGCGGTCGCGTCCCAGCCGTGGCCGAAGCCCAGGCGCCAGTCGACGATGGTGAGCACCGCGCCGAGGGCGAGCAGCGCGGTGGCGGCGACCCGGGCGCCGCGGGTGGCCAGGTGGCGCACCCACTCCTCGGGCAGCAGCGCGGAGAGCGCGAAGAGCACCCCGAGGCCGATGGTGGGCTCGCCGAGCCCGCCGGGGGCCATCAGGGTGAACAGCACCCCGACGGCGATCAGGAAGGCGGCGAGGGTGAAGGTGGACCGGCCCATCAGTTCAGCCCCGCGTAGGAGTGCAGGCCGGACACCACCATGTTCACGAAGAACAGGTTGAACACCATGGTGGCGAAGGCGACCACGTTGACCCAGGCGGCCATGTGGTTGCGCCAGCCGGAGGTGGCCCGGGCGTGCAGGTAGCCGGCGTAGAGGATCCAGGTGACGAAGGAGACCGTCTCCTTCGGGTCCCAGCCCCAGAACCGGCCCCAGGCGGCCTCGGCCCAGATGGCGCCGAAGATGACGCCGAGCCCGAAGATCGGGAAGGCCCAGATGGCGGTGCGGTAGGCGATGGTGTCCAGGGCGCGGGCGCTGGGCAGCGGGCGGGCCAGCGCGCCCAGCCGGCCGGTCTCCCGGCCGCGGGGCTGGCGCATCCGCACCAGGTAGAGCACCGAGGCGACCCCGGAGATGAGGAAGATCGAGGCCCCGGCGACGACGGTGGAGACGTGGATCGGGAACCAGAAGGACTGCAGCGCCGGCTGCACCGGCTGGGAGGCGGCGTAGAGCTTGGTGCCGCCGTAGAACATCAGCCCCAGCACCGGGGTGATCAGGAAGGGCCAGAACACCCGCAGCTCCGGCCGGCGCAGCACCCCGGCGGCGACGACCATGGCGATGAGCGTGAAGATCGCGATGTACTCGTAGAGGTTGCCCCAGGGGAAGCGGTGCGCGGAGAGCCCGCGCAGCACCACCGAGGCCAGGTGCACCGCCACGCCCAGGTACATGGCCATCTCGGCGATGCCGCCGAGCCGGTCGGCGGTCGCCGCGCGGCGGTCCACCCCGGCGGCGTCGGGGCCGGTGCCGCGGCCCTCCACGGGGCCGGCGGGCCGGGCCGGGGGCTCGGCGGCGCCGCCGACCCGGACCAGCGCATCCGGGCGGGCGCCGGCCTCGGCGAGCTCGGCGCGCGCCTCCAGCACCGCCTTCTGCCGGGTGTAGAAGGCGATGAAGAGCACCAGGGCCACCGCGTAGACCACGAACGAGGTCTTGAACGCGAGGTCCGAGGCATCCGCGAGCGTGTGGTTGACGGGCATATGCACTCCGCAGGTGAAGGTGTGGGCGGCGATCCCCGCCAACGGTAGTCCGCCCGCTCAGCCAACCCAAAGCGCGGGCCCACCCGGCGCCCCGGGAGGGGCCGGCCGCGTGGCCCGGGCTCAGTCCTCCGCCGGCTCCGGGCGGCCCAGCACGGCCCGGACGAACTCGTCGAACTCGTCGCCCCAGCCGGCCCGGTCGGTGCGGGCCAGGCCGCCGAACTCCACCCGGGTGCGGCCGGGGCCGAGCTCGACCAGGCGCACCCACAGCCGGCGGCGCTTCACCGCCAGGGAGACCACCAGCCCGGCGAGCATGGCCATCGCGGAGCCGAGCACGAACCCCTGGGTGGGGTCGTGGGCCACCTGCAGGTTGACGAACTCCTTGGCGCCGAGGAACTCCAGGCGCAGCCCCCCGTCGAGCTCCACGGATTCGCCGGCGGCGAGGTTGACCCGGGAGATCTTCTCCAGCTGCCCGGAGTGCATCAGGGAGCGGTCCAGGCTGAACAGGTCCTGGTTGCGGCCGCTGTCCAGGCCGGCGTCGCCGCGGTAGACGTCGATGGCCACCGCCGGGTCCTTCATCTGCGGATGGGCGGAGCTGAGCAGCTCCCCGGTCTCCCCGCCCCAGGCGGCGGTGGGCGCGAAGAGGCCCTCGATGGCGATCTGGTGCTGCCGGCGCTCGTAGAGGTCCGGGTACATCCCGGGCGGCGGGTCGAAGCGCAGCGCCCCGGAGGAGAGGAAGAAGGTGGGGTCATCCGGGCGGAACTGCACGATCCCGGTGCGCGACTCCCCGTTCGGCCAGGTCACCCGGAAGGCGGGGGCGAAGCCGTGGCCCTGCAGGTACACCCGGTCCCCGGCCAGGCGCAGCGGGTGGTTGACCTCCAGTTCGCCCTCGGTCCACTCCGCCACCGGGCGGCGGATGTCCGCCGCCCCGGCGTAGCGGATCTCCGAGCGGAACATCTTCGCCTGCCCGTTGGGCAGGTAGTCGGCGACGAAGTCGCGCACCTGCACGCAGAAGGGGTGCAGCCCGGTGCCGTCGAAGAGGTTGCCGTAGCGCAGCGAGTCGTAGTTCGCCCCGGCGGTGTTGCAGAAGGGCTGGTTGACCGCCCCGGCGACCGCCTCGTCGGCGATCTCCGCCCCGGTGTCGGTGATCCGGATCACCTGGCCCTCGTAGTAGGTCAGCCGGCCCAGGGCGACGGTGACCAGCAGCGCCACCAGGCCCAGGTGGAAGACCAGGTTGCCGGCCTCGCGCAGGTAGCCGCGTTCGGCGGAGATGGACCGGGACCCGGCCCGGTCGTCCTCGGCGGGGGTGTCCGCGACATGCCAGCCGCGCAGCCGGCCGAGCACCTCCCCGGCGATCTCGTCGACGCCGCGGTCGAGGTCCCCGGCGTCGTGCAGCGGCAGCCGGTCGAGGTTGCGCGGGGCCCGGGCCGGCGGGGTGCGCATCGCCCGCCAGTGCTCGGCGGAGCGCGGCAGGATGCAGCCGACCAGGGAGACGAAGAGCAGCACGTAGATGGCGGTGAACCACACCGAGGAGAACACGTCGAACAGCTGCAGCCGGTCGAAGATCTCGGCCATCCGCCCGTTGTTCGCCAGGTACTCGATGACCTTGGCCTTGTTCAGGGAGCGCTGCGGCAGCAGCGCCCCCGGGATCGCCGCGAAGGCCAGCAGGAACAGCAGGATCAGGGCGGTGCGCATGGAGGTCAGCCAGCGCCAGGCCGCGCGCGCGGGGCGCATGAGCTTCGCTCGGGTGGGGGCTGCCATGGGGGTCGCGCCTTTCTCGGTCAGGGGTGCGGGTCCCGCCCGCCGGGCGGGGTGTCGGCGGGGGCTAGATGGGGGTGGCCGCGTCGCTGATGAACCGGGACTGCACCCAGGATACGAACCCGTCCCAGGTGCCGGTGAGCAGGGCGAGGCCGATGAGGATGAGCATCGCCCCGCCGGCGAACTGGATCGCCCGGGAGTGCCGGCGCAGCCAGGCCACCCCGCGCATCGCGGAGGCCGAGCCCAGGGCGACCAGCACGAAGGGCAGGCCGAGCCCGGCGCAGTAGGCGATGATGAGCGCCACCCCCCGGGCGGCGGTCCACCCGGTGGTGCCGGCGGCGACGCTCATGATGCCCATCAGGGTGGGCCCCAGGCAGGGCGTCCAGCCCAGGGCGAAGACCCCGCCGAGCACCGGGGCGCCCACCCAGGTGGCGAGTTTGCGGGGCGCCAGGCGGGTGTCGCGCTGCAGGGCGGGGATGAAGCCGAGGAAGGCCAGGCCCATCACGATGGTGACCGCCCCGCCGCCGAGGGTGAGCGCGCGCTGGCTGACCCGCAGTGCGGAGATCATGCCGAACACGGAGGCCGAGCCGAGCACGAAGACGAGGGTGAACCCGGCGACGAAGAGCCCGGCGGCCCCGGCGGCGCGCACCCGGGCCCCGGCGCGGCGGCCACCCGGGGCGTCCTCGGCGCCGGCGGCGCCGGCGATCCCGGTGAGGTAGGAGACGTAGCCGGGCACCAGGGGGATGACGCAGGGGCTGGCGAAGGACACCAGCCCGGCGGCGGCGGCGGCGAGCAGGGCCAGCAGCAGCGGCCCGGAGGCCGCGGCATCGGCGAAGGCGGCGCCGAGATCGCCGCCGGCGGCGAGGGCGCTCACGGCTCCTCCGCGGCGATCTTCCGCACCAGCTCGGTGAGCTCCCGGTCGTCGACGCCCTTGAGCAGCACCGCCGCGGGGCGGTGCCGCCGGTCCAGGATCACGGTGGTGGGGATCACCGAGGCGGGGATCCCGCCGAGGGCGGCGGCGTTGATGAAGGGCGGGTCGTAGATGGAGGGGTAGCTCAGCCCGTTATCGGCCATGAAGTCCCGGGGGGCGGTGATCACGTCATCGCGGACGTTGATGCCGAGCACGGTGCCGATGCCCTCCCCCCGCATCCACTCGTGCACCCGCTGCAGATCATCGCTCTCCGCCCGGCAGGGGGCGCACCACTGGCCCCAGGCGTTGAGCACCACGATCTGGCCGGCGAAGTCGGCCAGCCGGATCTCCTCCGATTCATCGCGCAGGTCGGGGCCGTAGACCTCGCCGACCGGGGCGCGTTCGGCGGGCGGGTACTCGATGACCGTCTGCCCCCCGGGGGAGACGAACTCGAACTGGCCGCCGATGGCCACCGCGTCATGGCCGGCGGTGGCGTCCTCCCCGCAGCCGGCCAGGCCCAGGGCGAGGGCGGCCGCCGCGGCGAGGGCGAGGGGGGTGCGCATGTCCATGGTGGTCGAACCTATACCCCGGCGGCCGGTTCGGCGTAGCGGACCCCGTCCAGGCGCTCCCCGGTGAACAGCAGGGAGGTCACCGAGGCCAGCTCGCACTGCCGCCGGGCCGGGTTATGCGCCAGCCGCAGCCCCCGGGCGCGGCGGGCGGCGGCGACCACGCACAGCTGGTGGGTGACCAGCACCGCCTCCCGGCCCGCCGCGGCGGCGCGGGCCTCGGCGATGACCGCCCCGATCCGGTCCGCGATCGCGGTGTAGGGCTCCCCCCAGCTGGGCACACCCGGGCGGCGCAGCAGCGGCCAGTGCCGGGGGTGCCACAGATCGGAGCGCGGGCCCCGGACGTGCAGGCCCTCGAAGTCGTTGCCGGCCTCGATGAGGTCCCCGCGCACCCGCTGCGCGCAGCCGGTGACCTCGGCGATGGGTTCGGCGGTCTGCCGGGTGCGCAGCATCGGGGAGACGTAGAGCGCGGCGACGTCGTGCCCGGCGAAGGAGGCGGCGGTGGCCGCCGCCTGCGCCCGGCCGCGGGCGGAGAGCCGGTACCCGGGCAGCCGGCCGTAGAGGATCCGGTCCGGGTTGTGCACCTCGCCATGCCGGACCAGGTGCACGATGGTGCGCGGGGCGTCCCCGCCGGCGGCCATCTCAGGCCCCCGGGACGGCCGCGGCGGCGGCCTCGGCGGCGGGCCCGGCGGCGGCCTCGATGATCCGGAAGTCCTCCTCGGTGAGCGCCGAGGAGACGAACCAGGATTCGAAGCAGCTCGGCGGGGCGTAGACCCCGTGCTCGAGCAGGGCGTGGAAGAAGGCCGGGTAGCGGAAGGTCTCCGCGGCCTGCATGTCCGCGAAGTTCCGCCCCTCCCCCTCGGCGAAGCGGGGGGAGAGCATGGTCGCGGCGCGCTGGATGTGGTGCGCCACCCCTGCGGCGGCCAGCGCCCCGGAGAGGATCCGGTCCAGCCGGTCGGCGTTGGCGGCGACCCTCTCGTAGACCGCGTCATCGGCGGCGCGCAGGCTGGCCAGCCCGGCGGCGACGGCCACCGGGTTCCCGGACAGGGTGCCGGCCTGGTACACCGGCCCGTTCGGGGCGAGGCGCTCCATGATCTCGGCGCGCCCGCCGAAGGCGGCCGCGGGCAGCCCGCCGGAGACCACCTTGCCGAAGGTGACCAGGTCCGCGGCGACCCCGTCGACGCCGTACCAGCCGGTGCGGGAGGCCCGGAAGCCGGTCATCACCTCGTCGAGGATGAGCAGCGCGCCATGGTCGTGGGCGAGCTCGAGCAGCGCGGCGTTGAAGCCCGGCGCGGGGGCGACCACGCCCATGTTCCCGGCGGCGGCCTCGGCGATGACGCAGGCCACCTCCCCGGGGTGCGCCTCGAAGGCGGCGCGGACGGCGTCGAGGTCGTTGTAGGGCACCACGATGGTGTCCGCCGCGGCCGCCCCGGTCACCCCGGGCGAATCGGGCAGGCCGAAGGTGGCCACCCCGGAGCCGGCGGCGGCGAGCAGCGCGTCGACGTGGCCGTGGTAGCAGCCCGCGAACTTGATGATCTTGGACCGGCCGGTGGCGCCGCGGGCCAGCCGCACCGCGGACATGGTGGCCTCGGTGCCGGAGTTGACCAGGCGCACCTCCTCGGCGGAGGAGCGGGCGATGATCTCCTCGGCCAGCTCCACCTCCCCGGTGGTGGGGGTGCCGAAGGACAGGCCCCGGCCGGCGGCCTCGCGCACCGCGGCGACCACCTCGGGGTGGGCGTGCCCCATCAGCATCGGCCCCCAGGAGCACACCAGGTCGACGTACTCGTTGCCGTCGACGTCGGTGAGCCGGGAGCCGGCGGCGGAGGCGATGAAGCGGGGCACCCCGCCGACGGAGCCGAAGGCGCGCACCGGGGAGTTCACCCCGCCGGGGGTGACCCGGCGGGCGTGGTCGAACCAGTCGGCGGAGGCGGCGGTGGGCTGGGCGGCGGTGTCTGCGGTGTCGGTCACGGCCACCATCGTAGGGAAGGCCCGCCCAGGTGGGCCAGCCTGGGCCGGCGCATCCAGCGGGAGCGCCATTCGATGAGCAGCCCGGAGGCGACCATGAGCACCGCCGCCATCAGCGGGTGCAGCAGGCCGACCAGGGCCAGCAGCAGCGCCGCGGCGTTGTAGATCCAGGCGATCATGATGTTGGAGTCCATGATCCGGCGGATCTGCCGGGCCAGCCCGATCGCCTCGGCGACCCCGGTGACCCGGGAGCGCAGCGAGACCACGTCCACCGCGTCGAGCTCCAGCCCGCCGGCGGCGTCGGCCTCGTTCATCAGCATGCCCACGTCGGCGACCCGCAGCGACTCCACCACGTCGGGGCCGCCGACCATGACCACCGCCTCCCCGCCGGTGCGCACCGCGCGCACCGCCCCGGGTTTGCCGGCGGGCACCACCCCGGCGACCACCCGGGAGATGCCCAGCCGGTCGGCGAAGCGGCGGGCCACCGGGTAGGCGTCCCGGGTGACCATGATGGTGGTCACCCCCATCTCCTCCAGCCGGTCCACGCCCTCGACCGCGTCGGGCTTGATGTCCTCGGCGACGGTGATCACCCCGCGCACCCGGCCCCGCCAGCTGACCACCAGCGGAGCGCCCCCGGCGAGGGCGGCCACCGCCATCCGCTCGTCGAGTTCGGTGAGCTCCCGGGGCCGCCACAGCCGGGCCTCCACGCTGCGGGTCTCCCGGGTGCCGTCCTCGGCGCGCACCGGGATCTCGATCTGCCCGGTGAAGGCGCCGTCGGCGGCGATCCCGGCGTGGCCGACCTCGATCCAGTGCGGCACGTCCTCGCCGCCGGCGCCGGAGTCGCGGGCCTGCCGGCAGGCCCGGGTGATCGCGTTGGAGATGGGGTGGTCGGATTCCATCACCAGCGCCCCGGCGACCCGCAGCACCAGCTCCGCGTTCTCCCCCTCCGCGGGGGCCACCGCGACGACGTGCATCTCCCCCTCGGTGAGGGTGCCCACCCGGTTGAACAGCACCGCGTCCACGTCGGCGAGGGTGCGCACCGTGTCCGCGTTGCGCAGCAGCAGCCCGTGCCCGGCGCCGGTGAGGATGCCCAGCCGCAGCACGATGGAGGTGGACATGGCCAGCGCCACCGGGGCGACGCAGGAGAGCATGGCCAGGGCCACGGAGAAGGCCCCGCCGGGGGTGCCGGTGACCAGCCACCACACCCCGAAGGCGACCAGGGCCAGGCCCAGGGTGACCGGCACCAGGGTGGAGGCGGCCCGGATCGCGGTCTGGTGGGCGGCGTCCTCCTCCCGGATCGCCCGGCGCACCCAGCGCAGCAGGGTCGCCGCCCGGGTCTTCGAGCCGGTGCGGGCGACCCGGATCTTCAGAGTGGCGCCGTGGTTGACGCTGCCCGCCCACACCCGGGAGCCCACCTTGACCTCCACCGGCTCCGGGGGGCCGTCGACGATGGCGGCGTCCACGGGGGAGGAGCCGCCGATGACGGAGCCGTCCACCGGGATCACCTGCCCGGGCGGCACCAGCAGGTCCTCGCCGATGTTGAGTTCGGCGATCGGCACCCGGCGCTTCACCGGGGTGGCCGAGGGCCCGGTTTTGCGCACCACGGTGACCAGCCGGTCGGAGGGGATCCGCAGTTTGCGGATCAGGGCCCCGGAGCGCACCCGGTTGTAGCGGGTGAGCAGCCGGCCGCCGAGCAGCAGCACGGTCACGCCGCAGGCGACGTCGAAGTACAGTTCCGCGGGCGCGGCCGGGTCGTAGTTGAAGGCGAACCAGGTCGGGGCGGTGGTGAAGCCCAGGTGCCGGGGGGCGCCGAAGCCCAGCTCCGCCATGGACCAGCCCCAGGACAGCAGGATCGCGACATCGCTGGCCCCGTCCAGGGCGGACATCCGGCGGCGCAGCGCCCCGGCCATCGCCCGGTGGAAGGGCCAGGCCCCCCACAGCACCACCACGGTGGAGAGCGCGGCGACGAGGAACTGCCAGCCGGGGAACTGCCAGGCCTCGTTGAGGCTCAGCGCGATCACCGGCACGGCGAGCACCAGGGAGACCCAGAAGCGCAGCCGGGTGACCAGCTCCCGGGCGGTGAAGAGCACCTCCCCGTCCCCGGCGGCCTCGCGCAGCGCCGCCTCCTGGCGGCGGGCCCGGGCCTCGGCGAGCTGCTGGGCGGCCGCGGGCACCGCGGGCCGGCGCCGGGGCCGGGTGTCCAGCCGGGTGGCGCGGCGGCGCAGCGAGGAGCGGGTGAGCCCGGCGTCGATGCCGATCTCGGCGAGCACGTCGATGAGCTGGTCCGGGGTGACGTCATCGGGGGCGGTGATCCAGGCCCGGCCGGTGTGGTACACCACGGTGGCGATCACCCCGGGGATGGACTGCAGCGCCTCCTCCGCGTCGGCGGCGTCGGTGACCTCGTCGAGGCCGTAGAGCACCATGCCGAAGGAGGTGCGCGCGATCCCGGTGCGCCGGGCCAGGCGCTGCCCGGCGCTCTCCTCCTCCGCGGAGGAGCGGGAGGAGCGGATCTTCGCCGCGGCGGCCTTGGCCTCCTGGATGGCGATGGTCACCCGGTCGTCGATTTCGTCGAGTTCGCGCACCCGCGCGTCGAGTTCGGGCACCCCGGTGGATTCGCGTTCCATCCCCTACCTCCTGGTTCCGGTGCCGGCGACGGCGAGGCCGTAGCGGCCGAGGGCGAGCGGGACGAGCGGCAGCCCGGCCACCGGCCGCACCGCCCCGGAGATCATGCCGAGCACCGCGGCGAGGGCGTAGAGCGCCAGCGCGGCGGTGAACCAGCGGCGCGGTCCCGCCCGCCCCGCCCGGGGCAGGAAGGCGATGGTGGCCGCGGCGGCGAGGATCCCGGCGCCGCCGACGATCCGGATGTCCCGGGCCACCGCGGCGGGGGCGGCGCCGAGATCGCCGGCGAGGAGCACCGTGGACGCCGCCAGCGCCGCCCAGGCGCCGAGCAGCAGCATCGGCCGCCACCAGCCGGCCCCGCCACCGGGGGCGCTCATCGCGCGCTCCCCCCGTCATCGCCGCGGTCCGGGCCGGCGCCGCCGGCGGGCCGGTCCCGCTCCCCCTCGCCCCCGCGCCGGCCCCGGTCGCCGGTGCACCAGCCGCGGGCGGCGGCGGTGGAGGCCAGCACCAGCCCCGCGGCGGCGGCGCAGGCCGAGGCGATGGCCAGGCCCCCGTCGAGGAAGCGCAGCCAGTCCGGCACCGCCGGGGCGGGCAGCTCCCCCTCCGCGCCGAGCAGCAGCAGGGCGGCCTGCAGCACCAGGAAGACGCTGCCGGCGATGAGCACGGTGCGCGCCCAGGCCGCGCCGCGGGCCATCCGGGACACCGCGAAGGCGAAGAAGGCGCAGAAGACCAGGGTGGTGGCGAGGGAGAGCACGGCCGCGGAGCGGGCCGCGGCGATGAGCTCGGCGGGGCCGATCCCGGCGAACCACTCCCCCAGCAGGCCCTGCTCGCGCACCCGGGCGGCCACCGCCGCCGGATCGGCCAGGCCCACCCAGGCGGTGGTCGCCGCCCCGGCGGCCTGCAGCGCGCAGGTGGCCAGCCAGGCCTGCCGGGCGCCGCCGATCTCCTCCGGCGCCCGCGCCGGCCGCCCGGCGGCGCCGCTCACCGGTCCCCCCGCAGCCGCCGGGCCAGCTCCACCGCGGCGTAGGTGAGCACCTGGTCGGCGCCGGCGCGGCGGATGGCCAGCACCGACTCGGCGAGGGCGGCGTCCCGGTCGATCCAGCCGCGCTCCCCGGCGGCGCAGATCATCGCGTACTCCCCGGAGACCTGGTAGGCGGCCACCGGCACCGGGGAGGCGTCGGCGACCTCGCGCAGCACGTCGAGGTAGGCCATGGCGGGTTTGACCATGACGAAGTCGGCGCCCTCGGCGACGTCGAGCTCCGCCTCCAGCAGCGCCTCCCGGCGGTTGGCCGGGTCCTGCTGGTAGGTGCGCCGGTCGCCGCGCAGGCTGGAGCCGACCGCCTCCCGGAAGGGCCCGTAGAAGGCGGAGGCGAATTTCGCGGAGTAGGCCATGATCGCGGTGTCGGTGTGGCCGCCGGCGTCGAGGGCGTCCCGGATCGCCTCGACCTGGCCGTCCATCATCCCGGAGGGGCTGACCACGTGCGCCCCGGCCTCGGCCTGGGCCAGCGCCATCCGCCGGTAGTTGACCAGGGTGGCGTCATTGTCCACCACGGTGCCGCCGCGGGAGTCGCGCAGCACCCCGCAGTGGCCGTGGTCGGTGAACTCGTCGAGGCAGGTGTCGGCCATCAGCACCACCGCATCGCCGAATTCGCGGCGCAGCCGGGCCAGGGCCCGGTTGAGCACCCCCTCCGGGTCCCAGGAGGCGGAGCCCTCGGCGTCCTTGTCCCCGGGGCGGGGCACCCCGAAGAGGTCCACGCAGGGCACCCCGGCCTCGACGGCCTCGGCGACCGCGGCGACGAGGGAGTCCATGGTGTGCTGCACCACCCCGGGCAGCGAGGAGATGGGCCTGGGCTCGTCGATGCCGTCGGCGACGAACATGGGCAGGATCAGGTGCCGGGGCTCCAGGGAGGTCTCCGCGGTCATCCGGCGCAGCACCGGGGTGGCGCGCAGCCGGCGCGGCCGGCGCACCGGGGCGGGGGCGGGGTCTGCGGTGGCGAAGTCGTTCATGGCCCCCACGATACGGCCCGTCAGCGGCCCGCGGCCTTGCGCCGGCGCTTCTTCCGCGGCGGGGGCAGCTGCCCGGCGGCGCGCAGCGCGGCGACGTGCTCGGCGAGCGCGTCGACCAGGTCGACCACCCCGGCGCGCTCCGGCTGCACGTCCACGCGCAGCCCGTATTCGCGGGCGGTGGCCGCCGCCATCGGCCCGATGCAGGCGATGATGGTGCGGGCATGCGGTTTGCCGGCGATGCCGATGAGGTTCTTCACCGTGGACCCGGAGGTGAAGCACACCGCGTCGAAGCCGCCGGTCTTGATCATGTCCCGGATGTCGGCGCTGGGCGGGGCGGCGCGCACGGTGCGGTAGGCGGTGACGTCGTCGACCTGCCAGCCGAGCTCCTGCAGGCCCTCCACCAGCACGTCGGTGCCGATGTCGGCCCGGGGCAGCAGCACCCGGTCCACCGGGTCCATGCCCTCGATGAACTCGGGGAAGACGTCGACGATGCCGGCGGCGTTCTGCCGGGACTCGTCGGGCAGCAGCTCCGGGACGATGCCGAGCTCCCGGATCGCCTCGGCGGTCTTGTGCCCGACCGCGGCGATCCGGATCCCGGCGAAGCTGCGCGCGTCCAGGCCGAATTCGGTGAACTTCTCCCATACCGCGGTCACCGCGTTCACGGAGGTGAACACCACCCACTGGTAGTCGCCGTCCACCAGGCCCTTGATCGCGCGCTCCATCTGGGCGGGGCTGCGCGGCGGCTCGATGGAGATGGTCGGCACCTCCACCGGGATCGCGCCATGCGCGGCCAGCCGGGCGCTCATCGGCCCGGCCTGGCCCTTGGCCCGGGGCACCAGCACGTTCCAGCCGTAGAGGGCCCGGTTCTCCCACCAGGAGTACTTGGAGCGGCCGTCCACGCCCTTGCCCAGGGTGACCACCAGGGGCCCGGAGAGGTCCCCGTCGAGCTGGGCGAGGGTGCCCAGGGTGACGTCGTAGGTGCGCTGCAGCCGGGTGGTGCCGTTGACGGTCACCGAGGCGGGCAGGCTCGCCGGCAGCCCCCGGGCGGAGAGCTCGCCGACGATGGCGCCGAGATCGTCGGCGACGGCCTGCAGCACCAGCGGCTGCGGGGCGGCGGCCAGCTCATCCCAGTCCACGTCGGCCCGGCCCAGGTCGGTTTCGGTGTAGGTGGAGCCCAGCGCGATCCCGGCGAAGGCGGGCACCGTGGAGGGCACGCTCATCCCGGGCACGATCTGGAACTCCACGCTGCACCGGCTCACCGCGGTGATCTCGGCGAGCACCCGGTCGTCGGTGAGCGGGTTGCCGGCGACCAGCCGGATCACGTCATGGCCGCGGCGGGCCTCGGCGACCAGCTCCCGGCTCATCTCCCGGGGGTCGGCCAGCGGGGCGCGCAGCTCCGCGGCGGTGGGCGGGGCCGGCCGCGGGGGCTTGCGCCGGACCCCGGCGGCCCGGGTGTCCTCGCACAGCCGCCGGTAGGCCTCCTCGGCGGCCTCGATCTTCTCCTCGGGCACGGGCAGCTCGGCGGCGACCAGGTCGCGCACCCCGGGCAGCACGGCGTCGTCGACGTAGGCGACGGATGTGGTGGTCAGCACCTCGCGGGCGCGCAGGGTCAGCAGATCCGGGTTACCGGGGCCTGCGCCGACGAACAGGATGCGCCCAGCGGGCGTGGTGCGGGCGGTGCTCATGTGTCGGTGTCTGCTTCTCTATCGGTTCTTCGGGATGGGGTCGTGGGGGCGGCGGGGCCGGCGGGCCGGGGCGGGGCTCACCGCAGGGTGTCGCCCATGATCTCGTGGGCGCCGGCCGCCAGCAGCGCCCCGGCGACCTCCCGGCCCAGATCGCGGGGCCGATCCGGGTCGCCGGCGGCGGCGCGCACCAGGCGGCGCCCGCCGTCCAGGCCGAACACTCCGGCGGTGAGGTGCAGCACCCCGCCGGTGAGGGTGGCGTGCGCCCCGACCGGGGCGGTGCAGCCGGCCTGCAGCACCTCCAGGATGGTGCGTTCGGCGATGGCGCGCACCCGGGTGGGCCGGTGGTCCACCCGGCGCAGCGCCAGCGCCAGCTCCACGTCATCGGCCCGGCATTCCACGGCCAGGGCGCCCTGGGCGGGGGCGGGCATAAGCTCGGTGACGTCCAGGGACTGGGCGGCCATCGCCAGCCGGCCGGTGCGGGCCAGCCCGGCGCGGGCCAGGATCACCGCGTCGAGGTCCTCGCGCACCCGGGACATCCGGGTCTCGATGTTGCCGCGCAGCGGCCGGATCTCCAGGTCCGGGCGCAGCGCCCGCAGCTGGGCGACCCGCCGCGGCGCGGAGGTGCCCACCTTCGCCCCGGCGGGCAGTTCCGCGAGGGTGGCCCCGGTGCGCGAGACCAGCACCTCCCGGGGGTCCTCCCGGGCCGGCACCGCGGCGAGGACCAGGTCCTCCTCCTCGGCGGTGGGCAGGTCCTTGAAGGAGTGCACCGCGATATCGCACACCCCGGTACGCAGCGCATGGCGCAGCGCCTGGGTGAACACGCCGATGCCGATCTTCTCCACCGGGTCATGCCGGTTGTGGTCCCCGGCGGTCTTCACGATGGTCAGCTCCGCGGGGTGCCCGTTGCGGGTCAGCGCGTCGCGGACGTGCCCGGACTGGGTGGTCGCCAGCTCCGAGCCGCGGGTGCCGATCCGGATCACCTGCCCGGATTCGCCGGGGCGGGCGGTCTCAGCCACGGGTTCCTCCTGTTCCGGGGCGCAGCATGGCGCCGTAGTCGTGTGCGGTGAATCCGCCCATCCGGTCGCCGACCATCAGATCGGCGGGGATGTCGGTGTCCCCGTAGAGCCCGCCGGGGGTCTCCAGGGGCAGGTCGAAGAGCCGCTGCAGGGCGGCGGCGTAGGAGGCGCCGCCGGGGGCGGAGGAGAGCTTCTTCACCTGCACGGTGGGCACGTGCAGCAGCTTGTCCACCACCCGGCGCACGGTGCGGGCGACCTCCGCGCGCTCCCGCTCGGTGAGCCCCGGGGTCTTCGCCTCCAGGCGGATCAGCTCCGCGGAGACCACGTCCCCGGCGCGTTCGCGCAGCGCCTTGACGGTGGGCGCGACCTCCAGGGCGCGCTGGTCGCGCAGGTAGGCGTCGAGTTCGGCGTCCACGATGGCGCGGGCGGCGGCCTCGTCATCGCGGCCCAGCCGGTGCGTGGCGCTGAGCTGGAGGTGCTCGATGTCCAGCAGCGCCACCCCGGGGATCTCGCCGACCCCGTCGGCGACGTCGCGGGGCATGGAGAGGTCCACCACGGCCAGCGGCGCCCCGCCGCGGCGGCGCATCGCCGCGGCGACGTCGGCCCGGGAGACCACCGGGGACACCGCCCCGGTGGCGGTGACCAGGATGTCCGCGGCGTCGATGGCCGCGGCGTAGTCGGCCAGGGCGATCGCCTCGGCGGGCACCCCGGCCTCGATGGAGTGCCGGGCCAGCGCCTCGGCGCGGCCCAGGCTGCGGTTGGCCACGGTGATCCGGGAGATCCCGGCCCGGCCCAGGTGGGTGGCGGCGAGGGAGCTCATCGCCCCGGCGCCGAGCACCAGGGCGCTCCGCCCGGCCAGGGGCGCCGCCGAGCGGGCCCGGTCCTCGTCGACCAGGGCCCGGATCGCCTCGTCCACGGCGACGGAGACCATGGACGCCCCGGCGTCGTCGATGCTGGTCTCGGCGTGCACCCGCTTGCCGGTGTGCAGGGCGCGCTGGGCGAGATCGTGGATGGTGCGGCCGGTGGTGCCGCAGTCGTCGGCCAGGGTGTAGGCGGCGCGCAGCTGGCCCAGGATCTGCTGCTCCCCGATCACCATGGAGTCCAGGCCGGAGGCCACGGAGAGCATGTGCTCGGCGGCGCCCTCGGCGTAGCGGACGTAGAGGTGCGGGGTGAGCTCGTCGACGTCGAAGCCGGTGCGGCCGACGATTTCGCGCATCACCGCGGACAGGCCCGCGTGGAAGCCCCGGCAGGCCACGTAGTACTCGACCCGGTTGCAGGTCGACAGCAGCATCGCCTCGGCGACGGCGTCCTCGGCGAGGAGCCGGGCGAGGGTGCCGGGGCAGTCCCCCTCGGCCACGGTGACCCGCTCGAGCATGGGCACCGGGGCGGATCTATGCGACATCCCGACGAGCAGAACACTCACGGAGCTACCACCGCTATCCGTTCCTTCAAAGCCCGCGCACGTGACTGTGGGCGGGCGGGTTTTCCGTGACTGCCGGCGGAACCGCGACCCGGTGCGGATGGGTGAACCGCCATGCCCTATCGTCGGGGGCGAGGATCGTGGGCCCGCTGCAGTCCGGGCTGGCTCCCATCCACGCTAGTGGTGCCCGGGCGCATTCCACAAACGCGCGCGCACCCCCCGCCGCCGCCCGGCACCCGCCGCGACCACCACCGCACCCCCGCCCGGGGCCCCGCCGATGCGCGGATCGGCCCCGCCGCGCGCGCCGATCGCGCAGCCGCCGCCGCGGTTCAGCCGCGGGCGCCCCGGATCGCCTCGACGAGCTCCTCGTCGTCGATCTCCCAGCAGGCGATCTCCTCGTCCTCGACGAGCACCACCGGCACCCGGTCGCCGAACTCCACCGCCTCGGCGCCGTCGCCGGCGTCGACGTCGCGGATCTCCAGCCGGGCGGCCTCGGCGGCGACCACCGGGCGGATCTGCGCCGCCACCCGATCGCAGGAGCCGCAGCCGGCCCGGGTCAGCAGGGTCACCGTGATCATCGCGGAGGCTCCTTCCCCTATCCCGCATCCCGCGCGCGGGAACCCGCGCCGGGGCGCATCCTACCCGGTGGGCGCGGCCGGCCCGCGCCCGCCGGGCGCGGCGGGCGCGACGGGCCTACCATGAACCGCAGCCTCACCCGGCAGCCGAAAGGACCCCGCGTGCCCCACCCCGATCCCGTGCCCACCGGCGCGATCCTCAACGATCTGGTGCCCTCCCACGGCGCGGTGCGCAATTTCCTGGAGAACGTGGCGCTGCGCCCGCTGGGCCCGGAATCGCAGCGGGCCGCCGGCGAGGCCGCGGCGCTGGCCGCCCTCGGCGCGTACTACGACGTCGCCGGGGAGGAGCTGGCCGCCGGGTACCGCTCGGTGGCCGGGGCGCGGGCCGCCGCCGGGGAGGCCCCGGCCCCGGCGGATCCGGCGATCCCGCCGGATCCGGGGGCGGCGGCCTTCTTCGACGTGGACAACACCCTCATCCAGGGCGCCTCGATCGTGCTCTTCGGGGCGGGACTGGCCCGGCGCGGCTTCTTCGCCCCCGGCGACATCGCCTCCATGGCCTGGAAGCAGCTGAAGTTCCGGATCTCCGGCACGGAGAACCCCCGGGACGTGGCGGCCGGCCGGGAGCAGGCCCTGGAGTTCATCCGGGGCCACCGGGTCAGCGAGGTCGTCGCCCTGGCGGAGGAGATCTTCGAGGAGTCGATGGGCGAGCGGATCTACGACGGCACCCGGGAGCTGGCGGATCTGCACCTGGCCGCGGGACAGGAGGTGTGGCTGGTCACCGCCACCCCGGTGCAGCTGGCCCAGATCATCGCCCGCCGGCACGGGTTCACCGGGGCGCTGGGCACCGTCGCCGAGGTCGACGAGCGGGGCCTGTTCACCGGCCGGCTGGTCGGCGACATCCTGCACGGGCCGGGCAAGAAGCACGCGGTGGCGGCGCTGGCGGCCTCCCGGGGCCTGGATCTCGCCCGGTGCACCGCCTACTCCGACTCCGCCAACGATCTGCCGATGCTGACCATGGTGGGCACCGCGGTGGCGGTGAACCCGGATCGGCGGCTGCGCCGGGCCGCCCGGGAGCGGGGCTGGCCGGTGCGCGACTACCGGCGGCTGCGCCGCACCGCCACCGCCGCCCTGGATCACGGCCCCCGGCTGGTGCGGCGGGCCCGGGCGGCGGCGGCCACCCCGGCCGGGGCGGTGGCCGCCGCCGGGGCCGCCGGGGTCGCCGGAGCGGGGGTGCTCGGCGCGGCGCTCGCCGCGGGCCGGGCGGACCGGCGGCGCGGGCGCGGCCCGGGCCGGTGAGCCCGGCTCAGTAGAAGGCGCTGGGCCGGGTGCGCAGCCGCTCCAGGAGCCGGTCCTGGATCCGGGAGCGCACCTCCTCGGTGAGGCCGAGCACGCTCACCGGGTCGGCGGCCAGCTCCGCGCCGCGCGGCCCGGGGGCGTTGGCCCCCGGCTCCATCACCCGCTCCCGGTGCGCCGCCGCCCAGGTGCGGGCGTCCACCGGCTCGAGGACGTCGATCCGCCATTTCGAGGGCAGCGGCACCGCGCCGAGGGCGCCCAGCCAGGGGAAGAAGGGGGTGATCGGCACATAGGGCACGCCGAGCCCGCGGGCGGTGGCCAGCACCAGGTCCCGCAGCATGGCCACCAGCGCGGCGCGGCGCTTGCGGCCGTCCTCGCCGAGCAGGAACCCGGGCAGCCGGGCCGGCGGGGTGCGCGTGGAGTCGGCGAGCAGGTCCCCGACCCCGAGCACCAGGGCCTCCAGGGCCTCGTCGATGCCGGCGGCGCCGGCGGCGCGCACCCCGCCGACGCGGTCCACCGCGTCCCCGCCGAGCAGTTCGGCGCCGCGGAACAGCGCCCCGAGCTGCGGGTAGATCTCCTCCGCCCCGGTCACCGCGACCGGCACGATGGGCGCGTCATGGCGCAGCGCGAGGGCGGCGAAGCCGCCGCGGCCAAAGCGCTGCAGCTCATAGCGGCGGGAGTACGGCTTGCCCAGGCCCCGGTAGCCCTCCGGGTAGTCGCCGACCAGCCAGCCGGCGCGCAGCAGGGCGTGCGCGTTGGCGGGGTCGGCGCGCACCGCGCCGAGCCGGCCGGCCAGCTCGGCGACCGGGCCGACCGCCCAGGCGACGTCCCCGGCGAGCAGCCGGGTCCACCGCCCGGTGGCCCGGTGCACCGCCACCTGGGTCATCAGCGCGTCCACCGGCAGATTGCCGGAGTGGTTGCCCACCAGCAGCGCCCCGCCGGTGCGCGGGATCCGCTCCGCGCCGGTGACCTCGACCCGGAACCAGGAGTCGTAGAGGGGCGCGAGGCCGGGCAGCCACGCCGCCTCGACGAAGTCCATGTCCGGGCCGTCGCTCATGCGCCCGACCCTACCGCGCCCCGGGAACGCGAACGCCCGCCCCGCGGGCTGCGGGACGGGCGGGCGATGCTCGCCGGGGCTACTTGCCGAGCTTCCGGCGCTGCACCCGGGTGCGGCGGAGCATCTTGCGGTGCTTCTTCTTCGACATGCGCTTGCGGCGCTTCTTGATGACGGAACCCATCGGGGCGTCCTCGCTTCCTTCGTCGTCGTATGCGTGCGGCCCGCGCCCGCGGGCGGGGGTCCGCACGCGGGCCGGGGGCGGCCCGTCGCACGGCGTCGGCCGGGCGCGCGCAATGGGCCAATCATAGCGGGGCGGGGCGGGCGCCGGTCAAACGGCCCGCGCCCGGGTGCCGCTCAGCCGGCCTGGTAGGAGGAGGACTCCAGGTACTCCGCGACGGCCTTCTCATGGACCCGGAAGGAGCGGCCCACGCGCACCGCCGGCAGTTCGCCGGAGTGCACCAGCCGGTAGACGGTCATCTTGGACACGCGCATGATGTCCGCGACCTCCGCGACCGTGAGAAACGTGCCGTTATCGCTGTTCGCCATTATCCATTCCCTTCGCGCACGCTCCGCGCCGCAGGCTTCCCCTCCTGCGGTGATGTGACACGCGCGTGCGTTCCCCACCTTAGCGTTAACGATGGGGCAAATGCGATACGAGAGGGGAAAGGGGTCGAAGTTGCCCGAGTGACCTCCGCGGACCGGGCCGCGGGGCCCCCTGCGGGGGTGGCCTCAGTCGGCCCGGCCCAGCTGCGCGGAACGGTCGTGGCAGGCCTGCATCGCCGCGTACACCGCCCCGCGCAGCCCCGCCTCGTCCAGGGCCCGGGTGGCGTGCACGGTGGTGCCGCCCGGGGAGGACACGTCCGCGCGCAGCCGCACCGGGTCCGCCCCCGGCCGGGAGAGCATCTCCGCGGCGCCGGCCATGGTCTCCGCGGCCAGCCGCAGCGACTGCTCCCGGGTCAGCCCCAGGCTCACCCCGCCATCGCACATGGCCTCCACGAACTGGAAGAAGTAGGCCGGCCCGGACCCGGAGATGGCGGTCACCGCGTCCAGCTGCGCCTCGGTGACCCGCTCCACGACGCCGACCTGCTCGAGCAGCCCGGCGACCAGGTCGAGCACCTCGGCGGTGGCGTAGCGCCCCGGCGCGATCGCGGCGACGCCCCGGCCGACCAGCATCGGGGTGTTCGGCATCACCCGCACCACCGGGGTGCCGGCGCCCACCGCCGGCTCCAGGGTGGCCAGGGTGATCCCGGCGGCCATGGACACCACCACCGGGTTGCCGTCGGAGTCGTCGAGGGTGTCCGCGATCTCCTCCAGCACCCCGACCACCTGGTGCGGTTTGACGCAGAGGAAGACCACGTCGGCGTTCTCCACCGCATGGGGGGCGTCCTCGGCGGCGACCACGCCGAAGTCCCCGCGCAGCCGGGCGATGGCCTCCTGCGCCGGGTCCGCGACGCTCACCCGGTCCGGGGCGTGCCCGCCGTCGATGAGGCCGCCGATGAGGGCGGTGCCGATTTTGCCGCCGCCGATTACCGCTATCCGTGTCATAGGGCGCCATAGTGCCAAAGAGCGCCCCCGCACGCGAGGGCGGGGGCGCTTTTCGCGGCGGCGGGGCCGCCGGCTCAGAGCAGGGTGAGCACGTAGGGCCCGAAGGTCAGGGCCAGGCCGACGATCCCGGCGAGCACCGGGGTGAACCGGTCCCGGCGCCGGCGCAGCGCATTGGCCAGGGCGACCATCCCGATCACCACCGCGGCGGCGATGAGCGCCACCGCGATCGGCGGCATCGCGGTCCACAGGAAGCTGAACACCAGGAAGAGGAAGGCCCCGGCGATGAGGCCCACGATGACCTGCACGATGAGCAGGGCGATGCTCAGCGAGTTGTCCTCCAGCTCCACCGGCTCGGCGCGATCGGCCTTCGTCGCCTTCGTCGCCTTCACCGGGGCGGCGGACGTGGTCGCCTCCCCGTCCGCCTCGACGCCCGGGGTGCGCGCGGCGGCGACCCCGGCGTCCGGGTCGGGGCGCTCCTCGCGCACCGGGGCCTCGGCCGCGGCGCGGCCGAGCGGCGCGGAGCCGCCGGCGAAGGCCCGGGCCTCCGGGACCTCCTCGGCCTCGGGGGCCTCGGGGGCCTCCGGGCGGGCCGGGGGGTAGTCGGCGTCATCGCGGATCACCGGCTGCACGTCGGTGCGCGCATCGGCGGGGGTGGCCGGCTCCGGCTCCTCCGGGGCCTCCGGGGCCTCGGGGGCGGCCGGCGCCGCCGGCCGGTGCGCGGCGAAGGAGGGCACCGCGGGCTCGCCCGGGGCCGCGTCCGCCGCGGCCGGGGTCGGGGTCGGGGCGGGGGGCTCGCCGAGGGCCTCGCGGGCCAGCGGGCCCGGCTCGGCCACCGGGGTGGAGGCGGTGTCCGCGTCATGCAGCGCGGTGAAGGTGAAGGTGATCTCCTCGCCGCCGGGGGCGGCGAGCACCGGCTCCGGGGCAACCGGGATCGCCTCGGGCACGCCGATGTCGGGGGTCCGCTCCCCCGCCGCGGGGGCGGCCGGGGCCGCGGGCGCGGCCGCGGCGGGCGGTTCCGCGGGGGCGGCCTCGGCGACCGGCGCGGGCTCGGGTGCGGGTTCGGGTTCGGCCGGTTCCGCGGGGGCGGCCGGCTCGGGCGCGGGTGCGGGCGCGGGTGCGGGCTCGGCGGGCTCCGGGGCCGGTGCCGCGGGCGCGGGCTGCTCGGCCTCCGGTTCGGGGGCGGCGTGCGCGGCCCGGCGCGGGCCCTCGGCCTCGACCCGGCGGTGCTTGCCGGTGAGGTCGGCCACCGAGATGCCGCCCTCCTCCAGGCTGCGCCGGCGGCGCCGGCGCCGGCCGTCGGTCGGCTCGGCCTCGCGGCCGGCGCGGGCCAGCAGCTCGGCGACGGTGAGCTTCTCTTCGCTCATCTCATCCCTTCCCGTCGAGATCGCCGTCCAGGCGGCGGAGGATGATCCCCTCCCGCAGTGCCCAGGGGCAGATCTCCACTTGTTCCAGGCCCAATGATCGCATACTCGCCTCGGCGACAAGGGCACCGGCGACGATCTGGTGCGAGCGGTTCGCGCTCACGCCCTCCAGTTCGGCCCGGTCCGCGGCGGTCATCCGGGAGATGAAGGCGATGAGCTGCCGCAGGCCGGGGGCGGTGAGGGTGCGCCGCACCCGGGGGCCCGCGGAGCTCGGCGCGGCGCCGGTGAGCCGCGCCAGGGTGCGGAAGGTCTTGGAGGTGGCCACGGCGAGATCCGCCTCGCCGAGCGCGCGCAGGTGCTTCGCCGGGGCGACCAGCTCGGCGTCGATGTAGTCGCGCAGCAGCGCGATCTTCTTCCGGTCCGGCGGATCGGTGTCGAACCACTCGTGGGTGAGCCGGCCGGCGCCGAGCAGCAGCGAATACGCCGCCTCCGGGTCCTCGTCCTCCCCGGAGGTCAGCTCCAGGGAGCCGCCGCCGATGTCCAGGTTGATGATCCGGCCGGCGGACCAGCCGTACCAGCGGCGCACCGCGAGGAAGGTCAGCCGCGCCTCGTCCTCCCCGGAGAGGATCTCCAGCCGGATCCCGGTCTCCCGCTCCACGTGGTCGAGCACCGCCTCCCCGTTGGCGGCGTCGCGCACCGCCGAGGTGGCGAAGGAGATCATCTCCTCGCATTTCATCCGGTCGACCAGCTGCCGGGCCTCGCCCACGTAGCCGGTGAGCTTGTCGATGCCCTTCCGGGAGAGGTTGCCCTCCCGGTCCAGGTACTCGACCAGCTTCATCGTCGACTTGCTGTCGCTCATCGGGGTGGGGTGGCCACCGCGTCGAGCATCGACCATGACGAGATGCACGGTATTGCTGCCAACGTCCAAGACACCTAAGCGCACGGTGACCAACTTAGACGGTCTACGGTGGCACGGTGTGAATCCACCCCAGCCCGCTCCCGGCCGCGGCGGCCGCCCCTCCGCCGCGGAAATCGCCGAGGACCACCCCCGGGAATGGTTCGAGTTCGCCGATCCGGCGGATCCGGAGCACCTGATCTCCTGCGACGTGACCTGGCTGCTCTCCCACTACCGGTGCGCCTTCGGCACCGACGCCTGCCCGGGCATCGACCCGGGCCGGGCCGACGCCGGCTGCTGCATCCACGGCGCCTTCCTCTGCGACGCCGAGGACCGCGACCGGGTGGTCCGGGTGGTCGCCGCGATGGAGGACGACCCCCGGCCGCCGGCGGCGCCGGGCGACCCCGGCGGCTGGTGGCAGCACCGGCCCGGGGCGGTCGCCGACTGGTTCGCCGAGGTCGCCGCGGGACCGGCGGAGCCCCTGGAGCCCTGGCTGGAATGGGATGAGCTGGAGAACGAGGAGGGGGAGATGGAGCCGGCGCTGCGCACCGCCACCGTCGGCGGGGCCTGCGTCTTCGCCAACCGAGCGGACTGGCCGGGCGGCCGCGGCTGCGCCCTGCACCAGTGGGCGGAGGCCCATGGCGTGGACCATGTGGCGGCCAAGCCGGACGTGTGCTGGCAGGTGCCGCTGCGCCGGCTGCAGGACTGGGAGACCCGCCCGGACGGGGTGGAGATCCTGCGCACCGTGATCACCGAGTACGACCGGCGGGCCTGGGGCGGCGGCGCCGAATTCGACTGGTGGTGCACCGGCGCCCCGGCCACCCACGGCGGGGGCGTGCCGCTGTGGCGCAGCTCCGAGCGGGAGCTGCGCGAGCTCATCGGCGACGACTGCTTCGAGGTGCTCGCCGCGCATCTGCGGGCCCGGGAGGCCGCCGCCGCGGGGCGCGCCTTCGGGCCCTCGGGCTACCCGCTGCTGGCGGTGCACCCGGCGACCCGGGCGGCGGTGGAGGGCCTGGACCCCGGCGCGGTGTAGCCCGCCGGCGCCCCGCGGGCTCAGGGCTCGAACTTGTAGCCCAGGCCGCGCACGGTGACCAGGTGCACCGGCTCCGAGGGGGTCGGCTCGATTTTGGCGCGCAGCCGCTTGACGTGCACGTCCAGGGTCTTGGTGTCGCCGTGGTAGTCGGGGCCCCACACCCGGTCGATGAGCTGGCCGCGGGTGAGCACCCGGCCGGCGTTGCGCAGCAGGTACTCCAGCAGGTCGAACTCCTTCAGCGGCATCGGGGTATCCACCCCGTCCACGGTGACCACATGGGCCTCCACGTCCATCACCACCCGGCCCCCGTCGAGCACGTCGGCGGCCCCCTCGCCGGCGTCGGCCTCGGCGGCGCCGCGGCGCAGCACCGCCCGGATCCGGGCGATCAGCTCCCGGGAGCTGTACGGCTTGGTGACGTAGTCGTCGGCGCCGATCTCCAGGCCCACCACCTTGTCGATCTCGCTGTCCCGGGCGGTGACCATGATCACCGGCACCGAGCTGCGCTGGCGCAGCGTGGTGCACACCTCGGTGCCGCCCATCCCGGGCAGCATCAGGTCCAGCAGCACGATGTCCGGGGCGCGGGCGTCGACCTCGGCGAGCGCGGTCGGCCCGTCGGCGGCGATCCGCACGGTGAAGCCCTCCTTCTCCAGGAGGAAGGCCAGCGGCTCGGCGAGGGCGGCTTCGTCTTCGACGATGAGGACGTCGGTCACTGCGGGTGTCCTTCCTCCCGGGGCGCGGGAAGCTCGATGGTGAAGGTGGATCCGGTGCCCGGTCTGCTCCACACCTTAACGGCCCCGCCGTGGTTGGCGGCGACGTGCTTGACGATCGCCAGGCCCAGACCGGTGCCGCCGGTGGCCCGGGAGCGGGCCTTGTCCACCCGGAAGAAGCGCTCGAAGATCCGCTCCTGATCGGCCAGGGAGATCCCGATCCCCCGGTCGGTGACCCGGATCGCGACCGTCTCCGGATCCGGGCGGGCGCAGCTGACCGTGACCGGGGTGGCCTCCGGGGAGTAGTTCACCGCATTGGAGATCAGGTTCGCCACCGCGGTGACCAGCAGCGCCCGGTCCCCGCGCACCCGCAGATCCGCGGCGCAGTCCCAGGTCAGCGGGATCCCGGCGTCCTCGGCGGGGACCCGGGCCCGGTGCACCGCCTCCTCGATGATCCGGCGCACCGGCAGCTCCTCCAGATCCGGCGGGGCCTCGGCGCCCTGCAGCTTGGACAGCGCGATGAGCTCGGTGATCATCGTGGAGAGCCGGTCCGCCTCCCGGGTCAGGCTGGCCCCGAAGCGCGCCACCGCCTCCGGGTCGCCCTTGGCCTGCACCAGGGCCTCCACCAGCAGGCCCAGCGCGCCGACCGGGGTCTTCAGCTCATGGGAGACGTTGGCGACGAAGTCCCGGCGGGCGGACTCCATGCGCACCAGCTCCGATTCGTCGGTGCCGTAGAGCACCACGAAGCGGTCGTCGGCGACGGTGAGCGGGGCCACCGCGCAGCGCACGCAGGTGTCCGCCGCCCCGGCCCGCCGCGGCGGGATGACCAGGTTCACCGTCTGCGGCTCCCCGGTGTCGAGCACCCGCAGCGCGGTGTCGCGCACCCGCCGGTGCGGGGTGCGCTCATGCACCAGGCCCAGCGCATGGGCCGCCGGGTTGGACAGGATCACGTCCTCGCTGATGTCGAGCACCACGATCCCGGTGGGCGCCCCGCGCACGCACAGGTGCAGCACCTGGCCGATGGTGCTCACCCGCTCCGCCCGCTCCGGCACCCGGGCGGCGGCGACCCGGGCGGCGCGGCGGCGGCGCAGCGCGGCGGCGCCGCCGATCCCGCCGGCGGCGGCGGCCGCGCCCGCGGCGGCGGCGGCGAGGAGCTCGATCACGGGTAAACCATAACGCCCGCGCCCCGGCCCCGCCGGGTGCGGCGGGGCCGGGGCGCGGGCGCGCGGGGGCGGCCGCGGGCTACTTGCCGCCCTGGGCGGCCACCGCGGCGGCGCCGGCGGCGGCGGCCTCCGGGTCGAGGTAGTCGCCGCCCGGGTTGGTCACCGCCCCGGAGTCGTCGATCTTGTAGACCAGCGGGATGCCGGTGGGGATGTTCAGCCCGGCGATGTCCTCGTCGGAGATCCCGTCGAGGTGCTTGACCAGGGCGCGCAGCGAGTTGCCGTGCGCGGCGACGAGCACGGTCTCCCCGCGCTTCAGCCGCGGCAGGATCTCCGCCTCGTAGTAGGGGATGAACCGCTTGACCACGTCGAGCAGGCACTCGGTGCGCGGCACCTCGTCCAGGGCCGCGTAGCGCGGGTCATCGTGCTGGGAGTACTCGGAGTCGTCGGCGAGCTCCGGCGGCGGGGTGTCGTAGGAGCGGCGCCAGCTCATGAACTGGTCCTCGCCGTACTTCTCCTTGGTCTCGGCCTTGTTCAGGCCCTGCAGGGCGCCGTAGTGGCGCTCGTTGAGGCGCCAGTCCCGCACCACCGGGATCCACAGCCGGTCGGCGACGTCGAGGGCCAGGTGCGCGGTGTTGATGGCGCGGCGCAGCAGCGAGGTGTACAGCACCTCGGGCTTCAGCCCGGCCTCCACCAGCAGCTCACCGGCGCGGACGGCCTCCGCCCGGCCCTTGTCGGTCAGCGGCACGTCCACCCAGCCGGTGAACTGGTTGGACGCGTTCCACGCGCTTTGGCCATGACGGAGGAGAATCAGGTTTCCGGTGCTCATACCGCCTATTGTGCCCGAAATCGTCCCCGCGCGCCGCTACTCGGGCAGCGGCGCCCCGCCGCCATGCGCCCGACCTGCGCCGCCGCCCGGCCCCGCATCCCCGGCATCCCCGGCGGCGTCGTCGTCGATGAGGTGCCGGAAGGCGGCGAGGTTGGCCAGGGACTCGCCCCGATCCACCCGCCAGGCCCACTCCCGGCGGATCGAGGAGGCGAAGCCGCGCTCCAGGATCAGGTTGAAGTCCCCGTCCGCGGCCTCCAGCACCTGGCCCAGCAGCCGGTCCAGGTCCTCGTCGGCGAGCCTCGCGGGCAGCTGCCCGACCAGGTAGATGTCCCCGCGGGCGTCCACGGCGTAGCCGACGCCGAACATCCGGCCGTTGCGGCGCAGCAGCAGCCGGTGCACCTCCTCGGCGTTCTCCTCGGGGCGCCGGCAGACGAAGGCCTCCACCCGCAGCGAATCCCGGCCGGGCACCAGGCCCACCACGGTCTTCAGCTTCCGGGTGCCCGGCAGGGTGACCACCGCCGCCGGGTCGGCGAGGGTGTGCTCCACCCCCATCCGGGTCAGCTGGGCGGACAGCTCCGCCAGGGCGTCCTCGGGCCGGTCGGGGCTCATCGGGGCTCCTCTCCCGCGGCGCGCCGGGACCGCGTCAGATCCGGCCGCCGCCGTGTCGGGGGCAGTCGCCGCCGCAGGCGGCGCGGTCGGCGATGGCCCGATTGTAGACCCCCAGCAGGGCCTCGGCGGTGGCCCGCCAGGAGAACCCGGCGGCGTGCGCCGGCGCCGCGGCGGCCATCTCCAGGCGGCGGGCGTCATCGTCGAGCAGGCCGCCGATGGCGTCCGCCCAGCGGGCCGGATCATGGCCCTCGACCAGCAGCCCGGTGACCCCGTCGGCCACCGCCACCGCCAGGCCCCCGACCTTCGCGGCGACCACCGGGGTGCCTGCGGCCTGGGCCTCCATGGCGACCAGGCCGAAGGATTCGTTGTGGCTGGGCACCGCCACCACGTCCGCGGCCCGGTACAGCGAGACCAGCTCCCCGGGCGGCCGGGGCGGCAGGAACCTCGCGTGCGCGCCCAGGCCCAGCTCCGCGGCGAGGTCCAGGAACTCGTCGGGCCGGTCCAGGCCGGTGCCCGAGGGCCCGCCGCAGATGAGCGTGCCCAGCGGCCGGCAGGGGTCCCGGCGCAGCAGCTCGGCGGTGGCGCGCAGCAGCACCTGGGGGCCCTTGAGCCGCTGCAGCCGGCCGACGAAGAGCACGATGTCCGCGTGCAGCGGGATGCCCAGCTCCCGGCGGGCGCGTTCGGTGGCCCGATCCGAGCCCGGCGAGTACATCTCCACGTCCACCCCCGGCGGGATCACCTCGATCCGGGTCGCGTCGGCGTCGTAGTGGTCGACCAGGGCGGCGCGCTCCTCCTCGGTGTTGACCACCATGGAGTCGGCGTTGTCGGCGATCTGCTGCTCGCAGATCCGGCGCGACTCCGGCTCCGCCCGGTCGCCCTCGGCCAGGGCCTGGTTCTTCACCGCGCCCAGGGTGTGCGCGGTGTGCACCAGCGGCACCCGCCACAGGTCCCGGAGCAACCAGCCGACCTGCCCGGAGAGCCAGTAGTGGGAGTGGATCACGTCGTAGGCCAGCCCCTCCCGGCGGGCGAAGGCGAGCACCCCGCCGGCGAAGGCGGCCAGCTGGGTGGGCAGCTCCGCCTTCGCCAGGCCCTCGTAGGGCCCGGCGACGACGTTGATGATCCGCATATTCGGCGCGTACTCCACCACCTCGCCCTGGCTGGGCCGGGTGGCCCGGGTGTAGACGTCCACCCGCGCGCCGGCGCGGGCCAGCTCCAGGCAGGTGTGCAGGATGTAGACGTTCATGCCCCCGGCGTCGCCGGTGCCGGGCTGCTCCAGGGGCGAGGTGTGCATGGACAGCACGGCGACGCGCGGCGCCGTGGGTGGGGTGGTGGGGGCCATTCCCCCAGCCTGCCCCGCATCCCCCGGCCCGACAACCTACGCGCGCGTAGGATGGCCCACGATTCCGCGACCCCGTACCCGAAGGCACCAGGAGACGAACCGATGTCCGAGATGTCCGACGCCGACCGCATCTGGCTGCGGCACTACCCGGAATGGACCCCGCCCCACCTCGACTACGGCGACACCACCCTGGTGGACCTGTACCGGGACGCGGTGCGCACCTGGCCGGACCGGCCGATGCTCACCTTCTTCGGCCGCAGCCGCACCTTCGCCGAGGTCGACGCCCAGGTCCGGCATGCCGCGGGCGTGCTGCGCTCCCTGGGCGTGGGCCAGGGCGACCGGGTGGCGCTGGTGATGCCGAACTGCCCGCAGCATGTGGTGGCCTATCTCGCGGTGCTCAACCTGGGCGCCACCGTGGTGGAGCACAACCCGCTCTACACCGCCCGGGAGCTGCGCGGGCCCTTCGCCGACCATGGCGCGAAAATCGCGATCTGCTGGGACAAGACCGCCCCGGTGCTCGACGAGGTGGCCAGGACCACCCCCCTGGAGACCATCCTGCCGATCAACATGATCGACGACATGCCCTGGGCGCTGCGCACCGCGCTGCGGCTGCCCTTCGGCAAGCTCAAGGCCACCCGCGCCGAGCTGGGCAGCCCCGACCCGCGCACCCGGCCGGGCGTCTTCGCCGGGGACGCCGATCCGGCGAAGACCCCGCCGATGCCGGAACCGGACCGGCCGGTGGCCGCCGATGACGTGGCGGTCATCATGTACACCTCCGGCACCACCGGCGCCCCCAAGGGCGCCCAGCTCACCCACGGCAACCTGGTCGCCAACGTGATGCAGGGCAAGGCCTGGGTGCCGGGCCTGGGCGAGCAGCGCGAGATCGCGCTGGCGGTGCTGCCCATGTTCCACGCCTACGGGCTGACCATCGTCACCAACGTGAGCGTCTACGTCGGCGCGGAGCTGGTGCTGGTGCCGGCGGCGAAGATGGACCTGATCATGAAGGTGATGAAGCGCAACCGGCCCACCTGGGTGCCCGGGGTGCCCACCCTCTACGAGAAGATCATCGAGGAGGCGGAGAGCCGCGGGGACAGCCTGGAGGGCATCCGCTTCGCCTTCTGCGGGGCCTCCACGCTGCCGGTGCGCACCGTGGACAAGTGGGAGCGGCTCACCGGCGGCAAGCTGGTGGAGGGCTACGGCCTCACCGAGACCTCCCCGATCATCGTGGGCAACACCATGGACGGCAACCGCCGGCCCGGCTACGTGGGCGTGCCCTTCCCGGACACCGACGTCAAGATCGTGGACCCGGAGGATCCCGCCCGGGAGCTGCCGCATGGCGAGGAGGGCGAGATCGTGGTCACCGGGCCGCAGGTCTTCGCCGGCTACCTCAACCTGCCGGAGGAGACCGCCGCCTCCTTCACCCCGGACGGGTTCTACCGCACCGGGGACGTCGGGGTGATGGAGCCGGACGGGTTCATCCGGCTGGTCGCCCGGATCAAGGAGGTGATCATCACCGGCGGGTTCAACGTCTACCCCGCCGAGGTGGAGGAGGTGCTCACCGACCATCCGGGCATCGTGGACGCCGCGGTGGTGGGCCTGCCCCTGGCGGACGGCTCCGAGCTGGTGGTCGCCGCGATCACGATCGGGGACTACGCCCGGCTGGACACCTCCGAGTACCGCAACCACTGCCGGGACAACCTCACCCGGTACAAGGTGCCGAAGGCGTACTTCCACCTCGATGAGCTGCCCCGGGACCAGATGGGCAAGGTGCGCCGCCGGGATGTGCGCGATGTGCTGGTCGAGCGCCTCGCCGCGGAGGGCAAGACCGCCGACGATCTGCGCCGCTGACCCCCGCGCCCCCGCGCCCGCCCCGGGCGCGGGGGCGCGTGGCGTGCGCGGTCGCGGCGGTCAGTCCCCGTCGATGGCCACGCCCACCCACACCGGCTCCGGGTGCAGCCGCACCCCGAAGGCGGCGGCCACCCCGTCGCGCACCTCCCGGGCCAGGGCCACCAGGTCCGCGGTGCGCGCGGCGCCCCGGTTGGTCAGCGCCAGGGTGTGCTTGGTGGACAGCCGCACCGGGGCGCCCTCGCCGGGGTAGCCGCGGCCGAAGCCGGCGCGCTCGATGAGCCAGGCCGCGGACAGCTTCACCCGCCCCGCCCTCGCCGGGTGCGCGGGCATCGCCGCGGCCGCCTCCGCCCCGCAGCGCGCCGCCACCGCGGCGCGCACCTCACCGAGCGCCGCGGCGTCGATCACCGGGTTGGTGAAGAAGGAGCCCGCCGACCAGGTGTCGTGATCCGCCGGGTCGAGCACCATGCCCTTGCCCCGGCGCAGCGCCAGCACCTCCCGGCGCACCTCGGCCACCGGGCGGCGGGCCCGGCCGGCGGCGGCCTCGTCGGCGGCCACGCCCAGCCGCCGGGCCAGCTCCCCATAGCGCAGCGGGGCGGACAGCCCGTCGCCGGTGAGCCGCAGCCGCACCGCGAGCACCACCGCCCGGGCGGTGTGCTTGAGGTTGGAGCTGCGGTAGCCCAGCTCCAGGGCCGCCGGCGGGGTCCAGGCGACCTCCCCGGTGGCCCGGTCCAGCAGCAGCGCCTCGGCGAGCACGGAGGAGATCTCCACCCCGTAGGCGCCGACGTTCTGCACCGGGGTGGCCCCGGCGGATCCGGGGATCCCGGAGAGGCATTCCACGCCCCCGGCGCCGGCGGCCACCGCCTGCGCGACCACCCGGTCCCACTCCGCCCCGGCCTCGGCCTCCACCAGGAACCCGTCGCCCTCGGCGCGGACCTCCACCCGGTCGGCGTCGATCACCACGGCGACGAGATCGCCGGGGTCGTCGGCGACCACCAGGTTGGAGCCGCCGCCGACGATGAGCGCCGGCACCCGCCGGGAATCGAGTTCGCGCACCACCGCGACCACCGCGTCCAGGCTGCCGCAGCGCACCGTCGCCGCGGGGGCACCCCCGAGGCGCAGGGTCGTGAGCTGCGAGAACGGCAGATCGCGGATAATTTTCGTTTCCGATATGGCGGAAATCCGGTGAAGGGCTGTCTCGGGCACGTCCCCCACGTTAGTATCGCGGCATGGCTAACCACGCAGACATCGACGTCACCCTCGACAATTCCCCGGCGAAGGTCCACCAGGCCCTGGCCTCCAACGAGTACTGGACCTACCTCGCGGAGAACCTCTCCGACCCCGCCGGGGAGGTCGTCTCCTTCGACGCCTCCGGCGACAACGTCGAGGTGGAACTCAACCAGAAGATGCCCACCGACGCGCTGCCGGACGCGGTGAAGTCCATGGTCAAGTCCGATCTCACCGTCAACCGCCGGATCACCTGGGGCCCGCTGAGCGGCGACGCCGCCTCCGCCACGGTCAACGCCGAGGTGAAGGGCTTCCCGGTGTCCTTCACCGGCACCCAGGACCTCACCGCCTCCGGCGAGGGCGCCGCCCTGGCCACCGGGGTGGACGTGGTGGTCAACGTGCCCATGATGGGCGCCATGCTCGAGCCGAAGGTCGCCGAGGCGGTCAAGGCCATCTTCGAGCGCGAGGCGAAGCTGCTCGACGAGTACGCCGGCCGCAACTAGACCCGGCGCCCCGCCCCTCCCCCGGCGCCCGCCGCCCGGCCCCCATGGCCGGCGCGGCGGGCGCCGCGGCATGGCCGGGGCGGCTCCGTAGACTGGGCGGGGTGCATGCGAAGAACAAGACCCGCCCCGGCCGCGCCGCCGGAATCCTGATCGGACTGCTCGTGGTGGTGGCGCTCATCGCCGCGGCCGCCGAAATCGGCGCCCGCGCCTGGGTGTCCCACCAGATCGACGAGGGCTTCCGGCAGGCGATGGCCGAGGAGTCGGTGACCGCCCCGGAGGACCCGGAGACCTCCTTCGGCGCCGCCCCGCTGCTGCCCGGGCTGCTCTCCCGCA
Organism: Corynebacterium sphenisci DSM 44792; assembly: GCF_001941505.1. NCBI lineage: Bacteria > Bacillati > Actinomycetota > Actinomycetes > Mycobacteriales > Corynebacteriaceae > Corynebacterium > Corynebacterium sphenisci. The sequence goes on along the minus strand of NZ_CP009248.1, from coordinate 237,994 downwards.
GCATCGGCCGCGCCGAGATCCGCGCCCCGCGCACCCTGCTCATCGAGGACCCCCTCGGCGAACGGGGCGCGCCGGTGGTGCGCGGCACCCCGGCGGCCCGGGTGCTGCTCACCGACCTCGACGTCTCCGACGCGGCCGATCCGGTGGCCGGCGGGGTGGAGATCACCGCGAGCGTGCCCGCGGATCTGATCCTCGCCGAGGCGAACCTGGCCACCCGGCCGGCCGGGGATTCCCTGCTGGAGCGGATGGCCGCCGATCTCACCCGGATGACGAAGGTCACCCCGGACCCCGCCCGCGGGGTGCTGGTCTGCGAATTCGGCGGCGGGCTGGCCTCCGCCGACGTCACCCCGGTCGCCCGCGGCGGGGCGGTGGAGGCCGAGGTCTCCGGGGGCGCCCTGGCCGGGATCGACGCCGACGCGGTGATCGCGGCCCTGGCCGACGCGGCCGTGTCCGGGCCGGTGGCCCAGATCGGCGGCGGGCTCACCGTCACCGGGATCCGGGTGGTCCCCGGCGGCCTCGAGGTGGATCTGGCCGGCTCGGGGGTGCGCCTGTCCGAGCTGCGCGGAATCGACTACGCCACCAGGTAGCCCGGCCCCTCCTGCACCACATGCGCCCCGGCGGCGAGCAGCTCCGCCGCCGCCGGCGCCCCGGCGACCGGCCCGCGGCCGCCCTCGCGCACCGCGATGAGGCCCACCCGGCCGCCGGCCCCGGCCTCGGCCACCGCCCGGGCGAGGATGCGCAGCTGGGCCGGCCCGCCCACCCCCGCCGGATGCCAGCCGGTGGCCGTGGCCAGGGCGTCCGCCCCGCCGGCGACCGCCGCGGCCGCCACCGCGGCCAGGGCCTCCCCGGCCGCCGCCCCGCCGGTGAGCAGCCCGGTCTCCAGTACCACGGTGAGCTGCACCGGGGCGGCGACGGCCTCCCGCAGCGCCACGGTCTGGGCGAGCACCGCGTTCGCGTCCCCGGCGGCGGTGGCCGCCGGATCCGCCACGAAGGCCACGTCACCGGCGCCGCGGTCGGCGGCCAGCCGGGCCTCCGCGGCGGTGACCAGCAGATCGGAGCGGCCCAGCGGGAACCCGGCCACCGCGCCGAGCCGCGGGGCGGGGTCGGCGCCGGCGGCGCGCAGCGCCGCGGCGACGGGGCCCAGCGCCGCGGTGGGCACCCGCACCCCGGCGCAGCCGGCCGCGGCGGCGCGTGCCGCGGCGGCGGCGAGGTCCGCGGCGGGCGCGGCGGGGTCGAGCAGGGCGAGATCGACGCGATCGGGGGGCGCGGGGTTCATGGGCACCCAGCCTAATCCGCGGACTACACTGCGGGGAATGACCGCATCGCCCCTGGCGCAGCCCGCGCTCGCGCCCCAGGAACACCAGTACATCCTCACCCTCGGATGCCCGGATTCCACGGGCATCGTCGCGAAGCTCTCCGGTTTCCTCGCCGGCATCGGCGCCTGGATCACCGAGGCGCACTTCTTCTCCGACCCGGAGTCCGGCTGGTTCTTCACCCGGCAGGCGGTGCGCGCCGAGCCCCTGGAGATGACCCGGGAGGAGGTCGTCGAGGCGCTGCGCCCCCTGGTCGAGGAGCTCGGCGAGGAGGGCAAGCCGGTGAGCTGGCGGGTCACCGACAACGCGGTGCGCAAGAAGGCGGTGATCCTGGTGTCCAAGGAGGGCCACTGCCTGCAGGACCTGCTCGGCCGGGTGGATCAGAACGACTACCCGATGGAGGTGTGCGCGGTGATCGGCAACCACCGCAACCTGGAGCCGCTGGCCGCCGCGCACGGCATCCCCTTCCACCACGTGCCCTTCCCCCCGGACGCGGTGGGCAAGCGCCGCGCCTTCGACGAGGTCGCCGAGCTGGTCAACGCCCATGATCCGGATGCGGTGGTGCTGGCCCGGTTCATGCAGATCCTGCCGCCGGATCTGTGCGAGATGTGGGAGGGCCGGGCGATCAACATCCACCACAGCTTCCTGCCCTCCTTCATGGGCGCCCGCCCCTACCACCAGGCCCATCAGCGGGGGGTGAAGCTCATCGGGGCGACCTGCCACTACGCCACCCAGGATCTGGACGATGGCCCGATCATCGAGCAGGACGTGATCCGGGTCTCGCACAAGGACACCCCGCGGGATATGCAGCGGGAGGGCCGGGACGCGGAGAAGCAGGTGCTCGCCCGGGGGCTGCGCTGGCATCTGGAGGACCGGGTGCAGGTCTACGGCAACCGCACCGTGGTCTTCGACTAGGCCCGCCCCCGGCCCGCGCGGCGGGCTACCGCACCCCGCGGGCCGCCCAGCGGGCGGCGAAGAAGGCGGCGGCCGCCGCCAGCACCACGGTGAGGATCAGCTCCACCTGGCCGAGGTTCGCGGAGAACACCCCGCCCAGCACCGGCAGCACCAGGGCGGGCAGCCCGAAGAACACCACCAGGAACACGCTGGCGAACACCAGCCGCCGCCGGGTTCCGGAATCGTCGTCGGCGCTCATCGGGCACCGGTCCTTCCCTGATCGACATCATGGACGGACCCGAGGATAACGGCCCCCCCCGACCGGACAAGGGGATCGCCGGCGGCCCCGGGGCCTCAGCCCTGGGCGTTGGCCAGCAGATCCTTGATCTGGGGGCGCACGTCGAGCCAGTAGATGCCGGTGATCACCAGGGAGGCGATCACCGGGATGCCCAGCATCAGCCAGCCGATCCAGGGGAAGATCAGGAAGATCGAGCAGCCGGCGAGCAGGCCCGCCCAGGTGCCGCGGGGCTTGCGGTCGGCGGCGGTGAAGGCGTCGGGGCGGGTGCGCAGCACCAGCACCACGCCGATGAGCGCCATGATGCCGACCACCATGGGCACCAGCATCCGGAAGAACAGCTCGATCCAGGCCGGCAGGACCATCAGCAGGTCCCCGCCGGGCGGCAGCAGCGGCAGCGTCACCGGGCGTCCTCCCCCGCGGCCCCGGCGGCGCCGGGCTCCTCGTCGACGTCGACGTCGATCACCTCGACCACCTCGACCTCCTCGGCCTCCCCGGTCCCGGCGGCGGCGTCGGCGGCCCGGGCGGCGCGGGCGGCCGCGTCCGCGGCCCCGGCCTCGGCCTGGGCGCGCAGCGCGCCGAGCAGCGCCTCGGTGACGTCCGCGGCCTGGCGCAGGGCGTCCTGCACCTGCTCGGTGACGCCCTCGTCGTCCATCCGGCGGCGCAGTTGCTCCCCGGCCTCGCGCAGCGGCCGGGTGGCCTCCCGGGCGAGCTCCTCGACATTGCCGGCCAGCCGCTCCGCCCCGGCGGCGTCGCCGGTGCGGGCCGAGCGCAGCAGCCCGGCGATGCCCAGCGGATCCACGATCCGGCCGAAGCCGCCGCCGGCTCCGCGGCGGGCGCGGTCCCGGTGCGCCCCGCCGGGGGCCTCGGCGGCGTCGCCCGCGGCCGGTCCGCCGGGGATGGTCTCCTGCACCACGCGCTCGCCGCGCTCGGCGAGATCCCGGTAGAGCCGGGAGGCGGTCTCCAGGTAGCTGTCCGCGACCTCCCGGAGCTGCTCCGGGCGGAGCCTGGCCAGGCGCTCGGCGACGTCGTCGGGCAGCGCGTCGGCCTTCGCGAAGGCGGCGTCGCCGCGTTCCCGGGTGGCGTCCAGGGCCTCGTCGAAGGCCTCCTGGGCGGCGGACACGGCCCGCCGGAAGGCGTCCCGGGACTGCTCGCCGAGCCGGCCGGCGCCGGCGGCGGCGCGCTCCCGGGCGTCCTTGGCGGCCTCCTCGGAGCGCACCCGCTCCCCGATCTCGCCGAGCAGCTCCACGGTGCGCGCCCCGGCGCCGATCCAGGCGTAGAAGCCGGTGGTCACCAGGTCCAGGGCGCCGCGGGCGCCGGCCTCCCGGCCGGCGGCCCCGCCGGCGGCGTCCTCGCCGGTCCCGGGCGCCTCATGGGCGCCGGCGTCGTCTCGGAAGTCTTCGCGGTCGGTCATGGCCCCTCCTCGGGTCGGCGCCGGCGGCGCATGGGTGGTCGAACGCACCCCACCTTACGCGGGGCCGCCGCCGGGCCGCCCGCTCAGCCGCCGAAGAGCAGCGTGGAGGCGGTGTAGATCGCCAGCCCGGCCAGGGAGCCCACCACGGTGCCGTTGACCCGGATGAACTGCAGGTCCCGGCCCACCATGAGCTCGATCTTGGAGGAGGCCTCGTCGGCGTCCCAGCGCTCCACGGTCTCGGAGATGATGGAGGTGACCTCCCCGCCGTAGTTCACCGCGATGAAGTGCACCGCCGACTCGATCCGGCGGTCGATGGCGGCGCGCAGCTCCCCCTCCGCGCGCAGCCGCGCCCCGTAGGCCGCGGCGGCCTCGGCGATTTTGCGGCGCAGCAGCGACTCCGGGTCCCGGGCGGCGGCCACCACCGCCGTCGCGGTGGCCGCCCAGATCCGCTCCGGGGCGGCGGTCACCGGCCGGGAGTCCATCAGCTCCGCCTTGAGCTCCTCCACCCGCGCCATGGTCTCCGGGTCCTCCTGCAGATCCCGGGCCAGCCGGGCCAGGAAGCGCCGGATCGCGGCCCGGGCCTCGTGCTCGGGGTCCAGGCGCACCCCCCGGGCGAAGTCCACCAGCTCCCGGTGCACCCGCTCCCCGATGAGGTCGTTGACGAAGGCCGGGGCCCAGGAGGGGGCGCGTTCGCCGAGCACCCGGTCGATGAGCGGCCCGGCGCCGATCGCCTTGCGGTGCAGCCAGTCCGCGAGCTGCTGGATCACCGGCTCGGTGCGGCCCTCCTCGATGAGCTGGGCCAGGGCCCGGCCGGCGGGCGGGCCCCAGGCGGGTTCGGCGAGCCGGTCGATGAGCCCGGTGCGGATGATGAGCTCCGCGTCGGCGGGGTCCATCGCCTCCAGGGCGTTGCCGAGGAAGCGGCCCACCTCGGCGCTGACCTGCTCGGGGTGGCCGGGTTCGGTGAGCCAGTCGCCCACCCGCTCCGGGATGTCGGCCTGGCGCACCTTGTCCACGATGAGCGCCGGGTTGAGGAAGTTGGCGCCGACGAAATCGGCCAGGGCCGCGCCCACCTGGTCCTTCTTCCGGCGGATGATCGCGGTGTGCGGGATGGGGATGCCCATCGGGTGCCGGAACAGGGCGGTGACCGCGAACCAGTCGGCGAGGGCGCCGACCATGCCGGCCTCCGCGGCGGCGCGCACGTAACCCACCCAGGCCTCGGGCCGGGCCCCGGCGGCGTGCGCGGAGGCCTCCGCCCAACGGCAGCCGAGGTAGATGAGCGTCGCCGCGACCAGCAGCCCGGTGGCGAAGGCCTTGGATCGGCGCAGTTCGGCGCGTTTGCGGGCCTCGTTCTCCGGGGAGGGCCCGGGCACCGGCAGGGTGCCGTCGGCGCGGGGCGCCGGGTCCGCGGCGCCGGCCCCGTCCGGGGGGTCGGCGGGGGCGGCGGGCGCGGCGGGATCGGGCTGGGCGTGTCGGGCCATGGGCCCCATTATCGCCGCCGGGGCGCCCCGGTCGCGCGGGGGCCCGCCGCCCGGGCGCGTCCCCCCGGAAAAGGGGGGGACCGGCGGATGCGGCGGGGCCCCGCCGCCGGCCGCGGTCGCGCGGTCGGGGGCGGGGCCCCTGGAGGTGCCGGCCGGCGGCGTGCGCCGCCCGACGAGCGGGGGCGGGCCTAGTGGTGGCCGCCGTAGGTGCGCAGGTACTCCTTGTAGTTCTTGCGCCCCTTCTTGATGAGCAGCACGCCGATGGTGACCATCAGCAGGGCGCCGATCAGGCCGCCCCAGAGGAACCACAGGGAGTTGAAGTCGGCGCCGGCGCCGACGACCTGGCCCTGCATGTCGATGTAGCCCTGGTTGTGCGAGGTGTGGGTGCCGAAGATGGTCACCGCGAGGCCGAAGACGAAGGTTCCCCAGAAGGGCAGCGAGCTCAGGATGCAGCCCATGCCGATCCAGGTGACGCTACGGTGCAGGGACGAGTACTCGGCGTTCATGCTCTGCGGCACGTATCCCTCGACGAAGTGCTCCTCGCCCGGGTACCGCTCAGCGACCTTGCTGGCCATATTTTCAGTCCTTCCTTGGGAACCGACTCAGTGAATTCTCAGCCTAGTCGTCTTTGCCCCGGAATGCCGAACGCGCCCGCTCCTTGGAGATGGAGGCGACGGCGGTCAGCGGGATGCCGGCCGGGCAGACCTCGGCGCACTCGCCGAACAGCGAGCAGGGGCCGAAGGTGGTCTCCAGCTGGTCCACCATCTTCCGGGCGCGCAGCCCGCGCTCCTGCTTGCCCATCGGCAGCAGCGACAGGTGCACCAGCTTCGCGCCGGTGAACAGGTGCGCCGCGCCGTTGGGGCAGGCCGCGACGCAGGCGCCGCAGCCGATGCAGGCCGCGTGGTCGAGGGCGAGCTCGGCGGTCTCGTGGTTGACGTGCAGGGTGTCCGCGTCCGGGGCGGTGCCGGCGGCCACGGAGACGTAGCCGCCCTTCTCCATCACCCGGTCCAGGGCGGAGCGGTCCACCACCATGTCCCGGATCACCGGGTAGGCGGCGGAGCGCATCGGCTCGATCTTCAGCGAATCGCCGTCGTCGAACTGGTGCAGCCGCTGCTGGCAGGCCGGGGTGTTCTTGCCCGGGCCATGCGGGCGCCCGTTGACGTTGAGCCCGCAGGTGCCGCAGATGCCCTCACGGCAGTCGGAGGCGAAGGCGAAGGGCTCCTTGCCCGCCTCCACGTACTTGGAGTTGACGTGGTCAAGCAGCTCCAGGATGGACATCTCCGGGACCGCGTCGTCAACGTCGACGGTCTCGAAGTGCCCCTCCGTCTGCGGGCCGGCCTGACGCCAGATCTCAAGATGCAGTTTCATTACTTGTAGTTCCTTGTCATGAGCGGGACGGCCTCGAAGCTGAGGGGTTCGGCGTGGCGGATGAACTCATGCGACTTCAGGTCCCAGGCGGGGCCGTTGTCGCCGCGCTGCCAGGCGGAGACGAAGCACCAGTTGGCGTCGTCGCGCTCGGCCTCGCCCTCCTCGTCGATGTGATCGTCGCGGTAGTGCGCGCCGCAGGACTCGTCCCGGTCCAGGGCGTCGACGCACATGAGCTCACCCAGGTCGAGGTAGTCCGCGACCCGGTTGGCGTACTCCAGCTGCTGGTTCATCTCGTCGGGGTTGCCCGGGATGAACAGGTCCGCCCAGAACTCCTCGCGCAGCTTGCGGATGTTCTGCAGGCCCTCGGCGAGGTCCTTGGTGTTGCGGGCCACGCCGCACACCCGGTACAGCTCCTCGCCGAGCTGGCGGTGGAAGTACTCGGCGCCGTGGCTGCCGCCGATGGACATCAGCTTGTCCAGGCGGGTGCGCACCCGCTCCACGGCCTCCAGGGCCTCGGGGGCGTCCTCGGGCAGCCGGTCGGTGCCCAGCAGCGGGCCGAGGTAGTTCGGCACCGAGAAGGGCAGCGTGAACCAGCCGTCCACGGAGGCCGAGAGCAGCGAGTTCGCGCCCAGCCGGTTGGCGCCGTGGTAGGTCCAGGAGCACTCCCCGCCGGTGAACAGGCCGGGGATGGAGGTCATCTGGTCGAAGTCGCTCCACAGCCCGCCCATGGTGAAGTGGCAGGTCGGGGCGATGCGCATCGGCACCTCGTAGGCGTCGTCGCCGATGGCCTCCTCGTACATCTGGATGAGGTTGGAGTAGCGCTCCTTGATGGTGTCCTTGCCCAGCTCCCGGATCGCGTCCAGCAGGTCCAGGTACACCGAGTTCTTCAGCGGGCCGACGCCGTAGCCGGCGTTGATCTGCTGCGCGTTGGCGCGGGAGGCCACGTCGCGGGGCACCAGGTTGCCGAAGGCCGGGTAGCGGCGCTCCAGGAAGTAGTCCCGCTCGTCCTCGGGGATGTCGTTGGCCGGGCGGTCGTCGCCCTTCTTCTTCGGGGTCCAGATCCGCGCGTCGTTGCGCAGCGACTCCGACATGAGGATGGTCTTGGACTGCCAGTACGCGTTCACCGGCAGGCCGGTGGGGTGGAACTGGATGAACGACGGGGAGGCGAAGTAGGCGCCCTGGTCGTAGGCCCGCATGATCGCCGAGGCGTTGGAGTTCTTCGCCAGGGTGGACATGTGGTACACGTTGCCGTACCCGCCGGTGCCCAGCACCACCGCATGCGCGGTGTGCACGGTGAGCTCGCCGGTGATCAGGTTGCGCATCACCGCGCCCTGGCAGCGGCCGTCGGCGACGATGATGTCCACCATCTCGTTGTGGGTGAACAGCTCCACGTTGCCCAGGCCCACCTGGCGCTGCAGCGCCGAGGAGGTGGACAGCTGCAGCTGCTGCCCGGTCTGGCCGCGGGTGTAGTAGGTGCGGGAGACCTGCACGCCGCCGAAGGAGCGGGTGGCCAGGGCGCCGCCGTACTCGCGGGCGAAGGGGGCGCCGATCGCGTTGAGGTGGTCGATGACGCGCACCGACTCGTCGGCCAGCCGCCAGCAGTCGTTCTCCCGGCAGCGGAAGTCGCCGCCCTTGACGGTGTCCTTGACGTGCCGGTAGGCGCCGTCGTTGTCCACCTTCTTGCCGCGGGCGGAGTTCACGCCGCCCTGGGCGGCGATGGAGTGCGCCCGGCGCGGGGCGTCATGGTAGGTGAACGCCTTCACGTCGTAGCCCAGCTCGCCGAGGGCGGCGGCGGCCGCGCCGGCGGCCAGGCCGGTGCCGATGACCAGGATCCGGAACTTCTTCCGGTTCAGCGGCGAGACGAGGTTGTAGTGGTCCTTCTGGTAGTTCCAGTGCTCGCGCTGGGAGACCTTGTCGCCGGGGCTGTTGTCCCCGATGACGTCGCCGATCTTGACGCCCTCCACGCACGAGGCCGGGGCCTGGAACTCCTTGATGAGTGCTTCTGCAGTCATTGCTTTTCTTTCCTTCGCCCTAGCTGACCAGGCCGGTCAGCACGGCGACCGGGATCGAGATGTTGCCGACCACCACGAGGAGCGGGATCAGGCCGGACAGGAACAGCAGCACCTTGCGCCAGCGGTGCCCGGTGATGCCCAGGTCGCTGGTCGCGGTCCACAGCCCGTGGGACAGGTGCATCAGCAGCGCGAGCTGCGCGATGATGTACCAGATGGCCACCGCGGGGCGGGAGAAGGAGCGGATGACGTTGCCGTAGGCGCCGCCGTGCTCCGCGCTCGCCAGCGCCGCCGCCGCGGCCTCCGGGTTCATGGAGCTGATCGTCTCTGCGTCGAGATGCCCGAACGGCTGCGGGGCGATGGGCTGGACGCCCAGGGTCAGATCCATGATGTGGAAGATGATGAAGGCCAGCAGCACCACGCCGGTGACGATCATGGAGCGGGCGGTGAAGGTGTTCCAGTTGGACACCATCCCCTGGCGGCGGAACTTGCCGCGGGAGCGCCGGGCCCGGCCGTGCAGGGCGAAGGCCCCGTACACGTGCAGGATGAGCGCGACCAGCAGGACGATCCGGAAGATCCAGAGCACGCCCTCGGTCGGCACGGCCGGCGCACCGACCGAGCGCAGGAACACGGCGTAGGCGTTGAAGTGCTCCTCGTTGAGGAAGATCTTCAGGTTGCCCACCATGTGGACGATGACGAACAGGCCGAAGAGGACGCCCGTCACGGCCATGATGAGCTTCAGGGCCCAGGACGGGAATTTCGGCTGCTCACGCAGTGGTTTGGTCGTGATTTTGCCGTGAGCGAGCGCTTCACGGTCGGAACTCGTAACAGTCATGGCACCTCCAGTGTCACTTTCACCTTAATTTCCACGGGGGCGGAACACCATTTCGCCCCCATATTGGTGAGAGTCTCGGCTTCGTCCGCGCACGTCAGGCGATATTTTAAACAGGCTAGGCGATCCTAATGGACAAAGGCGGCACGTCTCATGTATTGGCCATGTCCGCACCCTCCCCGGGGCCGGAATCGGCACCGATCACGATGGTCAGCGGCTCCCGATCCACCACCACCTCGCGGCCGGCCACGGTCACCGGGCCGATGGCGTGGTCACCCTCCTCCAGGGCCACCTCCACGGTGCGCCGGCGCACGGTGACCCGGATCCGGCAGCCGTGGATGGTCAGCCGGTAGGTCAGCCCGCTCCAGTCCTCCGGCAGCCGGGGGTCGATGGTGAACCGGCCGCCGTGGTCCCGGAAGCCGCCGAAGCCGTACACCAGGGACTGCCACACCCCGCCGGCGGAGGCGACGTGCACCCCGTCGGCGGTGTTGCCGTGCAGATCCGCCAGGTCCACGTACAGGCCCCGGATGAAGAAGTCCATGGCCTGCCGGCCGTAGCCCAGCTCCGCGGCGATGATCGACTGCACCACCGCGGACAAGGTGGAGTCCCCGGTGGTCAGCGGGTCGTAGTAGTCGTAGTCGGCGCGCTTCTGCTCCTCGGTGAAGCGGTGGCCCTGCAGGAACAGGGCGAGCACCACGTCGGCCTGCTTGATGATCTGGTGCCGGTAGATGGTCAGCGGGTGGTAGTGCAGCAGCAGCGGCCGCTTCGGCCCGGTCTCCGGGTCGTCGAGCTTCCACCGCTTGCGCAGCAGGAACTGGTCGTCCTGGGGGTGGATGCCGAGGTTCTCGTCGAAGGGGATGTACATCCGGTCGGCGGCCTCCCGCCACTCCCGGACCTCCTCCTCCTCGAGGGCGTGCCGGCGCACCATCGCCTCGAACTCCTGGGGCCGCTCCGCGCGCATCTGCTCCACCACGTCCGCGGCGGCGCGCAGGTTGAACTGCGCCATCACGTTCGTGTACAGGTTGTTGTTCACCACGGTGTTGTACTCGTCCGGGCCGGTCACCGAGTGGATCTGGAAGCCGGAGCGGTCCCGGGTGAAGAAGCCCAGGGAGAGCCAGAACCGGGCGGTGTCGATGAGCAGATCCAGGCCCTCGTCGAGCAGGAAATCGACGTCGCCGGAGGCGTGCACGTACTTCATCAGCGCGTACACGATGTCCGCGTCGATGTGGTACTGGGCGGTGCCCGCGGCGTAGTAGGCGGAGGACTCCTGGCCGTTGATGGTGCGCCAGGGGAACAGCGCCCCGTCGTGGGCGAGTTCGTCGGCGCGGGCCCGGGCCGCCTCCAGCATGTTCCGGCGGAAGCGCAGCGCGCTGCGCGCGAAGGCCGGGGAGGTGTAGGCCAGGAAGGGCAGCACGTAGATCTCGGTGTCCCAGAAGTAGTGCCCGCCGTAGCCGGTGCCGGTCATCCCCTTCGCCGGGATGCCCTGCACCTCGGCGCGGGCGGAGGCCTGCAGCAGCTGGAAGATGTTCCAGCGCACCGCCTGCTGCAGCTCCGGCTGGTCGTGGATCACCACGTCGGAGCGCTCCCAGAACCGCTCCAGCCATTCGCGCTGGTTGTCCTGCAGGGCGCGCAGGCCCACCCGGCGGGCCCGGTTCAGGGTGCGGCTGCACCGGAAGGCCAGCTCCTCGCCGCCGACGTGCCGGGAGGAGTGGTAGGCGACCAGCTTCTCCAGGCGCAGCACGGTGCCCGCCGGGGCGTTGACCTGGTACACCATCGAGGCGGTGTCCTCCTCGGTGAGCTGCTCGGTGCCCACATGGGGCGCCGGCTCGCCCTCCGGGACGGTCACGGTGAGCTCATTGGCCATGGCGCAGCCCACGGTCATCCCGGAGCCGGCGCAGCGGAAGGCCAGGGTGGCCCGGCCCGGCTCCGACTCGGTCTGGAAGATCGGCAGCAGCACCCGCTCCTCCAGGGTCTCCGCCCGGCGCGGGTCGAGCTCCTTGCCCTGGGCGGTGGCCGGGTCGCAGTACTCGTCCTCCCCGTCCTGCCGGTTGAGCAGCTGGGAGGAGATGGTCACCGCCGCCGGGGAGTCCAGCAGCTCCACCTCCAGGGAGAGCACCGCCAGGTGCTTCTCCTGCAGGGAGACCATCCGGTCCGAGGTGACCCGGATCCGCTTGCCGCCGGGGGTGCGCCAGATGAAGCGGCGGCGCAGCACCCCCTCCCGGAAGTCCAGGCAGCGCTCGTAGTCGACCACCTCGGCGCTGGCCAGGCGCAGCGGCTCATCGTCGACGTAGAGCCGCATCGGCTTCGCGTCCGGGGCGTTGACGATGGTCTGGCCCTCCCGGGCCAGCCCGTAGGCGTCCTCGGCGTGCCGGATTGGCCAGGTCTCGTGCAGCCCGTTGACGAAGGTGCCGTGCTCGGCGGAGTCCCGGCCCTCCGGGGGGTTGCCGCGCATGCCCAGGTAGCCGTTGGACAGGGCGAAGAGGGTCTCCGAGACCCCCAGCGGGATGCCCTCCGGGCGGGACTCGATGAGCCGCCACTCGTCCACCGGCATCGTCGCCCGGTCCAGCAGCGACTCCGCGTCGATGCCGTGGTGGTGCACGTCGGCCCGGGAGACCGGGAAGTCCCGGCGGGCCCGGCGGCGGGCCGCCGAGGTCGCCGAGACCCGCTCCCCGCCGGCGCGGTCCGGCTCCGGGGCGGGGGCGGTGTCCGCGGTGGCGGGGCCCTCGGCCAGGCCGGTGCCGGCGGCGGGGGTGCGCTCCGGGTTCATCGGATGAGCTCCGCCAGGTCGGCGACCACCCGGTCCGCGCCGGCGGCGGCCAGCGCCGCCGCCCCGGCGCCCCGGTCCACGCCGATGACCTCCCCGAAACCGCCGGCGTGGCCGGCGGCGACCCCGCTGACCGCGTCCTCGACCACGGTGGCCGCCGCCGGGTCCACGCCCAGCTCGGCCGCGGCGCGCAGGTAGGTGTCCGGGGCGGGTTTGCCGGCCAGGCCCAGCGCATGGGCGCGGGTGCCGTCGAGCACCACCGCGAAGCGCTCCGCCAGCCCGGCGGCGGCGAGCACCGCATGGGTGTTGCGGGAGGAGCTGACCACCGCCACCGCCGGGGGCTCCGGCAGCGCGGCGAGGTGGTCGAGGTAGGCCACCGACCCCGGGTAGGGGTCCACCCCGGCGGCGATCCGCTCGCCGAACATGGCGTTCTTGCGCTCCCCCAGCCCGGCGACGGTGTCCGGCCCCGGGCCCTCGGCCGGGTCGCCCTCGGGCAGTTCGATGCCCCGGTCGGCGAGCAGGGCGCGGATGCCCTCGTCGCGGCGGCGGCCGTCGAGGTGGGCGAAGTAGTCCGCGGGCGTCCACGGCGCCGCCCCCCGGGCGGCCAGGAAGGCGCCGAACATGTCCCCCCAGGCGGCCTGGTGGTAGTCGGCGGTGGGGGTGAGCACCCCGTCCAGGTCGAACAGCACGGCGCGGCGGCTGGGGCCCATGCGCACTCCTTTTCATCACGCTGGCTCGGCCCGCCCGATGATTCGGCGGGCCGCGGTCTCCCCCACCCTATCGATCCGCGGGTGCGGGCAGACGGCGAGCCGCCGCCGGCCGGGCCCCGGGGGCGGGGTCCGGCCGGCGGCGGCGCGGGTGCGCGGCGCGGCCCCCGCGGGGGCCGCGCCGGCGGGCGGCTAGCCCTGGTCGATGCCCTCGCGGGCCTTGAACTCCAGGCGGCGCCGGTGCAGGATCGGCTCGGTGTAGCCGGAGGGCTGGGCGGTGCCCTCCAGGATGAGCTCGCGGGCGGCCTGCCAGCCGATGGAGCGGTCGAAGTCCTCGCACATCGGCAGGTAGTTGTCGTCGCCGGCGTTCTGCCGGTCGACCACCGCGGCCATCCGCTTCAGCGAGTCGATGACCTGGTCCTCGGTGATCACCCCGTGGGTGAGCCAGTTGGCCAGGGTCTGCGAGGAGATCCGCAGGGTGGCGCGGTCCTCCATCAGGTCCACGTCGTTGATGTCGGGGACCTTGGAGCAGCCCACGCCCTGCTCCACCCAGCGGATCACGTAGCCGAGGATGGACTGGCAGTTGTTGTCCAGCTCGTTGCGGCGCTCCTCATCGGACCAGTCCGCGCCCGGCTCGCCGACCTTCGCGGCGTCCACCGGGATGGTGAGCAGGTCGTCGAAGGTCTCCCGGCGGCCGTCGGTCATCAGCTTGTCCTGGACCTCGAAGACGTCCACCTCGTGGTAGTGGGTGGCGTGCAGCACCGCGCCGGTGGGCGAGGGCACCCAGGCGGTGGAGGCGCCCTGCTTGGGCTGGCCGATCTTCTGCTCCAGCAGCTCGGCCATCTGCTCGGTCATCGCCCACATGCCCTTGCCGATCTGGGCCTTGCCCTGCAGGCCGTGCGCCAGGCCGGCGTCGACGTTGTTGTCCTCGTAGGCGAGCATCCACGGCGCGGTCTTCTGCACCGCCTTGCGGTACATCGGGCCGGCCTGCATGGAGGTGTGGATCTCGTCGCCGGTGCGGTCCATGAACCCGGTGTTGATGAACACCACCCGGTCCGGGATCTGGGCGATGCAGGCGTCCAGGTTCACCGAGGTGCGCCGCTCCTCGTCCATCAGGCCCACCTTGAGGGTGTGCCGGTCCAGGCCGAGCAGGTCCTCCACCGCGCCGAAGAGGTCGTCGGTGAAGGCGACCTCGTCGGGGCCGTGCTGCTTGGGCTTGACGATGTAGATGGAGCCGGTGCGGGAGTTGCGCCGCTGGTTGTCCTCGGCCAGGCCGGGGATGGCGCACACCGAGGTCAGCACCGCGTCCATGATGCCCTCGAAGATCTCCGCCCCGGACTCGTCCAGGATGGCGGGGTTGCGCATCAGGTGGCCGACGTTGCGCACCAGGTTCAGGGAGCGGCCGTGCAGCCGCACGTCATTGCCCTCGAGATCGGTGTAGTGCCGGTCGTCGTTGACGGCGCGCTTGGCGGGCTTGCCGTTCTTGACGATGTCGACCTCCAGGTCGCCGACGTTGAGGCCCAGCCAGTTGGAGTAGCCGAGCACCTTGTCCGCGGCGTCGACCGCGGCGACGGAGTCCTCCAGGTCCATGATGTTGGTGACCGCGGCCTCCAGCACGATGTCCTTCACCCCGGCCTTGTCGGTCTTGCCGATCGGCGAGTCGGGGTCGATGAGCAGCTGGATGTGCAGCCCGTTGTGCTTGAAGTAGTAGGAGTCCGGGGCGCCGGCGTCGCCGGTGTAGCCGACCAGGGCGCCGGGCTCGCGCAGGCCCACGGGGGAGCCGTCGACGGTGGCGGTGAAGCGGCCGTCGGTGATCGCGTAGCCGGTGGCGTCGGCGTGGCTGCCCTCCAGCAGCGGCAGCGCCGTGTCCAGGAAGTCCCGGCCCCAGGCGATCACCCGGTCGCCGCGGACCTTGTTGTAGCCGCCGGACTTCTCCGCGCCGCCGTCCTCGGGGATCGCGTTGGTGCCGTAGAGGGCGTCGTAGAGCGAGCCCCAGCGCGCGTTGGCGGCGTTGATCGCGAAGCGGGCGTTGAGCACCGGCACCACCAGCTGCGGGCCGGCGGTGGAGGTGATCTCCTCGTCGACGTTGGCGGTGTTCACGGTGAACTCGCCCGGATCCTCGGCGAGGTAGCCGATCTCCTTGAGGAAGGAGACGTAGGCGTCGTGATCCTGCGGGCCGGGGTGCTCCCGGTACCAGTCGTCGAGCTTGGCCTGCAGCTCATCGCGGGTGGCCAGCAGCTCCTCGTTGCGGGGGGTGAACTTCGCGACGATCTCGCCGAACCCCTGCCAGAAGGCGTCCTTGTCCCCGATGCCGGCCGTGGGCAGGGCGGTGTCGTTGACGAAGTCGTACAGGACCTTGGCGACCTGCAGGCCGCCGACGGTGATGCGTTCGGTCATTTTGCTCCTTCATGAGAGGTGTTCGTCGACGCGGGGTTAGGCGCGTCGCGCGCCGGCCGGGTGCGGGCCGCGCGGCGGGTGGGGCGGGGTCGCGGTCGGGCGTCGCGTGGGCGCCGGGGCCGCCACCGGAAACGCACCCGTTGGATCCACCATATGTGATCCGCGTCTCGGCCGTGGTGGCCCGGCGTCCGGCTCCCCCCGCCGGGGCGGGCCTGCCGGGGCCGATCCGGGCCCCCACCCCCCGCCACCCCCGACCCATGCGCGGCCGGCGGCGCCGCCCCGGTGGAGCGGCCATCGCCGACCCCCGCCATTCGGGGGTGGACGGCGGCCGCCCTGCTAACCCCGCATAGCCCCTGGTGACCCCGTGATTCGCGTCTACCTGCGGGTTTGCGCAACCTGCGGGGGCGATAGGCAATCTTTGCAAACTTCGCTAATCCGGGCGCGCGAAGAACAACGCTTCACAGGGGGCGAACCTTGACCTGGCCGCGGATCTCGCCCATCATGTGAAGTAGGGCACGCACCACAGCCCCCGTCGCGGAGGCCCTCCGCGGTCCGCCCGCCGGACCGGAGACGGCCCGCCGCGGGGCCCGGTGCGCGCCTCCCCGGATACCGGGGTTCGCCATGCGTATTCGCGCCGGCTTGCCCGGATCCGCCACCGAAGTCGGAACGAAGGAAGTGACAACGGATATGTCGAATGTCGGCAAGGCCCGTACCGCCCAGGAAATCCAGAAGGACTGGGACGAGAATCCCCGCTGGAAGGGCATCACCCGCAACTACACCGCCGAGCAGGTCGCCGAGCTGCAGGGCACCGTGGTCGAGGAGCACACCCTCGCCCGCCGTGGCGCCGAGAAGCTGTGGGAGGGCGTCAACGTCGACGATGACTCCTACATCAACTCCCTGGGCGCGCTGACCGGCAACATGGCCGTGCAGCAGGCCCGCGCCGGCCTGAAGGCCGTCTACCTCTCCGGCTGGCAGGTCGCCGGCGACGCCAACCTCTCCGGGCACACCTACCCGGACCAGTCGCTGTACCCGGCCAACTCCGTTCCGGCCGTCGTGCGCCGCATCAACAACGCGCTGCTGCGCGCCGACGAGATCGCCCGCATCGAGGGCGACGACTCCGTCGAGAACTGGCTGCTGCCGATCGTCGCCGACGGCGAGGCCGGCTTCGGTGGCGCGCTGAACGTCTACGAGCTGCAGAAGGCCATGATCCAGGCCGGCGCGGCCGGCACCCACTGGGAGGACCAGCTGGCCTCCGAGAAGAAGTGCGGCCACCTCGGCGGCAAGGTGCTGATCCCGACCCAGCAGCACATCCGCACCCTGACCTCGGCCCGCCTCGCGGCGGACGTGGCCAACGTGCCCACCGTGATCATCGCGCGCACCGACGCCGAGGCCGCGACCCTCATCACCTCCGACGTCGATGAGCGGGACCAGAAGTTCATCGAGGGCGAGCGCACCGCCGAGGGCTACTACCACGTCAAGAACGGCCTGGAGCCCTGCATCGAGCGCGCCAAGTCCTACGCCCCGTACGCCGACCTCATCTGGATGGAGACCGGCACCCCGGATCTGGAGCTGGCCAAGAAGTTCGCCGAGGGCGTCCGCGAGGAGTTCCCGGACCAGCTGCTGGCCTACAACTGCTCCCCCTCCTTCAACTGGTCCGCGCACCTGGAGAAGGACGAGATCGCCAAGTTCCAGAACGAGCTGGGCAAGATGGGCTTCAAGTTCCAGTTCATCACCCTGGCCGGCTTCCACGCCCTGAACTACGGCATGTTCGACCTGGCCTACGGCTACGCCCGCGAGCAGATGTCCGCCTTCGTGGACCTGCAGAACCGCGAGTTCGCCGCCGCCAAGGAGCGCGGCTTCACCGCCGTGAAGCACCAGCGCGAGGTCGGCGCCGGCTACTTCGACCGGATCGCCACCACCGTGGACCCGCTGTCCTCCACCACCGCCCTGAAGGGCTCCACCGAGGAGGGCCAGTTCCACTAGTCCGGCGCCCGGCGGGCCCGCCCGCCGCAGCCTGACGTGGCAGTGACCACGCCGGGGCCCCCGCGACCATCCGGTCGCGGGGGCCCCGGCCGATCCGGGGGCCGCTCAGCCCAGGCCGAGCCGGTCGGCGACGCCGACGGCGACCGCGGCGGCGGCCGGCACGTCCAGCCAGGCCAGATCCGCCCCCGGGGCGGGTACCGCCCACAGCCGGGCCCGGCAGCAGAACTCGGCGCGCAGCCCGGCGCCGGGGGTGAACCGGGCCGGCAGGGAGACCCGGTCGGCCGGGTCGTGCTCGAGCACCCGCCCGCCGTCGACGACGAAGCCGACGCCGGCGCCGGCGGCCGGGCAGGTCGACTCCAGGCGCACCGGGCCGTCCAGCAGGATCCCGGCGAGCAGGGCGTCGAAGACGCACCAGGCCCAGCAGGCGCCGCCGCGGTGGCGGATCCGGTGCGCGGTGGGTTCGCCGCCGAGCAGGCTGGCCCGGATCCGGCCCGCCCCGTCCACCGCCGCCGGGATCCCGGCGAGCTCGGCGAGCTCCCCCGGGGGGACCGGGGCGCCGCCGGCGGCGAGCCGGCGCACCAGGGCGGTCCACGCCGCGGCCCGGCGCGGCCGGCCGCGGAAGCCGAATGCGGCGTCCAGCCGATCCGCGAGCAGATCCGCGAGCGGCCCCGGATCCATCGCGGGACCTGCGTCTTCTGGATCGGGTACCGGCCCCCGGGGGCGGATCCCGGGGGCGGGGCGCGGCGGCGGCGGGGTGATCTGCGGGATGCTCATGCGGGCAGCTTAACGCACATTGTTTTCATTAGTACGGTCGGTTATCGGTTCATCACCTTCGGGGTCCCTCGATTACCCTGGGGGCCATGGGCAAGACCTACGTGGGCTCCCGGCTGCGCCAGCTCCGCCGGGAGCGCGACATGAGCCAGGCGGCGCTGGCCAAGGCCCTGGGTCTGTCGGCCAGCTACGTCAACCAGATCGAGCATGACGTGCGCCCGCTCACCGTGCCGGTGCTGCTCCGGGTCACCGAGACCTTCGGGGTGGACCCCACCTTCTTCTCCCGGGACGACGACTCCCGGCTGCTCGCCGAGATGCAGGACGTGGCCCTGGACCGGGAGATCCTCCCCGAGGGCGTGGACCTGCAGGAGATCTCCGACATGGTGCGCAACCACCCCCGGATCGCCCGGGCCATGGTCGACGTGCACCGCCGCTACCGCAACGTCACCGACAAGCTCTCCCTGGCCACCGAGGGCCGCAACCTCGGCGGGGAGGTGACCACCGCGGCGGTGGCCGTCGCCCAGGCGCTGACCATGCCCCATGAGGAGGTCCGGGACTACTTCTACGCCCGGCAGAACCACATCGACGCCGTGGACCGGCCCGCCGAGGCGCTGGCCGCCGAACTCGGCCTGGACGCCGACGACGCCGACGCGGAGCGGATCCTCGCCGAGCGGCTCACCGCCGCGCACGGGGTGCGCATCGAGCACCGCGCCGATCTCGGCGATGTGCAGCACCACCTGGACCCGGGCACCGGGGTGCTGGTGCTGGCCCGGCACTTGAGCCCCGGCCAGCGCGCCTTCCGGATGGCCACCGAACTGGGCTACCTGGAGCAGGGCGACGCGATCGCCGCCTCGGTGGCGGAGGGCCACTTCACCTCCGAGCAGTCCCGGGCGCTGGCGCTGCGCGGGGTGGCCACCTACTTCGCCGCCGCGCTGATGCTGCCCTACGAGGCCTTCCACGCCTCCGCGGAGCGGGAGCGCTACGACATCGAGCTGCTCTCCCGCCGGCACGGGGTGGGCTACGAGACGATCTGCCACCGGCTGTCCACCATGCAGCGCACCGGGCTGCGCGGGGTGCCCTTCACCTTCGTGCGGGTGGACCGGGCCGGCAACATGTCCAAGCGGCAGTCGGCCACCGGGTTCCACTTCACCAACTCCGGCGGCACCTGCCCGCTGTGGAACGTCTACGAGACCTTCTCCTACCCGGGCAAGATCATGCGCCAGCTCGCGGAGATGCCCGATGGCCGGCACTACCTGTGGATCTCGCGCACGGTGCGCCACCACACCGGCCGCTGGGGCACCCCCGGCAAGACCTTCGCCATCGGCCTGGGCTGCGAGGCCCGGCACGCCGGGCGCACCGTCTACGGCGACGGCCTGGATCTGGCGGATCTCTCCGCGGCCACCCCGATCGGCGCCGGCTGCCGGGTGTGCTCCCGGGACGACTGCCCGCAGCGCGCCTTCCCCCCGATCCACCGGGACATCGACGTGGACATGCACCGCTCCACGGTCGCGCCCTACTGAGCGCCCGGGCTCAGCGGCGCCGGCCGGCGGCCCGGTGGGCGCGGTTCATCTCCCGCATCCGCTCCCGCAGCTCCGGATCCTCGCGCACCAGCTGCACCAGCTGGCAGTCCTCCGGGCCGGAGGTGCCGGGCTGGCAGGCGGTGCAGGGCTCGCCGTAGCGGATCGGGCATTTCGCCTGCGGGATCCGCCGTCGGGCGCGGCGGGGGCGATCGGCGGCGCCGCCGGCGTCGGAGCCGGCGGCGTCGCGGGGTACCTCGGCGACCATCGGGTCAGAGGTTGATCATATGCCCGAGGATGCCCTCGGCGGCCTCCTTCATGGCCTCCGACATGGTCGGGTGGATATGCGTGGTGCGGCCGATTTCGGCGGCGGTGAGCTCGTACTTCTGCGCCAGCACCAGCTGGGGCATCAGCTCGGAGACGTTCGCGCCGACCATGTGCCCGCCGATCAGCTCCCCGTACTCGGCGTCCGCGATGAGCTTGACGAAGCCGGCCGGCTCGGCCAGGCCCTGCGCCTTGCCGTTGGCGGAGAAGGGGAAGGTGGCGACCGTGATCTCGCGGCCGTTGTCCTCCGCCCACTGCCGGGCCTGCTCCTCGGTGCGCCCGAAGGAGGCGACCTGCGGGTTGCAGAAGGTCGCCCGCGGCATGTTCACGTAGGCGTCCCCGGCCAGGGGCTCGGTCTCCTCCCCGGCCATGTGCTCGGCGGCGATCACGCCCTGGGTTTCCGCGACATGCGCCAGCTGCAGCTTCATGGTGACGTCGCCGATGGCGTAGATGCCGTCGACGTTGGTGCGCAGGTACTCGTCGACGAGCACCTCCCCGCGCTCGCCGAGTTCCACCCCGGCGGCGTCCAGGCCGATGCCCTCGGTGCGCGGGGCGAAGCCGATGGACACCAGCACCCGGTCCACGGTGAGGGTGCGCTCCTCGCCGCCGTCCTTGGGCTCGATGCGCACCTCCACGCTGTCCCCGTGATCCTCGATGGCGGTGGTCTTGTGCCCGGTGAGCAGGGTGACCCCGAGCTTCTTGTACTCCTTGGCGATCACCTTGGACACGTCGGCGTCCTCATTGGGCAGCACCCGGTCCAGGAACTCCACGATGGTGACGTCCACGCCGTAGTTGGCGAGCACGTAGGCGAACTCCATGCCGATCGCGCCGGCGCCGACGATGACCATCGAATCCGGCAGGTCGGCGGAGAGGATCTGCTCCTCGTAGGAGACGATGTTGCCGCCGAGCTCCACCCCCGGCAGGGAGCGCACCACCGAGCCGGTGGCGATGATCGCCTTGTCGAAGGTCAGCTCGGCGCCGTCGTCCGCGCCCCCGCTGACCCGGATCGTCTTCGGCCCGGTGAACTCCCCCCGGCCGTCGACCTCGGTGATCTTGTTCTTCTTCATCAGGTAGTGCACGCCCTTGACGATGCCCTCGCTGACCTTGCGGGAGCGGGCGTGCGCGGCGCCGAAGTCGAAGGAGACGTCGCCGGAGATGCCGAAGGTCTTCGCCTCGTGGTTGAAGGTGTACGCCAGCTCGGCGTTCTTCAGCAGCGACTTCGAGGGGATGCAGCCCACGTTGAGGCAGACCCCGCCCCAATAGCGCTGCTCCACGACGGCCGTCTTCAGCCCCAGCTGGGAGGCGCGGATGGCGGCGACGTACCCTCCGGGGCCCGCGCCGAGGACTACGAGATCATAATGTTCAGCCACGTCGCCGAGAATACGCGGATCGGCGCGGCCCCGCCGCGCCCGCACCCCGCGGGCCGGGGCGCCTGTGGCCCCCGTGACTGGTGGGACTACCCTCGGAACCGGGGCCGGGCCTGTCGGATCCCCCGGATCTGCGCTAAGGTCACCCCTAATCGCCCCCGTTGACCAGGAGAGCCCCCATGCGCCTGCGCCGCACCCGCATCACCGCCGCCGCCCTGGCCGTGGCCGCGATGGCCGCCCCGACCGCCGCGGGCGCCTCCCCGCTGCCCGCCCCGGCGCTCTCCGAGGTGCCCACCGCGGCGGTGGCCGCCACCGAGCACACGGTGCCCACCCGGGAGGCGGTGGTCGGGGTGAAGGAGAACCCGAACGCCAACCCCGAATGGCGCGGGCTCATCGCCGGCCGGGACAACGTGCACGAGGTGTGGGCGCATTCGCCCTCGATGCGGCGCAACGTGCCCATGGTGTGGATCCACCCCGCCGGGGCGGAGCCCACCGCGCCGCGGCCCACCCTGTACGTGCTCAACGGCGCCGACGGCGGCGAGGGCAAGGCCTCCTGGCTCTACCAGTCCGACATCCTGGACTTCTTCTCGGACAAGGACGTCAACGTCATCGTGATCCAGGCCGGGAAGTACTCCTACTACACCGACTGGGTGAACCAGGGCACCGAGCTCGGCGCCCAGTACTGGGAGACCTTCCTCACCCGGGAGCTGCCCGGGCCGCTGGAGCGCCGGATCGGCGCCGCCGGCCGCGACCGCGGGCTGATCGGCATGTCCATGTCCGGCACCAGCTCCCTGCTCTTCGCCGAGCACCACCCGGGCCTCTACGCCGCGGTGGGCAGCTTCTCCGGCTGCGCCTCCACCTCCGACGACGTCTCCGCCTCCTTCATCGACCTGGTCCTGGACCGGGCCAACGCCACCGGCGAGGACATGTGGGGCCCGCGCCCCTCGGAGCTGTGGACCGCCAACGACGCCCTGCTCGGCGTGGAGTCCCTCGGCGACACCCCCGCCTACATCTCCAACGGCTCCGGGCTGTGGGGCGCCGCCGAGTTCCCCGGGCAGCCGGACCTCAACGCCGAGATCGCGCTCACCGCGCAGCGCACCGCCGGCTCGGTGATCGAGGCCGCGACGAACCTGTGCACCCGCAACCTGAAGGCCCGGATGGACGCCGCCGGCGTCGGCGGCAACGTGATCTGGGACTTCGGCAACGTCGGCACCCACTCCTGGAGCTACTGGCAGGAGGATCTGCACCAGTCCTGGGAGCAGCTCTTCTCCCGCGTGCTGCGCTGAGCCGGGCGCCGGCCCCGCGCCGGCCGGAGCGGAAAACCCGTCCCCGCCCACACGCCGGCCGGGCCGTGCCATAGCCTGGTGAGCCATGAGCGACCGCACCGCACCCGCCGACCGCCCCGACGCACCCGCCGGCCCCGCCCCCGGCTGGCTCGACGAGGTCACCGGGGACCGCGCCCTGGACTGGGCCCGGGAATGGTCGGACCGCACCGACCGGCGCTACGCCGGGCCGGGCCGGGGGGAGCTGCAGGAGCGGATCCGCGCCGCCCTGGACGCCGATGACCGGATCCCGGTGCCGGTGCGCCGCGGCGAACGGCTCTACAACTACTGGGTCGACGCCGAGCACCCGCGCGGGATCTGGCGGCGCACCACCCTGGAGTCCTTCGCCGCCGGGGCGGGGGATCCGGCGGCCACGGCATGGGAGACCGTGCTGGACCTGGACGCGCTGGCCGCGGCCGAGGGCGAGAACTGGGTGTGGAAGGGCGCCACCGTGCTGCGCCCCGACCACGACCGGGCCCTGGTGCACCTCTCCCGGGGCGGGGCGGACGCCACCGTGATCCGGGAATTCGACCTCGTCGCCCGCGAATTCGTCGCCGAGGGGGCCTTCACCCTGCCGGAGGCGAAATCCGAGGTGTCCTGGGCCGGCCGGGACGCGCTGCTGGTCGGCACCGACCTCGGCCCGGGCAGCCTCACCGACTCCGGCTACCCCCGGCAGGTGCGCCGCTGGCGCCGCGGCACCGCCCTGGCGGAGGCGGAGGTGCTCTTCGCCGGGCACGCCGACGACGTCGCCGTGGCCGGCTGGCACGACCCCACCGAGGGCTTCGAGCGGACCTTCGTGGAACGCGCCCTGGACTTCTACCGCTCCCGCCGCTTCGTCGAGGTCGACGGGGGGCTGCAGATCATCGAGGCCCCGGAGGACTGCCGGGTCTCGGTGCACCGGGAGCATCTGCTGCTCGCCCCGCGCACCGCCTGCCACGGCATCCCCGCCGGCGGCCTGGGCGTGGCCCGGCTCAAGGACTGGCTGGCCGGGGACCGCTCGGGGACCGTGCTCTTCCGCCCCGACGGGCGCACCTCCCTGCAATCCACCGCCTGGACCCGCGGGCACCTGGTGCTCACCCTGCTGCGCGATGTCGCCACCGTGCTGGAGACCCGCCGGATCGGCGACTGGGCGCCCGGGGAGATCCCCGGGCTGCCCGCCGACGCCACGGTCGGGGTGCTGGGCACCTCCCCCACCCGCGATGAGGAGATCTGGCTGCTCGCGGCGAACCCGCTGACCCCGGCGACCCTGCTGCGCGGGGAGGTCGGCGCCGGGGCCCCGACCCCGCTGCGCCGCGCCCCGGCCCGCTTCGACGCCGGCGGGATGGGCACCCGCCAGCACTGGGCCACCTCCGCCGACGGCACCCGGATCCCCTACCGGGTGACCGGCCGGCTCGACGGCACCCCGCGGCCCACCCTGGTGCACGCCTACGGCGGCTTCGAGGTGTCCCTGGTGCCCGGCTACTCCGCGGTCACCGGGATCGCCTGGCTGGCCCGCGGCGGGCTGGCGGTGCAGGCCAACCTGCGCGGCGGCGGGGAATTCGGCCCCGAGTGGCACTCCCGGGCGGTGAAGCGGAACCGGCCGCGGGTGTTCGAGGACCACCGGGCGGTGCTCGCCGACCTGATCGCCCGCGGCTACGCCACCCCGGAGCTGCTCGGGGTGCGCGGCGGCTCCAACGGGGGCCTGCTCACCGCGGTGGCGCTGACCTCCTACCCGGAGCTGCTCGGCGCGGTGGTCTCCCAGGTGCCGCTGGCGGATATGCTGCGCTACCACCGGCTCTCCGCCGGGGCGAGCTGGATGGCCGAGTACGGCGACCCGGACGATCCCGCGGAGCGGGAGGTGATCGCCTCCTACTCCCCGGTGCAGCGGGTCGTCGCGGCCGCCGAGCGGCGCTACCCCCCGGCGCTGGTGACCACCTCCACCCGCGATGACCGGGTGCACCCCGCGCATGCCCGCACCCTGGCCTGGGCGCTGGCCGCCGCCGACCAGGAGGTGGACTACTGGGAGAACGTGGAGGGCGGGCACGGCGGCGCGGCGGACAACGCCCAGGCCGCCTTCGCCGAGGCGCTCATCCACGCCTGGCTGTGGGACCGGCTGGGGCCGATGCCGGGGGAGGCCCCCGACCAGGGGTGAGCGAAGGTCACGCTCGGGCGACGAACCCCCGCCGGGCGCTGCCGGCGACCGCCGCGCACCCACAATGGGAGCACCCGACCCCCGGTGCCGCCGGCACCCGACCAGGAAGGCCCGACCCGATGTCCACCGCCGTCCCCGCCCCCGCCGCCACCGGCCCCCGGCGCCCGATCCTGCTCGCCGCCGCCGTCCTCGCCGCGCTGGCCGTCCTCGCCACGGTGGCGCTGCCCCCGCTCGGCCTCGTCGCCCTCGGCGATCTGCTCCTCCCCGTCGGGATCGCCGGCGTCGTCGCCGCCGCGCTCGGCGCGGTGGGCCGCAGCCGCGCCCACCTGGCCGCCGGGATCGCCGCCGCGGCGTTCCCGCTGCTGTGCTTCCCCATCGTGGTGCGGCTCTTCGGCTTCGTCTAGATCCGCGCCGCGCCGCCGGCGCCCGGCGCGGCTATATGGTGGACGGGTGAGCACCGGCCCCGCCCCCGTCAACCCGTACACCGGAATCCCCTTCAACCTGGGCTTCCGGGTGGAGCACTACGCCCTGGACCTGGACTACCGGGTGGTGCCGAACCGGCTGCGCGCCACCGCCGAGCTCACCATCGAGGTCAACGCGCACATCGACCGGCTCACCCTGGACTTCGCCGGGGCGCTGCGGGTCACCGAGGTCACCGCCGCCCCGGAGACCGCGGCGAGCGCCCTGGCGGTGGCGAAATGGCGCCATTCCGGGCGCAAGCTCCGGGTCACCTTCGACCGGGAGCTCGCCCCGGAGCAGCGGCTCATCCTGCGGGTGCGCTACGCCGGCACCCCCGGCCCGGTGGACTCGCCCTGGGGGGAGCTGGGCTGGGAGGAGCTGGAGGAGGGCTCCCTGGTCGCCAACCAGCCGATCGGGGCGGCCGGCTGGTTCCCCTGCGATGACGACCCGGAGGTCAAGGCCAGCTACGAGATCGCGGTGACCTGCGACGCCCCCTTCGAGGTGGTCGCCTCCGGGCGCCGGGTGGACGCGCCCCGCCCGGTGGGCGGCTCCCGGCGCCGGCACGAGTTCGCCGCCGCCGAACCGATGGCCTCCTACCTGGCCACGGTGCAGGTGGGCCGGTTCCGCCCGGTGCCGCTGGACTGCGCCACGGCGCCGGTGACCGCCTGGTGCCCGCCGGAGCTGGCCGGGCGGGTGCGCCACGACTTCCGGGACCAGGGCCGGATGCTGGACTTCTTCGCCGGGTTCTTCGGCGACTACCCCTTCGCCGACTACCGGGTGGTGGTCGTCGCCGATGAGCTGGAGATCCCCCTGGAGGCCCAGGGGATGGCGATTTTCGGGGCGAACCACGCCGCCGGCGACGACCGGTGGAACCGGCTCATCGCCCATGAGCTGGCGCACCAGTGGTTCGGCAACTCGGTGGGGCTCTCCCAGTGGCGCGACATCTGGCTCAACGAGGGCTTCGCCTGCTACGCGGAATGGCTGTGGGCGGAGCACGACGGGCGGGCCACCGCCGATGAGCTGGCCCGCCGGCACCACGCGGAGCTGGCGGACAAGCCCCGGGACCTGGTGATCGCCGACCCGGGCCCGGAGCTGATGTTCGACGACCGGCTGTACAAGCGCGGGGCGCTGACCCTGCACGCGCTGCGGCTGCTGCTCGGCGACGCCGCCTTCGGGGAGCTGGTGCGCCGGTGGACCACCGCGAACCGGCACAGCGTGGTCGACGCGGTGGATTTCCGGGCCCTGGCCAACCGGGTGTGCCGGGAGCACGGGGTGACCACCTCGCATCTCGACGCCCTGTTCGAGGCCTGGCTGAACCGGGCGGCGCTGCCGCCCTTCCCCGCCGACCCGGCCGCGCCCGGGGTGGACCCGCATGCGGTGATGGCCGGCGGGGACGCCGGGGGCGGCGCATGAGGTGGCTGACCCTGGCGACGGTCATCGCCGCGGCGGGCAGTTTCGCGGTGCTGCTGCTGTCCGCGTGGACCCTGGGCACCGCGGTGAACCTGCAGTTCGCCGCGTACTGGGGGCTGTTCTTCGCCTGCACCGGGGTGCTCGGCGGGCTGATGCAGGAGACCACCCGGGCGGTCGGCGCCGCCGGGCGCGCCACCGCGGCGCATCCGGGGCGAACCGCCGCGGCCGGCCGCGGCGCCCGGCCGATCCTGGTGGCCGCGGCGGTGGCCGCGGTCACCGCCGCGGTGTTCGGGCTCACCGGCCCGCTCTGGCTGCCCCTGGTCGTCGAGGAGCACCTCGGCGCCGCGGTGGCGCTGATGGCGCTCGGCCTGGGCTCCTACGCGATGCAGGCGGCGGTGTCCGGGCTGCTCGCCGCCGCCGGGCTGTGGGGCCAGTACGCGGCGCTCATCATCGTGGACATCCTGGTGCGGGTGGCGCTGGCCGCGGTGGCCTTCCAGCGCGGCTGGGGCCTGATCGCCTTCCTGGTGATCACGGTCATCGGGGCGGCGAGCTGGCTGCCCCTGGCCGCGGCGAGCCCCGCCACCCGGGCGGCGCTCACCGCCCGCGCCGATGTCGGCCCGCGCCGCTTCACCGCCCTGATGGCCACCGCGATGGTCGCCTCCGGGGCCTCGGCGCTGCTGGTCACCGGCTTCGCCACGCTGGTCAAGCTCGCCGATGATCTCGGCGCCGGCGGCACCGGCCCGCTCGGCGTCCCGGACCCGGCGGTGGCCGCGGTCACCGCCGCGGGCATCGCCTACGCGGTGAGCCTGACCCGGGCGCCGCTGCTGATCCCCCTGGAGAAGTTCCAGAACGCGATCATCGTGCACTTCGTGCGCGCCGAGGGCGCCCCCCTGGCCGCCCTGGCCCGGCCCCTGGCCGCCCTGGTCGCCTTCGGGGTGGCCGGGGCCTGCCTGGCCTGGCCGGTGGGGCCGTGGATCCTGCGGGTGCTGCCCGGCGACTACATGATCCCGGGGGCGGGCCTGTTCGCGCTCACCCTGGGCGCGACCTCCACCGCGGTGCTCATGGTCACCGGCTCGGTGATGCTGGCCACCAGCCACCACCGCGCCTACCTGGCGGGCTGGGTGCTGGCCACCGCGGTGGCCTGCGCGCTGCTGCTCGCCCCGGGCGCGCTGCTGTGGCGCACCGCCGCGGCGGTGATCGCCGCCCCGCTCCTCGGGGTGGCCCTGCATCTGCGGATCCTGGCGAAGGAGGCGACGTGGCCGGCGGGGTGACCTGGCTGATGACCGTGTACGCGGGCACCGCGGCGGCGCACCTGGACGCCGCCCTGGCCAGCCTGTGGGCGCAGACCCGGCCCGCGGCGGCCGCGGTGCTCGTCGCCGACGGCCCGCTCACCGCCGCCCAGGAGGCGGTGCTCGCCACGCATGCCGCGGCGCACCCGGAGCTGCGCCTGATCCGGCTGCCGGTCAACCGGGGCGCCGGGCCGGCCTCCGCGGCGGGCCTGGCGGAGGTGGCCACCGAATGGGTGGCCCGGCTCGACGCCGACGACATCGCCGCCCCGGAGCGGCTGGCCCGGCAGCTGCCGTACGCCGAGGCCCGCGGCCTGGACGTGGCCGGCACCGCCCTGGCCGAGTTCGACGATGCCGCGGTGGCCGCCGGGGCCAGCCCGGGCCGCGCCCTGCTGGGGGTGCGCCGGCTGCCCGCCGGGCATGACCGGATCGCCGCCTACGCGCGGTGGAACTCCCCGGTGAACCACCCCTCGGCGCTGCTGCGGGTGGCCGCGGTGCGCGCCGCCGGCGGCTACCGGGACCGGCCGATGATGGAGGACTACGACCTGTGGGCGCGGATGCTGGCCCGCGGCGCCCGCTTCGGCAACATGGCCGAGCCGCTGACCCTGTTCCGCGGCGGCGACGCGGCCCTGGCCCGGCGCGTCGGCGCGGGCATGGTCGCCGCGGAGCGCCGGATGCAGGCCACCCTGGTCGCCGAGGGGCTCGTCTCCCGGCCCCGGGCGGCGCTGAACCTGCTGCTGCGCACCGGCTACCGGCTGCTGCCCGCCGCGGCGCTGCGCCGGGTCAACCGGCTGCTGTTCCACCGGCGCCGCGGGGCCGCCACGTAGGATCGGGGGCACGATGAACGATCCCGCCGAGCCCGTCGAACCGACCCCGGACAACCGGGACACCTGGCTCATCGTGCCCTGCTTCAACGAGGCGGAGGTGATCCGCGGGGTGCTGGAGCGGGCCCGGCGGACCTTCCCGAACATCGTCGCCGTGGACGATGGCTCCGCCGACGGCTCGCACCGGGAGATCCACGCCGCCGGGGCGCATCTGGTGCGCCACCCGGTGAACCTGGGCCAGGGCGCGGCGATCCAGACCGGGGTGGAGTACGCCCGGCGCCGCCCGGGCGCGCGGTACTTCGTCACCTTCGACGCCGACGGCCAGCACCAGGTCGCCGATGTGGCGGCGATGGTGGCCCGGCTGCGCGCCGAACCGGTGGACATCATCGTGGGCACCCGCTTCGGCGACCCGGCGCACCGGGCCCGGGTGCCGCGGCTGAAGCGGCTGGTGCTGCGCACCGCCGCGGCGATGTCCCCGGCCTCCCGGCGGCTGGGCCTGACCGACGCGCACAACGGGCTGCGCGCCTTCAACCGGCGGGTGGCCTGCGCGCTGAACCTGCGCATGAACGGGATGAGCCACGCCGGGGAGTTCGTCTCCCTGATGCACCGCCACGGCTGGCGCACCGCGGAGCAGCCGGTGGAGATCCTCTACACCGAGTACTCCATGGCCAAGGGCCAGTCCCTGCTCAACGGGGTGAACATCCTCGCCGACGGGATCATCTCCAGGAGACTGCCGTGACCGGGGCGACCGTCTTCCAGGTGCTGCTGCTGGCCGCGGTGCTGGTGCTGATGACCTACTTCCTGGCCAACCGGCGCAAGGCCCGGGCCAAGGCGGGGGTGAAGCTGGGCTTCGTGGTGTTCATCGCCTTCGGGATCTGGGCGGTGCTGCGCCCCGACGATCTCACCGTGGTGGCCAACCTGGTCGGCGTGAACCGGGGCACCGATCTGCTGCTCTACCTGGTCACCGTGGCCTTCGTGTTCGTCACGGTGAGCTCCTACATCCGCTTCCGGGAGCTGGAGCTGCGCTACGCCCGGCTGGCCCGGGCGGTGGCGCTGCAGGCCGCGGTCGCCCCGGAGGAGGAGCTGCCCCGCGACGGGGTGTGAGCCGCCCGGGGCCGGTGCGGCACAATGGCGCCCATGAGCCATCCCGACGATCCCCGCGATCCCAGCGACCCCCGCGACCCCCGCGAGCCGGCCGAGCCCGCCGCGCGGCCGGCCGAGCCCGCCGAGCCCGCCGAGCCGGCGCCCGTCCCCGACGGGGCGGCCCCGACCGCGCCCGCGGACGCCGCGGACGCCGACGGCGCCGCCGATCCGGGGGCCGCGGCCACCGGGGCGGGCACCGGGGCGGACGCCGCCGACACCGGATCCGGGATCGGCGCGCAGCTGCGCGCGGTGCCCGCCCTGGTGTGGGCGGTGGTCGGCGCCCTGCTGCTGGTGTGCACCGGGATCGGCTACCTGGTCGGGGTGCAGACCGCCGGCCCGGCCGGCGGGGAGGAGGGCGTGAACTACGCCGCCGCCACCCCGGGCCGCGGCCAGGCCGCCCCGGTGGCGGCGGAGGACGGCTCCTTCGACGCCACCGTCCACGGCCCCCGCGGGGGCGAGCCGATCACCGGCCCGGAGGACATCGACCGGATCCACCGCCGGGATCCGCGGGACCCCTTCGCCCTCGGGGCGGTGGACGCGCCCGTGGTGGTCTCGGTGTTCTCCGATTTCGAATGCCCCTTCTGCGCGGTGTTCGCCAACGAGACCGAGCCGCGGATCATCGAGACCTACGTGGAGCGCGGCCTGGTCCGCCTGGAGTGGAACGACCTGGCGCTGCAGGGCGAGAAGTCCGAGGCCGCCGCCCAGGCCGGCCGGGCCGCGGCGGCGCAGGGCCGCTTCGCCGAGTTCCAGGCCGAGATCTTCGACGCCGCCGCCAAACGCGGCCGGGGCCACCCCGAGTTCGAGGAGTCCGACCTGGTGGAGATCGCCGAGGCCGCCGGGGTCGGCGACCTCGACGCCTTCCGGCGGGACCTGGCGGAGGGCGTCTACGCCGAGCCGGTGCGCGAGGCCAGCCAGTGGGGCGCCAGCCTCGGCCTGTCCGCCACCCCCACCATCGTGGTCGGCGATCGGGTGATCTCCGGGGCGCAGCCCTGGGAGGCGTTCCGCTTCGCCATCGAGACCGCGCTGCTCAAGGCCCGGATGGGCGACGAGGGCCGGTAGCCGGCGCCGGCGCCGGCTCAGTCCCGGAAATAGGCCACGGTGCGGGCCACGCCCTCGGCGAGCTCCACCCGCGGGGCCCAGCCGAGCAGCTCCCGGGCCAGCTGCGCGTCCAGGGCGCTGCGGGGCACGTCGCCCAGCCGGGCCGGGGCGAGCTCCGGCTCATCGGCGGCGCCGGCGGCCTCGGCGACCAGGGTGTGCAGCCGCCGGTCGGAGGTCTCCACCCCGGTGCCGATGTTCAGCCGCATCCCCCCGGCGACCTCCCCGGCGGCGCGGACGAAGGCGTCCACCACATCGCCGACGTAGACGTAGTCGCGGGTGTTGGAGCCGTCCCCGAACACCCGGGTGGGCCGGCCGGCGAGCAGCCGGCCCGCGAAGATGGCGACCACCCCGGCCTCGCCATGCGGGTCCTGCCGGGGCCCGTACACGTTCGCCGGGGCGATGTGCGTGCAGTCCAGCCCGTAGAGGTGCCGGAACACGTTGAGGTAGCTCTCCCCCGCCAGCTTCGCCGCCGCGTAGGGGCTCATCGGGTTGACCGGGGTCGCCTCGGACACCGGCAGCGCCTCCGGGGCGCCGTAGACCGAGCCCCCGGAGGAGGTGTGCACGATCTTGCGCACCCCATGGCGCCGGGCCGCCTCCGCCAGGCGCACCGTGGCCAGCACGTTGAGCTCCGCGTCGGCGACCGGGTCGGCCACCGAGGCGCGCACGTCGACCTGCGCGGCGAGGTGGAAGATCACCTCCGGGCGGACCCGGCCCACCAGGGCGTCCAGATCCGCCTCCCGCAGATCCGCGACCACCAGCTCCAGCCGGTCCCCGGCCGCCGCGGCGGCGCCGGCGAGGTTCGCCTCCCGGCCCCGGGAGAGATCGTCGACGGCGACCACCGAATGCCCCTCGGCGATGAGCCGATCGACGAGATGGGATCCGATGAAGCCGGCGCCGCCGGTGACCATGGTCTGCATGGGCACAGACTAGGGCCCGGCCCCGGCCGTCGCCACCGGAATCGCCGGCCTAGTCGGCGCCGGCGGTCGGCAGATGGCGGCGGGAATTGGCCGCCACCACCGCCATCGTCGCCGCCGCGATGACCAGCCCGGCGCCGAGCATCACCGGGTAGGTCAGCCACTCCCGGCTCGCCGAGGCCTTGGTCAGGATCGCAGGGAAGGCGAAGCCGATGTAGGTCAGGCAGTAGAAGATGCCGGTCAGCCCCGCCAGATCCCGGGGCCCGGCGATCCGCTGCACCTCGTTGAGCCCGGTGAACATGGTCAGGCCGTAGCCCATGCCCAGCACCAGGGCGGCGACCACCGCCGCCGGGATGGACGGGTGCGCCGCCATCCACGCGGCCAGGCCCATCCCGGCGATCACGATGCCCAGGGCGACCAGGGTGCCGCGGGCGGAGCGGTCCGAGGCGATGGCCGGGCCCACCTGCTGGATGGCGAAGCCGAAGAGCAGGGCGAAGAAGGTGATGAGCGCGGAGAAGAACACCGGCCGGCCCACCTGGCCCTGCATCAGGGAGGGGATGATCGCGTAGGCCACCCCGGCGGCGCCGAACACCCAGGGCGCCGCCGGGGCGGCGATGAGCAGGAACCGGGGATGGGCCACCGAGGGGGTGCGCAGCGCGGCGAGCACCGCGGCCCGGTCCCGGCCGGCCGGGGACTGCCGGGTCTCCGGCACCGGCAGCAGCGCCAGGATGAGCGGCAGGGTGAGCAGGATGTGCAGCAGATAGGGCAGCTGCCCGGGCAGCGGCGCGAACTGGGCGAGGGTGCCGGCCACCCCGGCGCCGACGCCGAAGCCGGAGGTCAGCGCCATGGACTGGCGTTTGGCCCCGGAGGTGGCCTTCGCGGAGGGGTCGAAGCGGGCGGTGGAGAGCTCCTTGACCCAGGAGCCGCCCACGGCCATCGCCACGCCCACCCCCGCCCCGGAGAGCCACCGGCCGGCGAGCAGCAGCGGGCCGGTGGTCTCGCCGAGGGCGATGAGCACCGAGCCGAGGATGGACAGCACCGGGGCGGAGATCATCACCGGTTTGCGGCCGAAGCCGTCCGACAGCGGCCCGGAGATCAGCAGCGCCGGGGCGATGCCGAGGGCGTAGACGAGCAGCAGCAGGTCCACGAAGACCAGGTTCAGCTCCCCCTCGAGCCGGTACATCACCATCAGCGGGGTGAACTGGTTGCCGCCCCAGGCGACGGCGAAGACGGTGAGGGCCACCGGCAGCCAGTACCGCCGGGCCGGCGCGGCCGCGCGCGCATCTTTCGTGGGTGACATGGCGCACACTCTACGATGGCGCCGCGGCGGCCGGGCCCGGCACCCCGGATCGCCCCCGCCCCGCCGCCGGCGGGGCCGGTGACGGGGCGGGGGCGGGTGGAGCCGCCTGCGAGAATCGAACTCGCGACCTTTTCATTACGAGTGAAGCGCTCTACCGACTGAGCTAAGGCGGCGCGGCCGGGCGGGATCGCCGCCCGGGCACGTGCAGGATGCTACCGCAGAGCCCGGGGCGGCCAAAAACCGCCGGCCGGCTCAGCGCACGCCGACCCGGCCCAGCCGCTGCAGGGAGCCGACCAGGGCGGTGAGGATCACCGTGGGCCGCACCTGCACCGGCTGCCCCCGGGCCGCGGTGACCGCGTCGATGCAGTGCAGCAGGGCCTCCGGGGGCAGCCGCCGGGCCAGGTCCGCGGCGGTGCGCGCCCGGTCCGGCACCAGCGGGGCGGATCCGGCGCCGAGGGCGGCGGTGAGCGCGTCCCGGTACAGCATGGCGATATCGGTCAGCGCCTGGTCCAGCAGATCCCGGCCCATCCGGTCCCGCCGGCGCTTCTGCTGCTCCTCCAGCTCCTTGAACAGGTGCTTCGTGCCCCGGGTGGCGGCCTGGGCGCCGCGGCCGCGGGCCCCGATGCCCAGGGACTCCCCCAGTTCGGAGAGCTCCCGCTCCTCGAGTTCGGCGAAATGCCGCTTCGGCAGATCGGCGGCCAGCTCCCCCATGTCCCGGGCCCGCAGATAGCCCCCGGAGGGGTCGAACACCGCCTCCACCAGGTCCAGGGCCCGGCCCCGCCAGGCGCGGGTGTCCTCGTCGAGCAGCAGCCCCCGGGCCCGGCCGATATGGCCGGCGGACACCGCGGCGGCCCAGTCCACCTGCTCGGCGGGCAACTCCGGCTGCTCGGCGCGCAGCAGCCCGGCGATGTCCGCCACCGCGGGGGTGGGCAGGTGCACATGCCGGCAGCGCGAGCGCAGGGTCACCGAGAAGTCCGCCGGATCGGTGCTCGGCGCGCAGAAGACGATGATGGTGCGCTCCGGGGGCTCCTCCACCACCTTCAGCAGGGCATTGGCGCACCTGTCCTCCCCGCCGCGGGTGTGCAGCCGGTCGGCGTCCTCGACCACCGCGACCCGCCAGGCCGCCGTGGTGGGCCGCCGGTAGAGCCAGGGGATCACCTCGCCCCGGATATACGGCAGCAGGAACTGGTTGGCGTCCGTGGTCACCCGGAGCAGCTCCGCATGGGTGCCCGCCAGGGCGGTGCGGCAGCCCTCGCAGCGCCCGCAGCCGGGGTCGTCCGGGTCGGTGCACAGCAGGGCGGCGGCGAAGGCGTAGGCGGCGGTGGAGCGCCCCGACCCGGGTGGGCCGGTGAAGAGCCAGGAGTGGGTCAGCGCCCCCGCCGGCGCCGCCCCGGCGAGCCGGCCCCGGGCGTCGAGCACCGCGGCGCGGAGCCGATCGCGCACCCCCGCGGCGGCGGGGACCCGGCTGAGCACGGCGGTGGAGTCCATGCGGCCCAGCCTAGCGCCGGCGGGGTCGGTGAACCCGCGGAACCGGTTCCGCCGGGGCGGATATGGTGGACGGCATGCGCAGACTGTGGAGATACCTCCTGTGGATCCGGCGGACGCCGTGGCCGGCGTACGCCGCCGGGATCTTCCTGTGCAACCTCGGCGGCGCCCTGGGCGTGGGCCTCTTCCTCACCCTGCTGCCCCTGGAGGGGCTCACCGGCTTCGTGGAGCTGCCCGCGCCGATCGTGGCGGGGCTCACCGGCTACATCATCGTCGCGGTGGTCGCCGGCATCGCCACCACCTACGTGCTCTTCCGGCGGGTGCTCATCTGGCAGCGGCACCGGGACCGGATCCGGCCGGCCTCGGTGCGCAGGCTGGTGCTGCGGATCCCCGTCTACCAGGCGATCCTGGGGGCGGTGATCTGGATGATCGGGGTGATCGCCTTCGGCGCGATCGCCACCGCCCAGGATCCCCGGCTCGGCGCGGTGGTGGCGATCACCTCCGGCCTGGGCGGGGCGATCGTGGCGTTGATGACCTACTTCATCGCCGAGCGGCTGGTGCGCCCGGTGGCCACCGAGGTGCTCACCCGGCAGATGCCGGAGGAGTCCCTGGAGCCGCCGGTGTCCCAGCGGCTGCTGCTGACCTGGCTGCTCACCTCCGGGGTGCCCGCGGTGGGCATCCTGCTGGTGCTCATCGCCCAGGACCGGGGCTTCTTCACCGACGACGGCGCGGACGTGATCCCGGCGATCACGGTGCTGGCCTCGGTGGCGGTGATCACCGGGGTGGTGGGCACCATGCTGATGTCGATGTCCATCGTGGACCCGATCCGGGACCTCACCGAGGCGGTGAACCGGGTGCGCCGCGGGGACACCGAGATCCGGGTGCCGATCTACGACGGCTCCGAGATGGGGGTGCTGCAGGCCGGGTTCAACGAGATGATGCGCGGGCTGCGGGAACGGCAGCGGGTGCGCGATCTCTTCGGCCGCTACGTCGGCGCGGAGGTGGCCCGCAAGGCCCTGGAGGAGAAGCCCACCCTCGGCGGGGAGGACCGCCTGGTGGCGGTGCTCTTCGTGGACGTGATCGGCTCCACGAAGTTCGCGGTGGACAATCCCCCGGAGACGGTGGTGCGCGAGCTCAACGCCTTCTTCGAGCATGTCGTGGACTGCGTGCACCGCAACCGCGGGATCATCAACAAGTTCCAGGGCGATGCCGCCCTCGCCGTCTTCGGCGCCCCGCTGCCGCTGGACGACGCCGCCGGGCACGCCCTCGCCGCGGCCCGGGAGCTGCGCCAGGAGCTGCGCGATCTGACCCTCTCCGCGGGAATCGGGGTCGCCGCCGGCCATGTCGTGGCCGGGCACATCGGCGCCCGGGACCGTTTCGAGTACACCGTGATCGGCGATGCGGTGAACCAGGCCGCCCGGCTGACCGAACTGGCCAAGGACACCCCGGGCGGGGTGCTGGCCACCGCGGCGACGGTGCGCCGCGCCCATGATGACGAGCAGGCCCGGTGGACCTCGCTGAAGTCGGTGGAGCTGCGCGGGCGCAAGCACATGACCCAGCTGGCCCGGCCGATCCGGCCCACCCTGGCCGACCGCAGCTGACCCGCCCCGCCCCGGGCGGGGACGGCCGGGTGCGGCGCGGCTCAGCCGCGGGGCCGGCGGCCCACGGTGCGCTTGGTCAGGGTCGGCGCCCCGGAGGAGCGGGTCGCCTTCTTCGCGGCCTTCTTCGCCGGCTTCTTCGCGGTCTTCTTGGCCGCCTTCTTCGCGGGCCGCTTCGCGGTCTTCTTCGCCGGGTTCGCCGCGTCCTTGGCCCGGCGCTCGGAGAGCAGCTCGCAGGCCCGGGCGTCGGTGATCGTCTCCGGGGTGTCGCCCTTGCGCAGGGAGGCGTTGGTCTCCCCGTCGGTGACGTAGGGGCCGAAGCGGCCGTCCTTGACCGACATCGGCCGGCCGGAGACGTCGTTGTCGCCGAGCTGCTTCAGCGGCGGCTTCGCCGCCGCCCGGCCCCGGCGCTTCGGCTCGGCGTAGATCCGCCGGGCCTCCTCCAGGGTGATCGTGAACAGCTGCTCCTCCTCCGCCAGGGAGCGCGAGTCGGTGCCCTTGCGCAGATAGGGGCCGTAGCGGCCGTTCTGCGCGGTGATCAGCTCCCCGTCGGCGGGGTCCACCCCGACCTCCCGGGGCAGGGAGAGCAGCCGCAGCGCGTCCTCCAGGGTCACCGTGTCCGGCTCCATGGAGGCGAACAGGGAGGCGGTCTTGGGCTTGAGGGTCTCCTCGATGATCTCGGCGGTGCGCTTCTCCTTCTGCTTCGCCGCGGTCTTCGTGGCCCAGTTCTTCGCCCGCTTGCCCTCCGCGGCCCGCTGCGCGTCCTCGGCGGCGCGCTCCTCGGCGATGATCGCCTCCGCCTTCGCCTCGACGCCCTCGCGCTCGGCCTCGGTGACCAGCTCGGTGACGTAGGGGCCGTAGCGGCCGTCCCGGGCCACCACCATCCGCCCGTTGGCGGGGTTGACGCCCAGCTCCCGGCCGCCCGGCGGCATCGCGAGCAGCTTCTCCGCGGTCTCCGGGGTCAGCTCGTCGGGGGTCAGCGACTCCGGCAGGTTCGCCCGCTGCACCAGGTCCGCGCCGTCCTCCCCGGCGCCGGGGCGCACCCGCTCCAGGTAGGGGCCGAAGCGGCCGACCCGCACCACCACCGGGTTGCCCTCGGCGTCGTCGAAGACGTGCAGCGAATTGACCCGGCGGGCGTCGATCGCCTCCAGGTTGACGTCGATGACGTTCTTCAGCCCGCCCCGGTCGGCGACGGTGTCCCCGCCGCCGCCGGCGTCCTCGGCGCCGAAGTAGAAGGCCTCCAGCCAGCGGGTGCGGTCCTCGTCGCCGGCGGCGATCTGGTCCAGCTCGTCCTCCATGGTGGAGGTGAAGTCGTAGTCCACCAGGTCCGCGAAGTTCTGCTCCAGCAGCCCGGTGACCGCGAAGGCCACCCAGGAGGGCACCAGGGCGTTGCCCCGCGGGTAGACGTAGCCGCGGTCCTGGATGGTCTTGATGATGGAGGCGTAGGTCGAGGGCCGGCCGATGCCCAGCTCCTCCATCTTCTTCACCAGGGAGGCCTCGGTGTAACGGGCCGGCGGGGTGGTCGCGTGCCCCTCGGCGGCGGCCTCCGCGGCGGTGAGCCCGTCGCCCTCGGCCAGCCGCGGCAGCCGGCGTTCCGCGTTGTCCGCGACGTTGCGCCCGTCGCCGGTCTCGCTGTCCTCCACGTAGGCCTTGAGGAAGCCGGGGAAGACGATGGTGCGCCCGGTGGCGGCGAACTCCACCGCGTTGCCGGCGGCCTCCCCGCCGACGGTGACCTTCATCGAGGTGCCGCGGGCGTCGGCCATCTGGGAGGCCACGGTGCGCCGCCAGATGAGCTCGTAGACCTTGAACTCCTCGGCGTCGAGCACCCCGGCGAGCTCCCCGGGGGTGGCGAAGCGCTCCCCGGCGGGCCGGATCGCCTCATGGGCCTCCTGGGAGTTCTTCACCTTGCGCTGGTACTGCCGGGGGGTGTCGTGCACGTACTCGGCGCCGTAGAGCTCCCGGGCCTGGGCGCGGGCGGCGTCGATCCCGGAGCGGGACAGGGTGGTGGAGTCGGTGCGCATGTAGGTGATGTGCCCGTTCTCGTAGAGCCGCTGGGCCACCCGCATGGTGCGCTCGGAGGTGTAGTGCAGCTTCCGCCCGGCCTCCTGCTGCAGGGTGGAGGTCATGAACGGCGGGTAGGGCCGCCGGGTGTAGGGCTTCTCCTCCACCTTGGCGACCTCGAAGGCGCCGCCGCGCACCGCCTCGGCCAGGGTGGTCGCCGCGGACTCGTCGAGCACCACCACGCCGGAGGGCTTCTTCAGCCGGCCCCGGTCGTCGAAGTCGCGGCCGGCGGCAACCCGGTCGCCGTTGACCGCGGAGATCCGGGCCTCGAAGCGGCGCGGTCCGCCGGCGGCGTCGCCGGCGCCGGCGTCGAAGACCGCGGTGATGTCGTGGTAGCCGGCGGGGATGAAGGCCATCCGCTCGCGTTCGCGCTCCACGATCACCCGGGTGGCCACGGACTGCACGCGGCCGGCGGACAGCCGCGGCATGACCTTCTTCCACAGCACCGGGGAGACCTCGTAGCCGTAGAGCCGGTCCAGGATCCGGCGGGCCTCCTGGGCGTCGACGAGGTTCTCGTCGAGCTCCCGGGTGTTCGCCGCGGCCTCCAGGATGGCGGGTTTGGTGATCTCGTGGAAGACCATCCGGCGCACCGGGACCTTCGGCTTGAGCACCTCCAGCAGATGCCAGGCGATCGCCTCGCCCTCCCGGTCCGGGTCGGTGGCCAGGTAGAGCTCGTCGACCTCCTTGAGCAGGCGCCTCAGCTCCGCGACCTTCTTCTTCTTGTCCGGGCTGACCACGTAGAGGGCGGAGAAGCCGTCGTCGACGTTGACGCCCAGCCGGGCCCACTTCTCGTTCTTGTACTTCGCCGGCACATCCGCCGCGCCCCGGGGCAGATCCCGGATATGGCCCACCGAGGCCTCGACGATGTAGTCGGGGCCCAGATAGGGCGCGATCTTGCGGGCCTTCGTCGCCGACTCCACGATCACGAGGCGTTTGCTGCCCTTGTTGTCTGCCACCTGGTATCTGCCCTACGACTTTCAAGGTCACGCGGTCCACGCCAGGCGGATCCGCCGATGGAACGCTCGCCATCTCCGCGCCGGCCGCCCCGGTGGTTGCCGGGGACTTCTCCGGCACCCGCCCCGCCGCCGGGCGGTGCCATCGGCGGCGGTGTCGGACGCCTACGTGGATACGGTACACATTCGCGCGCCCGCCACCGCAACACCGGCGCGGGGCAGGTGCACCCCGGGCACGGCAAAGGCCCCTCCTCCGGGCGGGAACCGCCGTCGGGGGTGGGGCCTCCCCGGTCGTCACCGGGGCTCTATCGTCGGCCGCCGGGGGCGGCCGGTGCTATTCAGGTACCGGGAGCGGCGCCGTGGGCGCCGGGCTCCTCCTATCGTCGCGGGGTCACGTCACCCGCGGGTCCGCCGATCTCAGGCGGACGGTCGTGCCATGGAGTTCGCGTCCGGTCGAGCCTAGAGCGGCTGGACGTTCAGGGCCTGCGGGCCCTTCTGGCCCTCGCCGACCTCGAACTCGACCTGCTGGTTCTCCTCGAGGGACTTGAAGCCGGAGCCCTGGATCTCGCTGTAGTGAACGAAGACGTCATTGCCGCCGTCGGACGGAGCGATGAAGCCGAAGCCCTTCTCCGAGTTGAACCACTTGACGGTGCCCTGTGCCATTAAAATACTGCTCCTTGATTGGAAAATGTAGAAACGCGGGCCACCGTCCCCGTATGGGCCGGCGGTGCGTTGAGGTAAGCATGCCACGCGGCGGGCCGTTTCGCGCGGCGGACTCCGGATCGCGGGGCGCCCGGCCGGCCCGATACCCTCGGGGCGGGCCGCGGCCGTGGGCGCCGGAGGGGCCCGGGAGGGAGGCCCGCCGATGACCGGATTCGGCCGCGAACTGCTCGCCGCGGCGGGCGCCGGAGCCGATCCGGCGCGGCTCACCCACGTCGCCGATCTGCCCGCCCGGCCGGGGCGCACCGCCGACTGGCCGGAGTGGGCGCCGGCGCCGCTGATCGCCGCGCTCGCCGCCCGGGGCATCGAAAAACCCTGGTCACATCAGTGCGCCACCGCGGAGGCGGCCCATGCCGGGCGGCATGTGGTGGTCGCCACCGGCACCGCCAGCGGCAAATCCCTCGGCTATCTGCTGCCGGTGCTCACCGCCCTGGCCGCCGAACCGCGGGCCTGCGCGCTGTACCTGTCGCCGACGAAGGCGCTCGGCGCGGATCAGCTCGCCGGCGCCCGGGGGCTGGCCGCCGCGGCCGCCCCGGATGCGGGGGTGGCCGCCTACGACGGGGATACCCCCGCCGAGGCCCGCCGGGTGGTGCGCGACGCGGCCCGGTGGGTGTTCACCAACCCGGACATGCTCCATCTGGGCATCCTCGGCCACCATGAGCGCTGGGCCCGGCTGCTGCGCGGGCTGCGCTTCGTCATCGTCGACGAATGCCACGCCTACCGGGGCGTGTTCGGGGCGAATGTGGCGCTCACCCTGCGCCGGCTGCTCCGCCTGGCCCGGGCGCTGGGCGCGGATCCGGTGGTGGTGGCGGCCTCGGCGACCTCCGCCGACCCCGGCGGGCACCTGGCGGCGCTCATCGGGGAGCCCGCGGAGGCGGTCACCGCCGACGGCGCCCCGGCCGGGGAGCGCACCATCGCGCTGTGGGAGCCGGCGGTGGTCGACGCCGCCGGCGGGGAGCACGGCGCCCCGGTGCGCCGCGGCGCCGGGGCCGAGGCCGCGGAGCTGATGGCCCGGCTGGTCGCCGAGGGGGCGCGCACCCTGACCTTCGCCCGCTCCCGGCACGGCGCCGAGTCCATTGCGCTGGCCGTGCGCGAGCGTCTCGCCGAGGCCGGGCGGCCGGATCTCGCCGGGCGGGTGGAGGCCTATCGGGCCGGCTACCTCGCCGAGGAGCGCCGCGGCATCGAGGCCCGGCTGGACTCCGGGGAGCTGGTCGGGGTGGCCGCCACCAACGCCCTGGAGCTGGGCATCGACGTCGGCGGCCTGGACGCGGTGGTGCAGGCCGGCTTCCCCGGCACCGTGGCCAGCTTCCGGCAGCAGGCGGGCCGGGCCGGCCGACGCGGCCAGGGCTGCCTGGTGGTGCTCATCGCCCGCGATGATCCGATGGACTCCTATCTGGTGCACCATCCGGAGGCGCTGCTGGGGCGGCCGGTGGAGCGCACCGTGTTCGACCCCGCCAACCCGCACGTGCTGCGCGGGCACCTCTACTGCGCCGCCGCGGAGCGGCCGCTGACCGGGGAGGAGCTGGCGGCCTGGGGCGCGGCGGAGGTGGCCGCGGCGATGGTCGCCGAGGGCTCGCTGCGCCGCCGCGGCGGCCGCTGGTTCCCGGTGGACCGACCCACCCGGGAGGGCGGCCCGGAGCTGGCCGGGGCGCATGCCCGGGTGTGGCTGCGCGGCGGGGGCGAGGCGGAGGTGGCGATCGTCGACGCCACCGACGGCCGGCTGCTCGGCACCGTCGACGCCGCCCGGGCGAAGACCCAGGTGCACCGGGGCGCGGTGCACCTGCACCGGGGGGAGAGCTTCGTCGTCGACGAGCTGGACCTGGACTCCGGGCTGGCCCTGGTGCACCCGGAGCGGCCCGCCTGGTCCACCTTCGCCCGCTCCGACACCGCGCTGCGGG
Source organism: Corynebacterium sphenisci DSM 44792 (assembly GCF_001941505.1). Taxonomy (NCBI): domain Bacteria; kingdom Bacillati; phylum Actinomycetota; class Actinomycetes; order Mycobacteriales; family Corynebacteriaceae; genus Corynebacterium; species Corynebacterium sphenisci. The sequence continues at coordinate 195,959 of NZ_CP009248.1, read as the reverse complement.
TGCTCGGCACCGTCGAGGCTGTGGATCTGCCCGGCGGGGCGGGGGCGCGGCTGTGCGAGGTGGAGGTGGAGCGCCGGGTCACCTCCTACCTGCGCCGGCTGCCCGGCGGGGAGGTGCTGGACACGGTGCCCCTGGACTATCCCCCGGAGGTGCTCACCACCCGGGCGGTGGCCTGGACCCTGCGGGAGGCCACCCTGACCCGCTGGGGGGTGGACCGGGAGCGGCTGCCCGGGGCGCTGCACGCCGCGGAGCATGCCGCGATCGGGATGCTGCCGCTGGTGGCGACCTGCGACCGGTGGGACATCGGCGGGGTGTCCACCGCCCTGCACCTGGACACCGGGCTGCCCACCGTGTTCGTCTACGACGGGCACGCCGGCGGGGCCGGGTTCGCCGAACGCGGCTACCGGGCGCTGGGCCGTTGGCTGGCCGCCACCCGGGATCAGGTCGCCGGCTGCCCCTGCGAGACCGGCTGCCCGGCGTGCATCCAGTCCCCGAAATGCGGCAACGGCAATGAGCCGCTGGACAAGGCCGGGGCGCTGCGGGTGCTCGACGGCCTGGCCGGGGCGGCCGCGGCCGCGGGCTTCGGCCTCGAGGACGGGGCGGCGGACCCGGCCGGCTGAGCCGCCGGCCCGGCGCGGGCGGACCCGGCGCGCCCGGCGACGGCGGCGGATGCGGCCACGTCCTCGCCGATCCGGCGGCAGCCGGTGAGCCGGGCCCGGTTGGCCCGGGCGATCCGCGCCGCGACGGCGCAGGGATCGGCCTCCCCGGCCTGCGCCGCCGCGGCGGCGGCCACCGCCGCCAGTTCCGCGGCGACCTGGGCGCGGCGCCGGTCCACCAGGGCGCCGCCCGCCCCGAGCAGGGTCAGCGCCAGGGCGCACACCGCGGCGATGAGCAGCGCGGCGCCCACCGTGGTGGAGCCGGCCTGCCCGGGCGGGGCGGGCCTCATCCGGGCAGCCCGAGGGCCGTCTCGTCGAGGGCCACGGCCTCGGCGGTGACGTCGAGCAGCGGCAGCTGCACGGTGACCCGGGCGGTGACCAGCCCGCCGGCGCGGGTGGTCTCCGCCCGGGCCCGCCGGTCCAGCCGGCCGGGCAGCTCCGCGGCGAGCTCCTCCTGGCCGCGGGCGGCGGCCCGGGCGACCTGGCCGGCGAGATCGGCGGCCGCCAGCTGCGCGGCCACCGCCCCGGCCCCGCCGAGGGCCACCGGCAGCACCGCGCACAGCGCGGCGATGCCGAAGGCGGTCTCCACGGTGGCCTGCCCGGACTGGTCGCCGAGCGGCCCGGCCGGCCGGCGGCTCATCGGGTGCTCAGCGCCCGCTCGATGATGCCGGTGAGCGCCTGGGTGATCTCCCCGCCGGTGACCACCGTGTAGAGCAGCGCCCCGAAGGCCGCCGCCGCGACGGTCCCGATGGCGTATTCCACGGTGGACATGCCCCGCTCATCGGCGAGCACGGCGCGCAGCCGGGCCGCCGGGCGCGCCGCCGGCGGCGGTGGCGGTGGCGGTGGCGGCGCCGCGCCGGGGCGGCGGGCGGGCGTGGACGGGGTGGCGAATGCCGCGGTCATGATGGTGTCCCTTCTCCTTGATGGGTCGGTGCGGTCGGTGTCGCTGCGCCGGCGCCGGCGGCGCCCGGGGGCGGGGGCTCATGGCGCGCCGCCGAGCAGCGGGGCGGCCAGCCCGGCCACCACCGGGATGAGCCCGAGGGCGATGAAGGCGGGCAGGAAGCACAGGGCCAGGGGCCCGGCGATGAGCACCCCGGCGCGTTCCGCGGCGGCCTCGGCCCGGTCCGCGGCCCGGCCCCGGTGCCGGGCGGCGAGCTCCTCCAGGCCGGCGGCGAGGGCCCCGCCGGAGTCCGCGGAGCGCCGGGCCAGGGCGGCGACCCCGGCGTAGTCGCCGGCCTCGGCCAGCGCCGCCCAGGGGTCCTCGGCGCCGAGGGCCAGCCGGGCGGCGGCCGTGGCCAGCGGCCGGTCCCCGGTGGCGGCGGCGACCGCGGCCGCCGCGGTGGCCGGGGGCAGCCCGGCGCGCAGGCAGGCGGCGAGCAGCTCCAGGGTGCGGGCCGCGCCGAGCAGCCGGGCCCCGTCCGGGGCGGGTTCCCCGGCCAGGCCGCGCACCCGGGCCGCCCACCGCCCGGCGCGGGCGGCGATCCCCGGCGGCGGCCCCGGGCGGGGCCGGGCCAGCCCCGGCAGCCGCCCCGGGTGGGCCGGCCGGGCGGCCAGGGCCGCGGCGGCGGCGAGCAGCAGCAGCGCGATGGTCATCGCGGCTCCCGGGCGCCGTCGAGGATCCGCCCCGACCAGACCACCCCGGCGCAGCCGAGGCCCACCCCGGTAAGCAGCACCGCGGAGCCCCAGCCGGCGGTGAGGAAGCCCACCGGGTCCGCGCCGAGTCCGGCGCCCATGGCCAGCCCGGCCGCCGGCAGCGCCGCCAGGATCGCGATCGTGGTGCGCGGCCCGGCCAGGGCGGCGGCCACCCGGGAGCGGTGCGCGGCCCGGCCGGCGGCGTCGGCGCGCACCCCCTCGGCGATCTCCGCCAGGGGCAGCCCGTGGGCCTCGGCGAGCGCCCAGGCCGCGGCGAGGCCGCGCAGCCCCGGGAGCCCGGCGGCTGCCAGTTCGGCGGCCGCGGAGCCGCCGAGCCGGGCCCGGGCCGCGGCGCGGGCCACCGCCGCCCCCACCGGCCCGGGGATCCCCTCCGCGGCGGCGGCCAGGGCGGCCGGGGCGGGGGCGCCGGCGCGCAGGCCCGCGGCCAGCGCCTCGGCCACCGCGGCGAGGTCGGCGAGCTCGGCCTCCCGGCGCCGGCGGCGCCGGATCCCGCGGAGCACGTGCACCGCGGTGGCCGCGATGAGCATCGCCGCCAGCGCCACCGGGGCGCCCGCGGCGAGGGTGGCCGCCGCGGCCGGCGGCGCCCACCAGCCCGCCGGGGGCCGGCGCCGGGCCGGGGCGGTGCCGAGCCGGGCCACCGGCCGGGGCGCGGGCCAGGCCAGGGCGGCCCCGGCGAGCAGCAGCAGACCGGGGGCGGGGCCGTTCACGGCAGCTCCGCCCAGGCCGGGCCGGGGCCGGCGCCGGCGGTCCACGCCGGGCGCACCCGCAGTCCGCCGGCGGACCGCTCGGGCAGCCCGATGGCGGCGAGCTCCCGGCGGCCGCCGCGCCGCCGCACCGCCAGGATCACCCGCACCGCCGCGGCGACCTGGGCCTCCAGGGCCGCCCGGTCCAGGCCGCCGAGCGCGCCCAGGGCGGCCAGCCGGGCCGGGGCCTCGGCGATGCCGTTGGCGTGCAGGGTGCCCGCGCCGCCCTCGTGCCCGGTGTTCAGGGCGGCGAGCAGATCCACCACCTCCGCGCCCCGGACCTCGCCGACGACCACCCGGTCCGGGCGCATCCGCAGCGCCTGCCGGAGCAGTTCGGCGCGGTCGATGGCCCCGGCGCCCTCCACGTTCGCCGCCCGGGTGAGCAGGTGCACCACATGGGGGTGCGCCGGGGCGAGCTCCGGGGTGTCCTCGATGCACAGGATCCGCTCCGCCGGGTCCGCCTCGGCGAGCAGCGCCGCCAGCAGGGTGGTCTTGCCCGCGCCGGTGCCGCCGACGATGAGCAGGGAGGCCCGGGCGGCGACCAGCCGGCGCAGCGCGGCGACCGCCTCCGGGGGCGCGAACCCGGCCGCGGCGAGCTCGGCCAGGCCCCGCCGGGCCCGGTGCAGCACCCGCAGGCTGAGCTGGGTGGCCCCGGCCGCCGGCGGGGAGAGCGCCGCGTGCACCCGCACCCCGGCGCCGCCGATCCCGCCGGGCAGGTGCGCGTCCGCGAAGGGCCGGGCGTCGTCCAGGCGGCGGCCGCAGGCCCCGGCCAGGCGCACCGCCAGGGCGCGCACCTCCGCATCGGAGGCGAAGGACACCCCGGCCGGCTCCATCCCGGCGCCCCGGTCCAGCCACACCCGGTCCGGGGCGGTGACCACCACGTCGGTGACCCCGGGCAGCCGCAGCAGCGGGTCCAGCGGCCCCGCCCCGGCGAGCTCCCCGCGCAGCCGGCGCAGCAGGCGCAGCAGCGCCGCGTCCCCGATCACCCCGCCGGTCTCCGCGCGCACCGCCGCGGCGAGATCCGCGGTGGCGGTCGCCGCGGCCGGATCATCGGCCAGCCGGCGGCGCACCCGGGCCAGCAGCTCCGCCTCCCCCGCCGGCGCGCTCACCGGGCGCCCCCGCGGCGGGCGGCGGGCCGGTCCACCGCGGCGAGCACCGGCTCCACCGCGTCGACCAGCCGGACCAGGCTGCGGTCCAGCCCGACGGCCTCGATTTCCGCGGCCAGGCCCCGGATCCGGGGCAGCCGGGCGAGCACCGGCAGCCCGGTGGCGTACTCCACGTCCGCGGCGGCCACCCCGCCGGGGGCAGGCCCGCACAGCACCGCCGCCGGGTCCGCGCCGAGGCCGCGCAGCCGGCGGGCCTGCCGGGCGGCGGCCGCGACCCCGCGCACCGTGGGCGGCACCGCCACGACCACCAGATCCGCCCGGGCGGCGGCGACCTCCACCACCGCCCCGGTGCGGGGCAGGTCCACCACCGCGGCCCCGCCGTCGGCGAGCAGCGCGTCCACCACCGCGGCCAGCGCCGCCGGGGCCACCGCCCAGTCCGCCCCGTCCCGGCTGCGCGGGCCGGTGAGCACCGCCGGGCCGCCGGTGGACCAGTCGTGCCCGGGCAGCGCGGCGAGCAGCGGGGCGGCCTCCATCCGGCCCTCCCCGGCGCGCAGCTCCGGCCAGCGCAGCCCGGGCAGGTGCTCCACCCCGAGCAGCAGGTCCGCGCCCCCGGAGAGCTCGTCGGCGTCGATCAGCGCGGTGGGCGCCGATTCCGCGCAGTGCAGGGCGCAGGCCGCGGCGAGCACGCTGGCCCCGGCCCCGCCGACCGCGCCGATGCACGCCAGGGCGACCCCGGCGCCGGCGGCCGGGGCCCCGGGCCGGCCGAGCCGGCGGACCAGCTCCGCGCCCTCGGCGGGCAGCGCCAGCGCGTCCTCGGCGCCGGCGGCCAGGGCGGCGCGCAGATCCGGCTCCGCGCCGTCGGCGTGCACCAGGAACACCCGCTCCCGGCGGATCCCGGGCCCGCGGTCGGCGACCCCGGCGGCGGCGCCGGCGTCGAGCAGGATCGCCGCGGCCCGGCGCCACGCCGCCCCGGCCGGATCCGGCTCCGGTTCGGCGAGCGCGGCGTAGCCGCCGGCGGCGGCGACCGCGGCGGCCTCCTGGGCCAGGTCCGGGTCGGCGACGGCGATGAGGATCTCCTGCGCGGCGGGGTCTGCGGGGCTCATGGCCGCCGATGGTGGCCCGCCGCCGCGCCGGCCGCGCGCACCGCACCCGCGCGGGGCCGCCGGGTGTGGACCGGCCGCGGAGTGTGGACGCGGCCGGGGTGCGCGCATAGCGACGCCCCGCGCTGGGGGGGGATTAGCGCGGGGCGTCTGTAACCCGGCCTCGGGGGGGTGTGCCGGGGGCGGCCGCACGGTATATCGGGGCCAGCCACACACAGTATGGCACAGCGGCCCGGCGCTGCCAAGCCCGAACCCGGTTTTTCCGCGCACCCCGCGGCAGCCGTCATGATCGGCCCCGGCTGACTAGGATCGGAGGGGTGGAAGCGCAGGATCGGGCCGGCCCGCCCGCCGCGGCCGGGGACGCCGCGGCCGGGGCCGGCGCGCCCGCCCGGCGGCCCCGGGTGGCGGCCTTCTTCGACCTGGACAAGACCATCATCGCGCGCAGCTCCGCCTACGCCTTCGGCCGGCCCTTCATGGAGTCCGGGATGCTCACCACCGGCGGGGTGGTGCAGATGGCCCTGGCCCAGGCGATGTACCTGTCCACCGGCCATGACGCCGATCAGCTGGAGTCCGCCCGGGATCAGCTCGCCGCGATGGTCACCGGCTGGCGGGCCGCCGACGTGCGCCGGATCGCCGGGGAGTCCCTGCACCGGGTGATCTCCCCCTACGTCTACGCCGAGGCGGTGGACCTGATCCGGCACCACCGCACCCTGGGCCATGACGTGGTGGTGATCTCCGCCTCCGCCCGGGAGATCGTGGAGCCCATCGTCGCCGCCATCGGGGTGGTCGACCCGGCCGACGTGATCGCCACCGATCTGGAGGTCGTCGACGGGGTGTACACCGGCGGGGTGACCTTCTTCTGCCGGGGCGCGAACAAGTCGGGGGCGCTGCGCGGGCTCGCCGAGCGCCGCGGCTACGACCTGGACCGCTGCTGGGCCTACTCGGATTCGGCCACCGATGAGCCGATGCTGGCGGCGGTGGGCCATCCGGTGGCGGTGAACCCGGACCGGGCGCTGCGCCGGATCGCCGCGGACCGGGGCTGGCCGGTGCGGGTGTTCCGCAACCCGGTGCCGCTCTTCGGCGGCCGGCGCCGGGCCGGGGTGGCCGGGGCCGCCGCGGCGGCGGCCCTGCTGGCCGGGTCGGTGGCGCTGCTGCGCCGGCGCGGCTGAGGCCGGTTCACACCGCCTCGGCGATGGACCGGGCCTCCGCGGCCCCGGCGGCCAGGCCCTCCAGGTGCAGCAGCAGGAAGGCGCGCACCCCCTCCGGGGAGCCCCCGGCGAATCCGCGGGCGGCCTCGGCGTAGGCGCGGCGGCGCTTCGACCAGCGCGACTCCGGCACCCCCAGCCCCCGCGGGTCCACCCCGCCGGCGACCGTGGCCAGCCGGGAGGCCGCCCGGGCGATGATCCCGTTGTCCGCGGCGAAGGGCCGCAGCGCGAGCAGTTCCCCGTGCACCACCCCGGAGAGCACCGCCGGCGGGACCGCGCTGCCGCCGGCGACGAGTTCGCCGAGCAGGTGCAGCCGGCGCTCCTTCATCGCGGCGGACAGCCGCCCGTCGCCCACCGGCCGGCCGGCGTCGCGGTCCCCGCCGGAGTCGCCCCCGGCGAGCACCGCGAACCGGGCGAGCACCTGCAGCGGGGCCCGCCGCCAGGTGCGGGCGGTCTCCCCGATCGCCTCCGGGGACAGCGGGTCGGCCACCCGCAGCGCCGCGGCGAGCAGCGGGTCGGAGACGATCCCGTCGGCCGGGATGGCCGGGTCCGCCCCGGCCAGCCAGGCCGAGGCCCGCGCCCCGCGCAGCACCGCCTCGGCCCCGGTGATCGACCATTTGCGCAGGTTCACCTTGTGCCGGTGCACCGCGGCGAGGGCGTCGGCGGCCTCCGCGGCGGCCTCGGCGACGCCGTCGAGGTCCATCAGCGGGCCGAGCGGATCGGGGCGGGCGGCGGGGTCCATGGGGCCCCACGATAGGCGCCCGGCCCGGTCCATTTCACCCCGATCCCGCCGGTGCCCGTGGCGGCGGGGCCGGTGGCGGGTATCATCGCATGGAGTCAACGGCACGCCCGCCAACGAAAACCCAGGAGGACGCACGTGAGCAGCGACGAGAACAAGGGTCTATTCACCGACGGCGACAGCGAGCTGTCGCCGCGGGTGAGCGCCATCCCGCTGTCGGACGTGGACACCCACGCCCGGGGCACCGCCGGGATCGGCACCCTGGTGCAGGACGCCAGCCAGCAGATCTCCTCCCTGGTGCGCTCCGAGATGGAGCTGGCCAAGGCGGAGCTGGCCCAGGAGGCGAAGAAGGGCGCGATGGGCGGCGGGTTCTTCGCCGTCGCCGGGGTCATCGCCCTGTACTCCACCTTCTTCCTCTTCCTCTTCCTCTCCGCCCTCATCGCGGAGTGGCTGCCCCTGTGGGCCGGGTTCCTGATCACCTTCGTGCTGATGCTGGTCATCGCCGGGGTGTTCGCGCTGCTGGGCCTGAAGAAGGTCAAGAAGGTGGGCGCGCCGAAGAAGACCATCGCCAGCGTGCAGGATCTCAAGCAGGTCATCCCGGGCAAGGACGGCTCCGCCAAGGGCGTCGCCCACCGCGACGACGAGCCGGGCCTCTACACCTAGCCCGGTGCACCCCGGCACCGCGGGTCACCGCCCCGCCCCGCGGGTGGAGGAGCTGCTGGCCGCCGGCCCCTGGACGCACCGGCAGGTGCACACCCGGGGCCAGCGCCTGCACGTCGCCGACTGCGGGGATCCCGCCGATCCGCTGATCCTCCTGTTGCACGGCGCCACCGGCGGCTGGTTCGACTGGCGGGCCCAGCTGCCCGCCCTCGCCGCCGCCGGCCATCATGCGGTCGCCGCCTCGCTGCGCGGCTGGGGCACCTCCGACCGCACCCCCTCCGGCTACCGCGCCGACGTCGCCGCCGATGACATGGCCGGGCTGATCCGGGCCCTCGGCCACGACCGGGCCCTGGTCATCGGGCATGGCCTGGGCGGGGTGCTCGCCTGGACCATGGCCGCCCGGCATCCCGGGCTGCTGCGCGGGGTGGCCGTCCTCGCCGCCCCGCACCCGCTGCTCTGGTCCGGCACCCGGCTGCTCGCCGCGGCCCCCCGGCACCGCTTCGCCCGCCGGGCGCTGCACCTGGCCCGGATCCTGGCGCTGCCCGGCCCCCGGCCCCGCGGCGCGGCGGCGGATCCGGCGGCGGCGGCGCTGGCCCTGGCCGGGCCCGCCTTCCGCTCCTCCCCCGGGTTCGCCGAGGCGCTCCGGCTGCACCGGGCCAGTCTGGCGCTGGGCGCCCGCCGCCCCGCCGCCCGGCACATCGCCTGGCTGGTGGGCCTGCGCGCCGGGGGCCGGCGGGCCTGGGTGCACCGGCTGCAGGAGGCCGGGCACGTGGCCCGCTCCATCGGCGGGGTGCCCCCGATCCGGATCCTCGGCGGGGCGGTGGACCCGGTGGCCCCGCCGGCGCTGCTCCGCGCCGCGGCCCGGCTGGCGGTCTCCGCCGATGACGGCGGTGTCGTGCGGGAACCGGCGATCCTCGCCGGGGTGGGCCATTTCCCGCAGCTGGAGGCCCCCGCGGAGGTCACCGCGGAGCTGCTCGCCTTCGCCGCGGAATGCGGCCGCCGGCCCCGCTAGCGGGGCTCAGCCGGCCTCGCCGCGGAAGATGATGAGCCCGGTGCGGGTATGCCGGCGCACCGGGATGAGCTCCCCATGCCGGCTGCGCAGCGGCTCCAGCACCTCGCGCAGGCCGGTCCCGGCCCGGCGGGCGGCCTCCTCGAAGCGGCCCGCGTAGCGGGCCAGCAGGTCCTCGAAGGCGTAGCCGCGCTCCACGATGGTCTCCGGCTCCTCCACCACGCAGCCCACCCCGCGGGCGGCGAGGTGGCGCACCACGTCGGAGACGAAGGCGGGGTCGTTGTGCGGGTCCGGGTGGTCGGCGAGGCCCAGCACGTCGCGGATGTGCCCGGCGACGTCATCGCCGTCGCGGGTGATCTGGTTGACCGCGACCAGGCCCCGGGAGGCGGCGGCGAGCTTGTCCAGGGCGGCGGGCTCGCGCAGCGCCGGCACCATGGAGGCGAAGACCAGGTCGAAGGCGCCCGCCCAGCCCAGCCCGGCGAGGTCCGCGGCGGCCCAGTCCGCCCGCACCAGGTCCACGTTGGCCAGGCCGCGGGCGGCGGCGCGCTCCGCGGCGGCGGCGAGCATCCCCGGGGAGACGTCGGTGAGGGTGACGTGCTCCGCGGCCGCCGCCATGGCCAGCCCGTAGCGGCCCGCCCCGGCGCCGACGTCGAGCACCCGGGCCCCGGCGAGATCGGCGTGCCGGGCCACCCGGGAGAGCACGCAGCCGACGAGCACCCCGTCATCGGCGTCCTGGGAGCGGGCGAAGCCCTCGGCGCGGGCGTCCCAGTACCCGGCGGCGGCCGCCCCGCGGGGCCCCGGATCGATGCCCCCGAAGGTGCCGGCGCGCTGTCCCGCCTCGGCCATGGCCTCCGCCCTCCTTCGCCTCCCCCGGTGCGTGGGCCGCGCCGGGGCGGGGTTCAGCCTAGTCTCCCCCGCCGGGGCGGTTCAGTGCGCCACGCACTCCATGGTGTCCACCGGGTCGACCGCGCCGCCGGCGGCGCCGAGGTGGGCGGTGGCCTCGGCGGCGGTGAGCGCGTAGCCGCGTTCGGCGACCCCGATCCCGGCGCCGAAGATCACGCCGAGCACGGTGCCGTCCGGGGCGAGCAGCGGCCCGCCGGAGTTGCCCTGGCGCACATCGGCGCGCAGCACGTAGGCCTCCCGCTCGATCCGGCCGGCGGAGTAGATGTCCGGGCCGCGGATCCGCAGCCGGTCCTCCACCCGGGCCGGGGTGGCGGTGAAGGGCCCGGATTCGGGGAAGCCGAGCACCACCGCGTCCGCGCCCGGCCCCACCGGCTCCGCGGCCCAGCGCAGCGCGGGCAGCGGCAGGTCCGTCGAGCGCAGCACCGCGACGTCCTCCTCCGGGTCGAAGTGCACCACCGCCGCGTCGTAGGTGCCGGCGACGGTGTCCAGGCGCACCGTGTCCACCCCGGCGACGACATGGGCGTTGGTGACCACCAGCCCGGGGGCGGCGACGAAACCGGTGCCCTGCAGCAGCCGGCTGCACTGGGGGGCCTCGCCGAGCACCCGCACCACCGAATGCCGCACCAGGTCCACCACCGCCGGGTCCACCGCCGCCGGGTCCGCGGGCCCGGCGGAGGCCGGCTCCGGGTCCTGGAAGGGCACCACCGCCGGGCGCATCCCGGCCACGTCGAGGCGGCGCACCAGCAGCGCGGGCACCTCGGTGAGCCGGGCCGGGGCGACCTCGTCGACGGCGCCGAGCACCCGGGAGCCGCGGATCGCGTCGCCCACCGCCCCGGGCACCGTGGCGGCCATCGGGATGGCGATCATCCAGGCCACCAGCAGGGCGGTGACCGCCTGCAGCACGGCGCCGAAGCCGGAGTCCAGGCCCACCGCCACCGGGGAGCGGATCGCGTTGCGCGCGGATTGGCCGGCCACGGAGCCCACCGCGTTGCCGAGCACCACCATGAGCACGATGAGGGCCAGGCCCACGGTGAGCTTGAGCGCCTGGCGTTCGGCGAGATCCATCGCCTCCGGGGCGAGGGCGAAGCCGACCACCCCGCCGGCGACCACGCCGACGATGGACAGCGCGGAGGCCACCGCCCCCTGCCGCCAGCCCACCGCCATCGCGGCGAGGGCGATGAGCCCCAGGGCGAGATCGAGCAACAGCGCGGGGCTCATCGCAGCCGGCCCCCCAGGCCGAAGGACTCCCGGTTGGCGGAGGCCGCCAGGGTGCGGCGCAGATCGTGCACCGGGCCATCATCCCACGGACGGGCCCAGCCGGCGTGGTCGAGCAGATGCGCGAGCACCCCGGCGGTGAAGCCCCACACCACGTAGTCGCCGACCCGGAAGGCCGGCCCGGACCAGCCGGCGAAGCCGACCCGCAGCCGGTTGGCGGGCTCGACCAGCTCGTCCACGGCGACGGTGAGCACCTCGTCGGTCTCCGCGGGGTCCACCGCGCGCAGCGGGCCGGGGACGCGCCAGTAGGCCAGCACCGGGCGCACCGCGAAACCGGTGCGCCGGATCCCGATCCGGTCGAGCACCCGCAGCGGGTCCACCCCGGAGGGGTCCAGCCCGGTCTCCTCGGCGGCCTCGCGCAGCGCGGTGTGCACCGGGCCCTCGTCGCCGGGGTCGGCCTTGCCGCCGGGGAAGGCCATCTGCCCGGCGTGCCGGCGCAGCCGCGGGGAGCGGTGGGTGAGCACCACGGAGGCGTCCGCGGGCCGGGTGGCCGCGTCCGGGTCCCCGCCGAGGAGCACCAGCACCGCCGATTCCCGGGGGTTGGCGATGCGCCCGGGCAGGGTGGAGGAGTCCCGGCGCAGCTGCGCCGGGTCCCCGCCGGGGGCGTCGATGAGCGGCGCCAGCCAGCGCGGGGCGCTCATCCCAGGGCCCCCGCCACCGCGGCCGCCAGTTCGCCGGGGTCGGCGAAGACCCGGGGCAGCACCGCGCGCACCGCGCCGTCGGCGTCGAGCACCACGGTCACCGGCTGCACCCGGGGCAGGCCGAGCGCGGGCCCGGCCACGTCGGCGCCGTCGTGGTAGGAGGGCAGCGCGATCCCGGCGTCGCGGAGCAGGGCGGCGCCGCGGGCGGCGGAGACCGCCTGGTGCACCCCGACCACGGTCACCTCCGGATGCGCCCGGGCGTAGGCGTCGAACACCGGCAGCTCCTCCCGGCAGGGCGCGCAGGAGGGGGACCAGAAGTTCAGCACCGCGGGCGCCCCGGCCAGGGCCGCGCCGAGGTCGATCCCGCCCTGGTCGGCGCCCAGGCAGGGCAGCCGCACCCCGGCCAGGGCCGCCCCCGCCGGGGCGGCGGCGCCGGGGTCCGGGGCGGGGCAGTCCGGGCGTTCGGCCACCGGCTGCGCCGGCGGCGGGGCCGACTGCTCGGCCGGGGGCACCACGGTGCGGCCCACGGCGAACCAGATCAGCGCGATGGTGCCGAGCACCGCCACCGCGGCGGCGGCGATGAGCCAGCCCCGGCCGGGGCCCCGGTCGGCGCTCATGGGGCCCCCTCCCCGGCGGCCGGGTGCCCCGGCCCATCCGGCTCCTCGCCGAGGCCGGCCATGGCCAGCAGATGCGCCCGGTCGGCGGATTTCACCAGTGTCGCGGCGACCTCCGGGTCCTCCGGGCCGGCGAGCCCGAAGGCGGGGCAGTCCCCGGCGAGGAAGCAGGCCCCGCAGGCCGCGCGGCGGGAATGGCACACCCGGCGGCCGTGGAAGATCAGCCGGTGCGAGAACCAGGTCCATTCGGGGCGCTCGATGATGTCCATCAGCTCCCGCTCCACCCGCACCGGGTCCTCCTGCTCGGTCAGGCCCAGCCGGCGCACCAGCCGGCCGAAGTGGGTGTCCACGGTCAGCCCGGGCACCCCGAAGGCGTTGCCGAGCACCACGTTCGCGGTCTTGCGGCCCACCCCGGGCAGGGCCACCAGGTCCTCCAGCCGGCCGGGCACCTCCCCCCCGTGGTCCTCGACCACCCCGCGGGCGAAGCCGAGCAGGTTGTTCGCCTTGGCCCGGTAGAACCCGGTGGAGCGGATCACCTGCTCCAGTTCGGCGCGCTCCGCCCCGGCGAGGGCGGCGGCATCGGGCCAGCGGCGGAACAGCTCCGGGGTGACCATGTTCACCCGGGCGTCGGTGCACTGGGCGGAGAGGATGGTGGCCACCGCCAGCTCGAAGGGATCCCGGAAGTCCAGTTCGCAGTGCGCGTCCGGGTAGGCCGCGGCGAGGGTGCGGTTGATCCGCCGGGCCCGGCGCACCATGCCCAGCCGGGTCTCCCGGCCGTGCAGGGCCGGGTGCGCGCCCGGCCGGCGGCGGCGCCGCGGGGTGAGCGAGCCGGCCGGCGGCGCCGGCGGCGCCGGCGGCGCCGCCGCGGCGGTCGGCTGGCCGGGGTCGGCCGGGGAGGAGGGCATGGCCATATCGTAGCGCCCCGCCGGGACGGCGCACCGCCGCCGCGGGCCGGGGCCCGGCGGGCCCGGAAAGTGACGCAAATAACGCGCCGAGGGGGTGGGTTCTGTAGCATTGCAAGGGTGACGTACGCCGGGTCCCCCGGTTGGCGAACACCGTGAGCCGCTAAGGTCGTGGCCGGGTCCCGCCACCGACGGGGCCCGACGAATGCGGTTCCACCGAGGCACCCGCAGAGGCAGAATTGGAGCAGGACCAGTGGACGATGTACAGGAGATTCTCTCTCGCGCAGGCGTGTTCCAGGGGATCGACCCGGACGCGGTGAGCAATCTGCTCGGCGAGTTGGAGACGGTCCGCTTCCCCCGCGGCACCACCATCTTCAACGAGGGCGAGCCCGGCGACCGCCTCTACATCATCATCGACGGCAAGGTGAAGCTGGCCCGGCACTCCGCCGACGGCCGGGAGAACCTGCTCACCATCATGGGCCCCTCGGACATGTTCGGCGAGCTGTCCATCTTCGATCCCGGCCCGCGCACCTCCTCGGCGGTGTGCGTCACCGAGGTCAACGCCGCCTCCATGAACTCGGATCTGCTCAACCGGTGGGTGGACGCGCACCCGGGCATCTCCTCCCAGCTGCTGCGGATGCTCGCCCGCCGGCTGCGCCGCACCAACAACTCCCTGGCGGACCTGATCTTCACCGATGTGCCGGGCCGGGTGGCCAAGGCGCTGCTCGGGCTGGCGAACCGCTTCGGCCAGCAGGAGGGCGGCAATCTGCGGGTCACCCACGATCTCACCCAGGAGGAGATCGCCCAGCTGGTGGGCGCCTCCCGGGAGACGGTGAACAAGGCCCTGGCCGAGTTCGCGCACCGCGGCTGGATCCGGATCGAGGGCAAGTCGGTGCTCATCACCGACGCCGAGCGCCTGGCCAAGCGCGCCCGCTAGGCCCCCGCCCCCGCCGGGGCCGGCCCCGGGCCGCCCCGGCTCAGCCGGCCTCGGGGATCTCCCCGTGCTCGCGCAGGTAGCGCAACGCCACCCGGGTGGACTGCTCCGCGGCATGCCGCAGCGCCGGGTCCACGTCGGTGTAGATCTCGTCGACGATCCGGTTCACCGAGGCGTCCGGGCCGAGGGTGGCCAGGGCCTCGCGCACCTGGGTCAGCCGCTGCTCCCGGCGCTCGATGTACTTGCGGGTCATCACCGTGATGTCCGGCAGGTCCTCGCCGTGGCCGGGCAGCAGCCGCACCCCCCGGCCGCGCTCGTCGAGCAGCCGCAGGGTGGCCATGTACTTGCCCAGGTCCCCGTCGGTCTCCGAGATCATGGTGGTGTGCCGGCCGGCGATGGTGTCGCCGGTCAGGATCCCCTCCACGTCCTCATCCCCGCCGTCGCCGGTGTGCACGAAGAAGCACACCGAGTCCGCGGTGTGCCCGGGGGTGGCCACCACCTCCACCTGCGGGGTGACCCCGTCGACGATGACCCGCTCGCCATCGGCCAGCGGCTCCGCGCCGAGGGTGCAGTAGGTCTTGTCGAAGGCGCGCACCGGGGCGCCGGTGATCTGCCGGAACCGGTGCGCCCCGTCGGCGTGGTCGCCATGCCGGTGGGTGAGCAGGATCACCGCCACCTCCCCGGCGTTGCGGTGCAGCACGTTGAGGTGGCCCTCGTCCTCCGGGCCGGGGTCGACGACGATGCTGCGGGAATCGCCCTCGGCCCGGATGATGTAGGAATTGGTGCCCTCCAGCGAGCTGTAGCTCGGGTTGGCGCACAGGACGACGCCCACCGACGGGCTGATGGGACGCAACTGGCTGTAGGCGGGATGCTCCATGCGGCCCATCCTACGTCCCCGCACCCGAACCGGGCCCCGGCCACCCGGGCCGCCGCCCGCCCCGCGCGCCCATCCGGGGGTGGGGCCGCCGGGGCGGCTCAGTCCCGCAGCCGGACCACCAGCTCGATCTCCACCGGGGAGTTCAGCGGCAGCTCGGCGACGCCCACCGCGGAGCGGGCGTGCGCCCCGGCCTCGCCGAAGATCTCGCCGAGCAGCTCGGAGGCGCCGTTGACCACGCCCGGCTGGGCGTGGAAGCCCGGCGCGGAGGCGACGAAGCCGGTGACCCGCACCACCCGGGCGATCCGGTCCAGGCCCGCGGCGGCGTCGACGGCGGCCAGGGCGTTGAGGGTGGCGGTGCGCGCCAGGGCGTAGGCCTCGGCGGGGTCGACCTCGGCGCCGACGTGGCCGACGGCGGGCAGCGCCCCGTCCACGAAGGGCAGCTGCCCGGAGGTGTGCACCAGGCCGCCGTCGACGATGGCCGGCACGTAGGCGGCGACCGGGGCGGCGACGGCGGGCAGCTCGATGCCCAGTTCGGCGAGGCGGGCGGTCCAGGTGGCCATGGGCTAGTCCTCCAGGGGGCGCTTGAGGTAGGCGACGTGCTGCTCCCCGGTGGGCCCGGGCAGCACGGAGACGAGCTCCCAGCCGTCGACGCCCCAGCTGTCGAGGATCTGCTTGGTCGCGTGCGTGAGCAGCGGCACGGTCGAGTACTCCCATTTGGTGGTCATGGGCACACGATAACGCCCCGCGGCGGATCCCGTCCGGCGTGGCCGCGGGGCGGCTACGGTGGGTGCCGTGGAGGATGAGGGCGAGGCGGCCGCGGGGACGGTCCTGCACGTGGTCACCGGCAAGGGCGGGGCCGGCAAATCCACCGTCGCCGCCGCCCTGGCCCTGGGCCTGGCCGCCGGCGGCCGCCGGGTGCTCCTGGTCGACGTGGAGGCCCGGCACTCCGCCGCGGCCCCGCTGGGCCTGGCCCGGCTGCCGGAGTCCCCGGCGCGGATCGCCCGCGCCGCCGGCGGCGGGGAGGTGCACGGCTGCGCCACCCCCGCCGAGGCCGCCCTGGCCGACTACCTCGCGGTAAACGCCCCGCGGGCCGCCGCGGCGGCCGCCCGCCGGCTGGGGGTCGCCGAATTCGCCGCCTCCATCGCCCCCGGCCTGGCCGATGTGCTGCTCTCCGGGATGCTCGTGGAGCACGCCCGCGGCGGCGGCTACCACGCGGTGGTCGCCGACGCCCCGCCCACCGGCCGGGTGGCCCGCTTCCTCGACGTCACCGCCACCCTGTCCCGGATCGCCGCCGCCGGCCCGGTGCACCGGCAGGCCGCGGGCACCGCCGGCTACCTGCGCTCCCCGGCGACCCGGGTGCACCTGGTGGCCCTGGCCGAGCCGCTGCCGGTGGCGGAGTCCCTGGAGGCGCTGGCCGAGCTGCGCGCCGCCGGGCTGACCCCGGGCATGGTGGCGCTGAACCGGATGCTGCCGGCGGATCTGGTCGCCGCCGCGGCGGCCGCGGACGGCGGCGGGCCGGACCTCATCGCGGCCGCGGCCGACGCCCTCGGCGCCCCGGCGGCGGAGGCGCTGGCCGGCGAGCTCGCCGACGTCGCCGCGCGGGCCGCGGTGCAGCGGGCCGGCCGGGCGGAGCTGGCCGCGGGCTTCGCCGGGGAGATCGTGGAGCTGCCCGCCCTGGCCGGCGGGGTGCGCGTGGCCGGGCTCTACGAGCTGGCCGGGCCCCTGGCGGAGGCCGCCCGATGAGCGCCCGGGTGCTGGTCCTCGCCGGGGCCGGCGGGGTGGGCAAGACCACCGTCGCCGCGGCCGCCGCGGTGGGCCTGGCCGATGCCGGGGCGCGCACCGCGGTGCTCACCGTGGACCCGGCCCGCCGGCTCGCCCAGGCGCTGGGGGTGGCCGGGCTGGGCGGCCGGCCCGCCCCGGTGCCGGCGGTGCCCGGGCTGGACGCGGCGATGCTGGACCAGGACGAGCGCTTCCGGGAGCTGCTCGCCCGCTCCGGGTCCGCGGAGCTGGCCGGCAACCCGGTGGCGCTGGCGGTGGCCCGCGGCTTCGGCGGGCTGCAGGAGTACCTGGCGATGGATCTGCTCGGCGAACTGCACGCCGCCGGCGGCTATGACGCGATCGTGGTGGACACCCCGCCGGCGGGCTCCGCCCTGGACTTCCTGGATTCGGCGGACCGGATGGCCCGGCTCACCGGGCATCCGCTGATGCGGCTGCTCACCGGCTCCTCCGCGGTGCTCGGCGCCGGGGTGGGGCTGCTCGGCCGGGTGGTGGGCGGGCGCACCCTGGCCGAGGCCGCGGACTTCGCCCGGGCGGTGTCCCCGGTCACCGAGGAGGTGCTGGACCGCTCCCGGGCGATGCGGGCGGTCCTCGCCGAACGCGGGGAGGTGGCCCTGGTGGCCGCCCCCGCCGCGGAGCCGCTGCGCAGCGCCGCCCGGATGGCCGCCGCCCTGGCCGAGCAGGGCCTGCCGCCGCGGGCGCTGGTGGTCAACCGCACCCACCCGGTGCCCGCGGCGCTGGCCGGGGTGCGCCCGCCGGAGCGGCTCACCGGGGCGGACCCGGTCGCGTGGGCGGGGCTGCGGGAGGTGCATGCGGCGCGGGTGGCGCTGGCCGCGGCGGAGGCCCGGCAGGTGGCGCGGGCGCGGCGCCGGCTGCCCGGGCCGGAGCTGCTGGAGCTGGCCTCGGTGCGCGGCGGGGTGGCCGGCGCCGCGGAGCTGCGGCTGCTCGCCGGCCGGCTGGCCCCGCTGCTCGCCGGCTGAGCGGCGGGAGGGGGCCTCAGCCGGCGCGGCCGGCGCGCCGGCGCGGGGCCGCGGGGCGGGCCTGCTGGGCGTGCTGCGCGGCGTAGAAGTCCGCCCAGCTGGTGATCTCGGGGTGCTCGCGCAGCAGGGCGCGGCGCTGCCGTTCGGTCATCCCGCCCCACACCCCGAACTCCACCCGGTTGTCCAGGGCGTCCGCCCGGCACTGCAGCACCACCGGGCAGTGCCGGCAGATCACCGCGGCCTGCCGCTGCGCGGCGCCGCGCACGAAGAGCTCATCGGGGTCGATGTCCCGGCATTTGGCGTGGGTGATCCACTCCTGGCGGTCCCGGAAGCTCTCCGGCCCGAGCTCGCGAGCCGTCCCCGACGCGACGGTGTCCGGGGAGAGGGTGGCGGTCATGGACGTTCCTCCTGTGGAGCCGTGGTCATCGTTCTCGCGGGGCGGGGGCCTCCCCCGGCACCGCGTCCCCGGGGCGCCGAATCGGGCACCCGCGGGGCCGTGGCCGTGGTTTCCGGCGGCCGGTCCTCGACGGCAATGGCTGTAAGTGTAATCACACAAATTTAGCATTGTCGACTGCATCACATTCTGGGGGTACGCATGCCCGGGACCGCCCGCTCCGGCTAGGGGGCCGGATCCGGGCGGGTGCGCCGCCCGCCGCAGGCCACCGGGGGCCGCCGCCGGGTGCGACATGGGCATATCCGCGCCCGCCGGCGGGCGCACCCGCCGCTCCCCCGGGCGGCGTCCCCGCCCGCCCCGGACGGGGGTGGCCGGGGGCGGCCGACGGGGCCGGGGGTGGGCCCCGGCCGCCCGCGCGCCCCGGCGGCCGCGGGCCCGCCCGCTAGGCTGAGGCCCGTGAATCAGGTACGGCATCTCATGGCGCTGCTCGCCGCCACCGCCCTGGCGGGCCTCCTCATGGCCAGCGCCTTGTTCCCGGTGGCCGGCCTGGCCG
The DNA here is from genome assembly GCF_001941505.1 of Corynebacterium sphenisci DSM 44792. NCBI lineage: Bacteria > Bacillati > Actinomycetota > Actinomycetes > Mycobacteriales > Corynebacteriaceae > Corynebacterium > Corynebacterium sphenisci. The sequence continues at coordinate 177,239 of NZ_CP009248.1, read as the reverse complement.
GGCATCTGCTGACCCGCACCGCCGATGCGATGGCCGACTCCTCCCGCTCCCTGAGCTCCGGGGACGCCCCCCAGGTGAGCACCATCCTGGACGCCGCCGGGGAGCCGATCGCCTGGCTCTACGAGCAGCGCCGGCACCCGGTGCCCCCGGAGGAGATCAGCGCCCCGATGAAGGACGCCATCGTCGCCATCGAGGATCGCCGCTTCTGGGAGCATTCCGGGGTGGACTGGCAGGGCACCGCCCGCGCCGCCCTGGCCAACCTCACCGCCGGCGCGGTGCGCCAGGGCGCCTCCACCATCGAGCAGCAGTTCGTGAAGAACCACGCCCTGCTGGTGGAGGCGCGCACCGACGCGGAGCGCCGCCAGGCGGTGGCCACCGACTACGGCCGCAAACTGCGCGAGATCCGGATCGCCCAGGACCTCGACGAGACCATGACCAAGGACGAGGTGCTCACCGGCTACCTCAACCTGGTGCCCTTCGGCAACGGCGCCTTCGGGGTGGAGGCCGCCGCCCGCACCTACTTCGGGATCGGCGCCGCCGAGCTGGACCTGGCCCAGGCGGCGCTGCTCGCCGGGATGGTGCAGCAGTCCTCCGGCCTGGACCCCTACGCCAACCCGGACGGCGCCCTGGCCCGGCGCACCGCGGTGCTCGACGCGATGGTGGACGTCGGGGTGGCCGACCCGGCCGCCGCCGCCGCGGCGAAGGACGCGCCCCTGGGCATCCTGCCGGAGCCGGCCCGGCTGCCGCAGGGCTGCATCGCCGCCGGCGACCGGGGCTTCTTCTGCGATTACGTGGTGGACTGGCTGGGCCGGCACGGGGTGGACGCGCAGCGCCTGGCCCGCGGCGGCTACACGGTGCGCACCACCCTCGACCCCGGGGTGCAGGACGCCGCCCGGGCGGCGCTGACCGCCCAGGCGGACCCGGCCGCGCCCGGGGTGGCGGAGGTGCTCAACGTCGTCGAGCCCGGCGCGGACAGCCGCCGGGTGCTGGCGATGGCCTCCTCCCGGGACTACGGCCTGGACGCGGGGGCGGCGCAGACCGTGCAGCCGCAGCCCTGGGCGATGCTCGGCAACGGCGCCGGGTCCATCCACAAGATCTTCGCCGCCACCGCCGCCATCGAACGCGGCATGGGCACCGAGGCGAAGATGGCGGTGCCCCGGCGCTACGAGGCCTCCGGGCTCGGCGAGGGCGGCGCCGAGGACTGCCCGCCGGGCAAGTACTGCGTGGAGAACTCCGGGGAGTACCGGCCGCAGATGAGCCTCACCGAGGCCCTGGCGCATTCCCCGAACACCGCCTTCGTGATGCTCGCCGAGCAGGTCGGGGTGCCCGCGGTGGTCGATGCCGCGGTGCGGCTGGGCATGCGCTACTACGCGGAGCCGGGCAGCTTCGACGGCGACGCCAGCGTCGCCGACTACGTCTCCGACAACACCCTGGGCTCCTTCGTGCTCGGCCCCACCCCGGCCAGCGACCTGGAGCTGGCCAATGTCGGCGCCACCCTGGCCAGCGACGGCCGCTGGTGCGAGCCCAGCCCGGTGGAGTCCATCGTGGACCGCGCCGGGGCCGAGGTGCCCCTGGACACGGTGCCCTGCGAGGACGCGGTGGAACCGGGGGTGGCCCGGGCGATGGCGCGGGCGCTGAGCCGGGACACCGTGGAGGGCACCGCCAAGGAGGCCGCGGCGGCGGCGGGCTGGTCCGGGGACATGGCCGCCAAGACCGGCACCACCGAATCCCACCAGTCCGCGGCCTTCCTCGGCTTCACCCGGGGCCTGTCCGCGGCCACCTACGTCTACAACGACTCCACCACCACCGCGGGCCTGTGCACCTCCCCGCTGCGCCAGTGCGGCGACGGCGATCTCTACGGCGGCAAGGAGCCGGCCCGGACCTGGTTCGCCGCGATCGGCCCGGTCATCGACCGCTTCGGCGGGCCGGGCCTGCCGGAGATGGATCCGCGCTACAAGGGCAACACCGCCGAGGTGCCGGACGTGATCGGGCGCACCGAGGGCGACGCCCGCCGGATCCTGGAGGAGGCCGGGTTCCGGGTGACCTCCCGCTGGGCGGCGGGCACCGGCAAACCCCGCGGCCGGGTCACCGGGATCGCCAACCGGGACAGCGTGCTCGAGGGTGGCCTGGTGGATCTGGAGATCTCCGACGGCTCCCGGCCGCGGCCGCGGCCGAAGCCCCCGGAGCGGGACCGCCGGGACGACCGCGGGCGGGCGCCGAACTTCATCGACGTGCCCGGCCTGGGCCGGGTGCCGCTGCCGGGCTAGCCGCGGGCCAGGCGGGCCTTGACCGCCTCGGAGAGCCGCCGGCCCTCCACCGCCCCGCCGGCGCGGTCCTTGGCCTCCCGCATCACCGGGCCCATGTCCTTCATGGTCGGCTCCCCGCCGCAGACCTCGGCGACCACCGCGTCGACCAGCTCGGCCAGCTCGGCGTCGTCCAGCTGCGCCGGCTGGTAGCGGGCGAACACCGCCGCCTCGGCCTCCTCCCGCTCCGCCAGCTCCGGGCGGCCGGCGTCGCGGTAGGTGGCGGCGGATTCGCGGCGCCGCTTGACCTCCCGCTCGATGACCCGGAGCACCTCCGCGTCGTCGAGCTCATGCTTGGCGCCGGAGACCTCCTCGGTCTGGATGGCGGCCTTGAGCATCCGCAACGCGGAGAGGGTCCCCTTGTCGCGGGCCTTCATGGCCCCCTTCATGTCGGCGAGGATCTGATCCTTGAGTGCGCTCATGCCGGACAGGGTACGCGGTGCGCTACGTTGACGGGCATGAGCGAATCGAGCCTGCCGCGCACCATCGGCCGCGCCACCGCCGCGGCCGCCGGGCTGGGGGCGGCCACCGCCGTCTACGCCAACCGGGTGGAGCTGAACAGCTTCCGGCTGCACCGGGTGCGCCTGCCCCGGCTGCCCGGCGGGGCCGGGGCCGCGCCGGGCCCGGGCAGGCCGCTGCGGATCCTGCACATCTCGGATCTGCACATGACCCCCGGGCAGCGGCGCAAGCAGCGCTGGGTGGCGGATCTGGCCCGGCTGCGCCCGGACCTGGTGGTCAACACCGGGGACAACCTCGGCGCGATGGACGCGGTGCCGGCGGTGCTGCGCGCCCTGGGCCCGCTGCTGGAGTTCCCGGGGGTGTTCGTCTTCGGCACCAACGACTACTTCGCGCCGCGGCCGGTGAACCCGCTGACCTACCTCACCGGGCGCAAACGGCGGCCCTCCGAGGTGGAGCTGCCCTGGCGGGGCATGCGGGCGGCGTTCATCGAGCACGGCTGGCGCGACGCCACCCACCGGCGCCTGGAGTTCACCGCCGGGGACTGGCGGCTGGCGGTCACCGGGGTCGATGATCCGCATCACGGGCTCGATGATCATGCGGCGGTGGCGGGGCCGCCGAACCCGGACGCGGATCTGGCGATCGCGCTGACCCACTCCCCGGAGCCGCATGTGCTCGACGCCTTCGCCGCGGACGGCTACCGGCTGGCGATGGCCGGGCACACCCACGGCGGGCAGGTGTGCCTGCCCGGCGGCCGGGCCCTGGTCACCAACTGCGGCCTGGACGCCTCCCGGGTGGCGGGGCTGTCCCGGTGGACCGAGTCGATGGCGCTGCACGTCTCCAACGGGCTGGGCACCTCCCCCTACGCCCCGGTGCGGCTGTTCTGCCCGCCCAGCGCCACCCTGCTCGAGGTGGTCTAGGCCCGCCCCGGCGCACCCTGGGGTTTTGCCTTTCCCGGCGGCGGAGGTCTAATGTGTTCAACGTTGCCGAGACGCGACGCGGCCCCGTGCCGCGGCGAGTCGCACCGGGGTATGGCGCAGCTTGGTAGCGCGCTTCGTTCGGGACGAAGAGGCCGTGGGTTCAAATCCCGCTACCCCGACCACGAGAACGCCGCCGACCATCAGGTCGGCGGCGTTTCCGCGTCCCCCGCCCCCTCAGCCGCGCCGGTGCCGGCCCGGGTCCGCACCCCCGGATTCCGGCTCCGGGTCGGCGATGGCGGGCAGCTCGGTGGTGGGCGCGTCAGCGTCGGTCCCGGCCGGATCCGGATCGCCCTCCCCCGCCGCGGCGGGCTCCCCCGCGGCGGGCGCCGCGGCCGGCATCGCCACCGTCGGCGCGGGCTCCGGCGCGGGCGCCGCGGGAGCGCCGGCGGGCTCGACCGGGGTGCGCAGCAGGCGCAGCCCCACGGCGCCGAGGGCGGCCACCGCGGCGGTCACCGCCGCCCCGGCCAGCCACACCGCGTCCGGCCCGGAGCCGGTGATCGCGGCCAGCGCGGCCACCGCATGCTGCAGCGGCCCGGCCGCGGCGGCCACCCGCCAGACGGTCCCGGCCGGCTGCGCGGCCACCGCCCCGCCGGCGTCGGCGGCCGCGGCGTAGACCTGGTCGGGGCCGCCGCGCCAGACCACCGCGACCACCACCGCCTGGGCGAGCAGCCCGGCCAGCAGCGCCGCCCGCCCGGCGAGGGCGCCCAGGGCGCGCACCAGCACCCCGGCGACCACGGCGGAGGCGGCCGCGGCGAGGGCGAGCACGCCCACGGCGAGGATCGCCGCCGGGGTGCTGCCCGGCGCGGCCGGGGCGAGCAGCGCCACGGCGCCGAGGGCGGTGGCCGCCGCCCAGGCGAGCAGCCCGCGGCCGGCGCCGGGGCCGGGCCGGCCGGGGGCGCCGGCCCACAGCCAGGGCACCGCGGCGACGGCGCCGGCCAGCAGCGCGGCGAGGTAGGGCACCGCCCAGTCCGGGGTGGCCGGGGCGGCCGGCTCCGGGGCGGGGTCGCCGGCGCCGCCCATCCCGGCGGCGCGCATCTGCTCCGCGGTGGGCGCCGGCATGGTGCGCTGCGCCTTGTCCAGGGCGGCGCCGATGTTGCCGGACATGCCGGCCAGCCGCTCCTGGCCGCCGCGCAGCTGCGCGATCCCGTCGGCCAGCCGCCGGGAGCCGTCGGCGGCCTCGGCCACCCCGGAGGCGTAGGGCCCGGCGACCTCGTCGGCCATGGACCGGGCCCCGTCCCGGGCCCGGCCCAGTTCACCGTCCAGGGCGGCGAAGTCCACCGCGGAGAGCTGGCGCTCCAGGGACTCGATATCGGCCAGCGCGTCCTCGGCCGCCGGGTCGTCGACCCCCTCCAGGGACTCCCGGGCCCGGGCCGCGGCGACCTGCACCTGCCCGGCGGCCACCGCCGCCAGGCTCAGCCCCCCGGTGGCCGCGTCCAGGCCATCGGCCAGGCCCCGGGCGCCCTCCCCGATCTCCGCGGTGCCGGCGCGGATCGCGCCCATCCCGTCGGCGAGCCGGCCGGCGCCGTCGTCGAGTTCGCCGACCCCCTCGCCGGCCTCGACGAGGGCGGCGTCGAGGAACCCGGCCGCGGCGGCGGCCTCGGCCAGCGCCCGGCGCGCCTCCTGCACCCGGGCGACGTCGATCGGCGGCGGGGCGGCCTCGGCGGCCGATCCGGCCGGCCAGGGCACGTGCAGCGGGCGGGCCCCGCCGGCGGCGAGCACCCCGGCCAGGGCCAGCGGCAGCGCCACCAGCAGCACGGCGATGAGCCGCGGCAGCGCCCCCGGGGCGCTGCGGCGGGCGGGGGATGCGGGGGTCCGGGCGCGCGGGCTCATGGCGCCCAGGCTAGCCCGCGCCCACCCGCGCAATGGGGTGCCCCGCCGCGTCCCGGCCGCGCGAATCCGGCCTCCCGCGCCAGGCACCGGGTGAGCGTCGGTGAGCGGATGCCCGATTGCTACTGTGGGAACCGAAGTGCGGGGCCCGCGTCCCCGGGCTCCGCGGGGGACCGCGCCCACCCCGGGCCGCGGACCGCGCTTGGCCGGTGGGCGCGCGGCCGGGGAAGGACCCCCTTGTTCGCCGAACACGCCCGCTCGCCCTGGAAAGCGAACCATGGCCCTGACCCTCCTCAGCGTCCCCGCCCTGGTCGCCTGCGCCCTCCTCCTCACCCCGCTGCTCGTCCGGGTCCTGGACCGGCACGCCGGCTGGCCGCTGACCGCGTTCTTCGCCGTCGCCGCGGTGCAGCTGGCCCGGCTCGCCCCGGACGTCTTCGCCGGCGCGCACCCGGCCTGGCGGGCGGAGTGGGCCGGCGGCATGCTGCCCGGCGGCGCGGGCGTCGACTTCGCCCTGCGGCTCGATCCGCTGTCCTTCGTCTTCGCCATGCTGGCGCTGGTGATCGGCTCGGTGGTGTTCATCTACTCCACCGCCTACCTGCCGGCCCGCTCCGGCACGATGAGCTTCTACGTGCTGATGACCGGGTTCATGCTGGCGGTGCTGCTGCTGGTGCTCGCCGATGACGTGGTGCTGCTCTTCGTCGGCTGGGAGCTGGTCTCCCTGGCCTCCTTCATGCTGATCGCCCGCTCCGGGCCGGGCGGCGAGGATGGGGCGATGCGCACCCTGCTGCTCACCTTCACCGGCGGGCTGCTGCTGCTCGCCGGCCTGGGCGCGGCGGTGTGGGCCACCGGCACCACCGACCTGGGCGCGCTGCTGGCCGACCCGGTGTGGCGGGACCGTCCCGGGTTCACCGCGGCGGTGGCGCTGCTGGTGGCCTTCGCCGGCTTCTCCAAGGCCGCCCAGTTCCCCTTCCACCCCTGGCTGCCGGAGGCGATGGCCGCGGCCACCCCGGTGTCGGCCTTCCTGCACGCCGCGGCGGTGGTCAAGGCCGGCGTCTACCTGCTGCTGCGCTTCGCCACCGCCTTCCACGCCACCCCGGCCTGGCAGGTGACCCTGATCGTGGTGGGCATGGGCACCGCGGTGGCCACCGCGGTGTTCGCCATCCAGCAGGACGACATCAAGCGGCTCACCGCCTACTCCACGGTCTCCCAGCTGGGCTGGATCGTGGCCACCATCGGGGTGGGCACCCATTTCGCGATCGTCGCGGCGGTGGTGCACACCATCGCGCACGCCATGTTCAAGTCCTCCCTGTTCATGCTCGCCGGGGTGGTGGACCACCAGACCGGCACCCGCTCGATGAGCCGGCTGGGCCCGCTGTGGCGGCGGATGCCGTGGACCTTCGGCTCGATGGCCCTGGGCGCGGCCTCCATGGCGGCGGTGCCGCCGATGCTGGGCTTCCTGTCCAAGGAGGGCATGCTGGAGGCCTTCACCGAGGCCCCGCTGGGCGCCGGCGGCACCGTGGCGCTGCTGCTGTGCGCCGCCTTCGGCGCCCTGGCCACCTTCACCTACTCCGCCCGGCTGGTGCTGGGCGTGTTCTTCGATGGCCCCCGGGACGTCTCCGAGGTGCGGGAGGCCCCGGTGGCGCTGTGGCTGCCCGCGGCGCTGCCCGGGGTGGCCTCGCTGCCCGCGGCCTTCGCCGCCGGGGCGCTGGACCGGCCCCTGGACGCGGTGGCGCGCACCGTGCGCGGCGGGGACTACGCCGGCACCCACCTGGCGCTGTGGCACGGGGTGGGGGTGCCGCTGATGATCTCGGCGGCGGTGCTCGCCGCCGGGGTGGTGGTCGTGATCGGCCGCCGCGCCCTGCACGAGGCGCTGCTGGAGCGCACCCTGGCGCCCTTCACCGGGGTGCAGGCGATCCACGCCGGCACCACCGCCGCGGCCCGGGTGGGCCGGGCCCTCGGCGCCCCGGCGCTGTCCCATGCGCCCAGCCGGCACCTGGCCCCGCTGCTGGTGCTGGTGGTGGGCTACGCCGCCGCGGTGACCGTGGCCCCGGGCCTGGGCGGGGCGCCGGCGGCGCCGAAGCTCGCCGGGATCGACCACCTCACCGACCTGATCCCGCTGTCCGTGGTGGTGATCGGCACCCTGGCCACGATCCGGGCGCGCAACCGGCTGCAGGCCGCGGTGCTGCTCGGGGTCACCGGCACCGGGGTGACCCTGCAGGTGCTGCTGCTCGGCGCCCCGGACGTGGCGCTGACCCAGTTCATGGTGGAGATCCTCACCGTGGTGCTGATGATGCTGGTGCTGCGGCACCAGCCGCGGGCCTTCACCGGCACCTCCGGGGCCCGCCGGGCCGCCGGGACGCTGGTCGGCCTGGGCGTGGGCGTGGCCACCTTCGGGGCGGTGTGGAGCCTCACCGGGCGCCGGCCGAAACCGGAGCTGGCCGCCTGGTACCTGGAGCACGGCCCGGAGGTCACCGGGGAGGGCAACGTGGTGAACACCATCCTGGTGGAGTTCCGCGCCTTCGACACCATGGGCGAGCTGGCGGTGCTGGGCATGGCCGGGATCGCGATGGCCGCGGTGGTGGCCTCCATGCCGCGCTGGCCGCATCACCGGATCATGCCGGGCCCGCTGCCCGAGGCGCGGCTGAACTCGCTGTCCCTGCGGCTGCTGGTGCGCTGGCTGGCCCCGCTGCTGTTCGCCATCTCCGTGGTGGTGCTCTGGCGCGGCGGCGAGGAGCCCGGCGGCGGCTTCAACGCCGCCCTGATCGGCGCCGCGGCGCTGATGCTGATGTACCTGGCGCAGCCGGACGACCGCCGGCTGTTCCCCCGGGATCTGCCCTACGCCCTGTCCGGGTTCGGGGTGATCGTGGCCATCGTCACCGGCTTCGCCGGCTACGCGGGCGGGTCCTTCCTGGCCCCCCTCTACGGCCATCTCGCCGGCCAGCACCTGACCACCGCCCTGATCTTCGACGTGGGCGTGTACCTGGCGGTGCTCGGCATCGTCGCCGGGGCCCTGAACCACCTGGGCGGGCCGACCCGGCCCGGGTCGCCGAAGTCCCCGGAGCAGCTGGAGGCCGGGGTGGTGGCGCGCACCGGGATCCGGGTGCCGCCGGAGCAGTACGGCAGCTACCATGCGCCGCCGGAGTCGGCGGCGGCCGGGGCCGGGGCCCCGGGGAAGGAGGCCCTGCGATGATCATCGCGCTGATTGCCGCGGTCCTCGCCGGCGGGGGCGCCTACCTGGTGCTCCAGCGCGGCATGGTCCGCCTCATCATCGGCATGACGCTCATCTCCCATGCCGCGAACCTGATCATCCTGGCCACCGGGGTGGGCCGGTGGCGGGAGGAGCCGCTGATGGCCCGGGCCACCCCGGCCGGGGCGGCCGATCCCCTGCCCCAGGCCTTCGTGCTCACCGCGATCGTGATCACCATGGCGGTGACCGCGTTCATGCTCGCCCTGGCCGGGCTGGGCCGGGACGACGACACCCGGGTGGTGGAGGATCACGAGGCGAACCTGCTGCTGTCCACCGCCGGCCGCCGCGCCGGGGACTCCATGCCCGATGAGGGGCTGCGCCAGGGCCGGCGCTCCTCGGCGCGCGCCGAGGGCCGCGCCGCCGGCGAGGATGCCGCACCGGACGACGACGACCCGGGGGAGGACCGATGAGCCCCGAGACCATTTCCGCGGCGCTGCCGCTGTTCGTGGCGGTGCCGCTGATGCTCGCCGCGGTCTCCGCGGTGCTGCCCTCGCACCGCGCCCGGGTGGCGCTGTCCCTGGTGGTGCCGGCGGGGGTGTCCGCCTGCGCCTTCGCGCTGCTGGGCTGGACCGCGGCCCATGGCCCGGTGGGCCATGGGGTGGGCGCCTTCCCCGGCGGGGTGGCGATCCCCTTCGTCGCGGACCCGATGAGCATGCTGATGCTCGCCGTGGCCGCGGCGGTGGTCACCGTCGGCTCCTGGTTCGCGCAGGCGGTGGGCGAGAACTCCTCCCGCTTCTTCGGGGCGCTGACCCTGATGATGCTCGCCGGGGCGGCGGGGGCCTTCCTCACCGCGGACCTGTTCAACTTCTTCGTCTTCATGGAGGTCATGCTGCTGCCCTCCTACGGGATGATCGCGGTGACCGGCACCTGGCGCCGGCTCGCCGCGGGCCGGGCCTTCGTGCTGGTGAACCTGCTCACCTCCACGGTGCTGCTCATCGGGGTGGCCCTGACCTACGGCGCGGTGGGCGCGGTGAACATCGCCCTGCTCGCCGGGATGGCCGCCGAGGGCGGGGCCGGGGCGGTGGCCCTGGGCCTGGTGGTGCTGGCGCTGTGCGTGAAGGCGGGCCTGGTGCCGGTGCACACCTGGCTGCCGCGGACCTACCCGGGCACCTCCCCGGCGGTGATGGCGCTGTTCTCCGCGATCCACACCAAGGTCGCGGTGTACATGCTCTTCCGGATCTACGTGGTCATCGTGGGCATGAACCCGGCCTGGCACTGGCCGCTGATCCTGGTCATGGTGGCCTCCATGCTGGTGGGCGGCTTCGCGGGCCTCGCGGAGCGCACGATGCGCGAGATCCTGGCCTACCAGATGGTCAACGGGATGCCCTTCATCCTGGTCACCCTGGCCTTCACCGACGGCGACGCCCGGGCGGCGCTGGCCGCGGGCGTGTTCTACGCGGTGCACCACATGGTCACCGTGGGCTCCCTCATCATGGGCGCCGGGGCGGTGGAGGAGACCTACGGCACCGGCCGGCTGTCCCGGCTGTCCGGGCTGGCCCGCCGGGATCCGCTGGTGGCCTGGGTGATGGCCGCGATGAGCCTGTCCATCGTGGGCTTCCCGCCCTTCTCCGGCATGTTCGGCAAGGTGGCGGTGGTGTTCACCGCCGCCGCCGGCGGCGGGGCCCGCTCGGTGGTGGTGATCGCCGCGATCATCATCGCCAGCATCGGCGCCCTGCTGTCCATGGCCCGGCTGTGGCGCGGGGTGTTCTGGGGCCGGCCGATGCAGGGGGTGCCCGATTCCCTGCACGTCACCGCCGCGAAGGCGGCGCCCGCCGCGGCCCTGGCCCTGGTGGGCGTGGCCCTGTTCCTCGGCGCGGCCTGGGTGTCGTCCTGGACCGGGGCGGCCGCCGAGGCGCTGCTGGACGTGCCCGGCTACGTCGCCGCGGCGCTGGGCGACCCGGCCGCGGCCATCGGCACGATCACGAAGGGGGTCCCCTGATGCGCGTCATCCAGTTGCTCGGCTACGCGATCTGGCTGGTCGGCCAGGTCATCACCGCGGCCACGGAGGTGATCGCGGACAATCTGCGGGTGCGCCCCCGGCAGGCCCCGGTGCTGCTGGAGGTGCCGCTGCGGGTGGACCGGGACGCCGAGATCGCGGGCCTGGCCGCCTCCATCACGATGACCCCGGGCACCCTGGTGTGCGGGATCCGGGACGCCGGCGGGGGCGCGCGCTCCCTGCTGGTGCACTGCGTCTTCGGCGCGGACATACCCGCCCTGGCGGCCAGCTTCCACGAGATGGAGGAGCGGATGAGCCCGCGGGTGCGCGGGCTGCGGCGGCCGCCGGTCGCCGTGATCGACGACTACGACCCGGATGTGCACCCGGATCCGCGGGCGGTGACCGGCACCCAGCATGAGGTGGACGAGCCCCGGCCCGCGGAGCCGGCTGCCGGAGAGGAGCCCCGATGAGCGGGCGGTTGCTGGATCCGACGGTGGTGAACTGGGTCGCCGGGATCGGCGTGGCGCTGTGCGCGGTGGCCTTCGTGCTGGGGGCGGTGGCGGCCTACCGGGTGCGCGACAACGTCTCCCGGGCGGTGCTCGCCGATGCGGTGTTCTTCCCGATGGTGGGGGTGTTCCTCACCACGGCGCTGCTGCGGGAGACCGCGATCCGATTCGACATCGCCATGCTGGCGGGCCTGATGGGCATCCTGTCCACGGTGGGCCTGGCGCGGGTGCTGTCCCGGGGCAGGAGGTAGTGATGGGGATCGTGCAGGTGCTGTACACGGCGGTGTTCGCCGCCCTGGTGCTGCTCGGCTCGGTGTACCTGCTGGGTTCGGCGATCGCGATGTGGCGCAGCCCGGATGCGCTGACCCGGTTGAACCAGCTCTCCGCGGGCATCGCCTTCGGCCTGCCGGCGCTGGTGCTGGCCAATGTGCTGCTGGAGTTCAGCCACGGCACCATGACCTGGGGCAAGGCGCTCACCGCGCTGGCCGCGATCGTGGCGATGCTCGTGGTCGCGGCGGTGGCCTCGGAGGTGCTGGGGCGCTCGGTGCTGGGGGTGCGCGACGGCACCGCCGAGGATCATGACCGGCAGGTGCCGCATATCGGGGACGGGGAGCCGGACGCCCCGCCGGCGGGGCGGGACGCGCCCACCGACGGTGAACGTGGTTATCGGGCCGACCGCTGAGCCACCGGCGGCGTTACATCAGGAGGGCCTAACACCACCCCCGAAAGAGGGTGGGCCTACTTGCGCACGCAAAAGCGTGCGTAACAATGAATAAACTCCTGACCTGCGGAAACTCCGTTCATATTACAGGGGGTTCACGTTGTTCGCCTTTACCTGGGACAGTGGTCGGGGACGCCGATTGCGGCACGGGGCAGGCGGACCTAACGTATGGACCGAACGCGCTGGTGAGCCTGGGGTTCCACCGGGACCCCACTCGCCCGCCCGCCCCAGCGAGGCTCGTCCTCAGTCAGTTTCTTCCACTAGGAGTCCCACATGGAAAACGCCCCCGAGATCATCGAGGCCCTGGCCCAGTTCGCCCCGGACAGCGTCGAGGTGACCTTCCCCGACCTTCCGTTCGCCAACGTCGAGACGATCAACGGCGACGTGAACTTCATCCAGACCGGCGACATCAACATGCCCTTCGGTCGGGACGCCAACATGCCCTTCGGCGAGGATGCCTTCGACATCCACACCGAGGACACCGACTCGTACGACTTCCTCAACCCGGAGATCCACGCCGGCCAGGGCTTGGACGCCTCCCAGGGGAATTAGCCCCCAGAACCAGCGCAGAGCCCCGTCCCCGGCCGCATGGCCGGGCGGCGGGGTTTCCGCTTGCCCCGGGCAGGGGGCGCCCCTCCCCCCGCCGGCCCACCGGGTTCACCGGACCCCGGTCGCCGAGGGTGCGCGGCGGCCGGGGTCGGCTCGATCAGGCGTCGGCGTGCGCCGCGGTGAAGCGGCGGCGGACCTCCTCGCCCAGCCAGGCGTCGACCTTGCCCCAGTACTCGTAGCAGCGCTGCTCCACCTCGGGGCTGACCCCGTCCATGGCGCGGGCGATGTTGCCGGCGAGGCGATCCCGCTCGGCGTCGTCCATCACGTTGCGGACCAGATCCCCGGCCTGGGAGAAGTCATCGTCGGCGGCGTGGGTGACGTAGGCGCCGCGGAAGGGCTCCTCGCCCTGCGCGGCCCACAAGCCCAGATCCCCGGCGTCGGGCATCTCCTGGCCGCCCCGGCCGGCGGAGTTCGAGCCGTGCACCGGCAGCTCCGGGTTGGCGAAGCGGTAGGTCGCCGGCCCGTCCTGGGCGAAGGAGTTCACCGGGGCGACCGGGCGGTTCACCGGCAGCTGGTCGGAGTTGGCGCCGAGCCGGTAGCGGTGCGCGTCCGCGTAGGAGAAGGCCCGGGCCAGCAGCATCTTGTCCGGGGAGAAGCCCACCCCGGGCACCAGGTTCGAGGGCGCGAAGGCGGCCTGCTCGATCTGGGCGAAGAAGTTGCGCGGGTTCTCGTTGAGGGTGAAGTGGCCCACCTCGATCAGCGGGTAGTCGTGCTGGGACCAGGTCTTGGTCAGGTCGAAGGGGTTGTACCGGTAGCCCTCGGCCTCCGCCATGGGCATGATCTGCACCTTGACGTCCCAGGTCGGGTAGTCGCCGCGCTCAATCGCCTCGAAGAGGTCCTTGCGGGAGTGGTCGGCGTCCTGGCCGACCAGTTCGGCGGCCTCGGCGTCGGTGAGGAACTCCCAGCCCTGGCGGGTCTTGAAGTGGTACTTCACCCAGAAGCGCTCGCCCTCGGCGTTGATCCACTGGTAGGTGTGGCTGCCGAAGCCGTCCATGTGCCGCCAGTCGCGCGGGATGCCCCGGTCGCCCATCAGGTAGGTCACCTGGTGCGCGGACTCCGGGGAGTTGGTCCAGAAGTCCCACTGCATGTTCGCGTCGCGCAGGCCGGTGTCCGGCAGCCGCTTCTGCGAGTGGATGAAATCGGGGAACTTGATCCCGTCGCGGATGAAGAAGATGGGCGTGTTGTTGCCGACGATGTCGTAGTTGCCCTCCTCGGTGTAGAAGCGCAGCGCGAACCCGCGCACGTCGCGCCAGCCGTCCGGGGAGCCCTGCTCCCCGGCGACGGTGGAGAACCGGGCCAGCATCGGGGTGGTCGTCCCGGGCTGGAACACCGCGGCCTTGGTGTAGGCGGACACGTCGCCGGTGACGGTGAACTCGCCGAAGGCGCCGCCGCCCTTGGCGTGCACCACGCGCTCCGGGATCCGCTCCCGGTTGAAGTGGGAGAGCTTCTCGACCAGGTGCAGGTCGTGCAGCTGGATGCCGCCCTCCGGGCCGGTGGTCACGGAGTGCTGCTCGGAGGCGACCGGGGCGCCGTTGAGGCGGGTGGTGCCGCCGGTGGAGGTCCTGGGATCCAGGCCGTCCTCGGCGATGTCCTTGGCGGAGGTCATGGGTAACCCCTTTCAATTTCGGATGGCTGATTGGCATCGACCATACCCCGGCCCCCAGGCTTCCGCAATCGGTGCCGTTCTTTTGACAGCCTTACTCAATCATCGCAGGGCACGGCATGTTCCGGCCCGCCGATGGGTGGCTCCTGCTATGGTTGTGCCATGTCGAAGGGGCATGAGGCGGACCAGGTCACCGCCCTGGCGCTGCGCGCCGGGCGCGGCGATCGCGCCGCGCTGTCCGAGTTCATCCGGGCCACCCAGCAGGACGTGTGGCGGCTGCTCGCGCACCTGGCCAACCCGGACGTGGCCGATGATCTCACCCAGGAGACCTACCTGCGGGTGATGGGCGCGCTACCGCGCTTCGCGGCCCGATCCTCCGCCCGCACCTGGCTGTTGTCCCTGGCCAGGCGGGTGTGGGTGGATTCGGTGCGCCATGACATGGCCCGGCCGCGCTCCTCCGGGGTGAACTGGGAGGAGGCCGGCGTGGCCTCCTCCACCGGCACCTCCTGGGCGGAGCTGGTGGACGTCCGGGTGCTCCTGGAGGACCTCGATCCGGACCGCCGGGAGGCGCTCATCCTCACCCAGGTGCTCGGCTACTCCTATGCCGAGGCCGCCGAGATCGCGGGCTGCCGGATCGGCACCATCCGCTCCCGGGTGGCCCGGGCGCGCAAGGATCTGGTCGCCGCGACCCGCGCCCAGGACGCCGGGGCCACCGCCTAGGCGACCCCGGCGCCGCCCCCGTTCGGGGGGCTAGCCCATGAGCTCCCTGCGCCGCCGCCGGCGAATCAGCGCCACCGCGGTCGCCGCGGCCACCAGGACCGCCGCCACGCCACCGGCGATCCAGGGCAGCGCCCGGCGCGTCGGGGAGCTCGTCGCGGTGGCGTCCACCGCCGCCGCGGCGGCCCCGGTGCAGCCCGCGTCGATCTCCTCGCGCAGCGCCGTGGCGACCTCGGCGTAGGACTGCACCGCCACCGGCGCCCCGTAGGAGGACACGTCCCGGGCCATCTGCAGCGGGTAGCGCGGCGCCTCCGGGTTCACCGACCAGGCCTCCGGCTCATCGTCGTAGCGCGGCGGCTCCGCCGCCTCCCCGAGGATCTCCCCGGTCACCGGGTCCACCGGGGCCGGCCCCGGGCCGACCCCGCCGGGGTAGGGGTTCGGCGCCGTCCCGTCATGGCGGCCGATGAAGGCCGGGCCCTCGCCCTGCTGGGCCAGGTAGATCCCCTCCACCTCGGGTTCCCTGACCTTCGCGCTGAACAGCGGGATGTCGTCGTTGACGAAGTACACCGGGTCCTCGTCGGCGTCCACCAGCACGGGCACGATTCGGGTGCCGGTGGATTTGAGCACATTCGCCGCGGCCACCGCGGCGGAGAGGTCCGCGGCATGCGGGGCCACCCCGAAATCGCCGCCGGTGCGCACGTTGTTGGTGGTCGGCGCACCATCGGTGAGCAGGTAGAGCACGTCGTACGTCTGGGCGGGCACCTGCGCCAGGCCGCCCTCCCAATTCGTGCCGCCGGGTTCGCCGGCCCCGATCCGGTCGATCCGGTCCTTCAGCTTCGCCACGTCCCCCTCATCGGCGACCGGGAAGGGGCCGCCGGCGACCTTCGGGTTCGCCGGGGCCTTCGTGCCGAAATCGTAGACGCCGACGCTCGCGGAGGTCCCGGCGAGGACGTCCACGGCCGCCTTCGCGGCCCGTTTGAAGGCCTCGATGCCGCGCTCCCCGGCGGAGTCGGACACGTCGAGCACCAGCGCCACCGAGCCCCCGCAGGTCGAGTGCGGTTTCGGGTTGCCCTCCGGGGCCTCGCCGAACCACTCCGGCGGGACCTTGTCCGCCTGCCGGTCCGGGTTCCTCGGGATCTCCGCGGGCAGCGGACCGCCCATGTCCGGCCGGGGGCCGTACACGGTGCCCAGGTCGGCGTCATCGGGCACCTCCGGGTCCCGCTCCTCGGTGACCACCACCCCGTCGACGACCTCCTGGTTCACCGGGGGCAGGACGTCCCCGGGGCCGGGCGCGGGCACGTCCGGGGCGTAGCCGCCGGGACCATCGGGGATCGGCAGCGCGGGCTGCGGGGCGGGCCCGGGGCGCGGTGGGGCCGGCCGCGGCGGCGGGTCCTGGTCCCCCGGGTCGTCCCCGGTCCCGTTGTCCCAGCCGATCGTGCCGCCGGGGTCGCCGGGGTCCTCGTCGTCCTCCCCCGGGGCCCCGGCCCCGGGATCCTCCGTCGGCGTCCCGTCCCCGGGATCCTCCGTCGGCGTCCCGTCCCCGGGATCCTCCGTCGGCGTCCCGTCCTCGGGATCCTCCGTCGGGGGGATCGGATCCTCGGTCGGCGTCGGGGAGGTCGTCGCCTCCGGATCATCGGCGGGCGGCTGGGCCTGCGCCGGCGGCGGGGCGGCCAGGGCCAGGAGCAGTGCCGTGGCGGCGGCGGCGAGCCGGGGGCGGGGGGTTCCCGTGCTGGGGGTCATCGGTGGTACGTCCTTGCGTCTGCTGCCATGGGGAGCCGCTCCCCGCGGACGTCGCGCCAGCCGAAAACGGTGTGGAACCGGGGCCGGATATTACCGGCCCCGGTGCCGTTTGCACAGCCGCTACCCCATTCTGCGTCGTGCCCGGTGCGCCAGGACCAGCCCCGCGAGCAGCGCCAACGCGGCCGCCGCGGCATGCGGCGCCACCCCGGCGCCACCGGTCTTGGGCAGCGCGCCGCTGGCGATGTCGGCGACCCGCACCGTCAGCGTCCGGTCCGCCTGCGCCGGATTACCCGGCCCGACCTGCACCAATGCGCCATCCGCCGGATCCGCCAGGGCGATGGTGTAGCCCTCGGCGTGGCCGGTGACGTCGACCCCCACTGGGCTGGCCAGCAGGGCGTAGCCCTCCGGGGCCCTGGTCTCCACCAGGTGGTAGCGGCCCTGCCGCACCCCTTCGGCGAGGGTGGCGTTGCCGGCGCCGCCGGTGATCCGCTCATCCCAGTCGATGGACCCGTCCGGGGTGGACCCGTAGAGCGCGAACTCGGATCCGCCGAGCGGCGCCTCCTCGTCATCGGCGTCAACCTTGGTGATCCGCACCGTGGCCTCCTCGGCGGGGGCCAGCGGGATGCAGGCGTTGTCGTCGCCGGCGTCGAGGTCCCCGACCAGGCGCACCCCGTTCGGCACCCCGGTGCGGGAGGTCACCGAGGCGTCGCCGTCGCAGCGGCCCAGCCGATCCCAGTCCGCGGTGGCCGGTTCGACCACCTTCACCGGCAGGGTCACCGTGAACCTCTGCACGGCGCCGCCGGGCAGCGTGATCGCGTCGGCGATCGGGGCGCGCCGGCCGGCGTCGACCTCGGCCCTGGGGATCCGGTCCCGGAGGCCCTCGATGACCACGCCGGGGGTGTCGGGGGCCTCGATCACGGCGTCGCCGTCGGCGACGACGCCCTCCGGTAGCCGCGGCACGTCGCCGAGGTCGGCACCGCGGGCCTCCGCCGCGGCCTCCGGGTTGGAGACGGTGATCGTGTACTCCAGGTCGGCGGTGCCGTCCGGGTTGACCCGCACCGGCTCCCCGGCGACCGGGGTCTTCGCCGCCTGCGCGGCGGCGGTCTTGCGGTTGTCCACCACGCAGTCGACGGAGGCCAGGACCCCGCCGTCGGCGGTCAACCGCACCCGGAACCCGTCCTCGCCGACGTCGGTCACCGGCACCGGGATGCGCTTGCCGCCGTCGAAGGTGGTGCACACCGCGTTGCGGCCGTCGCGGGGCCGCAGCGCGAACCCGGGCCGGGCGGTCTCCCGCACGGTGACCTGCTGCGCCCGATCGGAGATGACGCGGAAGCCCACGGCGCCCTCGGCGTCGGTGCGCCCGCGCACCTCGGCGGCGGTGCCGGAGCCCTCCTCCAGCACCGGGTCGGCGGTGGTGGCGGTGAACTCCCAGCCCTTGCCGCGGGAGAGCTCATTGCCCTCGTCGTCGACGATCCGCTTGGTGATGTTCACCCGGCCGTTGCAGGGCCCGGTGACCTGCGCGCGCAGGTCCGTCGCGAGGCTGGCGTAGGACGCCACCGACACCGGGGCCTCCGGGGAGGAGATGTCCCGGGTCATGTCCCCGGCGCTGTGCCGGGTCTCGGGGTTGATGGACCAGCGCTCCGGAAGGTTCACGTAATCCCGGATCCCCTCCTTCTTGCGCAGCATCAGCCCGCCCCAGCGGGCGACGAAGAGCCCGGTGGCGTCGGCGCCCCAGCTGTTGGGCTTGGCCAGGCCGAAGTAGAACTCGTTCTTGACGTACTCCAGGTCGGGGTCGTTCTCCACGATGTCGGCGCGCAGCACGTCATCGCGGAAGAGGTGGTAGCCGCGCGAGGGGTTTCCCACCAGCAGCGGCACGATCCTGGTGCCGCCGGCCTTGAGCCGGTTCGCCTGGCCGACCGCGTGCCCCAGATCGGAGGCGTGCGGCACGGAGCCGTTGTAGTCCAGGCCGGTGCCGGCGTCATCGGCGGTGGGCACCCCGTCGGTGATGAAGTAGACGATGTCGTAGGCGCCGGTGGGCACCTGCCGCAGGCCCCCGTCCCAGTTCGTGCCGTCGAGGTCCTTCGGCGCCTTCGCCATCCGGGAGATGGCGCGCTTGACCGTGGCCACCCCGGCGGCGTCGGCGACGGGCACCGCCCCGTCGGTGACGGCCCCCGGGATCGCCGGGGCCTTCGTGGCGAAGTTGTACACGCCGATCTCGGTGGGGCTGCCCGCGAGGGCGTCGACGACGGCGTCGCCGGCGCGGCGGGATTCGCGCACCCCCTCATCGCCGATGGAGCCGGAGAGGTCGAAGACCAGCGCGATGCGCAGCCCGCACCGGGCCGGCACCTGCGGGTTCGCCGCGGGCTTGGGGTTCAGCCACGGCGGCGGGGAGTAGCCGGCGCGCCGGGTGCGCGCGGCGCGGGAGCGGGTGCGCGGCTGCAGCCCGTCCTGGGCCTCGGCCTCGGAGACCGGGGCCAGCTCGCCGACGACGGCGTCCTCGGGGACGTCCCCCGCCCCCGGATCGGGCTCCCCGGCCGGGGCGTCCTCGGCGGGGATCCCCTCCGCCGGGGGTTCGGTGGGCTCCTCCGCGGGGGCGGGGTCCGGGTCGGCGGGCGGCGCCGGGTCCGCGGCGTCGGGGATCGGCTCCCGGGTCGTCGACGGGGTCGTCGCCGGCGGGTCCGGTTCCGGGGTCGTCGTGGTCCCGGTGGTCTCGGTGGTCTCGGTGGTCGTGGTGGTCGTGGCCGCGTCCTCCGGCGGGATGGTCTCCTGCGCGAGGGCCGCCCCGCCGCCGCCGCACAGCAGGGCCGAGGCGGCGATCACCGCCAGCAGGCGGCGGGCCGGGCGGAGGCCGGGCAGATCGAAGGGGTTCACCATGGGGCGACCGTCCTTGTCGTGGTGGGGCGGGCGGTGGGCGGGGTGCCGGCGGCGGTCGGGTCAGTCATCCCGATCCCCCCGCCGGCCGAGGCGCATGGCCAGCAGGCCCGCGCCGAGCAGCAGCAGGGCGGCGCCGGCGATGCCGGCGACCGCGGCGCCGGTGACCGGCAGCGGGCTGCCCGGGGACCCGGGGGCGCCGGGTGCGCCGGGGGCGTCGGTTCCGCCGGGGTCCCCGGGCGCCGCCGGGGTGCTCGGCGGCGGGGTCCCGGGGTCGGGTTCCCCGGGCCAGGGGGTGGGCCACGGCGGGCGCTCCGGATCGGGGCCGGGCCCCTCGCCGGGGTCGGCCTTGGCGAAGACCACCGGATGGCAGTCCCAGGCGCCGTCGGCGCCGACCGGCACGGTGATGAGCAGGGGCCGGAGGTCCGGGTAGGAGTGCCCCGGGTCCTCGGGGGCGCGCACGGTGACCAGGTACAGGCCGGGGCGCAGTCCCGGGAACGCCGCGGCGCCGCCCTCGTCGGTGACCGCGGCCGCGGCGACGTCGCCGGCGGCGGCCTCGGCGGCGGCGACGCTCATCCCGCGGGCGGCGACCCAGCCGGCCGCGGTGGTCAGGTCCACGCCCTCGACGGGCCGGAGGGTGAACTCCACCCCGGCGAGCGGCCCGGGGGGCAGTTCGCCGGCGGGGACGTCATCGTAGGGGTTCGGCTCCGGCAGCCGGATGGTGAGGCCCGCGCTGGGGCAGGCCCCGGCGATGTCGGCGGCGTCGAGGCCGGTGACCTCGCCGGTGACGGTGGCGGCGGCCGCCGGTGCGGCGGCGAGGCCGAGTGCGGCGATCGCCGCGGTGGCGGCGGCCGCCGGTGCGGCGGCGAGGCCGAGTGCGGCGATCGCCGCGGCGGCGGCGCGGCGGCGGATCCGGGCGGTCATCGCGGGTCCCCCGTCGGCCCGGCCGCGTCCCCGGCGGGCCCGGCCCCCGGGTCCTCCGGGGCGTCCGCGGGGTCGTCCCCGCCGGCCTCCCCGGGACCGCCGGCGCGGAGCATCCGGCGCAGCCACCACACCAGCCAGGCGATGATGAGCGCCGCCCCGGCGAGGATGGCCCACATCCACCACTGCCAGGCCGGGCCGGAGTCGGCGAGATCAGCCTCATCGGCCGGGTCCATCGGCACCCGGTGCCCGGTGACCAGCAGCCGGTGCGTGTTGATCCCGTAGGGGGTGCAGGTGACCAGGGTGATCAGGTCCTCGTCCGCGACGGCGGCGAGGGCGTCGGTCTCCTCGGGAAGCACCACCTCGGTGGCGTGCACCTCGTACTTGAGGCGCTGCCCGGCCACCGCGACGTAGATGGCGTCGCCCTCCCGGACGTCCTTGAGGTTGTCGAAGAGGGTGGCGTTGGCCAGCCCGGTGTGCGCGGTGAGCACCGCGTGGGTGCCCTCCCCGCCGACGGGGAGATCGGTGCCGTAGAGGTGGCCGACCCCGCGCTGCAGCGTCTTCTCGGAGGTGCCGTGGTAGACCGGCAGGTCCACCTTCGCCGCGGGCACCACCAGGCGGGCCATCGCCTCCTGCTGGTCCAGTTCCGCGAGGTAGGCCCGGTAGTCGGTGTTGTCCTCGCTGATCCGCGCCAGCCAGGGATCCAGGATCGGCCCGGAGGCGCGTTCGGCGTTGTAGCGGTGGGCGCTCTCCCACGCCGCGGAGAGCTTCGCCGGATCGGTGTTCTGCTCGATTTTCGAGTACTCCTGGGCGGCCCGGACCTGCTTGGCGTTGTTCCACTGGGTCGCGATGACCGGGTAGAGCAGGATGACCAGGCCCAGCAGCACCAGGGCCACCGGCGCCAGGACGCGCTTGAGATCGCGCTTGGGCTCATCCGGCGCGGCGTGGTCGACGGCGACGCTGGCGTTGTCCATGGTCATGGACGGCTCCGATGCTGGGGTTCGCGCGGGCGGGCGCCCGCGCTTTGGGGATGTCATATGGGGATTACCCGCCGGCGGCGAATGCCGCCGCCGGCGGGGGTTGACCGGGGCGCCCGGGATACCCCGGGGGCCTCGGCCGGCGGCATGGCGGGCGCCTTAGGCCTTGGTGCCGTTGCGCTTGGCGAGCCACACGCCGGCGCCGATGATGAGCGCGCCGAGGGCGGCGATGATCCCGATGCCCATGCCGCCGGTCAGCGGCAGCGAGGGGGCGGTGGACTCCACGTTGGTGATTTTCTTGGTGAGCGTCACCCCGTCGCCGCCCTCCTCGCCGAGGGCGGTGCGGCTGAAGTCGACCTCCACCGGCTCGGCGAGCAGCTCGTAGCCGGCGGGGGCCTCGACCTCGACGAGGCAGTACTTGCCCGAATCGCCCTCCTTGTCATCGGCGAAGTCGGTGATGTGCAGCGCGTTGATGGTCGCCTGCCCGTCCACGGTGGTCCAGGTGTTCTCCCCGGCGACGCTGATCCTGTCGCCGAGATCGTCCTTGGTGGAGCAGTTGTAGAGCTCGAAGACCGCGCCGTTCAGGGGCTTGTCCCCCTCGCCGACCTTCTCCACGCGCAGCTTGCCGAAGATGGTCTGCACCTCGTTGGTGTCGGTGCTGCCGTCGGGGCCGCCGGAGCCCTCGTTGGAGGTCACCGTGGCGGTGTTGGTCACCGCGACCCCGCCGAGGCCTTCGCCGACGTTCGATTCGGCGCCCTCCGGAATCTCCTTGACGGTCGCCGGGATGGTGGTGACCACCCGGGCCTCGTGGCCCTTGCTGAGCTTCTTCAGGCCCGCCTCGGTGAAGGTGACCGTGACCGTGCCGCCCGATTCCGCCGCGGTGAAGTCCTCGCCGGGGGTCAGCGCGGTGCCGTTGTCCAGCGCCGCGGTGATCTTGGCGGGGTCGATCTCGACCATGTTCTCGTCGTAGTCGTCGACGATCTCGTACTTCGCCAGGCCGCCCGTCGCCGGGGTGGGGATGTCCGAGGTGATGGTGTAGGTGATCTCGTCGCCGGTGTGCTTCCCGGCGTCGACCACGGCCTTCTCGGCCTTGTTCTCCGTGTTCTTCGGGTACACCTGCACGTCATAGTTCCAGCCGGACTGGGTGGCCGGGTTGGTCATCGGCACCGAGACCAGGAAGGGGCCGCCGGGGACGTGGCCGGCGGGGGCGGAGATCTCCTCGACGAGGTAGCGGCCCACCTTCAGACCCTCGAAGGAGACGACGCCATCGCCCTCCGTGGTACCCGTCCGGGGCTGCTTGCCCTCCTTCTGCGCCAGGGCCTTCTCCAGGGTGAGCTGCTGGCCCGCGACGACATCCTCGGCGGAGTCGTAGGCCCGGATCAGGGTGATCTTGTACTCCACGCCATTGAGCGGGGTACCGGGCGGGTCGGCGAGCTCATTGCCGTCGGCGCCGTTGTCGGTCTTCTCGCCGGCGCGCTTGTGGATGGTGATGGAGCCGGGCTTGTCGAAGTCGATGGTGGCGGCCTGGTCGGAGGCGCTCGGCGGCTCCACGGCCACGGCGGCGGGGGCCAGGTCGAGGCTCGCCGGGGCGGCGAAGACGCCGGTGGTCAGCGCGAGGCCGAGGATCGCGGCGCTGGCCGCGGGCCGGGTGAAACGACGGTCAGTGTGCATATGGGTCACTCTCTCTGGATGGGGGCGAACCCCGGGGTGATGAGATTCTGGGGTGGTCGACCGGCGAATGGGGACATCCGCCCTCGCCGGCCGCCGCCTCCGGCCTGCCCCAGGGGGGCGCCGGGTGCCCGGCCGGGCACCGGATCGTCCGGGTCACCCGGGACGACACCTACTCCGAATCTATGGTTCACCCGCCCCGCAAGCAATTCCCCGATGAGCGAAGACAACGCCGTTGAACTGGGACGATGCAGCACCGCGCTACGACTGGGCGACCGCCGCCCACCCCCTTCCCGGACCTGGCGGACCCCACCGATCCGCGCATGCGGGGGTGCGCCCGGCCCGCCCACCCGATATGAGCTGCATCGACGCAAAGGGGCGAATCACGGTCAACCCACGCGGGGGGCATGCGGGTCACCCCCGGCGGAGAAATACCGTTTCCCATATGAGATTGCGCTTTTCATGATTGCTGTGGGCTGCGCCACAATCACAAATCACCCCCATTCGCACCCCCTATCGCCGGTGGCCGGGGCCGGACACGCGAGAACCGGGGCCGGTCCAGGGGACCGGCCCCGGTCACGGGGTCGCGCGGGCGGCTAGCTCAGCCGCCGCCGGGCGGCCAGGGCCGCGGCGAAGGCCAGCAGCGCGGCCAGCGCGAAGGGCGCCGGCCCGGTGCCGCCGGTCTTGGGCAGGGTGCCGGTGGTCAGGTCGGCGACCCGCACCCACAGCTCATCGGCGGCGGCGTCCTCCTCACCCGGGCCGACCGCGACCAGGCCGCCGTCGGCGTCATCGGCCAGGGCGATGGTGTAGCCCTCGGCGTGGCCGGTGACCTCGACCGCCACCGGGCTGGCCAGCAGGGCGTAGCCCTCCGGGGCCTTGGTCTCCACCAGGTGGTAGCGGCCCTCGCGCACGCCCTCGGCGAGGCGATCGTTGCCCGGCCCGCCGGTGATCCGGTCATCCCAGTCGATGGACCCGTCCGGGGTGGAGCCGTAGAGGGCGAACTCGGAGCCGTCGAGCGGCGTGAGCGTGTCCTCGTTGTCCACCTTGGCGATGTTCACCACCGCCTCCCGCGGCGGGGTCAGCGGGATGCAGGCGTTGTCATCGGCCGGATCCTCGTCGCCGGCCAGCTCCACCGAGTTCGGCACGCCCACCGGGGAGACGGTCGACCCGTCGCCCTCGCAGCGGCCCAGCCGATCCCAGTCCGCGCCGGCGATGTCCTCGACCTGCACCGGGATGGTCACCGTCACCGGCAGCTCCTTGCCCGGGGCCAGGGTGGCCGACTCGGCCAGGCGCACCCGGCTGTCCCGGGTCAGCTCCGCCTGGGCGATGGTGGCCGTTGGCCCGGTCACCTCCACCCCGTCGACCTCGGCGAAGGCGACGGTGGCGTCACCGGCGGCGACCACATCGGCGGGCAGGCGGATGATGTCGAAGAGCTCGCCGGCGGCGGCCTCGTTGGCGGTGGAGGGGTTCGCCACGGTGACCGTGTAGCTCAGCTCCGCGGTGCCGTCCGGGTTGACCTGCACCGGTTCGCCGAGCACGGGCTCCTTGCGGGCCGCCGCCGTGGGCACCTCGCGGTTGTCCACGATGCAGTCCACCGCGCCGAGCCGGTTCTTCAGCTCCGGCATGGTCACCGCGAACCCGTTCTCCCCCTTGTCGCGCACCTCGACCGGCACCCGCTTGCCGTTCTTGGAGGTGAAGCAGCGGGCGTTCTTGCCCTCCTGCGGGGAGAGCGCGAAGCCCTCCTGGGCGGTCTCGGTGAGCGTCACCTCCAGGGGCTTCTTGGCATCGACCCGGAAACCGGTGCGGCCCTCGGCGTCGGTGACCCGGGCGAGGCTGTCGACCCGCTCCGAGCCGTCCTCCAGCACCGGATCGGCGGTGCTGGCGGTGAACTCCCAGCCTTCGCCGCGGGAGAGCTCATTGCCCTGGTCGTCGACGATCCGCTTGGTCACGTCGACGCGGCCGCGGCAGCCGGCCAGGATCTGCTCGACCAGCCGGACCGGCACCTCCTGGTAGGTGTCCACCTCGATGGGGGCGTCCCGGGAGGAGAGGTCGCGCAGCAGCCGGCGGCCGCTGTAGGGGTTGGTCTCCTCCACCGACCACAGCTCCGGATGATCCCGGTAGTACTCCTTGCGGCCGTTCTTCCGGTAGTAGTCCTTGTACCTGCTCCCGGTCCACCGGGCGACGGTTTCGCCGCCCTGGTAGATGATGTAGAGCCGATCCCGCACCTTCGTCGCGCGGTAGCCGACCTCGATGTCATTGCGGTAGGGGAAGAACTTGGTGTTGCCGAGCCCCACCCCGATCGGCACGATCCGGGTGCCGGACTCCTTGAGCCGGTTGGCGGCGATGATGGCGTCGGTGACGTCGGCGGCGTGCGCGCCCATCGGGTAGCCGCCGGTGCGGGCGTCGTTCGTGGTCGGTTTGCCGTCGGTGACGAAGTAGACGATGTCGTAGAGCCCGAGCGGCACCTCCTTGACCCCGGCCTCGGTGTTGGTCCAGGCGTTGCTCGGCCGCCGCAGGTTCTGGGCGTTGTTCCGGGCCGCGGCCACATCGGCGTCATCGAGCATCGAGTAGGGGCCGCCGGTGGCCTGGGGGACCTGGCCGCCCTCGTAGGCGAAGTTGTAGATCCCGATCTCGGCGGGGGTGCCGGCCAGTTCGTCGAT
The DNA here is from genome assembly GCF_001941505.1 of Corynebacterium sphenisci DSM 44792. Taxonomy (NCBI): domain Bacteria; kingdom Bacillati; phylum Actinomycetota; class Actinomycetes; order Mycobacteriales; family Corynebacteriaceae; genus Corynebacterium; species Corynebacterium sphenisci. The sequence continues at coordinate 151,497 of NZ_CP009248.1, read as the reverse complement.
CACGCCGTTGGCGGCGTCCTGGGACCCCTGCTCGCCCGCCGCCCCGATGGAGCCGGAGAGGTCGAAGACCAGGGCCACCCGCAGCCCGCAGCGCACCGGCGCCGACGGGTTCGGTGCCGGGTTCTCGGTGAACCAGTCGGGATAGCCGCCGGCTCGGCCCATCCGGGGGGTCGGCCGGTCGGCGCCGGGGCTCAGCTGACCGGGGAGCTCCACCGGCTCCCCGGATTCGATGAAGCCCCCGTCCTCGGCGGCCTCGCCGTCGTCCCCCTCGGTGGCCTCCGGTTCCTCCTCCGCGATGGCCTCATCGCCCTCCCCGGTCCCGGGGGTCTCCTCGGCGGTGCTCGGGGCGGGCTCGGTGGTGGCCGGCTCCGGCGCGGGGGCCGGATCCTCGGCGGGGGCCGGATCGGCGCTCGGCTCCGCGGTCGGCACGTCGGCGGTGGTGGTCTCCGCGGTGGTCGGCTCCGCGGTGGTGGTCTGCTCCGCGGTGGTCGTCGAGGTCTCCTCGGCGGGGATGGCCTCCTGCGCGCCGGCGGCGTTGCCGCCCAGCAGGAGCATCGCACTCACCGAGACCAGCGCGATGGCGCGGCGGGGCAGGGCCCGCCGGATGGATCCGTTTCGGGGGGTCGCCATGGCGGCGTCGTCCTTTCCTCGGCCGGCGCCCTCGGCGCCGCGTCCGCTGCTGCTGTCCTCGCGCCTACGCATCGTCGGCGTCCCTTCGGCCGACCCGCATGAAGAGCAGGCCCGCGCCGACGAGCACGATCGCGGCCCCGGCGATCCCGGTGACCTGCGCGCCCGTCACGGGCAGCCGACTGCCCGGGGAGCCGGGCTTGCCGGAGCCACCCGGGGAGCCGGGCTTGCCCGGCGTGCCGGGCTTACCGGGCGTGCCGGGATCACCCGGGTCACCGGGCTTCCCCGGATCACCCGGCTCACCGGGCTCCCCCGGCTCACCGGGCTCCCCCGGGTCCTCCTCCGGTTCGGTCTTCGCGAAGACCACCGGCTCGCAGTTCCACTCGCCGTCCGCCCCGGTGGGCAGGGTGAGCAGGAAGGGCGCGTACTCGGGGTAGGAGTAGGCGGGGTCCTCGGGGGTGGTGACGGTGACCAGGTAGAGGCCCGGCGGCAGGGCCGCGAAGCGGGCGGCGCCGGTCTCATCGGTGGTCGCGGTGCCGGTGGCGTCCTTGGGCGCGGCCTCGGCCTCCCCGACGGTCATCTTCCGGGCGGCGACCCAGCCGGCGGAGGTGTCCAGGTCGATGCCCTCGACGCGCTCCGCGGTGAACTCGGTCCCGGACAGCGGACCACGGGGCTTCTCGCCGGCGGGCACCTCGTCATAGGGGTTCGGGATCGGGGTCTGGATGGTCAGCGCCACGGTGGGGCAGGTCGCGGAGACCTGCGCCGCGTCGAGGCCGGTGACCTCGCCGGTGACGGTGTCCGCGGCCGCGCCGGCGGCCATGCCGAGCGTGCCCAGCACCGCCACCGCCCCGGCGGCGGTGACACGGCGGAATAGGTTCAGCTGGTTCATCGGTCGTGCTCCTCGGTCGCGGCGGAATCGCCGTCGGGGACCCGGTCGGGGTCGGTGCCGGCTTCGGCGCGCCGGCCGCGCAGCGCCCGGATGAGCCACCAGGTCAACCAGGCGAGGATCAGCAGGGCGGCGGCGAGGATCGCCCACATCCACCACTGCCAGTGCAGGCCGGAGTCGGCGAAGCCCGCCTCATCGGCCGGGTCCATCGGCACCCGGTGCCCGGTGACCAGCAGCCGGTGCGTGTTGATCCCGTAGGGGGTGCAGGTCACCAGGGTGATCAGGTCCCGGCCGGGCTGCACCACGAGTCCCTCGGTCTCCTCGGGCAGCACCACCTCGGTGGACTCCACCTCGTACTTGAGGCGCTGCCCGGCCACCGCGACGTAGATGGCGTCGCCGGTGTGGACGTCCTTGAGGTTGTCGAAGAGGGTGGCGTTGGTCAGCCCGGTGTGCGCGGTGAGCACCGCGTGCGTGTCCGGGCCGCCGACCGGGAGATCCGTGCCGTAGAGGTGGCCCACCCCGCGCTGCAGCACCTTCTCCGTGGAACCGTGGTAGACCGGCAGGTCCACCATGGCCGCGGGCACCACCAGGCGGGCCATCGCCTCCTGCTGGTTCAGCTCCGCGAGGTAGGCCTGGTAGTCCGCGTTGTCCTCGCTGACCCGGGAGAGCCAGGGGTCCAGGATCGGCCCGGAGGCGCGCTCGGCGTTGTAGCGCTGGGCGCTCTCCCAGGCCGCGGACAGCTTGGCCGGGTCGATGTTCTGCTCGATCCGGGAGTACTCCTGGGCGGCGCGGAGCTGCTTGGCGTTGTTCCACTGGGTGGCGACCACCGGGTAGAGCAGCACCAGCAGCCCGAGCAGCACCAGCAGCGCCGGCGCGAGGACCGTGCGGGCCTGGCGCCGGGACGGCTCGGCCCGGGTCTCCTCGACGATGACTCCGGTGTCGGCGGCGTCCATGGATGGCTCCGATGCTGGGGCTGACCGTGGCGGGGCGGGTGCCCCGCGGTGGGCGGAAGGGGGTGATGGGGGCTGCCGGCCGACCCCGCGGTTGCGGGGGCCGGCCGGCGGTGACCCGGGCGGGCCCGGGCCGGTCGCCGCGGCCTAGGCCTTGGCGTTGTTGCGCTTGGCGAGCCAGGCGCCGGCGCCGACGATCAGCGCGCCCAGGGCGGCGATGATCCCGATGCCCATGCCGCCGGTCAGCGGCAGCGAGGGGGCGGTGGACTTCACGTTGGTGATGTCCTTGACCAGGGTCACCGAGTCATCGACGGCGCCCTCGCCCTCCGAGTAGCCGATCGCCTCGCGGGTGAAGTCGACCTCCACCGGCTCGGCGAGCAGCTCGTAGCCCTCCGGGGCCGCCACCTCGACCAGGCAGTACTTGGCGGGGCCGGCCGGGGCATCATCGGCGTAGTCGGTGACGTGCAGCGCGTTGATGGTCAGCGACCCGTCCTCGCCGGTGGTCCAGTCGGTGGCGCCGTCGACGGTGATCTGCTCGCCGAGCTCATCCTTGGAGGCGCAGTTGTACAACTCGAACTTCGCGTCGGCCAGCGGGGTGGCATCCTCGTCGGCCTTCTCCACGCGCAGCTTGCCGAAGTATGTCTGCACCTCGTTGGTGTCGGTGCTGCCGTCGGGGCCGCCGGAGCCCTCGTTGGAGGTCACCGTGGCGGTGTTCGGCACGACCACGCCGCCGGTGGCCTCGCCCTCGGGCACGGTCTCGTCGCCGTCGATCTCCAGCACCGTGGCGGGGATGGTGGTGACCACCTTCTCCTCGGCGTTCTCGGAGAGCTTGGCCAGACCCGCCTTGGTGAAGGCCACCCGGACCTCGCCCTCGATGAGCTCCGCGGTGAAGTCCTCGCCGGGGGTCAGCGCGGTGCCGTCGGAGAGCGCCGCGGTGACCTTGGCGGGGTCGATCTCGACCATGGTCCCGTCGTAGTCGTCGGTGACCACGTACTTGCTCAGCCCGTTCTCGGAGGGGGTGGGGATGTCCGAGGTGATGGTGTAGGTGATCTCGTCGCCGGTGTGCTTCCCGGCATCGACCACGGCCTTCTCGGCGGCGTTCTCGGTGTTCTTCGGGTACACCTGCACGTCGTAGTTCCAGCCGGACTGGGTGGCCGGGTTGGTCATCGGCACCGAGACCAGGAAGGGGCCGCCGGGGACGTGGCCCTCGGGGGCGGAGAGCTCCTCGACCAGGTAGCGGCCCAGGGCCAGGCCCTCGAAGGAGGCGACGCCGTCGGCGTCGGTGATGATGTCGGTGACCGGCTTGCCCGCCTTCTGCGCCAGGGCCTCGTCGAGGGTGAGCTGCTGGCCCTCGGTGACGTCGGCGGCGGTCTCGTAGGCCTTGATCAGGATGACCCGGAACTCGGCGCCCTCCAGCGGGGTGCCGGGCGGGTCGGCGAGCTCATTGCCGTCGGCGCGATCGGCGGACTTCTCCCCGGCGCGCTTGTGCACGGTGATGGAGCCGGTGCGGTTGAAGTCGATGGTGGAGGCCTGCTCCTCGGAGGCGCCCTCGCCGGAGCCCTCGCCCTCACCGGAGCCCTCGCCCTCACCCCCTCCCTCGCCGGAGTCGGCGGCGCCGCCCTCCTCGCCATCGGCCTCCTGGGCGACGGCGGTCGGGGTGAGATCGAGGGCCTCGGGGATGCCGTAGACGCCGGCGCCCAGGGCGAGGCCGAAGACGGCGGTCAGGGTCACGGACCGGAGGGTGCGTTGCTGTGCGTGCATGTACGGGGCTCTTTCCTATGCCGGGGTTTTCCCGGGGGACGGGCAGGTCGGGTGACGGTCGGCTCCCTCGCCGGCGCATCGCGCCGGGTCGGGTCACGGGGTTTCCGACACGGCACCTGAGACTGAACCTATGGGGCAGCCGGGCCCCCAACAACACGAAAATGACGTTCACGCTGGGACGATGCCGGAATCCCCGCCCCCGGGGTCGCCGCCGCCGGCGCAACCGCGATAGGGCACGCCCATCGCCGGGTTCTCCGCGGGCCGCCCTGCGAAACCTTCGAAACTTCCGCACGCACGCAGGAAAGATAAGGCTGACCTCAAGCTTCACTCGGAAACGCCTTGGCTGCGGCCCGGGCCTCCGCGGGACCCCCCAACGTCGGGGGCGTTACCAATCGCAATGTGGGATGGATCACATTGCATGGACTATCGATGCACCCCCGAATTCCCCCCCGGATCCGGGGGCCCGCGCGGGAGGGGGTGCGGCCCGCCGGGGGCCCCGCGAACCGGCCGGCCCTCCCCGCCGCACCCCCGCGCGGGGCCCGGTGCGCCGCCGGCGCCGGCGACCCCGATCCGGCGGGCCCGCACCGGATGCGCCGCAGGATCGCGCGGGGCGCCGGCGGCCGCCCCGGCCGCCGGCGCCCCGCGCCGGATGCGTGGACCTCAGTCCAGCAGCAGCTCCGCGATCTGGATGGTGTTCAGCGCCGCGCCCTTGCGCAGGTTGTCCCCGGCCACCACGAACACCAGCCCGCGGCCCTCCGGCACGGACTGGTCCCGGCGGATCCGGCCCACCAGGGAGGGGTCCGCCCCGGCGGCGGCCAGGGGGGTCGGCACGTCGACGACCCGCACCCCGGGGGCGGCCTCGAGCAGCTCGGTGGCCCGCTCCGGGGTGATCCCCCGCTCGAACTCGGCGTGCACCACCAGGGTGTGCCCGGAGTACACCGGGATCCGCACGCAGGTGCCGGCCACCGCCAGCTCCGGGATGCCCAGGATCCGGCGGGACTCGTTGCGCAGCTTCTGCTCCTCGTCGGTCTCCCCGGCGCCGTCCTCGACCAGGTTGCCCGCCCAGGGCAGGGCGTTGAAGGCGATCGGGGCCACGTAGGGGCCCAGCTCCCCGGCGGCCATCGCGGAACCGTCGGTGACCAGCTCCTCGGCATGGTCCAGGTTCTCCCGCAGCTGGGCGGTCAGGGTGCGCACCCCGGCCAGCCCGGACCCGGACACCGCCTGGTAGGAGGCCACCCGCAGCCGGGTCAGGCCCGCCTCCGCGTGCAGCGGGCCGAGCACCGGCATCGCCGCCATGGTGGTGCAGTTCGGGTTCGCGATGATCCCCTTCGGCGGGTTCTTCGCCTCGCCCGGGTTGACTTCGCTGACGATGAGCGGCACCTCCGGGTCCTTGCGGAAGGCCGAGGAGTTGTCCACCACGGTGGCGCCCGCGGCGGCGAAGCGCGGCGCCTGCTCCCGGGCCAGGGCCCCGCCGGCGGAGAACAGGGCGATGTCGATCCCGGCGAGATCGGCGTCCGCGACGGCGGCGACGTCCTCGACGACGACGGGCGTCCCGCGGTAGTCCAGCTCGGTGCCGGCGGAGCGGGCGGAGGCGAAGAAGCGGACCTTGTCCGCCGGGAAATCGCGCTCCGCCAGGATGGTGCGCATCACGCGGCCGACCTGGCCGGTGGCGCCGACGACGGCGAGGGTGGTCATGGGGGAACTCCTGTCAACTGGGTGGGGATGGTGATGCGGGGCGGGGCGGGGCTAGCGGCCGGTGCCGGCGTAGACCTTCGCCTCCTCCTCCCCGCCGAGCTCGAAGGCGCGGTGCAGCACCCGCACCGACTCCTCCAGGTCGGTGTCGCGCACCAGCACCGAAATCCGGATCTCGGAGGTGGAGATCAGCTCGATGTTGATGCCCGCCTCGCTGAGCGCCTCGCAGAAGGTGGCGGTGACCCCCGGATGGGACTTCATCCCGGCGCCGATGAGGGAGACCTTGCCGATGTGATCGTCGTAGGTGACGTCCTGCCACTCCCCCTCGGCCTGCATCCTCTTCAGCAGCTCCATCGCCCGGGGGCCGTCGGCGCGCGGGCAGGTGAAGGTGATGTCGGTGCGGTTGTCCGCCAGCTTGGAGACGTTCTGCAGCACCATGTCGATGTTGATCTCCGCATCGGCGATGGCGCGGAACATCTTCGCGGCGTGCCCGGGCTCGTCGGGGATGCCCAGCACGGTGACCTTGGCCTCCGAGGCGTCGTGCGCGACGCCGGTGAGAACTGCTTCTTCCACGGGGATATCCTCCACTGATCCGTTGACGAGGGTGCCGGGCTCGTTGCTGTACGACGAGCGAACCCGGAGGGGAACGTTGAACGCGCGGGCGTACTCCACGCAGCGCAGCTGCAGGATCTTCGCGCCCACCGCGGCCTGCTCGAGCATCTCCTCGAAGGAGATCGTCTCCAGCTTCTGCGCATCGGGCACGATCCGCGGATCCGCGGTGTAGACCCCGTCGACATCCGAGTAGATCTCGCACACGTCGGCGTCCAGGGCCGCGGCCAGGGCCACCGCGGTGGTGTCCGAGCCGCCGCGACCCAGGGTGGTCACGTCCTTCGTCTCCCGGTTGACCCCCTGGAAACCGGCGACCAGGCAGATATGCCCCTCGTCCAGGGCCTCCCGGACCCGGCCCGGGGTGACCTCCAGGATCCGGGCGTTGCCGTGCCGCTCGGTGGTGATCACCCCGGCCTGGGAGCCGGTGAAGGAGCGCGCCGAGGCCCCGAAGCTGGCGATCGCCATGGCCACCAGGGAATTGGAGATCCGCTCCCCGGCGGTGAGCAGCATGTCCATCTCCCGCGCCGGCGGCACCGGGTTGACCTGGGCGGCCAGGTCCAGCAGCTCATCGGTGGTGTCGCCCATCGCGGAGCAGACCACCACCACGTCATTGCCCTGCTTGCGCGATTCCACGATCCGCTCGGCGACGCGGCGGATGCGCTCGGCGCTCTCCAGCGACGATCCGCCGTACTTCTGCACGACCAGTGCCATGGTGTCGGGGCTCCTCGTGTCCGTCCGTGCCCGCCGGGCGCCCGCCGCGAACCGGCGGGACCCGGCGATATGTCCCGTTCAACATACAACAGCGCCGACGCGCGGTCCGAGGCCGGCGGAGCGCCCCGGCGGTGATCGCCGCTAATCTGGCGGCGTGCACTCACCGCCGCTCGCCATCGCCCTGGGCCTCGCCTCGGCGCTGTCCATCGCCTGGGGCACCGTCATCCGGCATCAGCTCTCCGGGGTGCTGCCCGACGGCACCGGCACCCTGCGCGGGGTGCTCGGCGTGGTCGCCCGCCCGCTGTGGTGGGCCGGCCTGGGCCTGGCCATGCTCGGCTACGGGCTGCAGATCGGCGCCCTCGCCTTCGGCTCCCTGCTGCTGGTGCAGCCGCTGCTGGTGATGAAGCTGATGTTCACCCTGCCGCTGTCCGCCCGGGTCAACGGCCGCCGGATCTCCCGCACCGAGACCGCCTGGGCGACGGTGCTGTCCATCGCGGTGGCGGTGCTCATCATCCTCGGCCGGCCGCTGCCCGGCGCGGCCCGGCCCCCGCTGGCGATCTGGCTGCCCGCGCTCGCCGTGGGCGCGGTGGTGTTCCTGCTCATGTACCGGGGCGCGGACCGGCTGCGCCGCGGGCCGAAGGCGGTGCTGCTCGGCCTGGCCACCGGGCTGCTCTACGGCTACGTCGCGGTGCTCAGCAAGGCCGTCGTCGACGTCGGGGTGCGCGAGGGCGCCCTGGCGCTGGCCGCCTCCTGGGAGCTGTGGTTGCTCATCGCCCTGGCGCTGGTGGGCACCGGGGTGCAGCAGGCCTCCTTCAACGCCGGGGCGCTGCGGCACTCCCTGCCCGCGATGACCTGCGGGGAGCCGATCATCGCCTTCGCCCTGGGCTACGTGGTGCTCGGCGAGCGCTTCCAGGTCTCCGGCTGGAACTGGGCGGCGCTGGCGGTGGCCCTGGCCGCCATGGTGGTGGCCACCGTGCAGCTCTCCCGCCGGGGGGTGTGAGCCCGCCCGCGCGGCGGACCCCGCCCGGGGGAAAACCCCGCCGATCGACGTGACCGGGATCACCTTCGGCACCCCCCGGCGGCCCACTCCGTGTTGAGTCGCCACACATCCCGGTTGTAGGCTGCCTCACATGCAGCGCGCGCTTCTCCTTCCGTGCCGCGGCGGGGCTTAACCGAGACCGGCATCCCCTCCGCGGAGTCTTTCGGGTCCGGTCGGCACGATCGCGTGCACCAGAAGACACACAAGGAAGAGACCGACGCCATGTCCCCCACCGACGCCTTCATCTCCGCGCCCTCCCGGATCACTACCCCGGACGGGCCCATCCCGGAGGGCCAGCCCGCCTGGAACACCCAGCGCAACTCCTCGATGCCCGTGCACCGCTACGAGCCCTACGACGTGGAGGTGCAGGACTTCCAGCTGCCGGACCGCACCTGGCCGGACAAGCGGATCACCCGCGCCCCGCAGTGGTGCGCCGTGGATCTGCGCGACGGCAACCAGGCCCTGATCGACCCGATGAGCCCCGAACGCAAGCGGCGCATGTTCGACCTGCTGGTGCAGATGGGCTACAAGGAGATCGAGGTGGGCTTCCCCTCGGCCTCGCAGACCGACTTCGACTTCGTCCGCGAGATCATCGAGCAGGACCTGATCCCCGATGACGTGACCATCCAGGTGCTGGTGCAGGCCCGGGAGCACCTGATCCGGCGCACCTTCGAGGCCTGCGAGGGCGCGAAGAACGTGATCGTGCACTTCTACAACTCCACCTCCATCCTGCAGCGCGAGGTGGTGTTCCGGAAGGACAAGGAGGCGATCAAGAAGATCGCCGTGGACGCCGCGGAGCTGGTCAAGGAGATCGCCGCGGACTACCCGGGCACCAACTGGCGCTGGGAGTACTCCCCGGAGTCCTTCACCGGCACCGAGGTGGAGTACGCCAAGGAGGTCTGCGATGCGGTGATCGCGGTGATGGACCCCACCCCGGAGCACCCGATCATCATCAACCTGCCCTCCACGGTGGAGATGATCACCCCGAACGTCTACGCCGACTCCATCGAGTGGATGAGCCGCAACATCGACCGCCGCGACTCGGTGATCCTCTCCCTGCACCCGCACAACGACCGGGGCACCGGGGTGGCCACCGCGGAGCTGGGCTACCTGGCCGGCGCGGACCGGATCGAGGGCTGCCTCTTCGGCAACGGGGAGCGCACCGGCAACGTCTGCCTGGTCACCCTGGGCCTGAACATGCTGGTGCAGGGCGTGGACCCGCAGATCGACTTCTCCGACATCGACCAGGTGCGCCGCACCGTGGAGTACTGCAACCAGCTGCGGGTGCCGGAGCGGCACCCCTACGGCGGGGATCTGGTGTTCACCGCCTTCTCCGGCTCCCACCAGGACGCGGTGAACAAGGGCCTGGACGCGATGGCGGAGAAGGTCCGCCCCGGCGCGGCGGTGAAGGAGCTCACCGACGAGGAGCTGCGCAAGGTGGTCTGGGAGGTGCCCTACCTGCCCATCGACCCGAAGGACGTGGGCCGCACCTACGAGGCCGTGATCCGGGTGAACTCCCAGTCCGGCAAGGGCGGGGTCGCCTACATCATGAAGACCGACCACGGCCTGAACCTGCCGCGGGCGATGCAGGTGGAGTTCTCCTCCGTGGTGCAGTCGGTGACCGACGCCGAGGGCGGCGAGGTCAACCCGAAGGCGATGTGGGACATCTTCGCCGGGGAGTACCTGGACCGGGAGGCCCCGCTGGAGACCATCTCGGTGACCGTGGACGCCCCGCAGAACGAGGCGGAGGACACCCACGTCAAGGCCCGGGTGGTGCACAACGGCGCCGAGCAGGTCATCTCCGGGGTCGGCAACGGCCCGCTGGCCGCGCTGGCCGCCGCCCTGGAGACCCTGGGCATCGACCTGGAGGTGCAGGAGTACGTGCAGCATGCGCGCACCGCCGGCGATGACGCCGAGGCCGCCGCGTACGTGCTCGCCGACGTCGGCGGGCGCAAGGTGTGGGGCTGCGGCATCGCCGGGTCCATCACCTACGCCTCCCTGAAGGCGGTCATCTCCGCGGCGAACCGCGCGCTGGCGGGGGCGTAGCCCACGGTGGCCGGGGATCCGGACGGCGGTTTCGTCGCGGCGGTCGCCCGCACCACCGGCATCCACCCGCGCTCGGCGCGGCTGGTCGCGCTGGGGCTGCTGGAGGTCGCCGCGGACGGCTCCCCCGGGCGCACCTGGCATGCGGTGCTGCGCATCGACGCCGATCCCGGCCCGGAGCACCTGCACTGGCTCGACGCCGCGGAGCTGGCCCGGGGCCGCCGCTTCGGCAAAGTGCTCGACGAGGTGTCGGACATCCTCGACGGCCGCACCCTGGTGGTCCATGACGCCCCGCTGACCTGGGGCTTCATCGTGGAGGAGGCCCGGCGGGCCCGGCAGGGGGCGAACCGGGCGAACCGCTCGCGCAACCGCCGCGGCGGCCGCCCCCGGCCCCGGGCGAGGGTGGGCCGCACCCCCGCCCCGGCCCGGATCGTGGACACCCTGGCCACCGCCCGCCGCACCGGGGCCCGCCTGGCCGATCCCCGGCTGCTCGGGGTGGCCCGGGCGCATGGGGTGCCGGCGCCCTCGCCGGTGGCCAGCGTGGACAATATCGGCCTCGCCGAACGCGACCGCACCCTCGCCGAACTGGAGGCGCTGCGCCGGCTGCACCTGGCCCAGGTCGCCGCGGACCCGGCGACGGTGATGTCCTGGACCCCGGGCGAGCTGCGCGCCGACCCGGCGGGGCTGCAGCGCTCCCGGGTGCGGGTGGACGCGATGGAGGCGCCCCGGCCCACGCCCAACCCGGGCCGCTACGCCCATGGCGGGGCGCTGGCGCCCGGCATGGAGTTCACCGTCGCCGACGAGGTGGAGCTGCCCGCGGACGAGATCATCGCCGCCGGGGTCGCCGCGGGCCTGGCCTACTCGGAGAAGATCACCCGGGCCTGCTCGGTGCTGGTGTTCAACCAGCCCGCGGATCTGCCGCCGGCGGAGTTCACCGGCAAGGCGATGCACGCGCACCGCAAGGGCGTGCCGCTGGTCGCCGACGCCGCCTTCCTGCGCCTGGCCGCCGATCTCGCGGCGCGTTCCTGAGCCGTTCCCGTGGACACCTCCCCCTCGGTGCATTAGCCTTGCCTCGGGTAACCCCTAAGGCGTTAAGGCATTGTATCCGAAGGAGAAGGACATGACCGACCGGGCGCCGGTCCTCGACGTGCGGGGGCTGCGGTGCGAGCTGGGCCGGGGCGAGAAGCGGGCGGAGATCCTCCGCGGGGTGGATCTCACCATCCCCGCCGGCGGGATCGTCGCCGTGCTCGGCGCCAACGGGGCCGGCAAGACCACCCTGATCAACGTGCTGTCCACGCTGCTGCCCGCCTCCGGCGGCACCGCCGTGGTCGCCGGCCACGATCTCGCCGCCGATCCCCGCGGGGTGCGCTCCTCGATCGCGCTCACCGGCCAGTACGCCGCCGTGGACGAGGAGCTCACCGGCCGGGAGAACCTGGTCTACTTCGGCCGGCTCGCCGGTCTGGCCAAGGCCGAGGCCCGCGCCCGGGCCACCGCCCTGCTGGAGCGCTTCGACCTGGTCGCCGCCGCGGACAGCCTGGTCAGCGAGTACTCCGGGGGGATGCGCCGGCGCCTGGACATCGCCGCCTCGCTCACCGTGCCGCCGAAGCTGCTCTTCCTCGATGAGCCGACCACCGGCCTGGACCCGGCCTCGCGGTCCTCGGTGTGGGCGCTGATCCGGGATCTCGCGGCGGCCGGCACCTCCATCCTGCTCACCACCCAGTACCTGGAGGAGGCGGATCACCTCGCCGACTCGGTGGCGGTGCTCGCCGGCGGCCGGGTGCTCGACGAGGGCACCCCCGCGGAGCTGAAGGAGCGCTACGGCACCGCGGTGCTGGAGGTCACCCTCGCCGACGACGACGCCGCCGCCCGCTTCGCCGCCCGGCTGGCCGACTCCGGCCTGGCCGGCCGCGCCGAGGGCCCGGTGGTGCGCGCCGAGGCCCCGCGCGGCTACCGCAGCCTGGTGGACGCCCTGGCCGCCTGGGACGGCGCCGAGGGCGACGTCCTCGACGCGGGCCTGACCCCGCCCACCCTCGACGACGTCTTCCTGGCGCTCGCCGACTCCGGGGACATCGCCCGGGATCCGGGGGACGGCCGATGAACGCCGTCGCCGCGGTCTGGCGCCGCGATGTGCTGCGCACCCTGCGCAACAAGGCGGTGATGGTCTCCGCACTGCTCATCCCGGGACTGTTCCTGCTCGCCTTCCACGCCGCCTTCTCCCGCTCCGCGGCGGATCTGGGCATCGACTACGCCGACTACCTGCTGCCCACCGCGATGATGCAGGCGATCATCTTCACCGCCGGCGGCTCCGCCCTGGCGGTGGCCCGCGACGCCGAGGAGGGCATCCACTCCCGGCTGCGCACCATGCCCGCGCCGATGTGGGCGGTCGCCGCCGGCCGGGTGCTCGCCGATCTCACCCGGATGGCCTGGTCCGGCGGGATCGTGCTGGCGCTCTCCCTCGCCCTCGGCGCCCGGATCCGCGGCGGGATCGGCGGGATCCTCGTCATGCTGCTGATCTTCGCCCTGGTCACCGCGATCATCGCGGCCGGGGTGGACGGGCTGTGCCTGCTCAGCGCGAAACCGGTGTCCACCGCCCTGCTCTTCCAGTCCCTGACCATCATCATCCTGATGTTCTCCACCGCCTTCGTGCCCGCGGAGGCCCTGCCCGACGCCCTGGCCCCGGTGATCCGGCATGTGCCGGTCTCCCCCATCCTGGAGACCATCCGGGCCCGGATGGCCGGCGATCCGGCCGGCGCCGCCGGGGTGGAGGCCGCCGCCTGGCTGGTCGCGCTCGCCGGCGCCGCCGGCTGGGGCTTCGTGCACGCCCTGTCCAGGAGGAGCCATGCCTGAGCCCGCCCACGCCCGCGCCCATCTGGGCCGCCTGCTCACCGGCTGGTCCCGGGACCGGGTGGCCATCGCGAACACCATCCTCAACCCGATCCTCATGCTGGTCGTGGTCCGGCTGCTCTTCGGCGACCTGATGCGCCTGGCCCAGGGCGCGGAGACCCTGGACCCGCTGCCGCTGACCGTGATGATGATCTTCGCCACCCAGGCGATGAACTCCGTGGAGGCCGCCGCGCACGGGGTGCGCGAACGCCAGCGCGGCCTGGTCGCCCGGGTGGCGGTGACCCCCGGCGGGGCCGGGCCGCTCATCGCCGGCCGCTGGCTCTTCGACTGGCTGCGCACCACCATGAGCGGCACCGCCGCCCTGGTGGTCGGCATCATCCTGGGCGTGCGGGTGCACACCTGGGCCGCCGCCGGCTGGCTGGCGGTCGTGATCGCGGTCGGCGGGATGTTCGCCGCCACCCTGGCGATGCTCATCGGCGCCCTGGCGGCCACCCCGGAGGCCACCATGGCCGCCACCCCGCTGCTGATGGCGGTGACCTTCCTCAACGGCGGCATGGTGCCCCCGGAGCGCTTCGTCGCCGCGGCCCAGCCGATCGCCCGGAACAACCCGGTGAACCACCTGGTGGACGCCGCCCTGGCCTTCAACGGCTCCCCGCTGGCGGACACCGCCGCGGCGACCCCGGCGTGGACCGCCCTGGTCTGGCTGGGCGGGCTCACCGCGGTGGCGGCGATCGCCGCGATCCGGCCGCTGCGCCGCCGCCTGGTCTGAGCCGCACCCGCCGGGCGACTAGGATCCGGGGCATGACCAAGCGCAGCATGGGCCCCCGATCGCGGCTCGCCGCCGCGGCGGCGCGGGCGGCGACCTGGGCCTCCCGGGCCACCGGCCGCGGCGCCGGCGGCATGATCGGCGGCCTCGTCGCCCAGAAGCTGGATCCGTCGATCCTCGGCGCCCTGGGCGGCGGCCGGCCGGCGGCCATCGTCACCGGCACCAACGGCAAATCCACCACCACCCGGATGCTCGCCGCGGCGGTGCGGGAGCTGGGGCCGGTGGCCACCAACGACGGCGGGGACAACATGGACGCCGGGGTGATCTCCGCCCTGCTCGCCGGCCGGGACGCCGAGCGGCTGGTGCTGGAGGTCGACGAGCTGCACGTGGCGCATATCGCCGCGGATCTCGACCCGGCGGTGCTGGTGCTGCTCAACCTCTCCCGGGACCAGCTGGACCGGGTGGGCGAGATCAACTCCATCGAGCGCTCGCTACGCGCCGCGGTGGCGGCGCACCCGGGGGCCACCGTGATCGCCAACTGCGATGACCCCCTGGTCACGGCGGCCTGCTGGGATCATCCGCGGGTGGTCTGGGTCGCCGCCGGCGGGGGCTGGACCAATGACGCGACCAGCTGCCCGCGCACCGGGGGCGCGATCGTGCACGGCCCGGACGGCTGGCGGGCCAGCGAACCGCTGCCCGACGGCGGCGAGTTCCGCCGCCCGGAGCCGGACTGGACGGTCGACGCCACCGGGCTGCGCGGCCCGGACGGGGTGAGCCGGCCGCTGCGGCTGCGCCTGCCCGGGGCGGCGAACCGGGGCAACGCCGCCCAGGCGGTCGCCGCGGCGGTGGCCCTCGGCGCGGACCCGGCCGCGGCGGTGGCCGCGGTGGGCCGGGTGGATTCGGTGGCCGGGCGCTACTCCACCCTGGACCTGGGCGCGCACCGGGTGCGGATGCTGCTGGCGAAGAACCCGGCCGGCTGGCAGGAGGCGCTGTCCATGGTGGACCGGGACGCCGATGCGGTGGTGATCGCGGTCAACGGCCACGTCGCCGACGGGGAGGACCTGTCCTGGCTGTGGGACGTCCGCTTCGAGGACTTCGGGGACATGCGGGTGCGCGCCAGCGGGGAGCGGGCCACCGACCTGGCGGTGCGGCTGCTCTACGCGGGCATCGACCATGAGCTGGTCGCCGACCCGGCCGCCGCGATCGACCAGCTGCCGCCGGGGAGGGTGGAGGTGCTGGCCAACTACACCGCCTTCCGGGACCTGCGCCGGGTCCTGGACCGACGCGCCGAGGAGGCCGCGCGATGAGCGACACCCTGACCATCGGCCTGGTGCTGCCGGATGTGCTGGGCACCTACGGCGACGACGGCAACGCCCTGGTGCTGCGGCAGCGCGCCCGGATGCGCGGCCTGGCCGCGGAGATCCGCCCGCTGCACCTGGGCGAGCCGGTACCGGAGTCACTGGACCTGTACTGCATCGGCGGCGGCGAGGACGTCGCCCAGAAGCTGGCGGTGCGCCATCTCGCCGCCGACGGGGGCCTGGCCCGGGCGGTGGCCGCGGGCCGGCCGGTGCTGGCGATCTGCGCCGGCTTCCAGATCCTCGGCGAATCCTTCCACGCCGGCGGGGAGCGGGTCGCCGGGCTCGGCCTGGTGGACGCGGTCACCGAGCCGCGGGCCAGCCGCAGCATCGGGGAGCTGGTGTCCACCCCGCTGGTGGCGGATCTCGCCGAGCCGCTCACCGGCTTCGAGAACCACCTCGGCGGCACCACCCTGGGCGCGGACGCCGCCCCGCTGGGCCGGGTCACCCGCGGGGCGGGCAACCCCGGCGCGGCCGTGGCGCCGGGCGAGGCCCGGGACGGGGCGGTGCAGGGCTCGGTGATCTGCACCTACATGCACGGCCCCGCGCTGGCCCGGAACCCGGAGCTGGCGGACCTGCTGCTCACCCGGGCGCTGGGCCGGGCCCCGGGGTCGCTGCCGCCGCTGGAGCTGCCGGTCATCGACCGGCTGCGCAGCGAGCGGATCCACTCCCGGCCGCGGCCGGACAGCGAGCGCCGTTGAGCGCACCGGGGCTGCACGGCTTCGTCCTCGCGCTCTCCCTCATCGCCGCCATCGGCGCGCAGAACGCCTACGTGCTGCGCGCCGGGGTGGCCCGCCGCCATGTCGGGGCGGTGGCGGCGCTGTGCATCGCCTCCGATGCGGTGCTCATGTCGGCGGGCACCGCCGGCTTCGGCGCCCTGGTCACCGCCCGGCCCGGGCTGCTCGCCGCGGTCACCGCGGTGGGCGTGGCCTTCCTGATCGGCTACGGGGCGCTGGCCCTGCGCGGGGCGGTACGCGGGATCCGGGCGCTGCGCGCGGGGGCCGCCGCCGGGCTGGCCGCCGACGCCGGCGCCGGGGCCGGCGGGCTCGGCGCGGCGCTGGCCGGGGCGGCGGCGGTGACCTGGCTGAACCCGCACGCCTACCTGGACACGGTGGTCTTCGTCGGCTCCGTGGCCGCCGCCCAGGGACCGGACCGGTGGGTCTTCACCGCCGGGGCGGTGGCCGCCTCGGCGACCTGGTTCACCGCCCTGGCCGCCGGCGCCCGGGCGGCGGCGCCGTGGCTGGCCCGGCCCCGGGCCTGGGTGGCGGTGGACGCGCTCACCGGGGCGGTGATGCTGCTGCTGGCCTGGCGGATCGGCGCCGGCCTGTGGTGGTGAGGCCGGCCGGGGCCGGGCTCAGAGCACCGAGAGCCGGCCGGTGAGCGCCCGGGACAGGGTCAGCTCGTCGACGAACTCCAGATCCCCGCCCAGGGGCATCCCCGAGGCCAGCCGGGTCACCCGCAGCCCGGGGAAGTCCCGGAGCAGCTTCGCCAGGTAGGTCGAGGTCGCCTCCCCCTCGGTGTTCGGGTCGGTGGCGATGATCACCTCGTGGATCTCCGGCGCCGGCTCCGTCGCCGCCGGGTCGTCGACGGTGGGGATGTCCGGCAGCACCCCGCCGATCCGCTGCAGCAGGGTGCGGATGTTCAGCTCATTGGGCCCCACCCCGCCGAGCGGATCCAGGGCGCCGCCGAGCACGTGGTAGCGGCCCCGGAACTCCCCGGTGCGCTCCAGCGCCTGGATGTCCCGGGCCTCCTCCACCACGCAGATGAGGCCGGCGTCGCGGCGCCGGTCCGCGCAGTAGCGGCACACCTCCTCCTCGGCGATGTTGCCGCAGATCCGGCAGAAGCGGATCCCGCCGCGCACCGCGCCCAGCGCCGCCTGCAGCCGGGAGATGTCCTCCGGCTCCACCTTCAGCAGGTGGAAGGCGATCCGCTGCGCGGACTTCGGGCCCACCCCGGGCAGCCGGGCGAGCTCGTCGATCAGATCCTGGAGCGGTCCCTCGAACACCGGGCGCTTACAGCCCCATCCCGGGCAGCGCGTCGCCGAGGCCGCCGAAGCCCTGGGACAGCGGGCCCATCTTCTGCTCCGCCAGCTCCGCGACCTTGCCGGTGGCGTCGCCGAAGGCGCCCACCACCAGGTCCTGCAGGGTCTCCACGTCCTCCGGGTCGACCACCTTCGGGTCGATCGCGATATCGGTGACCTCCCCGGCGCCGGTCATGGTGAGCTTCACCAGCCCGCCGCCGGCGACGCCCTCCACGGTGGAGGCGATGATCTCCTGCTGGGCGGCCTCCAGCTGGGACTGCATCTGCTGGGCCTGGGCCAGGATGGCGTTCATGTCGGGCTGGGTCACGGTGGATCCTTTCGTCGTCGGCGACCCGGCGGGCGCCCCGCCGGGTTCGCGTCGCAGTGTACCGCCCGGGGGCTACAGCGGGCGGGCGCCGAGCTCCTTGGCCAGGAAGTCCATCACCACCTGGCGCAGATCCCGGTGATCCCGCTCCCCGGGGGCGTCGTCGAGCATCGCGTCGATCTCCGCGGGGTCGGCCGGCTCCTCCGGGGGCGGCGGCGCCTCCTCCATGCCCGGGTCGAAGGGCTCCGGCGGGGGCGGCGGCTCATCCGGCGCCGGGGCGGGCGCCGGGGCGGCCCCGGCCGGCCGGTAGCGCCGGCGCAGCTCCTCGATCGGGGAGGCCGCGGGCTCGGCCGGGGCGGTCGGGGCCGGATCCGCGGAGCGGGCGCGGGCGCGGCGGCGCTCCAGCAGCCGGCGGTAGGCCGGTTCCGGGCCGCCGTCGGAGTCGGCGGGCGCCTCCCCGGCCTCGGCGGGGTCGGCGTTGCGCTGCCGCGGCCGGGCCGCGGGGCGGGCCTGGCCCACCACGGCGCGCACCCGCGGCCGCACCCCGTGCACCCGGTGGATCGCCTCGCCCAGGGCGGCGGCGTTGTCCTCGGCGTTCAGCCGGTTCGCCAGCGCCCCGGTGTGGTGGCCGATCACCAGCTCCTCCCCGGTGAACTCCAGCGGCGTCGCCGCGGAGGCCATCACCCGCACCGGCAGCGCGTCCCCGGCCACCGCGGCCATCACCTCCGGCCAGCTGCGCCGCAGGGCGGCCACGTCCAGTTCACCGGACCCCGGCCCGGAATCGGCCACCGGCCCCGGCGCGGATTCGGTGGCCGACTCGGCCTCCGGCTCCGACATGGGTTCGGCCGCGGGCTCGGGCGCCGGGTCCGACGTGGATTCGGCCATGGTCTCGGCCGCCGGCTCCGGCTTGGGCTCGGGCTCGGCCGTGGGCTCGGGCGCCGGGTCCGGCTCGGGCTCGGGTGACGGGTCGGGTTCGGATGCCGGGTCGGGTTCCGGGGCCGCGTCGGACTCGGCGCGGCGGGCGGCGGCCTCGCGGGCCATCGCCTCCCGGTGCCGCTCCTGGCGCTCCTGCTCCCGGGCGGCCTCCTGCAGCCGGCGCGCGGCCTCCCGGGCCTCCCGGGCGCGGCGGGCGCGCTCCTCCGGATCCGGGCCCTCGGCCGGCCCCGCCTCCGGCGCGGCCGGCGCGGACTCGGCGGCCGGGGCGGAGGCGGGCTCCTCCCCGCGCATCGCCTTGAGCTTGGCCAGCGCCAGCTCCGCGCCGGTGCGCCCGGCCGCATCCGCCCCCGGCGGCGCCGGGGTCGGCGCCGGGGCCTCGGCCGCGGGCGCGGCGGGGGCGGCGGCCGGCGCCGGGGCGGCGACGCCGCCGCGCTCCAGGGCCTCCACCCGCTGCAGCAGCGCCTCCGGGTCCCCGCTGGCGCCGGGCAGCAGCATCCGGGCGCAGACCACCTCCAGCAGCAGCCGCGGCGCGGTCGCCCCGGACATCTCGGACAGGCCGGCCACCAGCACCTGGGCGAAGCGGGTCGCCGCGGCCGGGGGCATCGCCTGCGCCTGCTGCGCCAGCAGCGGGGCGCGCTCCCCCATCGCGTCCACCAGGCCGCGCTGCACCGCGTCCGGCACCGCCTGCACCATGATCAGATCCCGCATCCGGGTGAGCAGATCCTCGGCGAAGCGCCGCGGATCCTGGCCGGACTCCACCACCCGGTCCACGCAGTCGAACAGGCCCGCCCGGTCCATCCCGGCCAGGGCGGTCACCGCATCGTCGATGAGCGTCTCGTCGGTGACCCCCAGCAGGCCCGCGGCCAGGCGGTGGTCCACCCCCTCCGGGCCCGCCCCGGCGAGCAGCTGGTCCAGCACCGAGAGGCAGTCCCGGGGCGACCCCGCCCCGGCCCGGATCACCAGCGGCAGCACCGAGGGCTCGACCGGCACCCCCTCCTCGTCGATGATCCGCTGCAGCAGCCCCCGCATCACCGAGGGCGGCAGCAGCCGGAAGGGGTAGTGGTGGGTGCGCGAGCGGATGGTGGGGATCACCTTCTCCGGCTCGGTGGTGGCGAAGACGAAGATGACGTGCTCCGGCGGCTCCTCCACGATCTTCAGCAGGGCGTTGAACCCCGCGGTGGTGACCATGTGCGCCTCGTCGATGATGAAGATCCGGTAGCGCGCGTCCGCCGGGGCGTAGCCGGCCTTGTCCCGCAGATCCCGCATATTGTCCACGGAGTTGTGCGAGGCCGCGTCGAGCTCCACCACGTCCAGGGTGCCCGCCCCGTCGGGGCCCAGCGCCACGCAGAAGCCGCATTCCCCGCAGGGGGTGGAGGTGGGCCCCTGCACGCAGTTCAGGCTGCGCGCCAGGATCCGCGCCGAGGAGGTCTTCCCGCAGCCCCGCGGCCCGGAGAACAGGTAGGCGTGGTTGATCCGGTCCGGGCGCCCGTCGGCGCCGCGCGAGTCCAGGGCCGCGGACAGGGGCCGGGTGACGTGCTCCTGGCCCACGACCTCGCCGAAGGTTGCCGGACGATACTTCCTGTACAGAGCCACGCGGCCAGCTTACCGGCCCGGGGCCGGGGCCACCGGGGCCCGCCGCCAGTCGCCGGGATCGGCCCCGGCGGCGGCCAGCGCCGCCAGCAGCGCCGCCGGGCCCTCCGCCCGGGCCAGGGCCAGCTCACCCTCGCTGATCGCGATGAGCTGGGCGATCGTGGTGATCCGGCCGGCGGGGGCGGGCCCGGCCTCCGGGTGCGGGCCCGGGTCGGCGTCGTGCACGTGCACCCGGCCGGGGGCCTCGGTGACGGTGGGGGTGCCCCGGGACCACACCCGGGGCTCGATGAGCATCCCGTGCGCCACGGTGAGGCCGGCCGGGACCTCCTGGCCGCCGTCGGCGAGATCCGCCAGGGTCCAGGTCATCGCCTCCGGCAGCAGGGTGCCCGGGGTGGGGGGGATGGTGCCGGCGGATTCGGAGACGATGGTCGCCGCGGTGGCCAGGAAATCCGCCGCGGGCAGGTCCGCCGCCGCGGCGGTGACCAGCTCCACCCGCACCTCCGCGCCATCCGGGGTGCGCAGCCCGGAGTCGAAGCGGGAGAGATCCAGGGTGGCGCAGACGCCCTCGGCGACGCCGACGGTGAAGGGCTCCCCGTGCGCGGGCCCGGCGTGCCGCCCGGTGCCGGGCAGCGCCGCCTGCAGCTCCCAGACGGTCATCTCCCCGGGCAGCAGGGAGTCGATCCAGTACTCGGTTTCGGCGAGGTTCACCCGGCGCGCTGCTCCGCGGCGGCGAGCAGCACGCAGGTGGCGACGCCGTCCATCGCCTCGGCGAGCTCCTCCAGCGGCGGCAGCGAGGGCGCCAACCGGATGTTGCGGTCGTCCGGGTCGCGCTTCAGCGGGAAGGAGGAGCCCGGCCCGGTGAGGGCGATCCCGGCCTCCTTGGCCAGCTCGATCACCCGGCGGGCGGTGCCGTCGACGACGTCGAGGGAGATGAAGTAGCCGCCTGCCGGGGTGGTCCAGGTGGCCACGTCCCGGCCGCCGAGGCGCTCCTCGAGGATGCGCAGCACCAGGTCGAACTTCGGGGCCAGGGAGCCGGCGTGGCGGCGCATCTGCTCGCGCACCCCGGCGGCGTCGCCGAAGAACTTCGCATGCGCCAGCTGGTTGACCTTGTTCGGGCCGATCCCGCGGATCGAGGCATGCCGCGTGTAGTCGGCGATGTTGTCCGGGGAGGAGGCGAAGAAGGCCACCCCGGACCCGGCGAAGGTGATCTTCGAGGTGGAGGCGAACACCCAGGGCCGGTTCGGGTGCCCGGCCTCGGCGCACATGCCGACGATGTCGTGGTTGGCGGGGAACTCCTCGGTGAGGGTGTGCACCATGTAGGCGTTGTCCCAGACCAGCCGGAAGTCCGCGGCGGCGGCGGGCATCTGCGCCAGCCGGCGCACCGTCTCCGCCGAGTAGGTCACCCCGGTGGGGTTGGAGAACACCGGCACGTTCCACATGCCCTTGATCTGCGGGTCGGAGGCCACCAGGCGCTCCACCACGTCCATGTCCGGGCCGTCCCCGGTCAGCGGCACCGGGATCATCTCGATGCCGAAATGCTCGGTGATGGAGAAGTGCCGGTCGTAGCCGGGCACCGGGCACAGCCATTTGAGCACCGGCTCCTCATGCCACGGCCGGGGCGAGTCCACCGTCCCGAACTGCATCGCCCAGCTCACCAGGTCGAACTGCATGTTCAGGGAGGAGGAGTCGCCGGCGAGGACCTGCGCCACCGGCAGCTCCAGCAGCTCCGCCCAGATCGCGCGGATGTCGGTGATGCCGGCGAGGTTGCCGTAGTTGCGGACGTCCTCGCCGTCGGCGGCGCGGTAGTCGGGGGCGGGCAGGCCCAGCAGCGGGTTGGCGAAGTCGAGCTGCTCGGCGGAGGGCTTGCCGCGGGTCAGGTCGAGCGCGAGCCCGCGGGCCTTCAGCTCCGCGTAGGCCTCCCTGAGCTGGGCGAGGTCCTGGACGTCATGGGCTTCCGGGGTCATCTGGGTATCGGCTTCCTGTCTGCGTGGGGCGGGCCGCCGGCGGGCGGCTCGCCACACAGGATAGTCGGGCCCGGGAAAAAGGGGGCCCCACGCACCCGCCAGAGCTCGCTGACCCTTGCTGCATTCCTGCCCTGGGGGAGTTCACGAGATGGGCGCCGCGTGGGACCCGCGCTCACCATACCCGGGCCCGCGGCGGCCTTCAAACACGCCGCCGCGCCCACCCCGACCGGGGACGGGATCGGGGATCCGGCCATGCTCCGGGGCGGTCGGGCCGGCACCTGCGCGGACATCCCGAAACCCCTGGTGGCGGGACCGGGGATCGGAAGAACCCCCAGGTCGGTGGTGACCTGGGGGTTCTCCCTCTGGCGGAGGATAGGGGATTTGAACCCCTGAGGGATTGCTCCCAACTCGCGTTCCAGGCGAGCGCCATAGGCCGCTAGGCGAATCCTCCGGGGGCTAGGTTACCGAAGAGCGCCCGCTTGGCAAAATCCCCGCTCAGCCGGCGCGGGCGACCCGCAGCCCGCCGAGGATGAGCGGCAGCTGCAGCGGCAGCCGGCCGTAGGCGATGGCCCGCTGCGGCCAGTCCCGGTGCCGCCACTGGCGGGCCATCTCGATGTTGCCGGGGAACACCGCGGCCATCAGCGCGGCGGTGGCCCAGCCGCCGGCCCGGCGGGTCGCCGGGCGGGCGAGCATGCTGCCCACGGCGAGTTCGGCGGCGCCGGAGACGATGGTGGCCTGCCGGGCGGTGCCCGGCGCCCAGTCCGGGACGATGGAGTCGAAGGGCTCCGGGCGGAGCATGTGCAGTGCGCCGGCGCCGAGCAGCAGTCCGGCCAGCGCCTTCGCGGTGGTGTCGGGGGTCATGGCCATGGGCACAGGGTAGCCCCGCCGGCCCTAGGAGCGCAGCAGCCGGGCGATCGCGGTGGAGGCCTCCGCCAGCTTCGCGTCCAGCTCCGCCTCCCCGCCGGCGGCGGCGCCGAGCACGCAGTGGTGCAGGTGATCGTCGAGCAGCCCCATGGCCAGGGCGCGCAGCGCGGACTGGGCGGCGCTGACCTGGGTGAGGATGTCGATGCAGTAGCGCTCCTCGTCGACCATCCGGTGCAGTCCGCGCACCTGGCCCTCGATCCGGGCGAGCCGGTCCAGGTAGGCCTTCTTGTCGCCCAGGTAGCCGTGGTGGGCGCAGTCCGGTCCACCGCTCATGCCGGGTCCCCGGCGATGGCGGAGCGGAAACCGCGCAGGCGCAGGCTGTTGGACACCACGAACACGCTGGACAGGGCCATCGCGGCACCGGCGAGCATCGGGTTGAGCAGGCCGAGGGCGGCCAGCGGGATGGCGGCGACGTTGTAGGCGAAGGCCCAGAACAGGTTGCCCTTGATGGTGCCCAGGGTGCGCCGGGCCAGCCGCACCGCGTCCGCGGCGGCGCGCAGGTCCCCGCGCACCAGGGTGATGTCCGCCGCGGCGATCGCGGCGTCGGTGCCGGTGCCCATCGCCATGCCCAGGTCCGCGGTGGCCAGGGCGGCGGCGTCGTTGACCCCGTCGCCGACCATGGCCACCACCCGGCCGGAGTCCTGCAGTTCGCGCACCACCGCGGCCTTGTCCTCGGGCAGCACCCCGGCGATCACCCGGTCGATCCCGGCCTGGTCGGCGATGTCCCGGGCGACGGCCTCCCGGTCCCCGGTGAGCAGCATCGGCTCCAGGCCGAGTCCGCGCAGCATCCGCACCGCCTCCGCGGAGGTGTCCTTGATCCCGTCGGCGATGAGCAGCACGCCCCGGTCGGCCCCGCCCCAGCTGACGTGCACCGCGGTGCCGGCGCCGGCCTCGGCCGGGCCGGCGGCGGCGGGGACGCCGGCGGGCAGTTTGCCGACCACGACCTCCTCGCCGTCGACCAGGCCGCGCACCCCGTGCCCGGGCAGCGCGGTGATCTCCTCGGCGGCGGCGACCTCCCCGGCGGCGTCGACGATGGCGCGGGCGATCGGGTGCTCGCTGCCGGCCTCCACCGCGGCGGCGCGGGCGAGCAGCTCCGCGGGGTCGACCCCGGCGGCGGGGTGCACCGCGGTCAGGGTCATCTCCCCGTGGGTGACGGTGCCGGTCTTGTCCAGCACCACGGTGTCCACCCGGCGGGTGGATTCGAGCACCTCCGGGCCGGAGAGCAGCACCCCGAATTCGGCGCCGCGGCCGGTGCCGACGAGCAGCGCGGTGGGGGTGGCCAGGCCCAGGGCGCAGGGGCAGGCGATGATCAGCACCGCCACCGCGGCGGTGAAGGCGTGCTCGACGGAGTCGCCGAGCACCAGCCAGGCGACCAGGGTGGCCGCGGCGATGAGGATCACCGCGGGCACGAACACCCCGGCGACCCGGTCGGCGAGGCGCTCCACCCCGGCCTTGCCGGACTGGGCGTCGGCGACCATCTTCGCCATCCGGGCCAGCCGGGTGTCGGAGCCCACCGCGGCGGCCTCCACCACCAGCCGCCCGGAGGCGTTGACGGTGGCGCCGGTGACCCGGTCGCCGGGGCCGACCTCCACGGGGGCGGATTCCCCGGTGAGCATGGACTCGTCGATGGCGCTGCGGCCCTCCAGGACCACCCCGTCGGTGGCCACGGCCTCCCCGGGGCGGACGATGAACCGGTCGCCGACGGCGAGCCGGTCGACGTCGATGCGCTCCTCCCGGTCCCCGCGCAGCACCGCCACCCGCTTCACCCCGAGGTCGAAGAGCTCGGTGATGGCGTCGGCGGCGCGGTGCTTGGCGCGGCGCTCGTAGTAGCGGCCGCCGAGCACGAAGAGGATCACCCCGGCGGCGGTCTCCAGGTAGATATTGCCGCCGCCGTCGCCGGGGGCGGCGGTGAGGGTGAACTCGTGGGTCATCCCCGGCTCCCCGGCGTGGCCGAGGAAGAGGGCGTAGAGCGACCAGGCGAAGGCCGCCGAGGTGCCCACCGTGATCAGGGTGTCCATGGTCGCCGCGCCATGCTTGAGGTTCGCCCAGGTGGCGCGGTGGAAGGGCCAGCCGCACCAGACCACCACGGGGGCGGTGAGGGTCAGGCAGAGCCACTGCCAGTGGGTGAACTGCAGCGCCGGCACCATGGACAGCGCGATCACGGGGATGGTCAGCCAGGCGGCGCCGATGAAGCGCCGGCGCAGGCCCTCCAGTTCCGCGTCGCGGCGCTCCGCGGCCGGGGCCGGCGCCTCCTCCCCGGCCGGCTCCGGGTCCTCCTCGACGGGGAAGGCCTGGTAGCCGGCGGCCTCCACGGCGGCGACCAGCTCGGCGACGTCGACGCCGTCGGCCTGCACGTGGGCCCGTTCGGTGGCGTAGTTGACGCTGGCGGTGACCCCGTCGATTTTGCCGAGCTTGCGCTGCACCCGGTTCGCGCAGGAGGCGCAGGTCATCCCGCCGATGTCGAGATCGATCTCCTTCACCGCCATCGTCGCCCCTCCCCTAGACCGCGGGCGTGGCCTCGTAGCCGGCCTCCTCGACGGCGGCCACGACGAGCGCGGGGTCGATGGCGTCGGCGGAGGTCACCGCGAGGTGCTCGCGCTCCCGGTCGACGTCGACGGCCTCCACGCCGGGGATCTCGGAGACCTCCTCGCGGACGCTGGCCTCGCAGTGCCCGCAGGTCATCCCGGTGACGGTGAAATTGGCGGTGACGGACATGATGGTTCCCTTTCGCTCGGTTGCGCCCGCCAGGCTATACCCCCTCCCCCTATGCGGCAAGGCGCTAGCGGAAGGCCGGTTCGCCCACCGGCCGGCGCAGCTTCCGGGAGTGCAGCCGGGCCGGATCCGCGGCCATCGCCTCGCAGGCGCGCACCGCGGTGAGCAGGTGCTCCCGCTTGGACTCCCGGTAGAAGCGGCGCGCCGAGCGCGGCAGCTTCGGCTGGTCGTGCAGCGGCATATCGGAGACCCCGAGCAGCGCCCCGTAGGGCACCCGGAAGCGGTAGCCGTTGGCGGCGATCGTCGCCGACTCCATCTCCACCCCGATGGCGGTGGACTTGAGCAGCTCCCGGTAGATCTCCTGCTGCGGCCGCCACTCCCAGTTCCGGTCCGAGGTGGACAGCACCGTGCCGGTGCGCAGCCGCTTGCGCAGCGCCTCCCCGGTGAGCCCGGTGACCTCCGCGAAGGCGGCGGTGACGGCCTGCTGCACCTCCGCGATCGGCGGAATCGGCTTCTCCGGGGGCACCAGGGCGTCGAGCACCCCGTCGGCCCGGTCGTAGCCGTTGGCCAGGATCATGTCGCCCACCCGCATCCGGCCGTCCAGGCCCGCGCAGTGGCCGACCATCAGCCAGCAGTGCGGGCGCAGCACCGCCAGGCAGTCGGTGATCGTCTTCGCGTTGGAGGGCCCCACCCCGATGTCGATGATGCTCACCCCCAGCCCATCGGGGCGCACCAGATGATGCGCCGGCATCTGGCAGGCCTCCGCCGGGATGGTCTCCGGCACCTCCCCGATGGGGTACTCCCGGCCACCCGGGGCGACCAGGTGCGTGTAGCCGGGGGCCGCGCCGGGGCGCAGCGAGCGGGCGTGCTCGAGGAACACGTCCACGTGCAGCCGGTAGTTGGTGAACAGCACGAAGCGCTGGATGTGCCCGGCCGCCGAGCCGGTGTAGTGCTCCAGGCGCTGCAGCGCCAGATCCACCCGCGGGGCGGAGAACAGGCTCAGCGGCTTGACCTCCAGGGAGAGGTAGTCGCAGTCCCCGTCGGCGACCGCGTCGTCGATGAAGGCCGAGTCCACCGGGGTGAAGGCGGCGTCCACCGCGGCGAGCTGCCCCCGGTCCAGCCCGGAGAGGTCGATATCGTCGAACCCCGGGGCCAGGCGCACCGGGATCGGGGTCGCGGATTCCCCGATCTCCACCTCGCCGCCGTGGTTGGCCAGCAGATCGGAGACCTGCGCCACCAGGTAGCGGCGGAACAGCCGGGGCCGGGCGATGGCGGCGGCGAAGCGGCCCGGCCGGTCCACGAACCCGTGGGAGAGCGCCGGGTCGACCTCGCCGAGCCGGTCCACGGTGAAGCGCAGCTCCGGGTAGTGCCGCACCACCGGCGCCGGCTCCCCGCCGGCGGCGACCGCCGCCACCGCCGTCCGGTAGCCGGCGAGCAGATCCGCCACCGCCGCATCATGGCGTTCGATGAGCTCGGCGACCGCCGCGTCCGGATCCGCGTGCCGGCTCACTGCCGGATCCCCATGCCCCCGGCCAGGGCGTGCGCGGCGAGGGTGCCGCCGAGCTCCGCCAGCGCCGCCCGGCGCGCCCCGTCCAGTCCGCCGGTGAAGCACACCGGCTCCGCCGCGGCCCGCCAGCCGAAGCCGGTGGTGATCGCCTCCATGGCCCGTTCGGCGCCGGTGGTGTCCTGGCCACCGCGGATCCAGTAGCCGAAGGGCAGGCCCCGGCGGACCTCCGCGCAGTCGGCGAAGGTGGAGTCGAAGAAGTGCTTCAGCGCCCCGGAGAGGTAGCCGAAGTTCGCCGGGGTGCCCAGCAGGATCGCGTCCGCGGCGAGCAGATCGTCGCTGGTGGCGGCCAGCGCCGGCACCTCGACGACCTCCACCCCGGCCAGGTCCGGGTGCCGGGCCCCGGCGAGGACCTCGCCGAGCACCTCCCGGAGCAGCTCGGTCGGGGAATGGTGCACCACCAGCAGTCGTCCGCTCATGCCCCCAGGGTAGGTGAATCGGCGGGCAGCAGCGCCGGGTGGAACAGCTCCGGCAGCCGCTCCACCGGTGCGCCCGGGAAGCCCAGGGAGGACATGATCCACGCCCGCGCCCGGGCCGGGTCGAGCTCGCGCAGGGTCACCGCCCCGTCGCGTTTGGCCAGCCGCGCCCCGGTGGGCCCCAGCACCAGCGGCACATGCAGGTACTCCGGGGGCCGGTGGCCGAGCAGGGTCGCCAGATGCGCCTGCCGCGGCGCCGAGGCGAGCAGGTCCGCGCCCCGGACCACCTGGGTGACGCCCTGCTCGGCGTCGTCGACGACCACCGCCAGGTGGTACGCCCAGTCCCCGTCGGCGCGGCGCAGCACCATGTCGTCGACCTCCCCGCGGTACTCCCCGGCCAGCAGATCGTGCACCGTCCAGGAGCCGACCTCCGCGGCCAGCCGGATCGCCGGGCCCAGCCCCGCCGCCCGGCGCGCCGCGGCCCGGCGGGCGAGCTCCCCCGGGTCCATCCGGCGGCAGGTGCCCGGGTAGGCGCCGGGGGCGCCGTGCGGGGCGCTGGCGGCCTCCCGGATCTCCCGGCGGCTGCACCAGCAGGGGTAGGTGGGTAGCCGGCCCAGGGCGGCGGCGTAGCGCTCCCCCCGGGTGGACTGGCGCAGCACCGGGCCATCCCAGTCGAGGCCCACCGCGGCGAGGTCGGCGAGCTGGCGTTCGACGAACGCCTCCCGGCAGCGGCCGGTGTCGACGTCCTCCACCCGGACCAGGAACCGCCCCCCGGCGGATCGGGCCGCCGCCCAGGCGACCGCCGCGGTGCGCAGATTGCCCAGGTGCAGGTCCCCGGTGGGGCTCGGCGCGTAGCGCCCGGTCACACCCGCATCAGCCATGCCCCCACCGTAGCGGCGTAGCATCGCACCATGAGCCACTACGTCATCCTCCTCGGGTCCCTGCGCGCCGACTCCACCAACCGACAGCTGGCCGAGGCCTTCGCCGGCACCCTCCCCGACGGCGACGACGCCGCCATCTTCGAACCGCTGCGGGAGGTGCCCTTCTACGACGAGGATCTCGACGTCACCGGGCATGAGCCCGGCGCGGCCCGGCAGCTGCGGGCCACCGTCGCCGCCGCCGACGCGGTGGTCATCGTCACCCCGGAGCACAACCACACCGCCCCGGCGGTGATCATCAACGCCATCGAGTGGCTGGCCCGGCCCCGCGGCAAGTCCGCGCTGCTGCGCAAACCGGTGCTCATGCTCGGCGCCACCCCCGGCCCCCGGGCCGTCGCCGGGGCGATCGCGGTGCTGCGCGAGGCGCTCGCCGCCGCGCACGCCGACGTGGTGGCCACCGACTACACCTGGGGCGACGTCTACCACGTGCTCGACGGCCGGCATCCCGGGGAGGTCGACGAGATCGTCGGGGTGCTGCACAAGGCCCGCACCGAGCTGGAGGCGATCGTCGCCGACCGCCCGGAGGCCTCCCCGGAGTAGGGTCCGCGGCGGTAGCATCCCCGCCATGACCGACTCCCCCGCCGCCGGGCCTGGGCCGGGCGCCGCCCCCCGGGCCGCGTCCGAGAACACCCCGCCCGCCCGCATCCCCGTCCCCGACTCCGCCTACCCCGCCCTGGTCGCGCTCTTCGCCGCGATCCTGCTGGTCTCCAACATCACCGCCAGCAAGGGCGTCGCCCTGGGCCCCCTGATCACCGACGGGGCCTTCCTGCTCTTCCCGCTGAGCTACGTCATCGGCGACGTGCTCTCCGAATGCTACGGCTGGCGCGCCACCCGCCGGGCGGTGTGGGTGGGCTTCGCCGCCCTGGTGCTGGCCATCGCCTTCTTCCAGGTGGCCATCTGGCTGCCGCCGGCGGACTTCTACGGGGGCCAGGCGGCCTTCGCCGCCACCCTCGGCGCGGTGCCCCGGATCGTGCTCGCCGGGCTGGCCGGCTACCTGGTCGGCCAGCTGCTCAACGCCCGGGTGCTGGTGGCGCTGAAGGCGCGCACCGGGGAGCGCCGGCTGTGGGCCCGGCTGCTCGGCTCCACCGTGGTCGGCGAATTCGCGGACACCCTGGTGTTCTGCGCCATCGCCGCCTCCGTGATCGGGGTGGACACCCCGGCGGCCTTCGTCAACTACGTGGCGGTGGGCTTCCTGTGGAAGACCGGGGCGGAGGTGGCGGTGATGCCGGTGACCTACCGGGTGATCGCCCGGGTGAAGCGCCGGGAGGGCTATTTCGCGCCCGCGTAGTAGCGGCCCAGGAACTCCTCCCGGAACTCCGGGAAGCGCCCGGCGCGGATCGACTCCCGGATCCGGTCCACCAGGTCCACCATGAAGAAGACGTTGTGCAGGGTGCAGATGGTGCCCGCCAGGTACTCCTTCGACTTGAGCAGGTGGTGCAGGTAGGCCCGGCTGTAGCCGGCGGTGGGCGAGGGCGTCTCCGCGTCGATGGGCCCGAAGTCCCGTCTGAACCGGGCGTTGGTGAGGGTCAGCCGGCCGTCCCGGGTGTACACCCCGCCGCGGCGGGCCAGCCGGGTCGGCGCCACGCAGTCGAAGGTGTCCGCCCCGGCGGCCACCGCGGCGAAGACGTCGTCCGGTTCGGAGATGCCCAGCAGGTGCCGGGGCCGGTTTTCGGGCAGCTCCGCGGTGACCCAGCCGACGATGTCGCCCAGCCGGGCCTTCTCGATCGCCCCGCCGATCCCGTAGCCGGCGAAGCCGGGGCGGCCGGCGGCCTCCGCGGCGTCGGAGAGCGCCACCAGCCCGCGGGCGGCGGCCCGGCGCAGATCCTCGTACTGGGCGCCCTGCACCACCCCCCACAGCTGCTGGGCGGGCCGGGCGCCGGGGGGCAGCGCCCCGGCCGGGCCGGGGCGCTGGTTGCGCTCCCGGCTGAGCCGGTCGTGCTCGGCGAGGCAGCGCCGCGCCCACCGCCGGGTGCGCTCCACCGAGGCCTCCTGGTAGCCGCGGGTGTTCATCAGGGTGGTCAGCTCGTCGAAGGCGAAGATGATGTCCGCGCCCAGGGCGTGCTGGATGCCCATGGACACCTCCGGGGTGAACCGGTGCGTGGAGCCGTCCACGTGCGAGCGGAAGGTCACCCCCTCGTCGTCGACGAAGGCGTTGCGCTGCTTGCCGGGGGCGACCACGTCATCGTCGGCGAGCCCGGAGACGTCCATCGCCAGGGTCTTGCGGAAGCCCACCCCCAGGCTCATCACCTGGAAGCCCCCGGAGTCGGTGTAGGTGGGGCCATGCCAGTTCGCGAACTCCGCCAGCCCCCCGGCGGCGTCCACCACCTCCGGCCCGGGGCGCAGGTAGAGGTGGTAGGCGTTGGCCAGGATGGCCTGCGCCCCGGTGGCCCGGATCTGGTCGGCGGTGAGGGTCTTCACGGTGGCCTTGGTGGCCACCGGGATGAACGCCGGGGTGGCGATCTCCCCGTGCGGGGTGCCGATCACCCCGGCCCGGGCGGCGGTGCCCTCGACCCGGGCGGTGATCCGGAATCCGGCGTGCTCCATGGCGGCTCCTCCCTCGGCGGCGTCGGTGCCCCATCATTCCACGCCGGCGGCCTCCAGCAGCCGGCGGCGGTGGCCCTCGATGCCCTCGCCCTCCACGTCCACCTTGGGCAGCACCCGGTCCAGCCAGCCCGGCAGCCACCAGGTGGCCCGGCCGAGCAGGAACAGCGCCGCCGGGATGAAGGTCATCCGGATGAGGAAGGCGTCGAAGAGGATCGCCGCACCCAGGGCGAAGCCGAAGATCCGGACGAAGGCCAGGGGCTGGCCGATGAAGGCCACGAAGACGCTGATCATGATGATCGCGGCGGCGGTGACCACCCGGGCGCCGAGGGAGAAGCCCTCCACGATGGACTCCTCCACCGCGGTGTACGGGGATCCCGGGCGGGCCCGGCCGCCGGATTTGGTGAAGTGCTCCCGCATCCGGGACACCAGGAACACCTGGTAGTCCATGGCCAGGCCGAAGGTCACCCCGATGAGGAAGATCGGCATGAAGGAGATCAGTGGCCCCGGGGTGGGCACCAGATCCCACAGGCCCTCCTGCCAGAACAGCACGGTGAGCCCGAAGGCGGCGCCGACGGAGAGCAGGAACCCCGCCCCGGCGGTGAGCGGCACCGCGATGGAGCGGAACACCAGCAGCAGCAGCACCACCGCCAGGCCCACCACCACCGCCAGGTACACCGGCATCGCCTCGGTGAGGGTGACCGTCACATCATGCTCGATGGGCACCAGCCCGGTGATCCCGATCCGCGCCCCGGTGGCGGCGGCCAGCTGGGGCTGCTGCCGGCGCAGCGCGGCGATGAGCTCCCCGGTGGCGTCGTCCAGCGGCCCGGCCACCGGGGTGAGCAGCAGCTGCGCGGCGGTGCCGGCCTCGTTCGCCCCGATGATCTGGACATGGTCCACGTCGACGTTGTTGCGCAGGTGGTCGAGCACATAGGGCACCGCCGCGGCCCGCCCGTCCTCGACCGCCCCGGCCAGGGGGGCCAGCGCCGGGGCGGCCGGGTCGGCGTCGCGGGCGTCGACGACCACGATCATCTGGGCGTTGCGCCCCGGGCCAAAGCCCTCGTCGACCAGCTGCACCGCCCGGCGCTGGGTGGAGCCGTATTCGGCGGTGGCGTCGGAGGGCAGCGCCAGGGCGAGATCCTTCGCGGGCACCGCCAGGGCGCCGAGGATCCCGATCACGGCGACCAGCATCAGCCCCGGCACCCGGTGCACCAGGCCCACCCAGCGCCGGCCCAGGGTGCGGTCCCCGAAGAGGCGCACCCGGTGCCCGCGCACCGGGTTGCCCGCCACCCCCGGGATCGCCCCGGCGAAGGCGCGCCGGCCGGCCACCGCGAGCAGCGCCGGCACCAGGGTCAGGGAGAGCAGCACCGCCACCGCCACGGTCGCCGCGGCGGAGACGCCCATCAGGGACAGGAAGGGGATCCCGGCCAGGGTCAGCGCGGCCAGGGCGATGAGCACGGTGAGCCCGGCGAAGACCACCGAGGACCCGGCGGTGGCCACGGCCAGCCCGGCGGCGTCCGCCCGGTGCAGGCCGCCGCGCAGCTCCGCGCGGTAGCGGGCCATGATGAACAGGGCGTAGTCGATGCCCACGGCCAGGCCGATCATCACCGCCAGCACCGGGGTGACCGTGTTCAGCTTCCAGAACGCGGTCATCAGCACGATGCCCAGCGCCCCGACCGCCACCCCGGTGACCGCGGTGATGAGCGGCAGCCCGGCGGCGACCAGGGAGCCGAAGGTCAGCGCCAGCACCAGGAAGGCCACCCCGATGCCGACCACCTCGCTGACCGCGGTGATCTCCACCGGGTCGAAGAAGCCCGGCCCCATCGCCTCCACCTCGATCCCGGCCTCCCGGCCGAGGTCCATGGCGTCGAGCACCGCCTGCCGGTTGCCGGGCTCGATCTCCGGGGGCGCGGCGACGTCGAAGCTGAACATGGCGGTGCCCACCCGGCCGTCGTCGGAGAGCACCCGCAGGAAGTACCCGTCGCGTTCGGCGACCTCCCGGGGCAGGCCCCCCTCGACGCCGCCGGCGACCACCGCCTCGCGCAGCTTCGGGTCCAGCTCCACGGGGTTGAGCAGCTGGGCGTCATCGCCGATCTGCCCGGCGTGGTCGCGGATGTGCTCGAGCACCCGGTCCACCGCCGCGGAGTTGGCCGGGTCCGCCAGGCGCTCGCCCTCGGGGGCGGCGAAGACCAGGGTGACGGACTGCTCGGCCACCGGGTTGGGCTCCCCGGGGAAGGCCTCGGAGAGCAGCGCGGCGGCCTCCGCGCTGGGCGCGCCGGGGATCTCGAACTCGTCGGAGAACCCCTTCTGCAGGCTCGCCGCGGCCCCGCCGAGGGCGGCCAGCAGCAGCGCCCAGCAGAGGATCACCGCCCAGTGGTGGCGGTGGGACCAGCGGCCCAGGGCGAACAGGGCCTTCGCCATGATGGTGGCACCCCTTCCCGGGCGGGCCGGCGCCCGCCCCTCACCCCCCAATGTACGGGCGGATCGGAAAGGGCCCGGGCCGGGCGTTCCCTCGCGCTGAGGGGCGCCCGGCCCGGGCCGGCTGCGGTGGCGGAGGGATTTGAACCCCCGGTCGCTGTTACGCGACACTCGCTTTCGAGGCGAGTACCTTCGGCCGCTCGGACACGCCACCGCGGGTGAATCTACCGCGCGGCCGCGCCAGGCGGCAAATTCGCCCCCGGCCTACTTGTCGTCGCCGGTGAGCTTGCCCAGGGCCTCGGTGGCCTTGTCCTTGACGTTCTCCACGCCCTCCTTGATCTTGGACTTGGCCTGGTCGCCGCGGCCCTCGTCGCGCAGGTCCTCATTGCCCACGGCCTCGCCCGCGGCCTCCTTGGCCTTGCCGCCGAACTCCTCGGCCTTGTTCGAGAAATCGCTCATCTGCTGTCTCCTTCACGTGCACGGGCCGGGGGCGTCTCCCCCGGGCCCTTCCGGCGCCTGGTGGCGTCGACGACCAGGGTAGTGGACCGCCGCGGGCGCGGCAGCCCCCATGAACCTATTTCACCGAATCGTGACCGCGGCGGTCCGCGAAGAAGGCCGGCAGCAGCGCCGCGCATTCGGCGGCGAGCACCCCGCCGACCACCTCCGGGGCGGAGGGGTGCGCCGGGTCCCGGATCACGTCCGCGATGGAGCCGCAGGCCCCGGTCTTCGGCGACCAGGCGCCGAAGACCACCCGGGACACCCGGGCCAGCACCGCCGCCCCGGCGCACATCACGCAGGGCTCCAGGGTCACCGCCAGGGTGCACTCGGACAGCCGCCAGCCGTCGCCGAGGGCGCGGGCGGCGGCGCGCAGCGCCAGCACCTCGGCATGGGCCAGGGGGTCGCCCTCGGCCTCCCGCCGGTTGGTGGCCCGCGCCAGCACCGCCCCGTCCGGGCCGACCACCACCGCGCCGACCGGCACCTCCCCCGGCGGGGACTGCGCCGCGGCGGCCAGCGCCAGGCGCACCAGGGCCTCGTCGCGCAGCTCCGGGACCGGCCGCGGCAGCGCGGCCGCCGGCTCAGTCGTCATCGACCCCGTAGCCGGTGACCTCGGCGAGCTCATCGTCGAAGCCCAGCACCTGGGCCACCGCGTGCAGCTGCTCGGAGGCCCACAGGTTGGCGTCCTCGCAGATCACCGCCAGCACGTCCTCCGGCAGGCCCACGTCGGCGAGCAGCCCCAGATCCCCCTCCGGCCACGGGTCCGCGGCGGCGGCCTCGTCCTCGTCGAGGTCGGGGACCTCCTCGTCGAGCTCGTCGAGCACCTCCGCGGCGATGTCGTCGGTGACCGCGGCGGTGGCGTCGGAGAGCAGCGCGTGCACCGCCCCCGGCACCGGCCGGAGGATGATGAAGTAGTCGTCGTCGATGTTCAGCAACGCGAAGCAGGCCCGCTCCGCGCGCAGCCGGCGCAGCCGGGACACGGCCCCGGCCAGCGAGTCCAGGGCGGCGTCGTCGAGTTCGGTGACGGACCAGCCCTCCTCGGCGAGGGTCACGGCGACGGCGTAGGAGCGGTCCTCGTCGGCGCCGGCGTATTCCCGGTCGGTGGTGCTCATGGGCCCAACGGTAGTCGCGGTATGTCATGCTTGTCAGATGAGCCGCAATGTCCCCGAAACCCCCGTCTGCATCCTCGGCCTGGGCCTCATCGGGGGCTGCCTGCTGCGCGATCTGACGGCCGCGGGGGCCCCCGCCTACGGCTGGAACCGCTCCCCGGAGACGGTGCGCCGCGCCGTCGCCGACGGCCACGACGCCGGCGCCGACCTGGCGGCGACCCTGGCCCGCGCCGAGGCGGACCGGGCGCTGGTGGTGATCGCCGCCCCGATGCCCGCCGTCGGCGATCTGCTCGACGCGATCGCCGAGCACGCCCCGAACGCCGGGATCACCGACGTGGTCAGCGTCAAGCAGGCCGTCTACGACGAGGTGCGCGCCCGCGGCCTGGCGGACCGCTACGTCGGCTGCCACCCGATGGCCGGCACCGCCGACTCCGGCTGGGCGGCCACCTGCGAGGGCCTCTTCCGCGGCGCGGCCTGGGTGGTCGCCTTCGACCACGCCGATGACCTGCAGCGCGCCGGGCGCGCCGCCGGGGCCCGCTGGGTGGAGGTCTTCCGCCAGGTCGTCGCCCTCGGCGACGCCGTCGGCGCGGAGGTGATCCCCTCCCGGGCCCGGCACCACGACCGGGCGGTGGCGAGGGTGTCGCATCTGCCGCATCTGCTCGCCGAGGCCCTGGCGGTGGTCGGCGACCACGGCGGGGCGCTCACCCTGTCCCTGGCCGCCGGGTCCTTCCGGGACGGCACCCGGGTCGCCGGCACCCGCCCGGATCTGGTGCGCGCCATGTGCGAGGGCAACGCCACCGCCCTCGGCGAGGCCCTGGACCAGGCCCTGGAGCTGCTCGGCGACTGCCGCCGGCAGCTCGCCGAGGAGGGCTCGGTGGCGGATCTGGTGGAGGCCGGGCACGTCGGCCGCACCCGCTACGAGATCCGCTCCGGGCGCCGGGAGCTCGCCGGCGGGGCCACCCTGTCGCACCGGCCGGTGATCCGGGTCAGCCCCGGCCAGCGCGGCTGGGTCGCCCAGCTCGAGCATGCCGAGCACCTCGGCGCGAGGCTGGAGATCTTCTAGCCGCGGGGCTCTCCTAGAGTCGGGGAGGAACGTTCACCCGACCCCGGAGGTCCCCCGCATGCCCGCAACCGGCAACCCCATCATCCGCACCGCGATCATCGGCTACGGCAATCTCGGCCGCAGCGTGGAGCGCATCATCGCCGACCAGCCCGACATGGAGCTGGCCGCGGTGTTCTCCCGCCGCGCCGAGGTCGGCTCGGCCGCGCCGACCCTGCCCGCCGACGCGGTCGCCGAGCACGCCGCGGACATCGACGTGGCCTTCATCTGCCTGGGCTCGGCCACCGACGTGCCCGAGCGGGCCCCGGAGCTGGCCCGGCTGGTCACCACCGTGGACACCTACGACAACCACGGGGACCTGCCCCGGCACCGCGCCGCGATGGACGCCGCCGCCCGGGAGACCGGCCACCTGGCGATGGTGGGCACCGGCTGGGACCCGGGCCTGTTCTCCCTCAACCGGGTGCTCGCCGACGCGATCCTGCCGGAGAACTCCCAGATGACCTTCTGGGGGCCGGGGCTCTCCCAGGGCCACTCCGACGCGGTGCGCCGCATCGACGGGGTGATCCGGGCCGTGCAGTACACCAGGCCCCGCCCGGAGGCCATCGAGCGGGTGCGCGCCGGGGAGGCCGCCGGCGTGGACGCCGCCTCCGCGCACCTCCGGCACTGCTACGTCGTCGCCGACCCCGCCGATCAGGAGCGGATCCGGGAGGAGATCGTCACCATGCCCGGCTACTTCGCCGGCTACGAGACCATCGTGGACTTCATCGACGAGGCCACCTTCGACGCCGAGCACGCCGGGATGCCCCATGGCGGCCGGGTGCTCACCCGGGGCCGGGCCGGCGACTCCCACCACGTGGTGGAGTTCGGCCTGCAGCTGGAGCGCAACCCCGATTTCACCGCCGCCGCCCAGGTCGCCTACGGCCGGGCCGCGCACCGGCTGCGCGCCGCCGGGGAGGTCGGCGCCCGCACCGTCCTCGAGGTGCCCCCGCACCTGCTCTCCGCCACCGATCTGGACGAGCTGATCGCGGCGAAGCTCTAGCCCCGGCGGCGGCGGCGCGGATCCGCGGGCAGGATCGGGTCCATGGACATCATCCTCGCCGGCGGCACCGGCTTCGTCGGCCGGCTCACCGCCGAATACCTCGCCGCGCACGCCCCGGCGGGCACCCGGGTGGGCCTGGCCGGGCGCAACCCGGTGCGCCTGGCCGCGGTGCGCGACGCCCTGCCCGGCGCGGACGGCTGGCCGCTGCTGGCCGCCGATCTCAACGACCCGGCCGACGCCGCCCGGGTCGCCGCGGCCGCCCCGGTGGTGGTGAGCACGGTCGGCCCCTACGACCGGCTGGGCCGGCCGCTGGCCGCCGCCTGCGCCCGGGCCGGGGCGGACTACCTGGATCTCACCGGGGAGGTGCTCTTCCACCGGTGGAGCGTGGCGCACCTCGACGCCATCGCCGCCGGCACCGGGGCCCGGCTGGTGCACTCCTGCGGCTTCGACTCGGTGCCCTCGGACATGGCCGTCGCCGAGCTCGCCGCGGCCGCCCCCGGGGAGCTCGCCACGGTGGAGCTGGTGGTGGAGGAGCTCGTCGGCGGGGTCTCCGGGGGCACCGTGGCCTCCCTCAGGGGCCAGCTGGCGGCGATGCGCGCCGACCCCGCCGCCAGGGCGATCGTCGACGACCCCTGGGCGCTGGCCCCCGCCGCCCCCGCCGACCACCGCACCCGGCGCCCGGTGCGGGTCGCCCCCGGCCCCCGCGGCCGGCTGGCCCCCTTCTTCATGGCCCCCTACAACACCCGGCTGGTGCGCCGCTCGGCGATGCTCGCCGGCTACGGGGGGCGCTTCGACTACGCGGAGCGGCTGCGCGTCCGCAGCCCCGCCCGGGCGCTGGCGGTGCGCGCCGGGCTGGCCGCGGGGGCCGCGGCGCTGTACTTCCCGCCGACGGCCCGGCTGCTCGCCCGCCGGCTGCCCGCCCCCGGGGAGGGCCCCACCGCCGCGGAGCGGGCCCGGGGCCGGTTCCGGATGCGCGCGCACGCCCGGACCCGCACCGGCGCCCGCCTGGCGGCGACCGTGGCCCTGGACCGGGATCCCGGCTACGAGGGCACCGCGCTGATGCTCGGCGAGGCGGCGCTGACCCTGCTCCTGGACCGGGATCGGCTGCCCGCCGCGGCCGGGGCGCTCACCCCGGCGACCGGGCTCGGCGCGCCCTACGCGGACCGGCTGCGCGCGGCGGGGATGACCCTGATGGCGCACCCGTGAATGCATAGCCTCACTATGCGGGCGTACCCTGATCGGTGAGCGCGACATACCCCGTCGCCGACATCACCGAGACAGGAGGACCACCATGCGCACCAGCACCCCCGGAGCCGTCGACCTCAGCGGCCGCACCGCCCTCGTCACCGGAGCCGGCTCCGGCATGGGCCACGCCATCGCGAGGACCCTCGCCGCCGCCGGGGCGAAGGTCACCGCCGCCGACCTCGACGAGGAGGCCGCGCACAAGGTCGCCGAGGAGATCGGCGGCGAGGCCTGGGTCGTCGACCTCTCCGACGTGGAATCCCTGGAGGAGCTCAGCCTGGACTGCGACATCCTGGTCAACTGCGCCGGGATCCAGCGGGTGCACGCCATCGAGGAGTTCCCGGCCGCGCAGTGGCGCTTCATCCACCGGCTCATGCTGGAGGCGCCCTTCCTGCTCACCCGGGCCGCGCTGCCGCATATGACCGGCCAGGACTGGGGCCGGATCATCAACATCACCTCCGCCCACGGGCACCGGGCCTCCCGGTACAAGAGCGCCTACGTCGCCGCCAAGCACGGCCTGGAGGGGCTGACCAAGGCCACCGCCCTGGAGGCCGGCGGGCACCGCGTCACCGCCAACTCCATCGCCCCCGGCTACGTGCTCACCCCGCTGGTGCAGGGCCAGGTCGCGGACCAGGCCAAGGAGCGCGGCATCAGCGAGGACGAGGTCTACGACCAGGTCTTCCTGGCCAAGTCCGCCGTCCCGGAGCTACCCACCCCGGAGGATGTCGCGCAGCTGGCGCTGTTCCTCTGCTCCGACGCGGCCGCGGCCATCACCGGCTCCTCGTACAGCATCGACGGCGGCTGGCTGGCGGAGTAACCGGCCGCTCCCCCGCCCCCGGACGCGACAATCCCCGGTCACCGCTGGTGACCGGGGATGTTCCGTGCGCCCGAAGGGATTCGAACCCCTAACCTTCTGATCCGTAGTCAGATGCTCTATCCGTTGAGCTACGGGCGCTCGCGCGTCGCGCGGGCGCGGCCCGTGCAACGAGGGATCACTCTACCCACCGCGCGGGAAAACGCCAAAAACAGCCGCCCACCGGGGCGGATCCGGCTCAGCCGGACAGGCCCAGCGCGGCGGCGGTGAGCTCCACCGAGGCCAGCCGGTCCGGCAGCCGGGTGGCCTGGTGCACCAGGATCAGCTCATCGGCCCCGGACTCCCGGCCGAAGGCGCCGATCTGCTCGCGCACCCGATCCGGATCGCCGACGGCGACGATGCCGAACATCTCCCCCACCCGCCGCCCGGCCGGGGAGTCCAGCAGCAGATCCACCTCCTCCTCGGTGAGCCGGCGGCCCCGGGAGAGCATGGAGCGCACCAGACCGCGGCGCACATGGTGCAGCTGGCGCTCCGCCTCGGCGGCGTCCGCCGCGGCGACGACGTTCATGGTGGCGAAGGCGCGTGGCTCGGCCAGCTGCGCCGAGGGCCGGAAATTCTCCCGGTAGGCGGCGATCGCCTGGTGCAGCGCGGCGGGGGCGAAATGGGAGGCGAAGGCGTAGGGCAGGCCCAGTTCCGCGGCCAGGTGCGCCCCGAACAGGGAGGAGCCGAGGATGTACAGGGGCACGTGGGTGCCCCGGCCCGGGATGGCGTGGATGCCGGGCACCGCCGACTCCTCGCCGAGGTAGCCGCGCAGCTCCCGGACGTCCTCGGGGAAGGTCTCCGCGGCGCGGGCGTCGCGGCGCAGCGCCCGCAGGGTGGCCTGGTCGGTGCCCGGGGCCCGGCCCAGGCCCAGCTCGATCCGGCCCGGGTAGAGGTTCGCCAGGGTGCCGAACTGCTCGGCGACGGTCAGCGGGGCGTGGTTGGGCAGCATCACCCCGCCGGCGCCGAGCAGGATCCGCTCGGTGCGCGCGGCGATCGCGGCGATCAGCACCGCCGGGGCGGAGGAGGCGATCCGGGGCATGTTGTGGTGCTCGGCGTACCAGATCCGCCGGTAGCCGGCGCCTTCGGCGACCCGGGCCAGCTCGACGGAGCCGGCGAGGGCCTCGGCATGGCCCTGCCGGGAGCCGACGGTGGCCAGGTCCAGGATGGATTCGGCGCGGATCACGGGCGCTCCTCGGGGGACGGGGACGGGGACGATCGCGGGCACCCCCGGGCCGCGGTGTCCGCGGGCCGGGGGTGCCGGTGGTGCGCCCGAAGGGATTCGAACCCCTAACCTTCTGATCCGTAGTCAGATGCTCTATCCGTTGAGCTACGGGCGCGTGGCGGAGGCGAGAGGATTCGAACCTCCGGCCCGCCGTGAAGCAGGCAACTCCTTAGCAGGGAGCCCCATTCGGCCGCTCTGGCACGCCTCCGCGCGAGAAGGGAGTCTACCGCCGGGGCGCCCGCGGGGGCAAAAGGCCCCGGCCGCGCCGTATGGTGGGCACATGATTCGCCCCGACCTCGCCCAGATCCCGGCCTACGTCCCCGGCACGGTGGGCGCCGAGATGCTCAAGCTGTCCTCCAACGAGATGACCCTGCCGCCGCTGCCGGCGGTGCAGGCCGCGGTGGCCGATTGCGCCGCCCGCGCGAACCGGTACCCGGACATGGGCGCGGTGGCCCTGCGCGAGGCGCTGGCCGGCTACCTGGGGCTGGACCCGGCCGAGGTGGCGGTGGGCTGCGGCTCCACCGCGCTGTGCCAGCAGCTCATCCAGGCCACCTGCGCCGAGGGTGATGAGGTGATCTTCGCCTGGCGCAGCTTCGAGGCCTACCCGATCCTGGCGCGGGTGGCCGGGGCCACCCCGGTGCCGGTGCCGCTGGACGCCGGCCACCGGCACGACCTGGACGCGATGGCCGCGGCGATCACCGGGCGCACCCGGCTGATCTTCGTGTGCAACCCGAACAACCCCACCGGCACCACGCTCACCGCGGAGGAGCTCGAGGGGTTCCTGGCGAAGGTGCCGGGGGACGTGGTGGTCGCCCTGGACGAGGCCTACCTGGAGTTCGCCGACGGCTTCGACCCGGCCGACCCGGCGGCGGCGCTGCCCGGCACCCCCAATGCGGTGCAGGTGGCGCGGGCGCACCGCAACGTGGTGGGGCTGCGCACCTTCTCCAAGGTGTGGGGCCTGGCCGGGCTGCGGGTGGGCTACCTCTTCGGCGACGCCGGGCTGGTGGAGGCGGTGCAGAAGGTGGCGATCCCCTTCTCCGTGAACGCCCCCGCCCAGGCCGCGGCGCTGGCCTGCCTGGCGGAGGACGCCCGCGCCGAGCTGCTCGGCCGGGTCGGCGAGGTCGCCGCCGAACGCGAGCGGCTCACCCGGATGATCGCCGCCGCCGCCGGGGAGGGCGCGGTGGTGCCCGGGGCGCAGGGCAACTTCCTGTGGATCCCGGAGGACCGGGCCGCGGATCTGGGCCGGGTCGCCGCGGGCGCGGACCCGGCCCCGGCGGACGCGGCCGGGCTGGAGGCGCTGCTGGCCGCCCGCGGGGTGCTGGTGCGCTGCTTCCCCGGGGAGGGCATCCGGGTGACCGTGACCTCCCCGGCGGAGTCGGACCGGCTGCTCGCCGCCCTGGGCCTGGGCTAGGTCAGCGGCAGGCCCCGCCGGTGGCGGGGTGCGCGGCGATGACCTCGGCGAGCTCGTCGAGCATCGCCATGGCGGTGCCGTAGCTGCCGTCATCGGGCAGCGCCGCCACCGCCACGCCGACGAAGGAGCCCGGCAACGGGTCGGCCCGGTAGTCCGGGTAGTCCCCGGCCCGGGCGGGCTTGCCGGCGCCCTTCCCGGCCGGGCCCGGGTCCCGGGCGGGCAGCAGCCCGAACTGGCGCACGAAGTAGGCGCCGTCGTCATCGGGGGACCAGCCGCCCTTGAACCGGGCCCCGGGCACCTCGCCCAGGCCGTAGCGCTGGTCGGCGACGACCTCCCCCATCACCTGGGAGACCACCTCCCCGCCGTCGATGCAGGGCAGGTTCGCGCCGAACACCGCCTGGTCGGCGAGCGTCCAGGGGGTCAGCCCGAAGGGGATGTGCGCCCCGGTGGCGTCGTCCTCGGCGAAGCGGGTGACCTCGTCCCCGCCGTCGCGGAGCACCTCGTCGACGGTCTCCCCGGCCGCCGCCCAGCCGCCCAGGCCCTCCCACAGCGCCTCCGCGCCGTCATTGTCGGACCAGGTCAGGGTGGACTCCACCAGGGGGCCGACCTCCCCCTCGCGGCGCACCGTGGCCACCGCCAGCGGCACCTTGGAGGTGGACCAGGCCGGGCCGCCGTCGAGATCCCCGGCATGGGCGGCGGAGCCGCCGGGCAGCGCCAGGGCCACGCCCATCCGGCCGCCGTACTCGGCCTCGATCCGCTCCACCGCCGCCGCCCACTGCGCGGGCAGCTCCCCCGGCGCCGGCGGTGGATCGGCGGCCTCCGCGGCGGGGGCGCCACGCTCCGGCCCGTCCGCGGCGCAGGCGGCCGCGGCCAGGGGGAGGGCCAGGGCGAGGGCCGCGCTGCCGAGGCGCGCGGCGGGGCTGGGGGCTGCTCGCATGGCGACACCATACCGCCGGGGTTAACTGATGTGCACCACCGCGTTATTGCCGCCGGTGCAGGTGACGTGCTCCCCATCATCGCGGCAGTCCATGGTGTAGGTCCTGCCGGTCACCGGGCTCTCCGCCCGGATGGTGCCGGAGGTCTCCCCGGTGTCCCGGTAGTAGTCGACGAAGGCGTCCCGGACCTCCCTCGTGAAGGGGCAGCTGGTCACGTCCGTGCCCGCCCAGTACAGGTTGAAGTCCCCGGGCTCCCCGGAGCCGCCGCACTTCTCCCAGGCCGGGTCCGGGGTGAAGTCCCGGCGGTTGGGCCGCTCCTCGGTGGTGGTGGTGGAGCTCGTCGTCGACGACGATCCCGTGGTCGGGGCGGTGCCGGCGCCCGGGCCCCCGCCCGGGGCGGCGGTCGGCGCGGAGCCGGCGCCCCCGTCGCCGTCGGCGGAGCGGTACACCCAGTAGCCGATCCCGGCGCCGAGCACGATGGCCAGCACCGCCAGCACCGCGAGCACGCCGACCACCGGCCCGGAGCCGGACCGGGGCGGCGCCGGCTGCGCCGGCGGCACCGGCGGGGCCGGCTGCTGCGGCGGCGGGGCGGCGGCGTAGGGGGAGCCGGACCGGGGCCTGTCCCCGCCCGGGCCGTAAGCCGCCGGCTGGGTCCAGCCGGGGTCGGCCGCGGGCTGCGCCCAGCCCTGCTGCGGGGGCAGCTGCCCGGTGGGCTCGGATTCGGACCAGGCCCGGTCCTGCAGCGGCTCCCAGCGGGGGGCGTCCCCGCCATCGCCCGGTCGGTCTCCGGTTCCGGTCATCGCGGCTCCTCGGTCATCTCGCGCGCCCGGGCGCCCCGGGCGGGCCGGGCCCACCCCGGCACGGTCGCCATTGTGCCCCAGGTCGCGCCGCGGGCACGGGGAAACCCCGGGCCGGGGTGTCCGGCCCGGGGGTTTTCCGCCGGTGCCGCGGAGACGGGGGGATTCGAACCCCCGGTCCCGTGCGGGACGCTCGCTTTCAAGGCGAGTGCATTCGGCCGCTCTGCCACGTCTCCCGGTGCCCGCGCGGCGGCGCGGGCCCCGCCAGACTACCGGCCGCATCGGCGCCGGCCCACCCGGCGGGGCCCTTCCGCGGCTACGGTGGGCTCATGTTGGCTATCGAACAGACCGATCCCGAGGACCCCCGCTCCCTGACCTGGGCGGAGGCCCCCACCCCGCGCCCCACGACCGGGGAGGTGCTGGTCAAGGTCGCCGCCACCGCGGTCAACCGGGCGGATCTGCTGCAGGCCGCCGGGCACTACCCCCCGCCCGCCGGGGAATCGGCCATCCTCGGCCTGGAATGCGGCGGGGTGATCGCCGAGGTGCCCGCCGACGGCTCCGCCGGGGACTGGGCGGTCGGCGAGGAGGTGCTCTGCCTGCTCGCCGGGGGCGGCTACGCCGAGTACGCGGCGGTGCCGGCGGGCCAGCTGATGCGCCCGCCGGCGGGCCTGCCCATGACCGAGGCGGTGTCCCTCGTGGAGGTCGCCTGCACGGTGTGGTCCAACCTGGTCATGACCGCGGGCCTGCGCGCCGGGGAGACGGTGCTCATCCACGGCGGCGCCGGCGGGATCGGCACCTTCGCGATCCAGCTGTGCCGGGCGCTGGGCGCCACCGTGGCGACCACCGCCGGGGGCCCGGCGAAGGTGGCCCGCTGCCGGGAGCTCGGCGCGGACATCGCCATCGACTACCGGGAGGAGGACTTCGCCGAGGTGCTCGCCGACCACGGCGGGGCGGACGTGATCCTGGACATCATAGGCGCGAAGTACCTGGACCGGAACATCCGG
Source organism: Corynebacterium sphenisci DSM 44792 (assembly GCF_001941505.1). Lineage (NCBI taxonomy): Bacteria > Bacillati > Actinomycetota > Actinomycetes > Mycobacteriales > Corynebacteriaceae > Corynebacterium > Corynebacterium sphenisci. The sequence continues at coordinate 106,696 of NZ_CP009248.1, read as the reverse complement.
GCGCTGGCCCCGGACGGCCGGCTGGTGATCATCGGCATGCAGGGCGGGGTCAAGGGCGAGCTGAACATCGCCCGGCTGCTGGCCAAGCGCGGCAGCGTCACCGCCACCGGGCTGCGCTACCGGGACCGGGCGGACAAGGCCCGGATCGTCGCCGCCACCGCCGCCGGGGCGTGGCCCCTGGTGGAGTCCGGGGCGATCCGGCCGAGCGTGCACCGGGTCATGGACATCCGGGAGGCCGCCGCCGCCCATGATCTGCTCGACTCCGGGGAGGTCAGCGGCAAGCTGGTGCTCACCATCGGCGGGGCCTAGCCCAGGGAGGCCACCGCCCGGACCAGCTGGTCCACGTCGCCGGGGGTGTTGAAGGGCTGCAGGCCCACCGCCACCGCGCCCCCGGCCTCGAACACGCCCATCGCCTCCAGCAGCGCCGAATCCCCCGGCTGCACCGCGGAGGTGACCAGCCCGTTGGCGAGCAGCCGGCGCACCACGTCCACCGCGGGCACCGCGTCGGCGCCATCGCCGACGAGGAAGCTCACCCGGCCCACGGTCTCCGGGGCGGGGCCCTCGGCCTCGGCGGGCACCCCGATGACGTGCACCCGGTCCAGGTTGCCCAGGGCGTCCACCAGCCGCCGGGTCAGCCCGCCGAGGTAGTCCGCGACCTGCGGCAGGGAGGCCTCGATCCGGCGCCGCCGGGTGCCCCGGGCCGCCCGGTCCAGGTCCGCGAGATGCTCCACCGAGGCGGCCACCCCGCCGAGCAGGCCCGGCGCGACCGGGGAGACCTCCAGCCGGTGCGCGCCCCGGGCCCCCGGGGCCAGCGCCAGGGAGGCCAGCCGATCCAGCATGGCGGCGTCCCGGAACACCAGGGCGGCGACATCCGGGCCGCCCCAGGCGGCGGCGTCGAGCAGCACCACGTCCGCGTCCAGGGCGGCCATGTCCACCACCCGGTGCGGGGCGTAGTCGGTGACGTCGACCAGCAGCCACGCCCCCGGGGCGCGGCGGCGCACCTCCGCGGCGATCCCGGCCACCGGGGCGACCACCCCGACATGCGGGTCCGCGGCGGGCACCACCACCAGCCGGGTGCGCGCCCCCACCAGGTCCCGGTACTGCCAGGCGGGCACCTCCCCGGTGGACAGATCCGCCTCCGCCACCCGCACCCGGGCGCCGAACATGTCCGCGGCCCGCTCCACCGGCAGCCGCACCGCCGGCCGGCCCGCCCGGGAGAGCACCACCTCGGTGCCCAGGGTGAGCTGCCGGCGCATCGCGGTCATCAGCTGCTCCACCAGGGCGTGCCGGGAGGCGCCGAGCACCACCGCGTTCGCCCGGCCGCCGACCACGTCGGCGAAGGCGCGGCGGGCGGTCATCGCCATCTGCCCGGCGGCGGCCACGCCCGGCTCCTGCAGCCGGCCGTGGGTGCCGGAGGACGGCTCCGACTTCAGCTTCTTCGGGGCGGTGCGGAAGGAGGTGGCCACCGCCGCGGAGACCCGCTCCGGGATCTGCGCGCACTCCAGGCCGTTGAGGTAGGTCCACCCGTCGGACAGGGACGTGTAGGAGCCGCGCGTCGTGGGGACGTCGAAGGCCATCTCATCCTCTCTGGGGTGCGTCGCCGGCGGCCGCGCCGGCGCCGGTCCGATACCAGACACCCTATCCCCGCAAGGCGGCCCTTAGGGAGCCGACGGGTAGGTTGGGGGCGTGGATTCCAGCTACGAACCCGACCCGGGGGCCGCCGGCCGGGCCGCCGCGGTGGCCCGGATGGTCGGCCGCGACCCGGACCGGCCGGTGCCGCCCTCGCGTTCGCGCACCGTCGCCGCCGCCTGGGCCGACCTCTCCCGCGGCTTCGGCCAGCGCGAGCTGTGGCTGCAGCTGGGCTGGCAGGACATCAAGCAGCGCTACCGGCGCTCCACCCTGGGCCCGCTGTGGATCACCATCGCCACCGGGGCGATGGCCCTGGCCCTGGGCCTGCTGTACTCCCTGCTCTTCCAGCAGGATCTGGGCTTCTTCCTGCCGCATGTCACCGTCGGCCTCATCGTGTGGGGCTTCATCTCCGGCTGCGTGCGCGACGGGGCGCAGGTGTTCATCGAGAACGAGGGGCTGATCAAGCAGCTGCCCAGCGCGCTGAGCGTGCACGTCTACCGGCTGGTGTGGCGCCAGCTGCTCTTCCTGGCGCACAACATGATCATCTGGGCGATCCTGGTGGCGGTGTTCCGCCCGCACCTGGGCTGGTCCTTCTGGCTGGCGGTGCCCGGGTTCGCGCTGCTGGTCGCCAACGGGGTGTGGGTGACCATGTTCTTCGGCATCGTCTCCACCCGGTACCGGGACATCGCCCCGCTGCTGGACTCGCTCATCCAGCTGGTGTTCTACATGACCCCCATCGTGTGGACCACCCGCACCCTGCAGGAGCAGGGCGGGGCGGTGGCGCAGCGGGCCCGGATCGCCGAGATCAACCCGCTGTACCACTACCTGGAGATCGTGCGGGCCCCGCTCACCGGCCAGCCGCTGGCCGCCTACCACTGGTGGATCGTGCTCGCCTGCACCGCGGCGGGGCTGCTGCTGGCCCTGGCCGCGATGCGGCAGTGGCGCTCCCGGGTCAGCTACTGGGTGTAGCGGAAAGGACGACATGGTCTCAATCGACACCTACGGCGCCTGCGTGGACTTCCCCATCTTCGACGCGAAGTCCCGGTCCATGAAGAAGGCCTTCCTCGGCGCCGCCGGCGGGGCGATCGGGCGCAACGACTCCAATGTGGTGGTGGTGGAGGCGCTGCGCGATATCGACCTGCACCTGCGCACCGGGGACCGGGTGGGCCTGGTCGGGCACAACGGGGCCGGCAAGTCCACCCTGCTGCGGCTGCTGTCCGGGATCTACGAGCCCACCCGCGGATCGGCGGTGGTGCGCGGCCGGGTGGCCCCGGTGTTCGACCTGGGCGTGGGCATGGACCCGGAGATCTCCGGGCTGGAGAACATCATCATCCGGGGGCTGTTCCTGGGCCAGTCCCGGGCCCGGATGCGCGCCAAGCTCGACGACATCGCCGAGTTCACCGAGCTCGGCGACTACCTGCACATGCCGCTGCGCACCTACTCCACCGGGATGCGGGTGCGCCTGGCCCTGGGCGTGGTGACCTCCATCGAACCGGAGATCCTGCTGCTCGACGAGGGCATCGGCGCCGTCGACGCGGCCTTCCTGGCCAAGGCCCGGGACCGGCTGCGCGACCTCGTCGCCCGATCCGGGATACTGGTGTTCGCCTCCCATTCCAACGAGTTCCTCGCCCAGCTCTGCGACACGGCGCTGTGGGTCGACCACGGCGAGATCCGGGCCGCCGGGGCGGTGGACGAGATCGTGGCGGCCTACGAGGGGCCGGAGGCGGCCCGGCACGTGCGCGAGATCCTGAAGGAGAAGAAGTGAGCCCATCCCAGCACCCGGCGGAGCCCGCCGAGGCGGCCGAGGCGGTCGCCGCGGTGGTGGTCACCCACGACCGGCTGGATTCCCTGGCCGCGTCCCTGGAGGCGGTGGTGGGCCAGTCCCGGCCGCCGCGCTGGCTGCTGGTGGTGGACAACGCCCACGACGCCCGGGTGCGCGCCCTGGTGGAGTCCCTCGACGGGGAGTCCGGGGTGGCGGCGCACTACCTGGGTTCGCGGACCAACCTGGGCGGCGCCGGCGGGTTCGCGCACGGCATGCTGCACGCCCTGGCGCTCGGCGCGGACTGGGTGTGGTGCGCCGACGACGACGGCCGGCCCGAGGGCCCGGAGGTGCTCGCCGAGCTGCTCGACTGCGCCGCCCGCCATGAACTGGCCGCGGTGAGCCCGCTGGTGCTCAACATCGCCGACGCCACGAAGCTGGCCTTCCCGCTGCGCCGCGGCCTGGCCTGGCGGCGCACCCGCGATGAGCTGGTCGCCGGCGGCGCCGACCCCCGGCTGCCCGCGGTGGACGACGACTCCGGGCGGCGCTGGTACGTCAACTTCGCCTCCGCGGAGGCCGCCACCGGCCGGCCCGCCCCGGCGGGGGTGGACCCGGTGGACCGGGACCGGGATCTGCTGCCCGGGATCGCCAGCCTGTTCAACGGGGCGCTGCTCTCCGCCGGGGCCCTGGCCCGGGTGGGGGTGCCCGACTACCGGCTGTTCATCCGCGGCGACGAGGTGGAGTTCCACCGCCGGCTGGCCCGCTCCGGGCTGCGCTTCGGCACCTGCCTGACCACCGCCTACCTGCACCCCTCGGGCACCGGGGAGTTCCTGCCGATCCTGGGCGGGCGGATGCACGCCCAGTACCCGGCGGACGAGGCCAAGCGCTACTTCACCTACCGCAACCGCGGCTACCTGATGAGCCGGCCCGGGATGCGCCGGCTGCTGCCCCAGGAGTACGCCCGCTTCGCCTGGTTCTTCCTGGTGGTGCGCCGGGATCCGGCCGGGTTCGTGCGCTGGTGGGCGCTGCAGCGCCGCGGCCGCCGGGAGCGCTTCGCCCCCTTCCGGCCGCGGGGCCGGCGCTAGGCGCGGCCGGCGCGGGGCGCGCCCTCGAACAGCGGGGCCCAGTTCCCCGGGGAGGCCAGGTCCGCGGCGGCCGCCGCCCAGCGCTCCCGGTGCGCCGGCCATTCCCCGGCGAGCCGGCGCAGCAGGCCGACCAGCTCGGCGCGCAGCCGCAGCTCCAGCTCCCGGTCGCGCACCAGATGGCGCACCCCGGACTGGGAGGCGTCGGTGACCCACACCTCGTCGAAGGTGGACAGGTGCCACCAGAAGGCGTCCTCGTGGGACACCGCCACCGGCCCCGGGCGGCGCCGGCCGAGCTGGGTGTAGGCCACCCGCTTGGCCAGGGTGCGATCCACCGAGGCGATCTCCCGGGTCGGCGGGCGCACCGGGTCCAGCCCGGCGGGCAGCTCGGCGGCGGGCAGCACCCGGGTCTCCGGGTGCTCCGCGCGGCCGGCGGCGATCCGGGCGAGATCCCCGGCGCTGCCGTGGTCGAGCACCCCCGGCCCGGCGAGGGCGTCGCGCACCGCCTGCAGCTGGGTCCAGGCCAGCCCGTAGCGCATGGACACCAGGGTGGTGCCGATCATCCGGCCCACGGTGGCGGCCATGGTGCGCCCGCCGGCGGCGCCGGCCGGGCCGTGCAGGGCGGCGGCGATGAGCCCGTTGCGCAGGGAGAAGTAGGCGCCGACGCCGTCGACGTCCTTCCAGTAGAAGTCGGCGTGCCACACCGCCGCCCCGGGCACCGTGTCCGTGGGGTAGCCGTGCGCGGCGGCGCGGTGGCCGTAGTCGATGTCGTCGTACTGGAAGAACAGCGGCAGCGCCAGGCCGATGTCCTCGATCACGGTGGAGGGCACCAGGCAGGACCACCAGGCGTTGTAGTCCACGCCCAGGCGGCGCAGCTGGTGGTGCTCCCGGACGTCGACGTCGGCCTTGGCGTAGAGCGGGTCGTTGAGCACCACGTTGAGCCCCGCCCAGTCGAAGCGCTCCCCGGTGCGGAACAGGTGCGTGGGGTTGTACAGGAAGAGCATCTGCGCGCCGAGCAGCATCGGCCGGGTGGCGTAGCGGCCCAGGGCGGACAGCCGCAGCGTGGTCTCCGGCTCCGGGCGGATGTCGTCGTCGGTGAGCAGCACCAGGCACTCCCCGGCGGCGCAGGCGTCGCGCATGCCCCGGGAGAACCCGCCGGCGCCGCCCAGGTTCGGCTGGGCCACCACCTGCAGCCGGTCGCCGAGGGTCTCCCGGGCGGCGGCGAAGGCGGGCTCGTCGGCGGGGTGCCGGTCGCCCTGATCCACCACCCGGATGGCGCGCACCCGCTCCAGGGCCGGCGGGTCGGCGGCGAGGGTGGCCACCGTGTGCGCGCAGTCCGCGGGCCGGTTGAAGGTGCAGATCACCAGGTCGGTGGGCACGTCCCGGGCGGCCAGGTCGGCCGGGGCGGTGAAGCGCACCCGGCGCACCCCGCCGCCGGCGGGCCCGGTGCCCACGGCCACGTGCACCGCGCCGCCGTCGGCGTAGCGGTCCAGGGGCACCTCCACGGCGATCTCCGCCGGGCCGGCGGCGTCGGCGGGCACCGCCGCCGCCCCGATCAGGGCGACGTGGCCGCCGATGTCCTCGGCGCAGGCGCGCACCCGCACCCCCGGGTCCGCCTCGGCGCGCAGGATGACCCGGTCCACGCCGGTCCAGCGCTGCCAGTGCCCGGCGCGCAGCCGCCCGAAGTAGGTGTCCGTGCGCACCGTGGTGCGCGGGGCCAGCTCGATGGCCTCCCGGCCGGCGGAGAGCACCTCCCCGGAGCCGTCGACGCGCCAGTACAGGCCCTCGTCGACCCAGGGGGCGGGGGGCGCGAAGAGCACCCGCTGGATGGTCTGCTCCCCGCCGGCGGCGGGGCTGGTCGAGCCGCTCATGTCGTTCACGCCATTCAGGGTATCGGCGCGCCGATCGGCGCCGCGGCGGCGGGGGTGGCCCGCTCAGCGCACCCGGAAGATCACGGTGCGCTGCACCACGAAGTTGATCACCGTGGCCACGCCCTGGGCGACCACGAAGGCCCCCGCCTGGGCGGCGCCGAGCGCCCAGCCGGCCTCGGACAGCGCCGGCCGGAGCACCACGAAGATCCCGGTCTGGGTGGCGTAGGTGGCCAGGTAGAGCACCGCCACCGCGGCGGTGCGGGCCACGGTGGGGGCGGCCCGGAAGGTCCACCGGGCGTTGATCAGGTAGGCGGTGAGGGTGCCCAGCACCCAGCCCCCGGTCTTGCCCGCGAAATCCGACCAGCCGGCTAGGTTGAGCAGCGCCGCGGTGACCCCGAAGTCCACCACCGCGGCGATCACCCCGGAGATGATGAAGCGGGTCAGCTGGGTGCGCAGCCCATGCTCGTCGCGGGCCGGGGCGGCGGGGTCGGTGATGCTCACCCCGGGGATGGTACCCGCTGGCGGCGCAGCGCCTCGCGCAGCAGCTCCAGGCGGGCGTCCGCGGGCAGCCGGTCGGGGCCGAGCACCCGCACCCGGCGCAGCACCTCCAGGGTGGCCGCGCACAGCGCCTCCACGTCCTCCCCGCCGAGCCGGTAGCCGTCGTCGCGGCACCAGGCCAGCCGGTCCATGGTGTGCGTGGCGATATCGTGCCGGGCGTCGTCGTCGACCAGGGCGGCCAGGCAGAGCAGGCTCACCCAGGCCGCGTCCCGGCCGGCGGCGTCGTCGACCGGGTTCTCCGCCGGCAACGAGCGCATCAGCGCCGCCGCCGCCGGATCGCAGTCGGTCTCCCGCCGGAGATCCAGGGCCTGCAGCAGGGGCACGAACTCCACCGCCCCGGCCCGCTCCACCAGGTCGGCGACCTCCGGCCGGGCCCCGGCGAGGATCCGGGCGGCGGATTCGGCCCCGGTGAGCTCCAGGTTCAGCGCGGCGACGTCCACGTCCGCGCCCGGGGCGGCGGCGCCGGGGCCGTGCCCGGAGCCGCCGATGCACAGCACGTCCGGGGTGGCCCGGTCCCGGGCGAAGGCCTCCCGCACCTCCAGCCGGTGCTCCCACAGCCCCCAGCCCCACACCAGGTGGTCGCCGGGCTCGGCGAGGACCTCCCCCACCAGCCGATCCCCGGGGATCCGCGCCCCGTCCACGGAGAAGGACCAGGGCGCGGCGGCGTCCGGCCAGCCGAAGAGCACCCGCAGCGCCTCACCGAGCCGGTTCAGCGGCAGCCGGTCGTTGACCCCGAACAGCCGGGTGACGGTCTCCGGTTCCGCGGACAGGGCGGCCCCGATGATGAGGGTGGCCGGCTCGATCTCCGCGCGCGCCCCCGGGAAGGCGATGATGTTGCCCCGGTCCGTCGACATGCCACCGATGGTAGGGGCGCCGCGGCGACCTGGCCGCCGGGCGCCGGGACGGGTATGGCGCGGCCGAAACCCCTTAGTCCCAGCTCAGCGGCCCGACCCGGGGGCCATCGCCGACACCCCCGATCAGTGCAGGACCAGCGGCAGGGGCACCGGGTCGGTGCCGCGGGGCCCGCGCAGCCAGTCCCGGCGGCGCCGCTGCGAGTCCACCTCCGCCCAGGCCTCGGCCAGCGCCTCCAGCCCCCGGGCCCAGCCCAGGGCGGCCGCCGCGGCGGGTTCGCCGACATGGGGGAAGTCGATGGGCGCCGGGTCGGGCAGCTCCGGCAGCCGGGGGGCGGTGAGGGTGCCCCGGCCGGGCCGGGCCCGCTCCGCCGCGGCCCGGTCCCGGATCCGCCCCACTACGGCGCGCAGCTCCGCGACGGTGGCCGCCGGGTCCATCCGGGGCAGGTCCGCCAGCGCCGGCGCCGCCCAGTCCGGGACGACGGCGTCGACCTGCAGCACCGCGCATCCGGCGAGCACCCGGGCCAGTTCCGCGGCGCCGTCCCCGGGCCCGGTGAGCCAGGCCCCGGAGAGCCGGTCCCCGCTCGCCGCGGGGGCGAGCTCCACATGCCATACGGCCAGGGCCTCCCCGCCGGCGTCGGCGACCACCGCCACGGTGGCCGGGGCGTCGGCGGCGAAGGCCCCGCCGATCACGTCGACCCCGGCGTCGGCGGCGGCCGGGTCCTCGGGTGCGGGGGGCGTGCTCATGGTGCACAGGATAGTGTGCCGGGCATGTTCGGATTCCTCCGCAAGAAGAAGGCCCCGCAGACCTACATCGCCGCCGAGCGCACGAACACCCCGCTGAGCCCGGAGCTGACCCGGATGGTCGCCGAGGAGCTGCCGCTGCTGGACTCCACCAGCCGGGCCCGGGTGTACGAGATCCTGCGGGAGCACACCGGGCCGGTGATCACCGAGCAGGCGGACCTGCCCGAGGAGCTGCGCCGCATGCTGGACCTGGACTGATCCCCGCGCCTGCGCGCCCGCGGGCCCCGGCGCGGGTAGCCTCGGCGATGATGCGGAAGAACACGGGCAAGTCCGGCACCCCTGCTTCGAACGGTGCCCCCGGAGCCCTGCACACAGAAGCCAGGACCCTCACCGGCTGGGGCCGCACCGCCCCGACCACCGCCGAGGTCCTGTCCACCGGCGACGTCGAGCAGATCGCGGCGGCGGTGCGGATGGTCGCCGAGCGCAATGACGGCGCCCCCGCGCACGCCGCCCGCGGCGTGATCGCCCGCGGCATGGGCCGCTCCTACGGCGACCCGGCGCAGAACGCCGGCGGCCTGGTCGTGGACATGCGGCCGCTGAACCGGATCCACTCCATCGACCCCGATGCCGCGATCGTGGACGTCGACGCCGGGGTCACCCTGGACCAGCTGATGAAGGCGGCGCTGCCCTACGGGCTGTGGGTGCCGGTGCTGCCCGGCACCCGGCAGGTCACCGTGGGCGGGGCGATCGGCCCGGACATCCACGGCAAGAACCACCATTCCGCCGGCTCCTTCGGCGACCACGTCGCCTCCATGGAGCTGCTCATCGCCGACGGCCGGATCCTGCACCTGGAGCCGGAGGGCAGCGCCGACGACCCGGACGGGTCGATCTTCTGGGCCACCGTCGGCGGGATGGGCCTCACCGGCATCATCCTGCGCGCCCGGATCCGGATGACCCGCACCGAGACCGCCTACTTCATCGCCGACGGGGATCTCACCGGGAGCCTCGACGAGACCATCGCCTTCCACTCCGACGGCTCCGAGGTGAACTACACCTACTCCTCGGCCTGGTTCGACGCGATCTCCCCGGAGCCGAAGCTCGGCCGGGCGGCGATCTCCCGCGGCAGCCTGGCCACCCTGGCCCAGCTGGAGGAGCTCGCCCCGAAGCTGGCGAAGGACCCGCTGAAGTTCAACGCCCCCCAGCTGGTCACGGTGCCGGACATCTTCCCCTCCTGGACCATGAACAAGCTGTCCATGGTGGCGATCGGGGAGCTGTGGTGGCTGAAATCCGGCACCTACCGCAACCAGGTGCAGAACCTGACGCAGTTCTACCAGCCGCTGGATCTGATCGGGGAATGGAACCGCGGCTACGGCAAGCGGGGTTTCCTGCAGTACCAGTTCGTGGTGCCCACCGAGGCCGTCGACGCCTTCAAGGGCATCATCCGGGACATCCAGGGCTCCGGGCACTACTCGGCGCTCAACGTGTTCAAGCTCTTCGGCGAGGGCAACCGGGCCCCGCTGTCCTACCCGATGCCGGGCTGGAACGTGTGCGTGGACTTCCCGATCAAGGCCGGGCTGGGCTCCTTCCTCGACGATCTGGACGCCCGGGTGCGCGAGTTCGGCGGCCGGCTGTACCTGGCGAAGGAGTCGCGCACCTCCGCGGAGACCTTCCACGCCATGTACCCGGGGATGGCGGACTGGCTGCGGCTGCGCCGTGAGCTCGACCCCACCGGGGTGTTCGCCTCCGACATGAGCCGCCGGCTCGAACTGAACTAGCCGCCGAGAACCCAAGGAGCATCACATGATCAACGCAGTGGGCGCGCCCCAGTCCATCCTCGTCCTCGGCGGCACCAGCGAAATCGGCCTGGCGATCACCGCCGAGTTCCTCCGCCGCGGCCCGGCCCGGGTGATCCTGGCCGCCCTGGCCGACGATCCCGGCCGGGAGGCCGCCGCGGCGGCGATGCGCGAGGCCGGCGCCGCCGAGGTGGAGCTGCTCGACTTCGACGCCGCGGACTTCGACTCCCATCCGGCGGTGGTCGACGCCGCCTTCGCCGGCGGCGACGTCGACGTGTGCATCGTCGCCTTCGGGCTGCTCGGCGAGGCCGAGGAGCTGTGGCGCGATCAGCGCAAGGCGGTGCAGATCGCCCAGGTGAACTACACCGGGGCGGTGTCGATGGGGGTGCTCGTCGGCGAGCGCTTCCGCCGGCAGGGCCACGGCCAGTTCATCGCCATGTCCTCGGTGGCCGGGGAGCGGGTGCGCCGCTCCAACTTCGTCTACGGCTCCACCAAGGCCGGGCTGGACGGGTTCTACCTCTGCCTCGGCGAGGCCCTGGAGGAGTACGGGGTGCGGACCCTGGTGATCCGCCCCGGCCAGGTGCGCACCCGGATGTCCGCCGGGGTGGCGGAGGCCCCGCTGACCGTGGACAAGGAGGAGGTCGCCAAACTCGCGGTGGCCTCCGTGGACAAGGGCCGGCGCCTGGTGTGGGCGCCGCCGGCCTTCCAGGCGGTGATGATGGTGCTCAAGCACATCCCGCGCCCGATCTTCCGCCGGCTGCCGATCTAGGCCCGCCGCCCCCGGACGCCGATGAACGCCGCCCGCCCACCCGCGCCGCTGTCGCGCACCCTGGCCGCGATCCCCGCGGCCGCCGCCGGCGGGGCGGTGGCCGCCCTGGCCGCCTGGCTGGTGCTGCACGCGATGAGCCTGCCCGCCTTCGGCGGCTCCCCGATGACCCGGGCCCTGGCCACCGCCGCGGTGACCGTGGTGCTCGCCGCCACCGCGGCGGCGCTGCTCGCCGCGCACCTGCGCCCCGCCATGGGCCGGGCCGGCCGCGCCGCCGTCGCCCTGGTCACCCACCTCGCCCCCGCCGGGCTGGTGGTGGCGGTGCTGGGCATCCCGCTGGCCTCGACCCGGCTCTACCTGGACGGGGTGAGCGTGGACCAGGGCTTCCGCACCGAGTACCTCACCCGGATGGCCGCCGAACCGGGCTTGCGCGACATGTCCTACATCGACGTGCCGCCGTTCTACCCGGCCGGCTGGTTCCGGCTCGGCGGCTGGTTCGCCCGGGCGGCGGGCCTGCCCGGCTGGGCGGCCTTCCAGCCCTGGGCGCTGATCACCTTCGCCGCCGCCGGCTGCCTGCTGGTGCCGGTGTGGCGCCGGCTCACCGGCTCGCTCGCCCTGGGCGCCGCGATCGCGCTGAGCACCACCGCGGTGGCGCTCACCGTCGCCGCGGAGGAGCCCTACGCCGCGGTGGTGGCGATGGGCGCCCCGGCCGCGGCGGTGCTCGCCCGGCGCGCCGCCTACGGCGGCCGCGCCGCCGCGGTCGCCCTGACGCTCTTCCTGGGCGCCTCGGCGACCTTCTACACCCTGCACACCGCGGTCGCCGCCCTGGTCGCCGTGCTCGCCGCGGCCGGTGCCGCGATCCGGCTGCGCCGGGTCGCCCCGCTGCTGCGGCTGGCCGGGATCGGGGCCGGGTCCCTGCTCATCGCGGCGAGCGTGTGGGCACCGTACGTGCTGGCCCGGCTGGGCGGGGCCCCGGCCTCCGGGGCCACCGCCGCGCACTACCTGCCCGAGGACGGGGCCCAGCTGCCGCTGCCGATGCTCTCCGCCGGGGTGCTCGGCCTGCTCTGCCTGGCCGGGGTGGCGTGGCTGGTGCTGCGCGCCGCCGAGCCGACCGCCCGGGCGCTGGCCCTGGCGACGCTCACCCTCTACGGCTGGGCCCTGGCCTCGATGCTGGCCACCCTCACCGGCCGCACCCTGCTGGGCTTCCGGATCGCCGCCCCGATCACCATCACCCTGGCCACCGCGGGGGTGCTCGGCATCGCCGCGGCCCTGTCCCGGCTGCCCCGCGACACGCCAGCGGGGGCGGGGGAATCCCCCCGTCCGGGCGCCCCCGCGCCGCGGCGCCGGCGCACCCGGGTCGCGACCCTGGTCACCGTGCTCGCGCTGGCCTGCGCGGTGGCCCACGCCCAGTCCATCCCCGCCCGGCTGCATGGGCCGATCGACCTGGCGCACACCGACACCGACGGCTCCGGGCGGCGCGCGGACCGCTTCGCCCCGGACGCCGGGGCGCATTACCCGGAGCTGGATCGGGTGCTCCGGGAGGCGGGCCTGGACCCGGCGGAGTCGGTGCTGCTCACCGATGAGCGCAATTTCCTGGCCTTCTACCCCTGGTACTCCTTCCAGGCGATGACCAGCCACTACGCCAATCCGCTGGGCGAATTCGACAAGCGCAACGCCGCCATCGAGTCCTGGACCGGGCTCTCGGATCCGGGGGAGTTCGCCGCGGCGCTGGACCGCTCCGGCTGGCGCGGCCCGGATGCGCTGATCCTGCGCGGGGACCTCTCCGACCCGGAGGCGCCGCTCACCCTGGACCTGGCCGAGGACATCTACCCGAACAACCCGAACGTGCTCTTCCGGGGCGTCGCCTTCGACCGGGGCGCCTTCGCCGAGGGCTGGTCGGCCACCCAGGTGGGGCCCTTCGCGGTGCTGGTGCGGCGCTGAGCCCGCCGCCGGCCGGGGGCGGCGCCGGGCATTCGGGCAAAACCATCGGCGCCGGCGCACCCCCGGTGCCGTAGACTCGCCTGATGTGATTGCCGACGAACCCAACCCCCAGGAACCCCCGTCGCCATCCGACGCCCAGCCCGCGGCCCCCGGCCGCGACCCCCGGGTGGAGCGGGAGGTGATCGCCCAGGAGACCGTGCAGCTGGAGTCCGTGGAGCGGCCCCCCATGGACGGTCCCCGGCCGGGTGCGGCGGTGCGCCGCACCGCCATCCTGGGTGGGCTGCTCGGCTTCCTGCTCTTCCTCACCGTGCCCTTCCTGCCGGTGAACCAGACCCAGACCTCGCTGAGCTGGCCGCAGGGGGGCAGCCTGAACTCGGTGACCGCGCCGCTGATGGCGCAGGCGCCGGCGGAACTGGAGCTCACCGTGCCGGTGGGCCTGGCCGAGGACCTGCCCGAGGGGCGCACCGTGGTGCTGGGCACCCTGCCCCCGGGGGCGCCGAAGGCCACCGAGGAGGGTCTGCAGATCCGGCGCACCGAGAACTCCCTGGACGTGATCGTCCGGGACCGGGTGCTGCTCTCCCTGGACGAGGCGGCCTACGCGGCGAACCGGGACCGGGTGATCACCCTGCGCTCCGATGCCGGGCGCACCACCGCGGAGGTGCCCGGGGCGGTGGACAAGGAGGGCAGGCCGCTGCGCGGCACCCTGGTCGGCGACGCCCGCCCCCAGGTCACGGGGGTGTACACCGCGCTGAACCCGCGCGATGACGCCGCCGGGGCGGTGGCCGCGGGCCTGGCCGTGGACATCGAGATCGACTCCCGGTTCACCTCCTCGCCGACGCCGCTGAAGCTCGCCGCGATGCTCGCCGGCCTGGCGCTCACTGCCGCGGCGCTGTTCGCGCTGTCCCGGGTGGACCGGGTGGACGGGGCGGATCGGCTGCGCTGGTTCCCGCGCGGGGCCTGGCGGCCCCGGCCCCTGGACGGGGTCGTCGTGGGCACCCTGCTGCTCTGGCACGTGATGGGGGCGAACACCTCCGACGACGGCTACATCTTCACCATGGCCCGGGTCTCCCACGAGTCCGGCTACATGGCCAACTACTACCGCTGGTTCGGGGCCCCGGAATCGCCCTTCGGCTGGCCCTTCTACGACATCCTGGCGCTGATGGCCCGGGTGTCCACCGCCTCGCTGTGGATGCGGCTGCCCGCGCTGCTGGCCGGGCTGACCATCTGGTTCGCGCTGTCCCGGCTGATCATCCCGCGGCTGGGCGCGGGCATCGCCTCCCGGCGGGTGGCGTACTGGTCGGCGGCCGGGGTGCTGCTGGCCTTCTGGCTGCCCTACAACAACGGGCTGCGCCCGGAGCCGGTGATCGCCTGCGGCGCCCTGCTCACCTGGGTGTTCTTCGAGCGCGCGATCCGCACCCGGCGGCTGCTGCCCGCCGCCTTCGGCGTGATCATCGCCACCCTGTCCCTGGGCTCCGGGCCCACCGGGCTGATGGCGGTGGCCGCGATCCTCGGCGGGCTGCCGGCGCTGATCCGGATCGTGGTGGAGCGGCACCGGGTGCTCGGCGGGGGCTGGCGCGCCCCGGCGATGCAGATCGCGCCCTTCCTCGCCGCGGGCACCGCCATCCTGGTCGGCGTCTTCGGCGACCAGACCCTGGCCTCGGTGCTGGAGGCGGTGCGCGCGCGCAGCGCGGTGGGCCCCTCCCTGCACTGGTACGAGGAGCCGATCCGCTGGTACTGGCTGCTGCTGCAGTCCGTCGACGGGTCCATGACCCGCCGTTTCCCGGTGGTCGTGGCCCTGGTCTGCCTGGCCATCACGGTGGCGGCGCTGCTGCGGCACCGCACCGTGCCCGGGGCGCTGGCCGCCCCGGCCACCCGGCTGGTGTTCATGTTCGTCGGCACCGTGTTCTTCATGACCTTCACGCCGACGAAGTGGACCCACCATTTCGGGGTCTACGCCGGTATCGGCGCCGCTCTGGCCGCCCTGGCGGCGATGGCGATCAGCCACTGGGCGGTGGGCTCGCGGCGCAACCAGGTGCTCTTCGCCGGGTTCATGATCTTCGTGCTGGCCTACTCCCTCACCGGGATCAACGGCTGGTGGTACGTCGGCGCCTACGGGGTGCCCTGGTTCGACAAGACCGTGCAGTACCACGGCCACGAGGCCAATTCGGTGGTGCTGCTGATCGCCCTGGTCGTGATCGCGATCGGCGCCTCGCTGAGCTTCGTCGACGAGTACCGGGGCCGGCGCAGGCCCTCCAGCGCGGCGAAGCGGCTGCGCCTGGGCGCCATCGCCGCCTCCCCGATCGTGGTGGGCACCTTCATCATCGTCGCCTTCTCGGTGGCCTCCCTGGCCAAGGGGGCGGTGAGCCAGTACCCGGCGTACTCCCTGGCCATGGGCAATCTGCGGGCGCTCACCGGCTCCAGCTGCGCCCTCGCCGAGGACATCCTGATGGAGACCAACCCGAACCGGGACTTCCTGCGCCCGGTGCGCGGCCCCCTGGCGGAGTCGCTCTCCGCCGGGGAGACCGATCGCGGCTTCGACCCCAACGGGCTGCCCTCGGACATGACCGCGGAGCCGGAGTGGGTCGACGACGGCACCGCGAACACCGACGTCGACGAGCTCGCGGACAACAACCTGGCGGTGGGCCAGTCCGCGGGCACCGGCGGCGGGTTCTCCCGCGACGCCGGGGTGAACGGCTCCCGGGCCCGGCTGCCCTTCGGGCTGCGCGCCTCGACGGTGCCGGTGCTGGGCTCCTACAGCAAGGAGGTGCAGGTGCCGGCGCGGCTGCAGACCACCTGGTACGAGCTGCCCGCCGCCGATGAGCGCACCCCGCTGCTGGTGGTCACCGCCGCCGGCCGGATCGCGCACGCCGACTTCAACGGGGTGCGCCAGCCCGGCGCCCGGCTGGTGCTGGAGTTCGCCCGGCCCGGCGCCGGCGAGGGCGGCTGGGAGAGCCTCGGCGTCCTGGAGCCGATGGACATCGGTCCGAAGCCGTCCTGGCGCAATCTGCGGCTGCCCATGGACCGGGTGCCGGAGGGCGCCACCGCGGTGCGGCTGGTCGCCGAGGACCTCAACCTGGCGAAGGACCAGTGGCTGGCGGTGACCCCGCCGCGGGTGCCGGAGCTGGCCCCGATGACGGAGGTCATCGACCGGGACACGCCGACCCTGCCGGACTGGGCGGTGGCCTTCCAGTTCCCCTGCCAGCGGCCCTTCGATCACCGCGGCGGGGTGGCGGAGAACCCCGCCTACCGGATCATGCCGGACCGCCCGCTGAAGATCTCCTCCACGGACACCTGGCAGGCCGCCGGCGGCGGCGGGGTGCTGGGCATGACCGACGCGGTCAACGACGCGGTGGCGGTGCCCGCCTACGAGAAGGACGACTGGGCCCGGGACTGGGGTTCGGTGGAGCGGCTCACCCCCCGCACCAATGACGGGGTGGCCCCGGATCCGGCCCGGATCGACTCCCGGGTGGAGCGCCGCTCCGGGCTGTGGTCCCCGGGCAAGATGATCGTCGACGATGACGGGCACACCGACAACCCGGTGATCCTGGAGCGGCCGTGACCGGACGGCCCCCGATCCGGGTGGTCGCCGCGGTGATCCGCCGCGGCGACGGCCGGGTGCTCACCGTGCGCAAACGCGGCACCGGGCGGTTCATGCTGCCCGGGGGCAAACCCGAGCCCGGGGAGTCCCCGGAGGCGACCTGCGTGCGCGAGATCGCCGAGGAGCTCGGCGCGGAGCTGGATCCGGCGCTGCTGGAGGATTTCGGCGTCGCCGAGGACGCCGCCGCCAATGAGCCGGGCCGGCGGGTGCAGGGCATCCACCTGCGCTACGCCGGGGAGGCGCCCGCGGTCGCCCCGCGGGCGGAGATCGCCGAGCTGCGCTGGGTGGATCCGATGGCGCCCACCGGGTCCCTGGCGCCGATGCTGGTGAACCACACCCTGCCCCGGCTGCGCGGGGGCGCCCCGGCGCGGACCGTCTCCGCGGTGACCGTCTTCGCCGGCTCCGCCGAGGGCGCCGATCCGGCGTGGGCGGAGGCCGCCGGGCGGCTCGGCGCGGTGCTCGCCGCGGAGCGGGTGCGGCTGGTCTACGGCGGGGCCTCGGTGGGGCTGATGGGCCGGGTCGCCGACGCCACCCTGGCCGGCGGCGGGGAGGTCGTCGGGGTGATGCCCGGGCTGCTGCTGGACCGGGAGCTGGGCCATCCGGGGCTGACCCGCTTCGAGCGGGTGGGCACGATGCCGGAGCGCAAGGAGCGGATGTACGCCCTCGGCGACGCCTTCGTGGCGCTGCCCGGCGGGGCGGGCACCCTGGAGGAGTTCTTCGAGGTGTGGACCCGGCAGCATCTGGGCATCCACGACCGCCCGGTGGCCCTGGTCGGCCCGGGCGGGTTCTGGGAGCCGCTGCTGGCGATGCTGCGCTCCCTGGCCGCGGCGGGCATGATCCGCCGCCGGCACGTGGACTCGCTGATCCACGTCGCGGATCCGGCGGAGCTGCTGCCGGCGCTGGCGCGCTGGCGGGCGCCGGGGCCGAAATGGGGCTGAGCGGGCGCGCCCCGCGGCCTTCCCCAGCCGCGGGACTCCGCCGCGGCTAGCGGGTGGCGCGCAGCAGCGCCGCGATCAGATCGGAGAGGGTGACCGCGGTGTCGTCGGCGGCGGCGGCCATCTCCCGCAGGGTGCCGGCGAGCGCCTCCAGATCGGCCGGCGCCGGGGCGGTGCGGGCCAGCGGGATCGCGCGGGTGGAGTCCGGCGCAGCCGCGTCCGCGTCCGCGTCGGCGGCGTCCGCGTCCGCGCCGGAGGAGCCGGCGAGCAGCTCGAGCACCGCGATGAGGAAGGCGGCCTGGTCCTCGGTGAGGCCCCCGTCGGCGGCGCGGCGCACCGCGTCGGCGATCTCGGCCGGGTCCAGCTCCCCGGCGGCGATCGCCTCGGCGATGGCCTCGAGCAGCCCGGCGGGCACCGGGTCGGCGCCGTCCACCGCGCCCGGGGCCGGTGCCGGGGTTCGCGTCCCGGGGGCGTCCCCCGCGGCATCGGGGGCCGGTTCGGCGTCGGCATCGGTGATCGGCGCATCGGTGCGCGGCGCGGGCGCGGCGATCTCGCCGCGGGCCCAGGCGCGCAGCGCCGCCTCATCGCCGTTGAAGGTGTTCAGGTCCACCGGGGTGACCACCCCGTCGACCCTCCCGGAGCCGGAGGTCTGCCATACCGTGATCCGCTCCCAGCCGCCGGGCAGGGCGGTCGGCGCGGTGCGCTGGTAGGCGGCCAGCCACAGCGGGTGGTCCCGGAAGGCCTCGGTGCCGGCCATCTCCACGTCCCAGAACCAGCGGAAGGTGTAGATCATCGGGGTGCGCCCGGTGCGCTCGGCGACCCGGTCCAGGAACTCCCGGGCCCAGGCGGCGATCTGCGCCGGGGAGCGGCCGTCGGTGTACTCCAGGTCGAGCACCGGCGGCAGCGTGGCCGCGCCGGCGGGCTGCTCGGCCAGGGCGGCGACGAACTCGTCGGCCTGGGCGCGGGCGGGTTTGCCGGGCCGGCCCATGTGGTAGGCGCCGATCACCAGGCCGGCGGCGTGGGCCTTGGCGGAGTCGGAGGCGAAATGCGGGGAGGCGCCGCTGTTGCCGTCGGTGGCCTTGATGATGGCGAAGCTGCGCCCGTCGGCGGCGACCTTCGCCCAGTCGATGGATCCCGGGGAGGGGTGCTGCCATTTGGACACGTCCACGCCGCGCGCGGAGGCCGCGTCGAAGGCCAGCGCCGGGGCGGGCGCGGCCAGGGGCAGCGCCACCGCGATCGCGGCGGCCAGGGCGGCGCCGGCGACACGGCGGGTCGGGCGGGGGGAGCGGGCGGGATTCGGGGCCATGGTGGGCAATATTAGCCTCAACTTTCACATTCGTCACACCAGCCCCACTCGACGCACCCGACCTCGGCGGGGGCGGTCCCGGGGGCACCCGCCCGCCTACACTGGCCCCATGACCAACCCCACCTCGGAGACCCCGACGGACGCCCCCGCCCAGTCCACCCCGCCCACCCCGGCGCAGGACCTCTACCGCCACGTCAACGGCGAGTGGATCGACCACCACGTCATCCCCGCGGACCGCTCCGTCGACGGCGCCTTCCACATCCTGCGCGACCGGGCCGAGGCCGATGTGCGCGCCATCGTCGAGGACGCCGACCCGGACTCCCGGGTGGGCCGGCTCTACCGCGGCTTCATGGACGTCGCCGCGGTGGAGGCCGCCGGCGTGGACGCGCTGGCCGAGGACCTCGCCGGAATCGCCGCCGCCGCCGACCACGACGCCCTGGCCGTGGCGCTGGGCCGGCTGGACCGCGCCGGCGTCGGCGGGGCCGCCGCGTTCTGGGTGGAGAAGGACTCCTCCTCCGATCTGGCCCGGCTGCACCTGGTGCAGTCCGGGCTCGGCCTGCCCGACGAGGCCTACTACCGGGAGGAGCGGCACGCCGGCATCCTCGCCGAATACGAGGCGCACCTGGCCCGGATGCTGCGCATCCTCGACGACGCCACCGTCGGCGCCCGCGACTTCACCGGCTCCGACATCGCCGACGCCTTCGACATCGGCGACGCCGCGGCCGCCGCCGGGCGGATCCTCGCCGTGGAGCGCGCCCTGGCCGCCGGGCACTGGGACGTGGTCGCCTCCCGGGACGCGGTCGCCACCTACAACCCCACCGCCATCGCCGACCTGCCCGCCGGCTTCCCCTGGGCGGCGTGGTTCGCGGAGATGGGCGTCACCGCCGAGGCCGGGGACATCATCGTCATGCAGCCCTCCTACCTCGGCCGGGTCGCCCAGGTCTGGTCCGACGCGGACCTGGAGGACCTGCGGCTATGGGCCCTGGCCCGGGTGCTGCGCGCCCGCGCCGCCTACCTGCCCGAGGCCTTCGTGGAGGAGAACTTCGACTTCCACGGCCGCACCCTCGCCGGCGCCGAGGAGCTGCGCCCGCGCTGGAAGCGAGGCGTCGCCTTCGTCGAGGGCGCCGTGGGCCAGGAGGTCGGCCGCGCCTTCGTGGCACGGCATTTCCCGCCCGCGCACAAGGAGCGCATGGACGATCTCGTCGAGCACCTGCTCGCCGCCTACCGGGAGCGGATCGGCGCCCTGGACTGGATGACCGAGGACACCCGGGCCCGCGCCCTGGAGAAGCTCTCCCTGTTCAAGGCCAAGATCGGCTACCCGGCGCGCTGGCGCTCCTACGAGGGCCTGGAGCCGGTCGGCGAGCTCATGGCCGACGTCCGCGCCGCCGCCCGGTTCACCCACGACTACGAGGTGGCCAAGCTGGGCAAGCCCGCCGACCGCGACGAGTGGTTCGCCACCCCGCAGACGGTCAACGCCTTCTACAACCCGGTGGTCAACGACATCACCTTCCCGGCGGCGATCCTGCGCCCGCCCTTCTTCGACCCGGAGGCCGACGACGCCGCCAACTACGGCGCCATCGGCGCGGTGATCGGCCACGAGATCGGCCACGGCTTCGACGACCAGGGCTCCCAGTACGACGGGCACGGCACCCTGCGCCAGTGGTGGACCGACGCCGACCGGGCCGCCTTCGAGGAGCGCACCGCCACCCTGGTCGACCAGTTCGACGGGCTGGTGCCCACCGGGCTGCGCGAGCTCGGCCGCACCGACCAGGGCGTCAACGGCCGGTTCACCCTCGGCGAGAACATCGGCGATCTGGGCGGGCTCGGCATCGCCGTGGTCGCCTACCGCAACCGGCTCGCCGAACTCGGCCTGCCCGATGAGCCGGACGCCTACCGGGACCTCTTCCGGTCCTGGGCGCTGGTCTGGCGCACCGCGATCCGCCCGGAGCTGTCCGCCCAGTACCTGGCGGTGGACCCGCACTCCCCCGCCGAGTTCCGCTGCAACCAGATCGCGCGCAACATCGACGAGTTCCACGCCGCCTTCGGGGTGCGCCCCGGCGACGGCATGTGGCTCGACCCCGCCGAGCGGGTCACCATCTGGTAGCCGATGGCCGCCCGCGAGATCGCCCTGCTGCCCGGGGACGGCATCGGCCCGGAGATCGCCGCCGCGACCGCCCCGGTGCTCGCCGCCGCCTTCCCCGGCTGGCGGCTGCGCGAGGCGGAGATCGGCTGGTCCCGCTGGTGCGCCGAGGGCGATCCGGTGCCCCCGGAGACCTGGGCCGCGCTCGAGGGGGCCGATGCCGCCCTGCTGGTCGCGGTGACCTCCAAACCGGCCCGCGCCGCGGAGGCGGAGCTGGCCCCGCGGCTGCGCGGCCGCGGACTGGTCTACCGCTCCCCGGTGCTGCAGCTGCGCTCCCGGCTGGACCTCTACGCCAACGTCCGGCCCATCGACCTGCCCGACGGCACCCGGTGCACCGTGGTCCGGGAGAACACCGAGGGCCTCTACGGCCATGACCTGGACGCCGCCGCGGTGCGGGAGACCGGGGTGGGCGCGCTCATCGCCGAGGACCCCACGGTGCGCGCCGGCGGCGCCGGGGAGCTGGCCGTGGCGCTGCGGGTGACCACCGGCTTCGGCTGGCGCCGCCTGCTGCGCGCCGCCGCGGCGCAGACCCGCCGGGGCCGGGTCACCGTCGCGGACAAGCCGAACATCCTGCAGGCCTCCGGGGAGATCCTGCACCGGGCCATCGACGAGGTCGCCGCGGAGCACCCGGGGGTCGACTTCGAGCTGGCCAACGTGGACCTGGTGGCGATGCGGATGGTCGCCGACCCCGGGCACTACGACGTGATCGCCGCGGAGAACGTCTTCGGCGACATCCTCTCCGATCTCGGCGCCGGGCTGATGGGCGGGCTCGGCGCGGCCGCCTCGGCGAATATCGGCGACGCGCACGCCGTCTTCGAGCCGGTGCACGGCTCCGCCCCGGACATCGCCGGCCGCGGCATCGCCAACCCGGCGGCCTTCCTGCTCGCCGCGGCGATGTGCGGCGAGCACCTCGGCGAGGCCGGGGCCGCCGCCGCGCTGCGCGCCGCCGTGGCCGCCGCGCTGGCCGACCCGGCCGCGGCCACCCCGGACGCCGGCGGGGCCGGCGACACCGCCGGCTTCGCCGCCGCGGTGCTGGATCGGCTCGACCGGGGCTGAGCCGGCCACCGGCCGCATCGGGGGTTCCGGCCGGCCCCATGCGCCCGCGCCCGGAGACCCTCAGTCCACCGCGACCCAGCGCACCCCGGAACCGCGGGAGGGCCCCTCGGGATCCTTGCGCACGCTGCCCCGCGCCCGCAGGGCCGCCAACAATTCGGAGACCTCCCGCGGATCGGCGCCGGTGGCCTCGACCACCTCCCGGTTCCGGACGTGCCCGTGGGAGAGGATGCGCTCCCGGATCCAGTCCTCGACGGACACGGTCGCGGTGCCGGCCGCGACGGCGTCCCCCAGGGCCCCCCGGGTCCGTGCCGACAGGGTCCACTCGTCCCTCCCCCCGGGCACATCGGCCAGCAGCCCCTCCTCGGTGAAGAAGGCCATCCGCTCCCGGGCCTCCTTCTCGGAGATCTGCGCCTGACGCTGCACCTGCCGGAGGGTGATGAGCGGGGCTTCGGTGAGGTGCCGCAGCACGATGAGCAGATCGACGGATTCGAGGTACTGCTCCCCGAATTCGGCGCCCACCCGGGCCAGCCCCTCGATGAACGGGATATCCGGGGGGCCGGCCGACAAGGTCACCTCCACCCGAAGATCGCCGGCCTCGACCTGCGGCACCGGACGACCGGAGCGGATCATCGCGACCCACATGCGGTCGAATCCGCGGGACTGCTCCTCCACCAACCCCAGCATCCGCATGGCCCGCAGGAGCACGCGGTTCCTGGGCACCGACACCGTCGACAGCAGCCGATCGGCGGCCACCCCCTCGGGAAGACCACCGGGGGAGGTCACCCGGAAGGTCCGGGGCCCCATCTCCACCACGATGGAGGCGTCAAGCGACCAGTCCCGGTGCACGAGGGCGTTGCTCACGACCTCATCCACGGCGACCTCCGGGAAGGCGGGGATCCGCACCTCCTGTCCGCCCCCGAGATCCGCGGTCGCCATGGTCGCGGGCGCGTACCGGGTGATGAGCTCGCGCAGCCGCGGGGCGACCAGGAGCAGGGGGCCACGCAGATCCTCGGATCGCGGCGGTCCACCGGGGATGGCGATGTACTGGAAGCGCACGGGCTCGGCACCGCGGGCCCCCTGGCCGAAGAGGATGTCCGCCGCCCGCAGCGGCCGCCCGCCCTCATCGACCAGGCCGAGTTCGCGGAGCAGGCCGGTGTCCGTCTCCGGGATGGCGTCATGGCGCCCACCGGCCCTGCGCACCGCGGCCAGCAGGCGGCGGGCCTCGGCCATGGCGACCGGATCGAAATCCCCGGTATCCGCATCACTGCGCCGCGCCGTCCAGTCGGGGTTCCCCCGATCCAGGGTGAGCCGGCTGCGCTGCTCCTCGGTCATCGGCGTGCAGCCGGCGCCCACCCGCCAGGTGGCCGCGCCATCCGTGCCGGTGTAGAGGGCGAGCCCCTCGGGGATCCGGGTCACCAGCAGGCGGACGCCGCGGTACTCGTGCTCCCGGGTCTCCACGCGCAGATTGGGTCGGGAGTTGTTGAAGACCTTCTTGTCGATGTCCTCGGGGTCCATCGCGGTACCCGTGAACGCCTCCGCACCGGAGAGCTTGTCGGCGACGCCGAGCACCACGTGGGCCTCACCATCGGAGCCGTTGGCGAAGCAGATGCATTCCCTGGTGAGCACCCTGAACACCTTGTCCTCCGGTTTGCGCGGGGGCTTCGGCCCATGCGCGGCCATGGCCGGATCCTCCTTGAAGTCGAGGACGCTCGTCTCCAGGGCGGCGCCGCGGGTCCCCTGCCAGATCGCGTCCAGCGCGTCGCGGATATGCCGGGGCATGTCAGTGGCCATGGCCCCAGCGTCCCGCATCACCATCGGTTTCCGCAAGGTTCTTGCGGAAACTTCTCGGAAACTTGTTTCCGCCACAGGTGGGGAGCACCTACCGAGGCAGCAACGAAACCACAGGTCAGAGACTTTTTTCCGGTTGCGCGAGTTTCCGGGAGTTTCCGGAAAACCCGGACTCCGGGCCCCACACGCCGGCGACACCATCGCACCGGACCCGTGTCACGGCCGTCTCCGCAGGTCACATCCTCATCCGGGAATTTCCCGTGAGTTTCCGCGAAAACTCTCCGGAAACTCGGTGCCTCCCGCATCCCGGGCGCCGGACCCATGGCGCGGCCGTCTCCGCAGGTCACATGGGTATTCGGGGGGTTTCCGGGAGTTTCCGGGAATCCCGGGGCCGGCATCCGGGGCGGACCCCGTCATCCACGGCGTTCCCGCAGGTCACGGTCCCGTATGGTGCTTTCCGGGGGTTTTCCGGGGTTTTCGGAAAACCCCGGGGCGGCCGCACCCGGCGCGCTACTCGAAGGGCGAGATGTCGAAGCCCTCCAGCGGATCGGACTCGCGGATGTCCTCCTCCGGCGGGGGCGGCACCTCGCAGAGCACCGTGGTCGCCCCGGCCGGGTCCACGATGGTGGCCAGGGGGCCGAACTCGGTGGCCTGCGGGGGCACCGCCACCTGCCCGCCGAGCTCCCCGGTGCGCGCCACCGCGGCGTCGATGTCGGCGACCCCGAGATAGGCCAGCCACCCGGACCAGCGCCCGGCGCCGTCCGCCGGGTCCCCCTCGGCGCCGAGCCCGTCGGCGGCGATCCCGGCGAAGGCGGCGCCGTCGGCCATCGCCACCGCGTAGCCCACCCCGCCGTCGGCGCGGTGCGCCACGGAGATCTCCCAGCCGAGCAGCTCATGGTAGAACTCGGCGGCCTCGTCCACGCCGGCGCCGGTGACCAGCTCGAACCACACCGGGGCGCCGGGTTCCCCGGCGGCGAAGAAGGCCCGCTCCCCGGGCTGGCGGAGCAGCCCCACCAGGGCCCCGAAGGGATCGGCGACGACGGCCATCACGGAGCCGTCGGCGAGCTCGGTCGGCTCCAGGGCCACCTCGGCGCCGAGCTCCCGGGCCCGGCCGGCGACCGCGGGCACGTCCTCCACGTGGAAGCACACCCGCCACCGGTCCATCCCGGCGTCGGCGAAGAGCGCGGAAATCGGCATGCCCTGCAGGGTGGCCATCCGGCGGCCCTCGCCGGCGTCGGCGAAGGACCAGCCGAGCAGGTCCCGGTAGAAGCGCTCGGAGCGGCGGGCGGCGGTGGTGAGCAGGTCCACGCGCACGGGCATGCCGTCGCCGGCGAGGAAGGCGGGCATTACAGGTTCCTCCACTTCTCGGGGTCGAAGCCGTCGTCCGCGGTGGCCTCGTCGAAGTAATCGTCCTCCCCCTCGGCGGCGGCGCCGGGGCCGGCGACCCGGGCGGCGGCCCCGCCGAGGCCGACCACGTCGCCCACCCGCAGCACCCGGCCGCGGCGGCGGTCCGGCTCCCCGTTGACGGTCACCGCCCCCTCGGCGATGAGGGACTTCGCCAGGCCGCCGGTGTCGACGAGCCCGGCGAGCTTGATGAACTGGCCGAGCCGGATGGTCTCGTCGCGGATGGCGACGTCGATGGGTTCCATGCCGACCAGTGTCCCATACCGGGCCGCGCGCCCGGCGGGGGCGGCCGGGGCGCCGGTACACTCGGTTCAAGGTGTTCACCCAGCCCGGTGCGCACCACCAGCCAAGAGAACACGGAGGTTCCCCATGACCGACTCACCCTCGAACGAGCTGCCCAACGACCACGTGCCCGGCGACCCGGCCCCCGGCGGGGCCCCGGCCTACGATCAGCCCACCGAGCCCCGCGAGCCCGCCGAGGCGAACCCGGACCAGGCCGGCCCCGCGGCGGCCTCCCCCACCGGGGGGCACTGCCCGCATGCCGCCGCCGGCGACGCGGCGCATTCCCGCGCCCAGCGCGGCGCCTACCTGACCACCGCCCAGGGGGTGCGCCAGGCGGAGACGGATCATTCCCTGCGCGCCGGGGCGCGCGGCCCGATCCTGCTGCAGGATCAGCACCTGCGGGAGAAGCTGCAGCACTTCGACCGGGAGCGGATCCCGGAGCGGGTGGTGCACGCCCGCGGCGCCGGGGCCCATGGCGTGTTCACCGCCAACGGCCGGGCCGCGAAGCTCACCCGGGCGGCCTTCCTCAAGGAGGGCGCGGAGACCCCGGTGTTCGTGCGCTTCTCCACGGTGGTGGGCTCCCGCGGGTCCATCGACACCGCCCGGGACACCCGCGGCTTCGCCACGAAGTTCTACACCGCGGAGGGCAACTACGACCTGGTCGGGATCAACATGCCCGTGTTCTTCATCCAGGACGGGATCAAGTTCCCCGACGTGGTGCACTCGGTGAAACCGCATATGGACCGGGAGCTGCCGCAGGCGCAGTCCGCGCACGACACCTTCTGGGACTTCGTGTCCCTGCACACCGAGGCGACCTTCCACACCATGTGGAACATGACCGACCGGGGCATCCCGCGCTCCTACCGGATGCTGGAGGGCTTCGGGGTGCACACCTTCCGGCTGGTCAACGAGGCCGGGGAGACCACCCTGGTGAAGTTCCACTGGAAGCCGCGCCTCGGCGTGCACTCCCAGGTGTGGGAGGAGGCGCAGCTCTCCGGCGGCGCGGACCCGGATCTGCACCGCCGGGACCTCGCCGACGCCATCGAGGCCGGCGCCTACCCCGAGTTCGACCTGGGGGTGCAGGTGTTCCCGGACACCCCGGAGGAGACCTTCGAGGGCATCGACCTGCTGGATCCGACGAAGCTGGTGCCCGAGGAGCTCGCCCCGGTGGAGATCATCGGCACCATGCGGCTCACCGCGAACCCGGTGAACTACTTCGCGGAGACCGAGCAGGTGGCCTTCTGCCCCTCCAACCTGGTGCCCGGCATCGAGCCCACCAATGACGCGCTGCTGCAGGCCCGGCTGTTCTCCTACACGGACACGCATATGCACCGCCTGGGCGGGCCGAACTTCACCCAGCTGCCGGTGAACCGCCCGCATGCGGAGGTCAACGACATGCAGCGCGACGGCTTCGGCCAGCAGGCGGTGCACGCCGGCACCTCCGCCTACCACCCGAACTCCATCGACGGGGGCTGCCCCTTCCTCGCCGATCCGGAGGCCGCCGCCGGCTGGCTGGAAGTGCCGCTGCCGGTGGAGGGCGAGAAGACCCGGGCCACGCCGGCGAGCTTCGACGACCACTTCACCCAGCCCCGGCTGCTGTGGAAGTCGCTGCAGCCCGTGGAGCGGGCCCACCTCATCGACGCCTACGCCTTCGAGCTGGGCAAGTGCTGGTCGGAGACGATCCGGCGCCGGGTGGTGGAGCGGGTGCTCGCCCGGATCGACGCCGAACTGGCCGCCGGGGTCGCCGAACGGCTCGGCCTGCCCGCCCCGGAGCCGGTGGCGGATCTGCCGGAGCCGGCGCCCTCCCCGGCGCTGTCCCAGATCGGCGGGGAGCATCCCGTGGACGGCCGGCAGGTGGGCGTGTTCGTCGACGACTCCGTCGACGGGGCCGATCTCGCCGAGGCGATCCGGGCCATCGACGCGGCCGGGATGGTGCCGCTGGTGCTCGCCGCCCGCGGCGGCACCGTGGCCGGGGCGACGGTGAACCGCACCCTGGCCACGGTGCGCTCCATCGAGTTCGACGCCGCGATCCTCGCCGCCGACTCCGCGGACCCGGCCGCCCGGGTGCTGGTCGACGAGATGTTCCGCCACCTCAAGGCGATCGCCCACGTCGGCGCCGGCGCCGAGCTGGTGGCCCGCGCCGCCGAGGCCGACGCCCCCGGGGTGCTCGCCGCGGGCACCCTGGCCGAGGCGGTGGCGGGGCTGACCCCGCTGATCGCCCGGCACCGGGTGTGGGAGCGCGCCTGATCGGCGCCCCGACCCGGGTCCGGGACGCCCCGCCGGCGTCCCGGGCCCCGGGGCCCGGCCCCTGAGCAGGGACTCCGGAATTATGCGCAAACAATATGCGTAATATCGGGGGCATGCCCGCACCCAGCCCCGACCAGCCCTCCCCCCGCGCCTCCTGGCACCGCCGCGCCGGCCGACCGGTGCGCTGGTGGCTCGCCGCCGTGATCGCCTCCGCCTTCGTCCACCCCTTCCTCGACGAGGGCCGCTGGCTCATGGTGCACCTGTTCACCCTCGGCGCGGTCACCAACTCCATCCTCATCTGGGGCCGCCACTTCACCGAGCGGCTGCTGCACCTCGAGGTGCCCCCGGAGGACCGCCGCCGGCAGCTGCTGCGGCTGCGGCTGCTCAACGCGGGGATCCTCGTCCTGATCGTCGGGCGGGTCGCCGGGATCTGGCCGGTCACCGTCACCGGCGCCGCCGCCGTCGGCGGCGTCGTCGCCTGGCACGCCGCCGGCATCGCCCGCGACCTGCGCGGCCGCCGCGGGGGCCGGCACGCCGTGGTCGTCGACCACTACCTCGCCTCGGCGCTGCTGCTGCCGGTGGGCGCCGTGTTCGGGGCCCTGCTGGGCTCCCCCGCCGACGAGCTCGGCCCCGGCGGGCACGACGGGCTGGTCCTCGCCCACGAGGCGGTGAACCTGCTCGGCTTCCTCGGCCTCGCCGCCGCCGGCACCCTGACCACCATGTTCCCCGCCCTGTGGCGCACCCGGATGTCCCCCCGGGGCCGACCCCGGGTGGCGCTGGCGACGATGCTCGCCGGGATCGCGGTCACCGCCGTCGCGGCCGTCGCCGCCGTCCCCGCCGCCGCCTCGGCGGGCCTGGCCCTCGTCGCCGCCGGCTGGATCATCGCCGCGGTGCCGTGGGCGGACAACGTCCTCGCCGTCGCCCGGGACCCCCGGGACCGGCTGGGCCACCCGGCGCTGTCCACCGCCGCGGCCGTGGCCTGGCTGGTGGGCTCGCTCATCGCCGCCTCCGCGATGGCCGCCCGCCCCGGGTTCACCATCACCGCCCTCACCCTGCCGCTGGTCATCGGCTTCGCCGCCCAGCTGCTGATCGGGGTGATGGGCTGGCTGCTGCCCTCCACCATCGGCGGCGGCGGGCGCGCCCTCGCCGCGGGCATGCGGGAGCTCGACCGCGCCGGGGCGTTCCGCTGGGGCCTGGTGAACATCGGCCTGGTGCTGTGGCTGCTGCCGCTGCCCTCGTGGACGAAGGTCGCCGTCTCCGGCATCGTCGGCCTCGCCCTGGCCGCCTTCCTGCCGCTGCTGGGCCGCTCCGCCCGCGCCCAGCTGGCGGTGCTGCGGCGGCCCCGCGACGGCGCCGATGGCGCCCCGGTGGAGCTCACCGGGGCGGCCCGGGACCGCGCCGGCCTGCCGGAGCGCACCGGGGCCCGCCGCCTGGGGGTGCAGCTCACCGCCGCCACCGCCACCCTCGCCCTCGTCGTCGGGGTGGGCGTGGCGCTCTCCGGCGGCGGCGCCGGCGGCTCCGCCGGGGCCGCGGAGGCCGCCGGGGTGGCCCCCACCGGGCGCACCGTGGAGGCCACCGTCACCGCCCGGGACATGCGCTACGAGCCGGACGTGCTCCGGGCCGAGCCCGGCGACCGGCTGGTGATCACCATGGTCAACGCCGATGACCAGGTCCACGACCTGCGGCTGGCCACCGGGGAGGACACCGGCCGGGTGGCCCCGGGCGAGTCGGCGACCGTCGAGATCCCCGTGCTGCCCGGCGAGGTCGAGGGCTGGTGCACCATCGCCGGGCACCGGCAGATGGGCATGACCCTGCGGGTCGACGCCGGCGGGGCCGGGGCGGCGGTGCTCGCCGGGCCCGGCGCCGGCGGGGAGGGCGGCGGGACCGCGCACCCGACCCCGGCGGCGGGCCCGCCCGCGGCGGATTCGCCCACGGTGGATCCGCGGCTGCCGGCGGCGCCGGCCGGGCGGGTGCACCGGGTGACCCTGCACGCCCGGGAGTTCACCGGCTACGGCGCCCCCGGGGTGGAGCAGGAGCACTGGACCTTCGGCGACGATCCCCTGGGGCCCACCCTGCGCGGCCGGGTCGGCGACGAGTTCATCGTCACCCTCGTCAACGACGGCACGATGAGCCACTCGGTGGACTTCCACGCCGGGATGGTCTCCCCGGACAGGCCGATGCGCGACATCGCCCCCGGGGAGAGCCTGGAGTACCGCTTCCGCGCCGAGCACGCCGGGATCTGGCTGTACCACTGCGGCACCGCCCCGATGTCCCAGCACATCGCCGCCGGGATGCACGGGGCGGTGGTGATCGATCCCCCGGACCTGGCGCCGGTGGATCACGAGGTCCTGCTGGTGCAGTCCGAGGCCTACTGGGGCGAGGGCGGCCCGGATGCGGCGAAGGTGCTCGCCGACGCCCCGGACGCGTACCGCTTCAACGGCTACCCGGACCAGTACCTGGCGCACCCGATCCGGATCCGCGCCGGGGAGACCGTCCGGTTCTGGGTGCTCGCCGCCGGACCGAACCGGGGCACCAGCTTCCACGTGGTGGGCACCCAGTTCCACCGGATGTACAAGGAGGGCGCGCTGCTGCTCGACGACGGGGTCGGCGGGGCCCAGGCCCTGGACCTCGCCGCCGCCCAGGGCGGCTACGCGGAGGCCCGGTTCCCGGAGCCGGGCACCTACACCTTCGTCGACCACCAGATGACCCACGCCGAGCTCGGCGCCCGGGGCCGCGTCATCGTGGAATGACCCGCCGGCCCCGCCGAGGGGGCCGGGCTAGAGGCCCATCGGGGCATCCGCCGGCTCCACCGCCCGGGGCAGGTTGGACTCGCCCATGAGCACCCGGTCCACCGCCTCCGCGCAGGCCCGGCCCTCGGCGATCGCCCACACGATGAGGCTGGCGCCGCGGCCGTTGTCCCCGGCGACGAACACCGGGCCCCGGAAGGCGGGCCCGGCCGCGGCGCCGCCGCGGACGCCCTCGACGACCCGGCCCCCGGCGTCGAGGGCCCGGTAGTCGCCGTCGCGCAGCATCCGGCCGCGGTCGTCGACGCCGACGCCGAGGGCGTCGACCAGGCCGCCGCGCTCGGCGCCGACGAAGCCGAGGGCGATCAGCACCAGATCCGCGTCCAGCTCGAAGTCGGTGTCCTCCATCGGCACCCGGCGCCCGTCGACGACGGTGACCTCGTTCGCGGACAACCCGGTGACGTGGCCGTCGGCGCCGTGGAAGGCGACCGTGTTCGCGTTGAACATCCGGGCGCCGAGGGTCTGCCCGACCTCCCGGGCGGCCAGGCCCAGGGCGGCGACCTGCTCGGCGGTCTCCTCCCCGGTGACCGCGTAGGCGCCCTCCTCGTGGGCGGTGGCCACCCGCCACTGCAGCGGGTACAGCGGCCAGGGGGTGGACGCGGCCCGGGATTTCGGGGCCCGGGGCCGGATGTCCAGCTGGGTGACGCTGGCCGCGCCCTGGCGCAGCGCGGTGCCGAAGCAGTCGATGCCGGTGTCGCCGCCGCCGATCACCACCACCCGCTTGCCGCGGGCGTCGATGGCGGGGCGCTCGGCGTCCCCGGCGACGACCCGGTTGGCCTGCGGCAGGTACTCCATCGCCTGGTGCACCCCGGCGAGGTCGCGGCCGTCGACGGGCAGCTCCCGGGGCAGCGGCGCCCCGGTGGCCAGCACCACCGCGTCGAAGCCGGCCAGCCGGGCGGCGTCGGGGGCGGTGCGGGTGATGAACTCCACGCCCTCGGCGCGCATCTGGTCCAGCCGCCGGTCCAGCCGGGAGGCCTCCATCTTGTAGTCCGGCACCCCGTAGCGCATCAGCCCGCCGATCCGGTCGTCGCGCTCGAAGACGGTGACCGCGTGCCCGGCGCGGGCGAGCTGCTGGGCGGCGGCCAGCCCGGCCGGCCCGGAGCCGACCACGGCCACCGACTGCCCGGTGTCGAAGCTGGCCGGGATGGGCCGCACCCAGCCCTCGGCGAAGCCGTGCTCGGCGATCTCCAGCTCCACGTTCTTGATGGTCACCGCGTCGTCGTTGATGCCGAGCACGCAGGCGCCCTCGCAGGGGGCGGGGCAGAGCCGGCCGGTGAACTCGGGGAAGTTGTTCGTGGCGTGCAGCCGGTCGAAGGCCTCCCGCCACCGGTCCTGCCGGACCAGGTCGTTCCACTCCGGGATGATGTTGCCCAGCGGGCAGCCGGAGTGGCAGAAGGGCACGCCGCAGTCCATGCAGCGGGCGGCCTGCCGGGTGATCTGGCCCTCGGGGGCGGGCTCGTAGATCTCCCGGGCGTCCATCAGCCGCAGCGGCACCGGGCGGTGCCCGGGCTCCTCGCGGCGGTGCTTCATGAATCCCTTGGGGTCAGCCATTGCGCACGGCCTCCATAATCGCGTCGTTGACGTCCCGGTCCGCCGCGCGCGCGGTCTCGATGACCTCGAGCACGCGGGCGTAGTCCCGGGGCATGATCTTGATGAGCTGGGCGGCGGTGACGCCGACGTCGGAGCCGGTGAGCTCGCGGTGCCGGTCGATGAGCCGGTCCACCCGGTCCCGTTCGGCGGCGTCGAGGGCGACGACGTCCACCAGCTCCGGGTTCACCTTCGCCGCGACGGTGCCGTCGTCGAGCAGGTAGGCCACGCCCCCGGACATGCCGGCGGCGAAGTTGCGGCCCACCGGGCCCAGGACCACGACCACTCCGCCGGTCATGTACTCGCAGCCGTGGTTGCCGATGCCCTCCACCACCGCGGTCGCCCCGGAGTTGCGGACGCAGAAGCGCTCCCCGACGGTGCCCCGGATGAACAGCTCGCCGCCGGTGGCGCCGAAGCCGAGCACGTTGCCGGCGATGGTGTCCGCGCTCTGGTCCGCGGTGGGCGGGGCGGAGCGGGAGGGCCGCACGATGATCCGGCCCCCGGACAGGCCCTTGCCCACGAAGTCGTTGGCGTCGCCCTCCAGGCGCAGGGTCACCCCGGCGGGCAGGAAGGCGCCCAGGGAGTTGCCCGCGGAGCCGGCCAGGTCCACGGTGATGGTGTCCTCGGGCAGGCCCGCGGCGCCGCCGGCGGCGGTGACCGCGTGCCCCAGCAGGGTGCCCACGGTGCGGTCCACGTTGGAGATCGGGTGCGCCAGCCGGATCGGCTCCGGCGCCTCGCCGCGGGCGGCGGCGTCGAGCGCCCCCCGGGCCTCGGCGATCAGCGCCTGGTCGAGCACCCCGTCCAGGCCGGTGTCCTGCGCCCGGGTGCGGCGCAGGTCCTGGTCCGGGAAGAAGGGGGACTCCGCCGGGGCGAGGATCCGCTCCAGGCTCAGCTTCTGCGCCCGGGGCAGCGCGTCCAGATCGGTGCGCGGGCGCAGGCACTCCACGTGCCCCACGGCCTCGTCGACGCTGCGGAAGCCCAGTTCGGCGAGGTAGCCGCGGATCTCCTCGGCGAGGAAGGTGAAGAAGTTCACCACGTGCTCGGCGCGGCCGGTGTACTTCGCCCGCAGATCCGGGTTCTGGGTGGCGATCCCCACCGGGCAGGTGTCCAGGTGGCAGACCCGCATCATCACGCAGCCCTCCACCACCAGCGGGGCGGTGGCGAAGCCGTACTCCTCGGCGCCGAGCAGCATGGCCACCATGACGTCGCGGCCGGTCTTCAGCTGCCCGTCGCACTGCACCCGGATCCGGTCCCGCAGCCCGTTGAGCATGAGGGTCTGCTGGGTCTCCGCCAGGCCCAGCTCCCAGGGCCCGCCGGCGTGCTTGAGGCTGGTCAGCGGGGAGGCGCCGGTGCCGCCGTCGTGGCCGGAGACGAGCACCACGTCGGCGTGCGCCTTGGACACCCCGGCGGCGACGGTGCCGACCCCGGCCTCGGCGACCAGCTTGACGTGGATTCGGGCATCCGGGTTGGCGCAGCGCAGGTCGAAGATGAGCTGGGCGAGATCCTCGATGGAGTAGATGTCGTGGTGCGGGGGCGGGGAGATCAGGCCCACCCCGGGGGTGGTGATCCGCACCTCGGCGACCCAGGGGTAGACCTTGTGCGGCGGCAGCTGGCCGCCCTCGCCGGGCTTGGCGCCCTGCGCCATCTTGATCTGGATGTCCGTGCAGTTCGACAGGTAGTGGCTGGTCACGCCGAAGCGGCCGGAGGCGACCTGCTTGATCGCGGAGCGCCGCCAGTCCCCGTTCGGCTCCCGCTCGAAGCGGGCCGGGTCCTCCCCGCCCTCCCCGGAGTTGGACATCGCGCCGAGCCGGTTCATCGCGATCGCCAGGGTCTCGTGCGCCTCCGCGGAGATGGAGCCGTAGCTCATCGCCCCGGTGGAGAAGCGCCTGACGATGGCGGAGACCGGCTCCACCTCCTCGATCGGCACCGGCGGCCGGTCGGAGGCGAGCTCCAGCAGCCCGCGCAGGGTGGCCAGCCGGGTGGACTGGTCGTCGACCCGGCGGGTGTAGTCCCGGAACACCGCGTACTGGCCGGTGCGGGTGGCGTGTTGCAGGGTGAAGATGGTCTCCGGGTTGAACAGGTGGTACTCCCCCTCGCGGCGCCACTTGTACTCCCCGCCGAGGTCCAGCTCCCGGTGCGCCTGCTCCTCGGGGCGGGGCAGGAAGGCGCCGCGGTGCCGGGCCTCCACGTCGGCGGCGATCTCCTCCAGGCCGATCCCGCCGAGGGGGGAGTCGGCGCCGGGGAAGTACTCGTCGAGGAAGTCCTGGGCCAGGCCGATCACGTCCGCGAGCTGGGCGCCGCGGTAGGACTGCACCGCGGCGATGCCCATCTTGGACATCACCTTCAGCAGCCCCTTCGCCGCGGCCGCGCAGTAGTTCGCGCAGGCCTCGTCGAGGGTGAGGTCGCCGAGCTGGTTCTTCATGCGCAGCTCGTCGATGGTCTCGAAGGCCATGTAGGGGTTGATCGCGTCCGCGCCGAAGCCCACCAGCATGGCCATGTGGTGCACCTCGCGGGCGTCGCCGGCCTCGATCACCAGGGAGGCCCGGGAGCGGGTCTTCTCCTCCACCAGGTGGTGGTGCACCGCGGAGGCGAGCAGCAGGGAGGGGATCGGCGCGTTGTACTCGTCGGATTCGCGGTCGGAGAGCACGATGATCCCGGCGCCGCGGTCGATCGCCTCGGAGACCTCCCGGCGCACCCGGCGGATCGCGTTGCGCAGGCCCCGGCCGCCCTGGGCGACGGGGTAGAGCCCGGAGACCACGGTGGCCCCGAAGGCGGCGTACTCGGGGTGCTCGCCGAGGCTGGTCAGGGTGACGAAGTCGTGGTTGTCCAGGATCGGGTGCGGCAGCCGGATCCGGTGCGCGGCGTCGGCGGTGGGGTTGAGCACGTCCGCCTCCGCGCCGAGCAGGGTGTGCAGGCTGGTCACCATATGCTCCCGGATGGAGTCCAGGGGCGGGTTGGTGACCTGCGCGAAGCGCTGCGAGAAGTAGTCGAAGAGCATCCGGGGCCGCCCGGAGAGCGCCGCGATGGGCGTGTCCGAGCCCATGGAGCCGACGGCCTCGGCGCCGGTGAGCGCCATCGGCCGGATGATCAGGTCCACGTCCTCCTCGGTGATCCCGAACACCCGCTGGCGCAGCACCGCCCGCCGGTGCGGCATGTAGGTGTAGCGCCGCCGGGGCAGGTCGGCGGCCTCCACCAGGGCGGCCTCCACCCACTCCCGGTAGGGGCCGGTGGCGGCGACCTCGCGCTTGATCTCGGCGTCGTCGATGATCCGGCCGGCGGAGGTGTCCACCAGGAACATCTCCCCCGGGCGCACCCGGGTGCGCTGCACGATGTGCTCCGGGGCGATGTCGAGCACCCCGGCCTCGGAGGCCATCACCACCAGGCCCTCGTCGGTCACCCAGATCCGGCCCGGGCGCAGCCCGTTGCGGTCGAGCACCGCGCCGATCACGGTGCCGTCGGTGAAGGCCACCGCCGCCGGGCCGTCCCAGGGCTCCATCAGGCAGGCGTGGTACTCGTAGAAGGCCCGCACCGCCGGGTCCAGGCCCGGGTCGTGCTCCCAGGCCTGCGGGATCATCATCATCACCGCATGCGGCAGGGAGCGCCCGCCCAGGTGCAGCAGCTCCAGGGCCTCGTCGAAGCGGGCGGTGTCGGAGCCGGCCGGGTCGCACACCGGCAGGGCCCGGTCGATGTTGCCCAGCGCCGCCGAGCGGATCAGCGACTCCCGGGCGTTCATCCAGTTGCCGTTGCCGCACACGGTGTTGATCTCGCCGTTGTGCGCCACCAGCCGGTGCGGGTGCGCCAGCGGCCAGGAGGGGAAGGTGTTGGTGGAGAAGCGGGAGTGCACGATGGCCAGCGCGGAGGTGAGCTCCTCGCGCCGCAGGTCCAGGTAGAACCGGCCCAGCTGGGGGGTGGTGAGCATCCCCTTGTAGACGATGGTGCGGGCGGAGAGGGAGGGGAAGTACACGGTGTCGCCGCCGGCGCCCTCCCCGGCGCCGCGCTCGCCGAGCTCGCGCTCGCAGCGCTTGCGCACGAACCACATCTTGCGGTCCAGGCCGATCCCGGAGAGCTGGTTGCCCTCGTGGTCCTTCGCGGAGAGGAAGACCTGCCGGAACACCGGCATCGCGGCGCGGGCCATGGCGCCCAGGGCGGAGTCGTCGACGGGCACGTCGCGCCAGGCGATGAGCTCCACGCCCTCCTCGGCGCAGATGTCCTCCACGGCGCGGATCGCGTCCAGGGTGGCCATCCGGGCCTGCGGCAGGAAGGCGATGCCGGTGGCGTAGGCGCCCGGCGGGGGCAGCAGCACCCCGGCGCGGGAGAGCTCCGCCCGGTAGAAGGCGTCCGGGATCTGCAGCAGGATGCCGGCGCCGTCGCCGGTGTTCGGCTCCGCCCCGGCGGCGCCGCGGTGGTCGATGTTGGCCAGCGCCTCCAGGGCGTGGTCGACGATGCCGCGGCCGGCGCGGCCGTGCATGTCGGCGACGAAGGCGACGCCGCAGGCGTCGTGCTCCCGGCGCGGGTCGTAGAGCCCGGTGCGCCCCGGCGGGCGGGTGCCGCCGGGGGCGGTCTGGCTGGTGTTCTCGGGCATGGCGGGGCCCCTTTTCCGTTCGGCCCCGCCGGGGCGCCCGCCGGCGGCCGCTCGGCCGTCCGCGGGCGCCCCGGCGGGGCGCATGGGCGTGACCTGCTCATCGTCGCGGCTGGGCGGAGCAGGGGGGAAAGCGAGTCCACCCTTATATCCCCAGGTCACACGGTTGAGGTGATTTATGTCACATTCTGCTCGGGGGGATTGATCGGCGGTGAAAGGGTGGTGTAACGCCGGCGAAACACCCCCGGCGGGATCCGGGGGCCGGTGCCGCCGGCCGCGGTGTTCGACCCCGCCGGCCGGGCGCGTCCCGGACCGGGCTAGGGTCGGCGGGCATGGCCGGCCCGCCCCACCCCACCGCGCGCCCGCCCCGCCGCGCGGCGGGCGGGCTCGCCGCGCTGCTCGCCCTCGCCGGCTGCGCGCCGGCGGGGCCCGGCGACCCGGCCCCGCCGGCGCCGCCGCCGATCCACGCCCCCGCCGACCCCGGCGCGGCCCCGCCGGCCCCGGCGGAGCAGGGCCCCGGTCCGGCCGCGGCGGCGATCCGGGGTCTGCTCGCGGAGCTGCCGGTGAAGGGCCGCGCCCCGAGGACCGGCTACGACCGCGCCGAGTTCGGCCAGCGCTGGAGCGATGATGTGCCGGTGGCGCTGGGCCGCAACGGCTGCGACACCCGCAACGACATCCTGCGCCGGGATCTGGGCCGGGTGGAGCTGAAGCCGGGCACCCGGGGCTGCGTGGTGCTCGCCGGGGTGCTCGACGACCCGTACACGGGCGAGGCGATCGGCTTCCGCCGCGGCCCGGAGACCTCCCGGGCGGTGCACGTGGACCATGTGGTGGCGCTCTCCGACGCCTGGCAGAAGGGGGCGCAGGCGCTGGACCCGGACGAGCGCCGGGCGCTGGCCAATGATCCGCTCAACCTGCTCGCCGTGGACGGGCCGGCGAACATGGCCAAGGGCGACGGGGACGCGGCGACCTGGCAGCCGCCCAACCGGGCCTTCCGCTGCGCCTACGCGGCGCGGCAGACCGCGGTGAAGCACCGCTACCGGCTGTGGGTCACCGCCGCGGAGGCCGAGGCGCTGGGCCGCTGGCTGGACCGCTGCGGCGGCGCCGACGAGGCGGCGCTGGCGGCGCTGCTCGAGGGGGCGGAGGCGGCCCGGCCGGAGGTCGCCCGCCCCTGAGCCGGCGGCCCCTCCGGGGGCACCCGGGAATCGCGCGAAACCGCACGTCACCCCCGATGCCAACCCCGTAGGCCGGGCACTCGCTGAGCAGCCGCTGATAATCACCCGTGCATCGTGCGTGAACATTGTTTCCCCGGGCTTCGCATGCGACCCTTCCCCCATGAGCACCAACGATGACGCGAAGACCGCCGGCGGCGTCGACGCCGGCCGTCCGCCGCGACTGCCCCTGACCCCCGATCCCGCCGCCGCCGAGGGGCTGCAGCGCATCCTGGACGGCCGCTGGGCCGATGTGCGCGAGCGGGTCCGGGGATTCCTCGACGACCCCTTCTTCCTCCCCGAGCCGGGCCTGCCCCTCGACGAGGCCCGGGAGTGGCTCATCCCCCGCCTGCGGCGGATGGCCGAGTTCGGCCTGCAGCGCGGCTCCTTCTCCGTGGCGCACGGCGGCACCGGCGAC
Source organism: Corynebacterium sphenisci DSM 44792 (assembly GCF_001941505.1). Lineage (NCBI taxonomy): Bacteria > Bacillati > Actinomycetota > Actinomycetes > Mycobacteriales > Corynebacteriaceae > Corynebacterium > Corynebacterium sphenisci. The sequence continues at coordinate 68,350 of NZ_CP009248.1, read as the reverse complement.
ACCGGCGGCAGCCTCACCGCGATGGAGATGATGGGCCACGCCAACCTCGCCGTGATGGTGAAGTCCGGCGTGCAGTGGGGCCTGTGGGGCGGGGTGGTCGACGCCCTCGGCACCGGGCGGCACAGCGCCTACGTCAGGGACATCATGGACCTGAAGCTGCTCGGCAGCTTCGGCATGACCGAGCTGGGCCACGGCTCGGACGTGCAGAACGTGGAGACCACCGCGATCTACGACCGGGAGACCAAGGAGTTCGTGGTGAACTCGCCGACCCCGGCCTCGGCGAAGGCCTACATCGGCAACGCCGCCGCGCACGGCCGGATGGTCGCGGTGTTCGCCCAGCTGCACACCCCGGACGCCTCCGGGGATCCCGGCGAGAGCCACGGCGTGCACTGCGTGCTGGTGCCCTTCCGCGATGACGAGGGCAACCCGATGCCCGGGGTGACCATCACCGACCACGGCATCAAGGGCGGACTGGTGCAGATCGACAACGGCACGATCCGCTTCGATCATGTCCGGGTGCCCCGGGAGAACCTGCTCAACCGCTTCGCCGAGGTCTCCGAGGACGGCGCCTACTCCTCCCCGATCGACTCGCCGAACCGCCGCTTCTTCACCATGCTCGGCACCCTGATCCGGGGCCGGATCTCCGTCGGCGCCGCCGCCGGCGCGGCCACCCGCTCCAGCCTCACCATCGCGGTGCGCTACGCGATGCGCCGCCGCCAGTTCGAGGGCGTGCCCGGCCACGAGAAGACCCTCATGGAGCACCGCACGCACCGGCTGCGCCTGCTCGTGCCGCTGGCCCGCAGCTACGCCCTGGCGCTGCTGCAGAACAGGATCATCGAGCGCCTGCACGAGCAGGAGAAGCTCATCGCCGCCGGGGAGTGGGACGTGGCCAACCCCACCGAGGAGCAGCAGTGGAAGCAGCGGGAGATGGAGTCCCGCGCCGCCGCGGTGAAGGTCGCCGCCACCGCGCACGCCACCGCCACCATCCAGGAGTGCCGCGAGGCCTGCGGCGGCGCCGGCTACATGGCGGAGAACCTGCTCACCGTGCACAAGGCCGACTCGGACGTGTTCACCACCTTCGAGGGCGACAACACGGTGCTGCTGCAGCTGGTCGGCAAGGAGCTCATCACCGCCTACGCCCGGGACATGTCCGGGCTGGACCCGCTGGCCATGCTGCGCTACGGGGTGGACAACGTCGGCGACGTGCTGTGGCGGCGCACCTCCGTGGCGGCCACGGTGCAGACCCTGGTGGACTCGGTCACCGACCGCGACGAGGAGTCGCTGTTCCACGCCGGTTACCAGGTGAAGCTCTTCCGGGACCGGGAGCAGAACCTGCTGAAGTCCCTGGTGCGCCGGCTGCGCGGAGCGAAGAAGATGGAGATCGCCGATGCGGTGGCCGCCGTCGACGGCGCCCAGGATCACCTGATCGCCTGCGCCTGGGCCCGGATCGACTCGCTGCTGCTGGAGGCGATGGTCGAGGAGGAGGCCGCGATGGCCGCCGATGACCCGGCGCTGCCGGTGTTCAACCAGCTGCGCAACCTCTTCGCGCTGTCCACCATCGCGACCCACTCCGGCTGGTACCAGGAGCAGAACATCCTCGGCCGGCTGCGCACCAAGGCCGCCCGCGCCGCGGTCAACGACCTGGTCGACTCCCTGGGCCCGTGGGCCGGGGTGCTCGTGGACGCCTTCGCGGTGCCGCGCGCCCTGGTGGACGTGCCCATGCTCAGCGAGACCCCCGGGGTCGACGGCAACTAGCCGCACCCCGCCCCCGGCAGCATGCCCGGGATGGCCGATCGGCGGATCGGCCATCCCGGGCATGAGCCTTTCCTCATGTCCGGGGGGAGCGGCCGGGGGCGGTGTTACCGGACCGCGACCCGGGGCGAAAACGGGGCCTTCGCGCAGGTCGCAGCGTGGAAAGGGGTGGTATCACCGCGAAACCAGTGTGACGGAAGTGGACAATCCGTGACCCGGGCGTAATATTTGCCGTCGAAATCCTGATTCAGGGAACGACGCGGGCGCCGCCACCGGCACCTGCTTTCCATCCCCGAAGCATCGGGGTACGCTGGGCGGCCACCGCACCGCCCGCGGCCGGCGCCGCCGGCCGCCGCGGCACCCCGCAGCACGCACGATCCCGCCCGGAGGAACCCGCCATGCACGCCGAAGTCAACGTCTCCCCGAAGAACCCGCTGTCCTTCCAGATCCGGGCGGCGGCGAAATCGCTGCGCCCGCTGCTGCGCTCCGGAGCGCTCGCCATGACCCCCGCCCAGGCGCCGGCCATCCTGAGCTACCTGCGCCGCTGGAAGCTCTCCGTGGGCGCCATCCTGCACATGGGCGCATTGCGCTATCCGGACCGGCTCGCCCTCGTCGACGACCTCGGCGAGCTGACCTACCGGCAGCTGCGCGATGACTCGGTGAACCTGGCCCGGGCCATGATGGACCGCGGCATGGGCCCCGGCACCGCCTTCGCGGTGATCGCCCGCAACGGCCGCGGGATCATCGAGCCGATGGCCATCAAGGCCCTGATCGGCTCCGAGATCATGCTGCTCAACATCGGCGCCTCGCCGAACCAGATCGAGGGCATCGTCGAGCAGAACGACGTGCGCTTCCTCTTCCTCGACGAGGAGTTCCTGCCGCAGCTGCCCGAGGAGCTGCCCGGGGTGCAGCTGGTGATCACCCACCTGGAGGACCCCACGGACCGCTCCGGGTTGCCCGCCGGCGCCCTGGTCATGTCCGACCTGGTCGCCGCCGGCGGGACCACCCCGCTGGCCCGCAAGCCCGAGCAGGGCCGGATCATCATCATGTCCTCCGGCACCACCGGGCTGCCCAAGGGCATCCTGCGCGATGAGCCGAAGACCCCGGCCACCCTCGGCGCGATCACCGACCGGATCCCGTGGCGGCGCAACATGGTCGTGCACCAGGCCGCCTCCATGTTCCACGCCTGGGGCTGGGCGAACGTGATCATCGGACTGGTCACCGGCGCCACCATCATCACCCAGCGCGTCTACGACGCCCGCCGCTGCCTGGACCAGTGCGAGCGCTACGGGGTCAACGGGCTGGTCTCCGCCGCGATCTGGCTGAAGTACCTCAAGGAGGCCCTGGACGAGGACCCGGACCGCCGGGTCGGCCCCTTCGAGTTCATCATCTCCTCCGGCAACGCCATCCCCGGCTGGCTGGTCACCGAGCTCACCGAGCGCTTCGGCCCGGTGGTGTGCAACTTCTACGGCTCCACCGAGGCCGGGCTGACCGCGATCGCCTCCGGGGAGGAGCTCGCCCGGATGCCGGAGACCGCCGGCCGGCCCGCGATCGGGGTGCGCCTGGCGCTGCTCGACGATGAGGGCCGGCCCGTCGGCCCCGGCGAGGTGGGCCGGGTGCACACCACCCAGGAGCTGACCTTCAAGGGCTACCTCAGCCCCAAGGACACCTGGCGCACCGTGGACGGCATGTTCGAGATCGGCGATCTGGCCACCATGGACGAGAACGGCTACCTCTACGTCTGCGGCCGCTCCGACGACATGATCATCCGCGGCGGGGAGAACGTCTTCCCCCGGGAGGTCGACGAGCTGCTCGGCCCGCTGCCCGGGGTCGGCGACGTCTACGCCCATGGCGTCAACGACGATGACCTGGTCGCCCAGATGCACCTGTACGTGGTGCGCTCCGAGGAACCGGCCGGCGCCGCCCTCACCGGCGACTACCTGCAGGAGTACGTGCGCCGGCACCTCGCCAGCTGGTCGGTGCCGGACCGGGTGTTCTTCGTCGACCACCTGCCCCGCAACGCCGCCGGCAAGGTCGTGCCGCGCTCCCTGGAGACCCTGGAGCGGGTCGAGGCCTGAGCAGGCCGCGGGACGCCGGCCACCCCCGCCGCCGCGGGTGGGCCGGCGCCCGCATGCGGACCGGAAGGTAACGGACGGGTATCATTCCGCGAAGGCTTATCCGGGAGGGTCATGCGACCCGCCCGGATCCGCCGATCCCTCGCCGTCCGCCAGCCGGCGAGCCCCGCCGTGAAGGAGAGTCAGTGCCCAGCAACGAGTCGCAGCAGCCCATGCCGAAGTCCGAGTACTACCCGGAGGTGCACCACGGCATCCCCGCCTGGTCGGTCCCGGAGATCCTCAACTTCATCCAGGCGATCCCGCCGATCCTGCGCACCGGGATGCTCAACTTCCGCAGCCCGCTGCAGGCCTACCGGCTCGCCGAGGCGATGGTGCGCTGGCGCTTCTCCACCGCCGCGCAGCTGCGCCGGGCCGTCGCCCGCGACCCGCACCGGATCGCGATCATCGACGATGAGGGCGAGATGACCTGGCGCCGGCTCGACGAGGAGGTCACCTCGCTGGCGAAGAACCTCCGCGCCGAGGGCGCCGGCCCCGGCACCCGGGTGGCGATCATGGCCCGCAACGGCCGCGGCATGGTCATCCCGCTCGCCGCGAAGGGCTTCATCGGCGTCGACGTGCTCCTGCTCAACGTGGGCTCCTCGGAGGCGCAGCTGGATCGGATCCTCACCGAGCACCGGGTCGACCACCTCTTCATCGACGACGAGTTCGTGGACCGGATCCCGGAGGGCCATGACGGGGTCAAGGTCACCGTCACCCACATCGAGGACCCCGCCAACCCGCCGGCGATGAAGCCGGAGTGGACCACCCTGCAGAAGCGCGTCCAGACCGGCGGCAACGTCACGCTGGACAAGATCGCGCACCTGGGCCGGATCATCATCATGTCCTCCGGCACCACCGGCACCCCCAAGGGCGTCATCTACGGCGAGCCGAAGACCCCCAAGGTCGCCGCAGGCATCCTGCAGCGGGTGCCGTGGCGCCCGCACCTGGTGGTGCAGCAGACCGCCTCGATGTTCCACGCCTGGGGCTGGGGCAACATCAACCTCGCCTTCGCCGCCCGCGCCACCCTGGTGCTGCGCCGCGTCTTCGACCCGGTGAAGTGCATGGAGGACGCCGAGCGGCACGGGGTCAACGCCTACGTCTCCTCCGTGGTCTTCCTCAAGGAGATGCTCGAGGCGGAGGAGGCCACCCGCCCCTACAACCTGAAGAAGCCCCGGTTCATCGTCTCCTCCGGCAACGCCATGCCCGCCTGGCTGGTGCGCAAGCTGAACAAGCGCTTCGGCCCGGTGACCTCCAACTTCTACGGCTCCACCGAAATCGGCCAGGTCGCCATGGCCTCCGCGGAGATGCTCGACGCGGACCCGGAGACCGCCGGCCCGGCGATGCCCGGGGTGAGGCTGTCCATCCGCGACGAGGAGGGCCGGGAGGTGCCGCAGGGCACCGTGGGCCGGATCTTCTCCGCCAACGGGATGATGTTCAAGGGCTACTCCAACCCGGAGATCCCGATCGACATCGAGGACAACCAGGTCGCCATCGGGGACCTGGGCTACCTCGACGAGCGCGGCTTCCTCTACGTCTGCGGCCGCGCCGACGACATGATCATCAACGGGGGGGAGAACATCTTCCCCCGCGAGGCCGAGGAGGCCCTGGGCACCCTGCCCGGGGTGAAGGACGTGTTCGTGCGCGGGGACAAGACCGACCCGATCAAGTCCCGCCTCGTCGCCTACGTGGTCCGGGAGGACTCCGAGGCCGGCCGCAACCTCACCGAGGAGATGGTCAAGCAGCACGTCGTCGACGAGCTCATCGAGCAGGCCGAGCCGCGCGACGTGTTCTGGATGGAGGATCTGCCCCGCAACGACACCGGCAAGGTGCTCAAGCGGGAGCTGCCGGACGTCAAGGCCGCCGAGGGCCGCTGACGCCCCACGCCCGCATGCGGACCCCGACGGCCCCGGCCGCCGGGGTCCGCGCCGATCCGGGGCCGGGTCGCGGGGGCGCCCGGGGCGGGGCCGGGAACATCGGCGGCCGCCGCGCGTCGAAGCGGTGACCGGACCGCCGACCCCGACCCGAGGGAGCCCCCGATGCACCGCACCACCGCCACCGCCACCGCCGCCCCGCGCGGGCGCCTCACCGCCGCCGCCACGGCCCTGCTGCTCACCCTGGGCGCGCTGCTGGGGCTCGCCCCCGCCCCGGCCGGCGCCGCCCCCGTCTACCACTCCTCCGAGGAATGGGCCTGGCTGGAGCACCCCGGCCAGGTCATCCCCGGCGGCCGGATCATCAACGTCGACGGCGACGGCGCCTGCTCCACCGGGTTCCTCGTCGGCCACGGATCCCGCCGGTTCATCCTCACCGCCGGGCACTGCGGCGACGTCGGCGACCGCTTCGCCGTGGACGACGCCCGTGGTGCCGCCGCCTGGGCGGGGCAGATGGTGGAATCGGCCTACGAGCGCGTCGGCGGGGTCGACATCGGCCTGATCGAGCTCACCGGGACCGCCCCCGCCGAGGCCACCCCGCCCGTCGAGGAGCCCCTGCTGGGCTGGGCCGGCGCGGACTGGCTGGAGCGGACCCGGCCCACCATCTGCCGGCTGGGCTACCGCACCGGGCTGTCCTGCGGCGACTACCTCGGCGTCGACGAGTCCGGGATCGTGCACTACGAGGCCATCACCGACCACGGCGACTCCGGCGGCATGGTCGTCGCCCTCGCCGACGGCGGCATGTACGCCATCGCCGTCACCTCCTACCAGCAGCCCCATGACGCCACCCGGGCCGCCGCCATGCTCGTCGAACCCGCAATGGCGCACTGGGACCTGACGCTGCTGTCCTGAGCCCGCCCCGGCCCCGCCGCCCGCCCGGGCGGCGGGGCCGGGCGCGTTCGGGGCCTGAACTAGGCTCGGGGCCATGACGCAGAGCACCGACCGGGGCACCGAGCGGGTCTTCGACACCCAGGTGCGCGGGCTGCGCCGCGGGGCGCGCATCGACATGGCCTTCTTCATCCTCGCCGGCATCGAATCCGCCTGGTTCGCGGTGCTGCTCTTCGCCGGCTCCTTCGTCTCCGGGTGGGCGCTGCTGCTGCTCATCCCCTTCTGGGCGGTCACCGCCTACCTCACCCTGCCCCGGCTGCACCGCATCCTCACCAGCATCTACGTGCCCGACTACTTCTTCGGCCGGACCCGCACCTCGGAGGGCATGCTCGGCGACCCGGTGAACCTCGCCGTGGACGGCACCGCCGCCCAGATCCACGCCGCGATGACCGCCGCCGGCTGGCACCTCGCCGATGACGTGGACCTGCGCAGCTCCTGGCGGATCGTGGTGGCCACGGTGCTGCGCCGCTCCTACCCCACCGCCCCGGTGTCCCCGCTGCTGCTCTTCGGCCGCACCCAGGACCTGGCCTACCAGCAGGAGGTCGACGGCAACCCGCTGCAGCGGCACCACGTGCGCTTCTGGCGCTGCCCCGACGACTGGCCGCTGCCCGGCGGCCGCCGGGTCGGCTGGCTCGGCGCCGGCTCCTTCGACACCGCGGTGGGGCTGAGCCTGTTCACCCTGCAGATCACGCACCGCATCGACGCGGACATCGACGTGGAGCGCGACCACATCATCGACACCCTCCGGGAGGGCCCCGCGGAGATCCCGGTGGACGTGATCGAGGACTTCTCCACCGGCTACCACCACCGCAACGGCGGCGGCGACCGGGTACGCACCGACGGCGACCTGCCGGTCATCGACGTCACCGGCATCGACGCCGAACCCGTCGCCGCCGGCGAGGACGCCAGCCCGCACCAGGTGGTGCGCGCCGCCCGCGGCTACGACATCCCCGACGGGCCCTCCGCCGAACCCGACCCGGGCGCCCCGCCGGACGAGTCGGAGGTGACCATCGCCGGGGCCACGGTGCGTCGGCCGTGGACGGTGAAGCTGGCCCTGGCGATGCTGGTGATCTCCCTGGTCGCCCAGGTGTGGGCGCTGGTCCGGGCGATCCTGCGCGGCGACCCCACCCCGGCGGCGGTCACCGGCACCGCCTCCGGGCGGGTCCCGGAGGAGCTCATCGGCGCCGCGATGTGGGCCATCGGCGCCGGGCTGGTCATCACCGCGGCGCTGATGGTGCTCGCCTACGTCGGCTACCAGTGGCCCCGGGTGCTGCTGATGGGCCTGCTCACCGTGCTGCTCGGGTTCAAGCTGCTCGACGGGACCATGCCGGACGCCGGCACCCTCACCGTGCACCTGCTGATCACCGCGGTGAGCCTGGTGGCGCTGCTGGCGCTGTCCTCGGATGCGGCCCGGGTGTGGTCCCGGCGCGGCCGGCCCACCTGGCGGGACATCGCCGAGCTCTTCGAACGTTAGCCCCGGGGCGACCGGGGAGGGGGAAGCCCCGCGTCCCGGGGATGGCAGATTCCGGCGGGAGCCCATGGCCCCGTCGCGGGGATCATCCCCGTTCGCGCGGGGAGCACGCGGGCCGGGGCCCGGTGATCCGGTACGGGGAAACGGCCCCGCTGACGGAGGAGTCGAGGCGGGGGCGGGCCGATCCCGCGGCCCGGCGATGGTTGCGCGGGGTGGTGCCGCATCCTTATGCCGACTACCTCTCGCCGGCGGTGGTCCGCTCCCCGGGAACCGGTCGGAAAACCCACCAGTTCTGCAGCGTGAAATTCAGCATGGTCGCCACGGCCTGGGACACGACCCAGGAGACGGTGAGCACATGGGCGTACCCCGGCAGCGCCCTCCGCACCGCGTAGTCGACGCACACCGCGGACGCGAAGCAGGCGAGGTACGACGCGGCCGCCCTGGCTTTTTCGGGCCCCCTCCGGCTTCCGCTGAAGGTGACGAAGCTGTTCAGGTAGTAGGCGACCGTACTGCCCAGGACATAGCTCATCGCCCGCGAGATGGACGGATCCACTCCATAGCCAATCAGGAGGTGCCGGGATCCGTAATCGGCGATGGCGCCGACGATGCCGACAAGGGTGAATCTGAGGATCTTCGCGATCACGGTCCCTCCGCCCGCACCTTCTCGGTCATCTCTTCACGTGGTGCTGGGCCGACCCGGCCGAGCGCCCACCCTCATCGAGGATGGCCCGTACGGATATTCCTCCGTTTCGCGGATCGCATGCGCGCGGGTGGCCCGGGATTGACGTGCTCATGGCGGCTCCTCGGCGGCTCTGCTGTCGTGGTGCGGTGCCCGCCCCGCATCGCCACCCGGCCCCCGGTGTATTCGGCCTGGGGCGACCGGGCTGGCGTGGAACGCCGCGCCGCGGACTGCTCCTCCGTTCCGCCCACCGGCGCGATCGGGGCGGGGCGATCACCGGTGGAGGAGGGCTGCGGCGATCGCCACGGTACAGCCCCGCTCGCGCGGGGAAGACACGTCGATGGCGTCCTCGAAGGCCCCGACCAAGGGAACAGCCCCGCTCGCACGGGGACGACACCGCGAAGGCCACGGGGATGCTCACCTCCGCCGGAACAGCCCCGCTCGCGCGGGGACGACCGGGCCCGGGCCTTCGCCGATCTCGACGCCGGGGGAACAACCCCGCTCGCGCGGGGACGACGCTTCTTGACCTGAGACTATGCTCCGGCACACCCCAATCTACATTCGTTTTCGAACCCTGGTGCGGATATCGGGCCGGAAGACCCGGAGCCCACCGTGGTGGTGACCCCACTTTCTCGGGGCCGAACGGATGCCCCCGTTTCCCGCAGGGGGCCGCCTCCGCTCAGGGCACCACCGGCCGCACCGTGACCTCCTCCACCATCGCCTCGGCGGTGGCGTCCACGGCGAGGCGCACCGCGGCGGCGATGGACTCGGGGCGGACGTAGACGGCGCCGTCGTAGGTGTCCGGGCCGTTGCCGCGGCCGGCCTGGATCTCCCGCTGCATGTCGGTGTCCACCTTGCCGGGGTGCACGGAGGAGACCCGCACCCGGCCGCGCTCCTCCTCGCGCAGGGCCATGGTCAGCGCGCGCAGCGCGAACTTGGTGCCCGAGTAGGGGCCCTGGGCCACCCCGGAGCGGTACCCGGAGCCGGAGTTGATCATCACCACGGTGCCGCCGGCGGCGCGCAGGGCGGGCAGCAGCAGCCGGGTGAGTTCGGCGACGGCGAAGACGTTGACCTCGAAGATCCGCCGCCACCGGTCCCGGGTGACCTCGGCGACGGGGCCCTCGTCGACGATGCCGGCGTTGTGCACCAGCACGTCGAGGCGGTCCAGGTCGAGGGCGGCCACCGCCGCGGCGAGGGCGGCGTCGTCGGTGAGATCGGCGACCAGGGTCTCCGCGCTGGGCAGTTCCGCGGCGATGGCCGCCGCGGCCGCGGCGCCGGTGGCGCCCACGATCACGTGGTGGTCGCGGCCCAGGTCGCGGGCGATGGCGGCGCCGATCCCCCGGGAGGCCCCGGTGACCAGGGCGATGGGCCGGTCGGCGGGGCGCTCCGGGTGGTCGGGGCGGGGGGCTGCGGTGGGTGCGGTCATGCCCCCATGGTGCCCGGCGCGGGCGCCGCCGGCCAGGCCCGGCCGGTGCGCGGCGCCGGCTACACGGAGGTCTGGTCGATCGGGGTGACCTGCACGAAGTCGATGTTGACGTGGGCGGGCCGGGTGGCGGCGAAGACCACGATCTCGGCGACGTCGCCGGCGGTGAGGTTCTCCTTGCCCTCGTAGACGGCCTCGGCGCGCTCGGCGTCGCCGTCGAAGCGGACCAGGGAGAAGTCGGTGCGCACCCGGCCCGGGTCGACCTCGGTGACCCGGACGCCGCGCTCGGCGATCTCCTTGCGCAGCACCTCGGTGAGGGAGCGCTCCCCGTGCTTGGCGGCGTTGTAGCCGGCCCCGCCGACGTAGTTGTACCGGCCGGCCACCGAGCCGATGGTGATCACGGCCCCGCGGGCGCGGGTGAGCCCGTCCAGCAGCGCCCGGGTCACCCGCAGGGTGCCCAGCACGTTGACCTCGTACATCCAGCGCCACTTCTCCTCCACCGCCTCGGCGACGCTCTCCAGGCCCCAGGCCCCGCCGGCGTTGTTGACCAGCACATCCACCCCCCGGTCGCCGATCCGCTCGACCAGCGCGGCGACGTCATCGGCGCTGGTGACGTCGAGGTGCTGCACCTGCGCGGACCCGCCGGCGGCGCGGATCCCCTCGACCACCGCGGTCAGCCGATCCTCCCGGCGGGCGCAGGCCAGCACCTCGTAGCCGGCCTCCGCCAGCCCCCGGGCGCAGGCCTCCCCGATCCCGGAGGAGGCCCCCGTCACCACCGCCAGTCCCCGTCGCGCCGTCATCTGCCCGCTCCCTTCGGATTCGCCTGCCGTCCTTCGCCGCCCACGATAACGCCCCACGGTCGGGCGGGGCCGGGCGCCGCGGCCGGTCAACCCCGGGCGTGGCCGAGGATGGCCTCCCGGGCCTGCGCCCACTGCGGCCCGTCCAGCCGGCCCCAGGAAGCGTGGTCGGCGTCGTCGAGGATGCGCAGATCCACCCGCCCGCCCACCGCCCCGATCCGGTCGGCGTAGACCTCCGCCTCGGCGACGTCGACGACGTCGTCGTTGCGGCCGTGCAGCACCGTGATCCGCATCCCCGGGTCCACGTTGCGCGCCGGGGAGGCCAGCCGGTAGCGCTCCGGGCGCTGCTCGGGGGTACCGCCGAGCAGGCCCCGGACGAAGCGGTCGTCGCGGCCATGCGCCAGGGCGAGATCGAACACCCCGGCCATCGGCACGAAGGCGGCGGGCCGGAAGCCCGGGCCGGCGCCGGGCGCGCCGGCGGGCAGCACCGGCCGGGAGGCCAGCCAGGCGGTGAGGTTGCCGCCGGCGCTGACCCCGGCGACCACCACCCGGGAGAGATCCAGCGCCACCGGGGAGCGCCCGGCCAGCCGGGGCAGGAAATCCACCGCGGCGGCGACGTCCTCGTAGGTGCGCGGCCAGCCGCCGGGGCCGGCCGGCTCCGCCGGCGGGGCGGCCGGATCCGCCGGTTCCGGGGCGGGTCGCCCGGTGCCCCGGTACTCCACGTTCCACACCGCCACCCCGGCGCGCACCAGGTCCGCGGCCATCGGGGCGGTGCCGCGCAGGGTGGAGCGCTGGGTCCAGCCGCCGCCGTGGATGAGCACCACCACCGGCACCGGCAGCGCCGGATCCCTGGGCCGGGGCAGGTACAGGTCCCCGAACTGGCGGGGGTCCGCCCCGGCGTAGGGCAGCCGCAAATCCGGCTCCGGCAGCCGCCCGAAATCCGCGGGGGCGCGCCCGTAGGCGGCGAAGCCCGCCGCGCGCCGCGCCGGGTCCGGCGCGGGCGCGGCCGGCCCCGCCCCGGGGCCCTCCCCGACCCACCAGCCGGCGCCGATGGCGAGGGTGAGCGCCGTCGCGATGGCCACCAGCGCCGCCAGGGGGCGGCGGGTGCGCGGATGCTCGGGCTGCATCGGGTACCTCCGGGGCCGGTTCACCCGACGACACTAGCCCCGCGGGCGGATCCGCCGCGGGTCAGCGGGAAGGTGACCGCCTCGCGCATGTCCGCCCCGGTGAGCAGCATCACCAGCCGGTCCACGCCCAGGCCCAGCCCGCCGGCCGGGGGCATCCCGAACTCGAGGGCGGCGAGGAACTCCTCGTCGACCTCCATCGCCTCCGGGTCCCCGCCGGCGGCGAGCAGGGACTGCGCCTCCAGGCGGGCCCGCTGCTCCAGGGGGTCGGTGAGCTCGGTGTAGGCGGTGCCCAGCTCCATGCCGAAGGCCACCAGGTCCCAGCGCTCGGCCACCCCGGGCCGTGCCCGGTCCGCCCGGGTCAGCGGGCACACCGACTCCGGGAAGCCCAGGTAGAAGGTGGGCTCCACGGTGGTGGGCTCCACCAGCTCCTCGTAGAGCGCCAGCACCAGCGTCCCGGCGTCGGCGTCCGCCCGCGCGGGCAGGCCCAGCCGGGCCAGGATCCGGCGCAGCGTGGCGGCATCGGTGGCCGGGGTGAGCTCCGGGGCGGCGACCCCGGCGGCGCGCACCGCCGCGGTCACCGCGGCGTGCACGTCGCGCACCGGCCAGGGCCCGGAGATGTCCAGCGCGCCCCCGTCCGGGGCGGGCACCGTCGCCGAACCGCGCACCGCCACCGCGGCGGCCCGGATGAGCGCCTCCGCCAGCTCCCGCATCACCGCCTGGTCGCCGTGCGCGCAGTAGGCCTCCAGGGCGGTGAACTCGGGGTTGTGCGTGGCGTCGGCGCCCTCGTTGCGGAACACCCGGCCGAGTTCGTAGACCCGGTCCACGCCCCCGGCGAGCAGCCGCTTCAGGGCCAGTTCGGGGGCGATCCGCAGGCTGAGCTCCAGGTCCAGGGCGTTCATGTGGGTGCGGAAGGGCCGGGCGGCGGCCCCGCCGTGCACCCGCTGCAGGATCGGGGTCTCCGCCTCCAGGTAGCCGCGGGCGTGCAGCTCCTCGCGCAGCGCGCGCAGCGTCGCCGCCCGGGCCCGGAGCAGCTCCCGGGGCCGGTCCCGCAGGGCCAGGTCGACCACCCGGCCGGCCCGGCGCGGGGCGGGCCCGCGCTGCGGGGGGCGCAGGCATTTCGCGGTGAGCCGCAGTTCATCGGCGAGCAGCGAGGCCCGTCCGGTGCGCGAGTCCCCGCGCACCCCGGTCACCTGCACCAGATCGCCGCGGGCGATCCCGGCGACCGCGGCATGCGCGGCCGGCCGGCGGCGCTCCACGATCACCTGGGCCCCGCCGGTGAAGTCCCGCAGCTCGAGGAAGACCACCCCGCCGTGGTCGCGGCGGGCGAGCACCCGGCCGGCGAGGGTGAGCCGCGCCCCGGGCGCGGCGCCGGCGAGCTCCGCGCAGCCCTCCCCCGGGGGCGTCCCGACCGGCCAGGGGTCTCCCCCGGCGGCCCGGATCCGCGCCGCGGCGGACATCCGGGCGGCGACGTCGGCCGGCACCCGCCGCGGCGCCGGGGCGGGCTCCCCGGCGAGCAGCCCGGGGGCGGCGGCGTAGGCGGCCAGCGCCCCGGGGCTGTCGTCGGCGGCCCCGGAGAAGCCGCGGGCGGCGCGGCCGCGGGGCAGGAAGCCCTCGGCCATCGCGGTGGCCGCCGCCACCCGGGGCAGGGTGCGCGGGGAGGCGAAGCACAGGTAGCGGGGCACCCAGCGCGGCCCGTAGCGGGCGTTGGAGCGGTACAGCGACTCCAGCTGCCAGAACCGGGAGGCGAAGACGAGCACCCCCCGCCAGGCGCGCAGCAGCGGGCCCACCCCCAGCCGGCCCTCCGAGGCGAACACCGCCCGGGCGACCGCGAAGTTCAGCGAGATCCGGCGGATGCCCAGGTCCGCGCCCTCCCGGCACAGGGTGGTCACCATCAGCTCCACGGTGCCGCCCGGGGCCGCGGGGGCCCGCCGCATCAGGTCCAGGCTCGCCCCGGTGCGGCCCCAGGGGGAGAAGCCCAGCACCGCCACCCGGCGCCCGGCATGGTGGGCCTCCACCACGATCGCCGCCCCGTCCGCCGGGTCGCCGACCCGGCCCAGGGCCATGGAGAAGCCCCGCTCCGCGGCATCGCCGCGCCAGGCCCCGGCATCGGCGGCGATGGCCGCGAGCTCTGCGGCGGGGATCTCCGCCTGCCGGCGGATGCGCACCGCCACCCCGGCCCGCCGGGCGCGGCGCACCGCCTGCCGCAGGGTGCGCCGCTCCGGTCCGCGCAGGTGCAGATCGGCGCAGTCCAGGACCGCCTCATCGCCGAGATGCAGCTCCGCCATGCCGCGGCCCCGCCAGGCCCGAGCGCCCTCGGCGGAGGCGCCCACCACCGCCGGCGCCCAGCCGTAGCGGGCCGCCTCGGCGAGGAAGGCGCCGATCGCCGTGTCCCAGTGCGCCGGGTCGCCCACCGGGTCCCCGGCGGCCAGGGCGACGCCCAGCTCCACCCGGTAGGACACCGCGGCCAGCCCGGAGGGGGCGTAGGCCACGGAGCGGTCCCGGCGGGTGGCGAAGTAGCCCAGCGAATCCCGGTCGCCCCAGCGGTGCAGCAGCGCCCGGATCGCGGTCTCGTCGCGGGCGGTGAGCGCATTGCGGCCGGCCTGGGAGCGCAGCAGGGCGATCGTGGCCGCCAGGATCGCCGCCGCCCCGATCACGCCGAGCAGCGCCGCCAGCCAGGCCGGCGGCCGGCCGGCGAAGGCCTCGTGCGGCACCAGGGCCAGGCCCACCACCTTGTCCAGGACCCAGGGCAGCCGGTCCTCCGCCGGCAGCGCCGCGCCCGGCGGGCCCGGGAACAGGCCCACCAGCGCCCGGCCGGCGGCCACCCCGACCGCGGCGACGGCCAGGTAGGCCGCGGCGGCGCGGCCGAAGGCGCCGGGGCGCACCCGGGCCGGGAACTCCCGGTGCGCGGCGAGCAGCAGCACCAGGATCGCCGCCTGCAGCACCGCGGCCAGCCGGTACCAGACCAGCTCCGGGGCCCCGGCGCGGGCCATCCCGGCGAGCACCAGCAGGTTCGCCCCCGCCACCGCCCCGGTGAGCGCCACCGCGACGGCCCAGGCCACCCGCTTGCGGGCGAGCACCCCGCCGGCGAGCAGCAGCAGCGCCGCCGCCCAGGCCACCGAGGTCTCCGGCAGCGGCAGCAGCACCACGTCCAGCAGCACCCGCAGCCGCAGCAGCGGATCATGCAGCCCGGGCACCGCGGAGAAGGCCAGCGCCACCACCGCGTACCCGGCCAGCAGCCGGCCGTAGACCCCCGGCACCGCGGCGGTCACCCGCCGGATCCCCCGTGCGCTCATCCGGTCTCCTCGCCTGCTCGAAGGGGGCGCGCCCGTGGCGGGGCCGCGCGGACAACAGGCCCAGGATACGCCGCGCGGCGGCCGCCGGCCGCGGCCGGCCCGGGCCCGCCGGCGGGGGTGCGCCGCCCCGGCCGCGGGCGCCGATCGTGGCAGGATCGGATCATGGTTCAGCCCGACCAGCCCGTCGGCGCGGATCCCGCCGCCGCCGGCCACCGCCTGTTCACCTCGCCCCTCGATCTGGGCCCGCTCACCCTGCGCAACCGCCTGGTGATGGGCTCCATGCACGTCGGCCTGGAGGATCGGCACCGGGATCTGGACGCCTTCGCCGCCTACCTCGCCCGGCGCGCCGCCGGCGGCGCCGCGCTGCTGGTCACCGGCGGCTACTCCCCGGATCTGGCGGGCCGGCTGACCCCGGTGGGCTCCACCATGGCCCGCCGGCGCACCGCCCGCGGGCACCGCCGGGTCACCGCCGCGGTGCATGACGAGGGCGCCCACATCGTGCTGCAGCTGCTGCACGCCGGGCGCTACGGCTACCATCCGCTGTCCCGGGCGCCGAGCGCCTCCCGCTCCCCGATCACCCCCTTCCGGGCCCGGGCGCTGTCCGCCCGGGGGGTGGAGCGCACCATCGGCCACTACGTGCGCGCCGCCCGGCTGGCGCAGCGCGCCGGCTACGACGGGGTGGAGGTGATGGGCTCCGAGGGCTACCTGCTCAACCAGTTCCTCGCCGAGCGGGTGAACCGGCGCACCGACGCCTGGGGCGGCTCCGCGCGGGCCCGGATGCGGATGCCGGTGGAGGTGGTGCGCCGGATCCGGGCCGCCACCGGGCCGGGGTTCCTCATCCAGTACCGGATCTCGCTGCTCGACCTGGTCGAGGGCGGGCAGGACTGGGCGGAGATCCTGGAGCTCACCGGGCGGCTGGCCGAGGCCGGGGTGGACGTGTTCAACACCGGGATCGGCTGGCATGAGGCGCGGGTGCCGACCATCGTCACCTCGGTGCCGCGGGCGGCCTTCGCGGATCTCTCCGGCCGGCTGCGCCGGGAGGCGGGGGTGACGGTGTGCGCCTCGAACCGGATCAACGACCCGGATGTGGCGGAGGCGATCCTGGCCCGCGGGGACGCGGATCTGATCTCCATGGCCCGGCCGCTGCTGGCGGACCCGGATCTGATGGCGAAGACGGTGGCCGGCCGCACCGGGCAGATCAACACCTGCATCGCCTGCAACCAGGCCTGCCTGGATCACGTCTTCGCCAACAAGCGCGCCTCCTGCCTGGTCAACCCGCTGGCCGGCCGGGAGCTGGCGCTGGCGGCGACCCCGCCGCGCGCGGCCGCGCCCGCCCGGGTGGCGGTGCTCGGCGCCGGGGTGGCCGGCCTGGCCTTCGCCGAGGCCGCCGCCGGGCGGGGCCATGCGGTGGAGGTCTTCGAGGCCGCCGAGGCGATCGGCGGGCAGTTCCGGCTGGCCGCCCGGATCCCGGGCAAGGAGGAGTACGCGCAGACGCTGCGCTACTTCGACCGGCGGCTCGCGGCGCTGGGGGTGCCGGTGCACCTGGGCCGCCGGGCGGGGGTGGCGGAGCTCGCCGCGGCGGGTTTCGACCGGGTGGTGGTGGCCACCGGGGTGCGCCCCCGGGTGCCGGAGATCGAGGGCGTGCACCATCCGATGGTGATGCGCTACGACGAGCTGCTCTCCGGGGCTCGGGAGGTCGGCCGCCGGGTGGCGGTGCTCGGCGCCGGCGGGATCGGGGTGGACGTGGCCCAGTTCCTCACCCGCCGCCCGGATCGGGACGTGGCCGTATGGCGGCGGGCCTGGGGGGTGGGCGATCCGGCCGCCGCCCGGGCCGGGCTGGTGGAGCGGGCGCCGCATGCGGAGCTGCCCGACACCATCGACCGGGAGGTGCACCTGCTGCAGCGCAAGAGCACCCGGATCGGCGCCGGGCTGGGCAAGACCACCGGCTGGGTGCACCGGGCGGAGCTGCGCGCCGCCGGGGTGGTGCAGCATACCGGGGTGGCCTACCGCCGGATCGACGACGCCGGGGTGCACATCACCGTCGACGGCGCGGACCGGGTGCTGGCGGTCGATTCGGTGGTGCTGTGCACCGGGCAGGTCTCCGAGCTCGCCGCCCTGGGCGGGGTGGACGCGGCGGCCGCGGCGGAGGCCGCCGGGATCCCGGTGGACGTGATCGGCGGCGCGGACGTGGCCGCCGAACTCGACGCCAAGCGCGCGATCCGGCAGGCGGTGGACCTGGCGCTGTCCCTGGGCTGAGCGCCCCGGACGGGGGCTCAGTCGCCGGCGCCGCCCCAGCGGTCCAGGTGCACCCGGTGCGCCAGCGGCAGCCGGCCCGGATGCGGCGGGTCCTCGGCGGGTTCGCCCACGGCGAGCAGCAGCGCCACCGTGGCCTCCGCGGGGGCGCCGAGCGCCTCCTTCAGGGCGGCGTCGTCGAAACCGGTCATCGGGGAGCTGGCCCAGCCGAAGGCCGGCGCCAGCAGGATCCCGTAGGTCGCCGCGATCATGGCGTTGCGCAGCGCGAACTCCCGGGCCAGGCCCGCCTCGGCGCGCACCCGCTGGAAGGCCCGGATCCGCTCCCCGCGTTCGGCGGCGGTCGCGGGATCCCAGTACCCGGAGGCGAGGTTGCGTTCGGTGACCTCCGGCAGGGTGCGCCGCCAGCCGGCCGGGTCGGCGAGGAAGGCCAGCAGCAGCGGGGCCTCGGCGACCTGGCGCTGCCCGCCGGCGGCGGCGAGCACCCGGGCGCGCACCCGCGGGTCCCGGATCCGGATGATGCCCGGGTCCTGCAGGTTGAAGGCGCTGGGCGCCTCCAGGATGAGCCCCAGGTACTCGCGCACCAGCTCCTCGTCGAGGGGGCCGGGCCGGTAGGCGCGCACCGCGCGGCGGGCGCGGACCAGCTCGGCGAGGCGCTCGCGGAGGTCGGGGTCGATGGGCCGGTCGGTCATGCCGACCAGCCTAGGCCCCCACCGGGCCGTGCAGCACGACGATCCAGATGGCGATGTGGTGCAGCACCGCGGCGACGATGGTGGCGGCGTGGAAGACCTCGTGGAAGCCGAACCAGCGCGGCCAGGGGTCGGGCCATTTGAAGCCGTAGACCAGGGCGCCGAGGGAGTAGATCACCCCGCCGCCGGCGAGCAGCAGCAGCACCGCGGCGCCGGTGCCGTCGTAGAGCGCGCCGAGCTTCCACACCACCAGCCAGCCGAGGAAGAGGTAGATCGCCACCGCCACCCAGCGCGGGTGGCTGATCCAGACCAGGTTCACCACCACCGCGGCGGCGGCGCCGACCCAGCAGGCGATGAGCAGCCCGGTGGCATCGCCCGGGGGCAGCCCGGCCACCACGATCGGCCCGTAGGTGCCGGCGATGAACACCGCGATCATGGAGTGGTCGGCGCGCCGGGCGGCCCGGATGCTGGACTCCCGGATGAAGGGCCAACGGTGGTACCAGCCGGACACGGCCATGGCGCCGATCAGGCAGAGCACGTAGACCACGGTGGCGGTGGTCAGCGCGGGGTCGCCCTGGCGCACCGCGGCGATGGTCAGCGCGATGCCGGCGATCAGCCCGACGGCGGCGGCGGCGACGTGCAACCAGCCCCGCAGCACCGGCCGCGGGCCCCGGTCGAAGGGGACGGCGACGGCGGGCACCGCCCCGGTACCGATGTTTTTAGCCATAGCAGGAGCCTACGGTGCCGTAGGTTGCGTGTCCACGGAAATACCCCCACCGCCGGCGGCGGTGCCGGGGAAGGGCACCCGGCCTGCCTCGAGATCCAGTAACCGCCTTTTGTTTTCCACCCCGCCGCCGTAGGCGCCGACGCCCCCGCCGGCGGGCAGCACCCGGTGGCAGCCGACGATGATGGACAGCGGGTTGCCGGAGCAGGCGCTCCCGGCGGCGCGGGCCGCCCGGGGGGAGCCCGCGGCGGCGGCGAGCTCCCCGTAGCTCAGCGTCGACCCGTGCGGGATCGCCGCCATCGCGCGCAGCGCCCGGGCCCGGAAGGAGCCGCCGGAGAGCTCCGGGCAGTCCAGGGTCAGGTCGAAGCGGCGGCGCCGCCCGGCGAAGTACTCGGCCAGCTGGGCGGCCGCGGCGTCGAGATGCGCCCGGGCGGGCCCCTCCGGCGCGCGGCCGGCGTCCGCCGGCGCCGGATCCCCCTCGGCGCGGAGCCGGGCGAGGTAGTCCACCCGGCGCAGGCCGGCGGGCCCGGCGAGCAGCCGCAGCGGCCCCACCGGGGTGTCGATGATGCGGTGGGCCATGGCGCCCAGGGTAGCGGGGCCTCAGGCGGCGGCGTCGCCCTCCAGCCAGGTGAGCAGCGCATCCCAGGTGGCCTCGTTGCCGGCGTGGGCCAGGCCGCGGTGGCCCAGGCCCGCCCCGGAGGCGGGGGTCAGCTCGCGCTGCTCCACCTCGGCGGCGTAGAGCCGCTTGACCAGGCTGGTGGTGCCCTCCTCATCGCACCACTTGTCCCCGGGCACCCGGACCAGCAGGTAGCGGCCGTTGGCGCGGGCGTAGCGGGCCCCGAAGTCGAACTCGGGATCGCCGAAGAAGTAGTCGCGGCGGCGGGTCCAGGAGGCCCACTGCCGGACCACGCCGACCGGGGGCTCCTCGACGAAGCCGAGCGGCTGGCGCGGGATCCGGCCGAAGAGGGTGGCGGTGACCGGGCAGATCACGGTGAACAGGGCGAAGGTCTTGGCCTTGTTCAGCCAGCCGGGCACGTTGCCGATGTTGCGCTGGCCGCAGCCGACCAGCACCGCGGCGTCCACGGTGCCCTCGGAACCGGCCCAGAGCACCCCGTGGCCGCCGACGCCGTGGCCGATGGCGTAGGCGGGCAGGCCGGGGAAGGTCTCCCGCGCCCACTCCAGCACCCCGGGCACGTCGACGGTGATCCAGTCGGACATCCGGATGTCCTCGTTGCGGGTGTCCGCGGCCAGCCCGGAGCGGCCGGTGCCGCGGTTGGCGTAGGTGACCACCGCGTAGCCCTTGTCCGCCAGGTGCCGGGCCATGTCCGCGTAGGCGTCGCCGGTGATCCCGGCGTTGGGGTGGATGGTGATGACGCCGCGGATCTCCCCGGGGTGCTTCGCGGGCCGGAAGAGGGTGCCGCGCAGCAGCAGCCCGTCGGCGGCCGGGACGACGATGTCCCGGCGCGGCCGGGGGGTGGGGTCCATCGGGCTGTCGGCGGTGCGCTTGCTCTCGTCCTTCATGGCGGCCGGGTCCTTCCATCGCGTGTCGCGCGTCCGCCGCCCGGATCCGGGCGGCGGACGTGATTCCACCGGGGATGGTATTCCTTTGTGACCGCAGTCACGTGGCTTTACCGGATATACCCCCGGATGGGAGGTTATTTCCGGCGAAAATGACGTGCCCGGCGCCGCCCTACAGATTCACGTCGCCGTAGGCGCGCTCATCCTCGATCGGCTCCAGATGGGAGGAGATGTGCACCCCGGGGAAGCGCCCGCGCAGCTCGTCCTCCACGTCGCTGAGCGCATCATGGCCGCGCACCACCGACCAGGCCCCGGGCACCAGCATGTGGAATTCGATGAACGTGCGCCGGCCGGCCACCCGGGTGCGCACCTCGTGGATGTCCACCCCGGCGAGCGGGTCGACGTGCGCCGCCACGATCCGGTCCACCGCGGCGCGATCCGCCCCGGTCATCGCCTTGTCCATGAGCCCATCGACGGACTCCCGGCCCAGCGACCAGCCGGCGCGCAGGATGTTCGCGGCCACCGCCAGGGCCACCACCGGGTCCAGCCAGGACCAGCCGGTGAGGTGCACCAGGGCGACCCCGGCGATCACGCCGAGGGAGGTGACCACATCGGAGAGCAGATGCCGGCCGTCGGCGGCCAGGGTGATGGACCGGTGCTCCCGCCCGGCGCGGATGAGCACCCAGGCCACGGCGCCGTTGATCCCGGCGGCGACCGCGGAGATCGCGATACCCGCGCCGATTGCGGCCACCGGCGCGGGGTTGAGCAGCCGCTCCACCGCGGTGACCGCGATGAAACCGGCGGCGAGGAGGATCATCGCCGCCTCCAGCCCGGAGGCGAAGTACTCGGCCTTGGCGTGGCCGAACTCGTGGTCGGCGTCGGCGGGTTGGGCGGTGATCCGCAGGATGACCACCGCGAAAATCGCGGCGATGAGGTTCACCGAGCCCTCGGCGGCGTCGGAGAGCAGGCCGACGGAACCGGTGAGCAGGTAGGCCACCGTCTTCAGGGCGATGGTGGCCAGCGCGGCGGCCACCGACAGCCAGGCGTAGCCCTGCAGGTTCCTCATGCCGGGGGAATATAGTCGCCGGCGGGGGCGCCGGGAAGGGGGCCGGCGGCGGTCATCGCCGATCGGCGAAGCGGTACAGCGCCCGGGCGTTGTCGTGCAGCACCCGGGGCAGCTCCCACTCCCCCAGCACGTCGAGCAGCAGCTCCAGATCCCCGCCGTCGAAGCGGCGCTCCGCCCGGGTGCCGGGCAGATCGCTGCCGAAGACCAGCGCCCCCGGGTTCGCCCGGTGGATCCGGCGCAGCGCATCGGCCGGCGGGAAGGGCAGCCTGCCGAAGCCGGTGGCCTTCACCCGCACCCCCCGCGCGGCCAGGTCCACCACCGCGTCCACCCCCGCCTCCGCCATACCCAGGTGGTTGACGCACACCCGGTCCAGCTCCGGCAGCCGCGCCACCAGCCCGGGCCGGGCGGTGACGTCCACGGCGACGTCGGTGGCCCAGCCGGCCAGATCATGGACCCGGTGCGCCACCGCGAGCAGATCCCCGTCGGCGACCTCCTGGCCGCGCAGCAGGTTGAAGCGCACCCCGCGCACCCCCCGCGCATCGAGGGCGAGCACCCGCTCCGCCCCGAGATCCGCGGTGCCGGTGATCACGCCGATGAAGGCGCGGCCGCCGTCCGCCGGGGCCCGCCCGGCCGCGGCGGCCTCCAGCTCCAGCTGCTCCAGGGACTCCACCAGGGTGCGCGCCCGGTCCCGCCGGGAGCCGCCGACGACCACCCCGCCGGCGAACCGGGCCCAGTCCACCTCCTCGGCGACCCGGCCCACCGCCTGCAGGTAGGCGTCCACCGGGAAGGGCCGCGGGGCCTCCGGCAGCTCCGGCTGCATGTCCCGGGCCGCGATCACGTGGAAATGGGCGTCGATGATGTCCATCGCCGCCGATCCTACGTAGGCCCCGGCCGCGGCGGCCATCGCGCCGCGGCGCCGGGCCGCCCTGGCATCCTGGGGCCCATGGACCAGCCCCGCACCCCCCTCGACCCGGCCCGGGTGGCCCGCGGGCTGCCGATCGCCGCCGCCCTCGGCCCCCTCGCCGAGGCGCTCGGCCGCTCCCCCGGGGCGGCGGCGGTGGTGCAGGCCCCGCCGGGCACCGGCAAGACCACCGCGGTGCCCCCTGCGGTGGCCGCCGCGGTGGCCGCCCACGGCGCCGCCGGCCGGGTGCTGGTCACCGCCCCGCGCCGGGTGGCGGTGCGCGCCGCCGCCCGCCGGCTCGCCGATCTCGCCGGGGTGCGGCTGGGCGGGCCGGTGGGCTACGCGGTGCGCGGGGACGTCCGGGTCGGCCCGGACACGGTGGTGGAGTTCGCCACCCCCGGGGTGCTGCTGCGCCGGCTGCTCGCCGACCCGGAGCTGCCCGGGGTCGCCGCGGTGGTGCTCGACGAGGTCCACGAACGCGATCTGGACACCGACCTGGCCCTGGCCATGCTGCGCGATCTGCGCGATCTGCGCGAGGACCTGATCCTGGTGGCGATGTCCGCCACCGTCGACGCGGAGCGCTTCGCCGCCCTGCTCGACGTCGACGGCGCCCCCGCCCCGGTGATCGCCGCCGCGGCGACCGCGCACCCCCTGGAGATCCGGTACCGGCCGCACACCGGGCCCCGGCTGGGCCCGCGCGGGGTGGAGCGGGGCTTCCTCGACCACGCCGCGGCGCAGGCCGCGGCGCTGGCCGCCGAGACCGCCGGGGACGTGCTGGTCTTCCTGCCCGGGGTCCGGGAGATCGACCACGTCCGGGCCCGGCTGGCCGCCCTCGCCCCGGAGGCGGAGACGCTGCCCCTGCACGGCCGCCTGGACGCCGCCGAACAGGACCGGGTGGTCGCCGGGCGGGACCGGCGGGGCCGCCGGATCATCGTGGCCACCGCGGTGGCGGAGTCGTCGATCACGGTGCCCGGGGTGCGCGCCGTGGTGGACGCCTGCCTGGACCGCGGGCCCCGGCTGGATCTGGCCCGGGGCATGTCCGGCCTGGTCACCGTGTCCTGCGCCCGCTCCTCGGCGGAGCAGCGCGCCGGCCGGGCCGCACGGCTCGGCCCCGGGGTCGCGGTGCGGCTCATCGCCGAGGCCGAATGGCCGCAGCTGGACGCCTGGCCCGCCCCGCAGATCGCGGTCGCCGAGCTCACCCGGGCGATGCTGGATCTGGCGGTGTGGGGCACCCCCGGCGGGGCGGGGCTGCGGCTGCCGGACCCGCCGCCGGCGGCGCACGCCGCCGCCGCGAACGCGACCCTGGCCGCCCTCGGCGCCGTCGACGGGGCGGGCCACGCCACCGGGCTGGGCCGGCTGCTGGCCCGGCTGCCGGTGGATCCCGCCGCCGGCCGGGCGCTGCTCATCGCCGCCGGGCCGCTGGGGGCGCGCCGGGCCGCGGCGGCCACCGCACTGCTCGCCGAGGCCCCCGCCGGGGACCTCACCCGGGCCCGGCCGGGCGAGACCGCCCGCCGCGAGGCCCGCCGCCTGGAGCGGCTGCTGGGCCGCGGCGACGTCGTCGCCGCCGCCGGCGACCTGGCCCGGGACGCCGGCGACCCGCCGGAGGCGGACCCGGTGGCCCTGGTCACCGCCCTGGCCCGGCCGGAGCGGATCGCCCGGCGCCGGGACGCCGCCTCCGCGGAGTACCTCACCGTCGGCGGCACCGCCGCGACCGCCCCGCCGGAGCTGCGCGGCCATGACTGGCTGGCCATCGCCGAGGTCACCCGGGCGCCCGGCGCGGCCGGCGGCCGGGCCGGGGCGCTCATCCGCGCCGCCGCCCCGGCGAGCCGGGAACTGGCCGAGTACACCGCGGCGGCCCGGCGCGGCGGCGGCCGGGAGGTGCGGCTGACCGGCCCGCTGGGCGCCGGCCGGATCAGCGCCCGGGAGGTCGACCGGCTCGGCGCCATCGAACTGGCCGCCCGGCCGGTGCCGCCCACCGCCGCGGAGGCCGCCGCCGCGCTCGCCCGGGCGCTGGCCGCCGATCCGGCGCTGCTGCGCTGCACCCCGGCCGCCGAGGCGCTGCGCGCCCGGCTGGCGCTGCTGCACCGCGAACTCGGCGATCCCTGGCCGGCGGTGGACCGGGGCAGCCTCGCCGCGCGGGCCGGGACCCTGCTCGCCGGTCGCGGCGCGGAGACCGCCCCGGCGGCGGTGTCCGCCGAGGAGCTGCGCCGGCTACTGCCCTGGCCGGACGCCACCCGGCTCGAGGAGCTGGTCCCGGAGCGGATCCGGGTGCCCTCGGGATCCCGGGTGCGCCTGGACTACCCGGACCCGGACCAGGCGGCCGAGACCGGGCGGGGCGCGCAGCCGGTGCTGGCGGTGAAGCTGCAGGAGTGCTTCGGCCTGGCGGAGACCCCCCGGATCCTGGACGGCCGGGTGCCGGTGCTGCTGCACCTGCTCTCCCCGGCCGGGCGCCCCCTGGCGGTCACCGCGGATCTGCGCAGCTTCTGGGACGGGACCTACGCCGGGGTGCGCGCGGAGATGCGCGGCCGCTATCCCCGGCACCCCTGGCCGGAGGACCCGTGGACCGCCCCGGCCACCGCGCGCACCACCCGGCGGCGCCGCTGAGCGCTCAGCCGGCGGCCGGGTCCGGGGTCCGGGCGGCCCGCGACCAGCGGGCCCGCCGCCAGCGCGGCAGCTCCGGCACCCGGCCGGTGATCGCCGCCCAGGCCAGGGCCGTCAGCAGCACCACCCCGGCGATGCCCTGGGCGTTGCCGATGACCCACACCAGGGGGTTCGCGGCGACGGCGCCCTCCTCCCCGAACACCCCGTAGGGGGCGATGAGATGCGCCAGGTAGAAGGCGATGCCCAGCGCCAGCGCCGGCCGCGAGCGCAGCCGGGCCAGCAGCGGCAGGCCGACGATGATGATGGACCAGTGGTGGCTCACCGTGTACGGGCCGGTGACGCACACCGCCAGGGCGATCGCCGCCAGGGCGAGCACCGGCCGGCCGATCCGCTCCAGGCGCCAGGCCGCCAGCCCGGCCGCCACCGCCCCGGCGAGGAAGACCGCCGCCACGATCGCGGTCTCCGCCGCCCCGGTCACCCCGGCCCGGGCGACCAGCCCGGACACCGCCTGATTCGGCGGGTAGATCGGCTCCCCGCCCCGGTTGCCGGCGAAGAACTCCTCGGTCCAGTAGTAGACCGACTCCTCGAAGCGCAGCGCGAAGCCCACCGCCGCGGTGAGCAGGAACCAGCCCGCGGAACGGGCCACGTCCCCCCCCCGGCCGCGGACCAGGAAGATCAGGGCGTAGGCGGCGGGGGTGATCTTGATCCCGGCGGCGACGCCGACCCCGGCGCCGCGGGCCCAGCGGGGCAGGAAGCCCAGCACGTCGGCGACCACCAGCAGCGCCAGGAAGACGTTGATCTGGCCGAAGTCGATGTTCGCGCGCAGCGGGTCCACCAGCAGCGCCGGGCCGAGCAGCACCGCGGCGGCCAACCGCGGCCGGGGCAAAAGCAGCCGGGTGGCGGCCATCGCCAGGATCGCCCACACCGCGGCGATGGTCGCCGCGGTCCACAGCACCTGCAGAGTGGTCGGCCCCGCCCAGGTGGTGGGCCAGAACAGCAGCGCGGCGAAGGGCGGGTAGATGAAGCGGAACCCGCTGCGGGTGGGGAAATCCGCCGAGTACAGGTCCTGGCCGCGGCGCAGCGCCCAGCCGGCGTCCTGGAAGACCTCCACGTCCATCATGTAGTAGGTGAAGGCCCGGTGCAGGTGCAGGGCGACGACGCCCGCGGCGAGCAGCCCGGCGAGCAGCAGCAGCCGGCGGCGGGTCGCCGGCGGCAGGGCCGCGATTCGATCCTGGAGCATGGGGGCGAATCTACCGTGGGAAAGCCGGATTCACCCGATGGGGGCGGATGCCCGCGGACTCCCCGCGCGCCCGCCCCGGCGGGGTTAGGCTCGGCCGCATGGACGCCCCCGACGCCGCCGCCCGCCGCGCACCCGGCCCGACGGGGCCGCCCGCGCGGAACTTCCCGCTGGCCTTCCTGCGCCAGCTGCGCACCCGGGACCTGCTGCCGCCGGGGCTGGCCGAATCCGACGCGCCCGCGCCCCCGGCCGGGGCCGCCGGCCGGCCTCCGGTGGTGCTCATCCACGGCACCTGGATGAACGCCTACTCCACCTGGGCGATGATCGCCCCCGGGCTGCGCGCCGCCGGCTTCGACGTGCACGGCTTCAACTACGGCGTGGACCGGGGGTGCCGGGTCGGCCGGGTCGGCGGGGTCGCCGGGGTCGCCGATCTGGAGGCCAGCGCCGCCGAGGTCGCCGACGCGGTGGACGCGGTGCTCGCCGCCACCGGGGCCGAGCGGGTGGACCTGATCTGCCATTCCCAGGGGGCCATCCACGGCCGGCTCTACGCCCAGGAGCGCGGGGCGGGCCGGGTGCGCACCCTGATCAGCCTCGGCGGCAACCACCACGGGGCCACCCTGTCCGGGGTGAGCCGGCTCGGCGACCGGCTCACCGCCGCCGGGATCCCGGTGGAGCCGGCCTTCACCCGCATCCTCGGCCCGGCGGGCCTGCAGCAGACCCCGGGCCGGCCGATCTTCGAGCGGCTGAACTCCGCCGGGGAGCTGCGCGAGGGGGTGCGCTACGTCAACTTCGCCAGCCGGGTGGACTGGATCGCCACCCCCTGGGCGGGCGGCTTCCTCGACCACGACCCGGCCCGCCCGGGGGCGTGCGACCCGGCGGTGCGGAATATCCGGGTGCAGGATCTCGGCCGCGGGCAGTGGCCGGATCACCTCTCCATGCTGTACTCGCCGACCGTGCTCGCCGAGATCATCGCCGCCCTCGGCGGCCCGGCGCGGCAGCCCGATCATGCGGTGGTGGTGCCGGTGTGGGGGCAGCTGCGCCCGCCGGCGCTGGCCGGGATCGGGGCGGCCGCGGCCGCCGGGTGGCTCCTCGCCCGGCGCCGCCGCCGGCGCCGGTAGCCTCGGCGGGCATGAGCCCCGCAACCGCCCCAGCCCCCGCCCCCGAGCCCGCCGACCGCTCCCCGGAGGCGATCGCCGCCCGGCTGGCGGCGGTGCGCGCCCGGGTGGACGCCGCCGCGGCCGCCGCCGGACGGGACCCGGCCGGGGTGCGGCTGCTGCCGGTGTCGAAGACGGTGCCCGCCGGGGTGCTCGCCGCCGCCTGGCCGCACCTGGCCGCCGCCGGGGTGACCGCCCTGGCGGAGAACCGGGTGCAGGAGGCCGCGGCGAAGGCCGCGGAGCTCACCGGCCCCCGGTGGGCGGTGATCGGCCCGCTGCAGAGCAACAAGGCCGGCCGGCTGGCCGGCTTCGCCGACGAGTTCCACGCCCTGGACCGGGCGAAGGTCGCCGATGCGCTGCAGCGCCGGCTCGTCGAGCACGAGCGGGTCCTGGAGGTGCTGATCCAGGTGAACACCTCCGCGGAACCGCAGAAGGCCGGGACCGACCCCGCCGGGGCCCGGGAGCTGGTGGCGGCGCTGGCCGCCGGGCGGTGGCCGAACCTGCGGCTGCGCGGGCTGATGACCATGGCGATGCCGGATGACGGCACCCCCGCCGGGGCGGCCGCGGTGCGCGGCTGCTTCACCCGGCTGCGCGAACTGCGCGAGGGGCTGGCCGCGGATTTCGCCGCGGAGCTGCCGGAGGGCGCCCTGGCGGAGCTGTCCATGGGCATGTCCGGGGATTTCGAGGCCGCGATCGCGGAGGGCTCCACCCAGGTGCGGGTGGGCCGGGCGATCTTCGGTGCCCGGAAGCCGGCCGGCGCGGGGTAGCGTTCTTCCCATGACCCGCTCACCCAGCCTGAACGACGCCGGCACCCCGGCGTGCAGCCGCCGCCGCTTCCTGCTCGGCTCCGCCGCCACCGCCGCCGGCGCCCTGCTCGCCGCCTGCGGTTCCGCGGAGGAGGCCGCGAAGGTCGCCGCCGCGGAGATCCCGGTCGGCGGCGGGGTGGTCATCGGCAAGTACGTGATCACCCAGCCCGCCGAGGGCGAGTTCCACGCCTTCTCCGCGGTGTGCCCGCATATGGGCTCCACCATCTCCGAATTCGCCGACGGGCAGATGATCTGCCCCCAGCACGGCTCCCATTTCGACATGGCCACCGGCGAGGTGATCTCCGGGCCCTCCCGGGACCCGGCCGCCCCGGCGCCGCTGGCCGCCGAGGGCACCGACCTCGTCGTCGGCTAGGCCCGGCCCGGCCGCGGCCGGCTCGGGCATCATGGGGGCGGGGGGATGCGCCGCGGGCCGGCGGGTGCGGCCCGCCCGAGGAGAGGAGCCGCCCGATGACCCGAGACGACACCGCCGCAGCCAAGCGGAAGCTGGTGAAGAGCCGCGCCGAGCTGGGCCGGGAGGAGCTGGCCGGGCTGCTCGAGGATCTGGCCGCCCGGGTGCGCGCCGGCCGGGTCACCCTCGGCGCCGGGGAGGCGGCGGCGACCATGGACCTGCCGGAGTCGCTGCGCGTGGAGCTGGAGGTGGAGGACTCCCCCAAGCGGGCCGGGCTGCGCCGCACCCTGGAGCTGGAGCTGAAATGGTTCGTCGACGCCGCCGGGGATCCGGTCGCCGGCGGCGGCGACGCCGCCGGCCTGGCCATCTCCTGACCCCCGGGCCGGCGGCTCAGCCCAGGTAGTGCCGGGTGACCGCCTCGGCGACGGCGTCCGGGTCATTGGCCGCGGCGAGCACCCCGTGGCCGTGGCCGGGCAGCAGGATGAGCTCCCCGCCCATCGCCTCCCGGATCGCGCGGTGCGCGACGCCGGTGACCGCACTGTCGCGGTCGTAGTGCAGGATCAGCGGCGGCGTCGCCAGCTCCGCGCCGCTGGGCCGGATCGCGGCCCGGGCCGCGGGCCAGCCGGCGCACAGGTAGCCGGATTTCAGCGCGTCGGCGTTGATCCGCAGCAGGTCCCCGCCGGCGAGCATGTCCCCGAACAGGCGCGGGGTGCGCGCCGGATCCGCGGCGTTGCGGTTGTCATTGCAGATGATGCCCCGCTCCACCATGGTCATCGCGGTGACCATCTCCATCACGTCCTCGGGGCCGAGCCCCTCGGGCAGCTCCGGCTCCGGGGTCGTCCCGGTGGCGATCCGGTCGGCGATCTCCGGCCACATCGACTCGCTGTACAGCGCCGCCATGGTGAGCTGCAGCAGCGGGGACTGCTCCGCGGCGCCGCCGGTGAGGCCGGCCAGCGCGGAATGGCCGCGCCAGACGGCGGGCAGCACCCGGTTCAGCGCGGGCAGCGCCGCCTCCGGGTGCTCCGCGAGCGCCCCGGGGAGATCCCCGACCTCCGCCGGCGGCGGGTAGACCCGGCCCGGCGCCCCGGACTGCTCGTTCACCCGGTCCGACCAGGCGCGGTAGACCTGCAGCGGGGTCGTGCCGAGGTGGTACCTCGCGTCCCGGTCCGCGATCCAGCCGAACAGGGCGGTGAGCGCCTCCCGGCGCCAGGTCTCCCGGGCCGGGCCGAGGTCGAACCAGCGCTGGTCGGGGTCCACCCCGGAGTCCAGCACCATCGCGCCGACCCGCCCCGGGAAGAGGGTGGCGTAGGTGGACATCAGATCGGAGCCGTAGGACACCCCGTAGAGGTCCAGCTCCGGCAGGCCCAGCGCCTTGCGGGCCTCCTCCAGGTCCCGGGCGGTGTTCTCCGTGGTGATCGTCGCCGCGTAGCCGGGCATCGCCGCCTCGCAGGCGGCGTAGAGCGCCCCGACCTGGCCGGCGAGCACCGCGCTCATCGGGATGCCCGCGAGATCGCACTCCAGGGGGGTGGACCAGCGCAGGCCCCGGGGCTGCACCGCGATGAGATCGCGCTGCTCGCGCACCGCGTCGGGCATCCGCACCTGCTCCGGGGCGAACATGCCCAGGGCGTCGCCGCCGGGGCCGCCGGGGTTGCCGGCCACCGCCCCGCGGGAGACCCCGGTGGCGGGCAGCCGGGAGATGGTCAGGGTGATGGTCGGCCCCTGCGGGTCGGCGTAGTCCCGGGGCACCTCCAGTTCGGCGCATTCGGTGCCCGGGGCGGTCATCGCCGCGGCGGGGCAGTCGCCCCAGTCGAGCGCCGGCGCGGGGTCCGCCGCGGCCGGGGTGGCGGGCCCGGCGACCAGGGCCGCGGCGGCGACGGCGGCGAGGATCCGGCGGGCGGGGCGGGTGCGGCGGGTGGGCTGGTCGGTCATGGGGCCTTCCGGGGAGGACTGGTCAACGGGACTCACTGTATCCTGCCGCCGGCCGCGCGCCGATCCGCCGCACGCGATCCGCGGGTAGTATCCGCGGCGAATCTTCCCCGTCCCCGATCCCGGGAGGGCCCATGGTCCCGCGCATCCGCCCCATCCACGGCCCGGCCCTGCCCCCGGTCGCCGGCCTCGCCCTGGTCACCGGGGCCTCCTCCGGGATCGGGGCGGCCACCGCCGCGGCCCTGGCCGGGGCCGGGTTCGAGGTGCTCGGCACCAGCCGCCGCGGCGCGGCCGCGCCCGCCCCGCGGGGGGTGCGCATGATCGAGCTGGATCTGGCCGATCCGGGGTCCATCGCCGCCGCCGCGGAGACCGTGCGGGAGCGTGCCCGGGGGCGCGGCGAGCGTGGTGCGGCGGTGCTGGTGGCCAATGCCGGGGAGAGCCAGTCCGGGCCGCTGGAGGAGCTGCCCCGGGCGGCCTGGGAGCGGCTGCTGCAGGTCAACGTGGTGGGCCAGCTGGACCTGGTGGCCCGGCTGCTGCCCGGGATGCGCGCCGCAGGCCGGGGCCGGGTGGTGCTGGTCGGCTCGATGCTGGGCTCGCTGCCGCTGGCCTTCCGCTCCTCCTACGTCGCCTCGAAGGCGGCGCTGCGCGGGGCGGGGCTGGCGCTGCGCGGGGAGGTCGCCCCCTTCGGGATCGGGGTCAGCGTGGTCGAGCCGGGCTCCGTGGCCACCGGGATCGCCGCCCGGCGCACCCGCTACGGCGGGGCCTGGGATTCGCCCTACCGGGGGCGGCTGGCCGCCATGCTGGACCGGCTGGACGCCAACGAGGCCGCGGGGGTGGCCCCGGAGGCGGTGGCGGAGGCGATCCTCGCCGAGATCCGGGCCCGCCGGCCCGCGGCCTACCGGGCCCGCGGCTCCCGGGCGGCGCTGGCGATCCCGCTGACCCGGCTCGGCGGCACCCAGTTCACCCTGGATCTCATGGATCGGGTGCACGGACTGCGCTGATCCGCGGCGGCCGTGGTGGAATCGGCCCATGACCGCCGATCGCCTCGCCCGGGTGCTCACCGAGGCCTGCGCCCCCTGGGTGTCCATCGCCGCCGCCGTGCTCATCACCGGCGCCGCCGCCGGCCGGCCCGGCGCGGGCGCGGCCGCGGCGGCGCTGCTCGGCCCGCTGCCGCTGGCGGGGCTGGTGCTGGCCGGCCGGGCCGGCCGGATCCGCAGCGGCCGGCACGTCACCGATCGCGGCGAGCGCGGGATCGCCTTCGCCATCTTCGGCGCGGGCCTGGCGGCCACCGCGGCGGTCTTCGCCGCCGCCGGGGCGGGCGGGCTGCTCTGGCCGCTGCTCGCCGCGGGCGCGGCCACCGCCGCCGGCGCGGGGGCGATCACCGTGCTCGGCGGACGCAAGCCCTCCCTGCACCTGGCCTCCTGGGTGGCGGCCTGGTGCTGCTGCGCCCTGGCCGCCGGGGCCTGGTTCGCCGCCCCGCTGGCGCTCGCCCCGCCGCTGGCCTGGGCACGGGTCCGGCTGGCCCACCACACCGTCCGGCAGACCCTCGCCGGGGCGCTCATCGGCCTGATCGCCCCGGCGGTGCTGCTGCTCGCCTGACCCGGCCCCGCACCCGTGCGGGGTGCGGGGCCGGGTCGGCGCGGGGGCGCCCTAGATCGCGCAGAGCGGCAGGGTGCGCTCCTCCCCGCCGGTGGTGGGGGTGGTCAGGAAGAGGCAGGGCGACCAGCCGCGGTCGGCGATGATCGCGGTGATCTCCGCCCAGCGCCCCGGGCTCAGCGCGGTGCCCCGGGCCAGCACGAAGCCGCTGGTGCGCTCCGGGCCGCCGACGATGGCGACGTCATCGGCGAGGTAGGTGATGATGTAGTTCGCCTCGCCCTCGGGGTCCTGGAAGGGCACCCCGTCGAAGCTGACCCGCAGCGCCGCGTTCGTTTCCGGATCCCGCACCGTGGCCCGGCCCGTGATCCCGGAGGATTTCCCGGTCCAGTCCACGCAGGTGTTGCGCACCCCGACCCGGTCGGCGGCCTGCACCGTGTACACGGCGGTGACGTCCCGGGCGCATTGCAGGGTGAAGGGCTGCGGCACCGCGGCGAGCTGGTGCCAGGTGCCGGCGTAGCCGGCCAGGTCGACGTGGTCGACCCGGCTGAGCGGCTCCCCGCCGCCGAGGGCGCCGAGTCCGGGCAGGTCCGAGGAGCTCACCGGCAGCCCGGGGAACTCGGCGGGCGGGTCCCCGGCCGCGTCGCCGCCGGGCAGCCCGGGCAGCTCCGGCAGCTCGGGCAGGTCGGCGATGTCCGCGGACCCGGCCGCGGGGGACCCCGGCAGGCCCGGGATGGCCGGGGCGGCCCCGGCGGGGACGGCGGCGAGCAGCAGGGCGCCGGCGGCGGCGAGGGAGACGGCGCCGGGGGCGATCATGGACCAGGAATTTTTCATATGCGAAGCTTATCAGCTTCCATAGGGGCGGCACCCCCGGTGGCCCCGGCCCGCCGCGCCCGCCGCCGCGGCAGCACCCGCCATGCCCCGTCGAGCACCAGGAAGAGCAGCAGGCTCAGCCCGAACATCGGGGCCAGCGCCGAATAGGCCAGGATCGCCAGCACCACCGCCGCGGTCGGCACCGGGCGCAGCGCGCGCCACCGGCTCGGCGGGGCCAGCCGCCCCGGCCGGCCGTCCCGGCCGCGCAGGAACCACATCCGGTAGCCGCGCAGGATGAGCGCGATGAGGCCCACCGCGATCCCCGCCAGCGCCAGCTGGTTCACCCAGCCGAGCAGCCGCCCGGCATGGGCGCCGATGAGCCATTCGGTGGCCTTGGCGGCGAACGGCCAGTCCGCGAAGTCCACCCGGTCCACCAGCTCCCCGGTCGCCCCGTCCACGGTCACCGCATCCCGGCTGAAGCGCCACGGCACCCGGGCCTCGGTGACCCGCCAGGCCTGCCCCGGGGCCTCCGGCAGCGCCACGTCGAGCACCCCGGTCAGCCCGGCCCGGCGCGCCCGGTCGACCACCAGGTCCGCCTGCCCGGCGAGCTCCCGGGAGGCCGCCGGATCCGGGGCCGGGGCGGCGCCGTGCCCGGAGTGCCCGTGACCGTGGCCATGGCCCGCGGCGGGGGCGCCGGCGACGACCGCCGGGGTCGGCGCGTACCAGCCGAACGCGCCGCGCACCGCGCCGATCGCCTCCCCGGCGACCAGGGACCAGGTCAGCCCGGTGAAGGTGAGGAAGAGCAGGCCCGCGGCCAACCACACCCCGGCCCGGGAATGCCGGCGCAGCTGGGTGGCGCGGGCCGACTCCGCCCGGGGCGCCCGGCGCGGGCCGGCGGCGGCGCGGCGGCGGGTCCGGCGCCGCCGGTCCCACCACAGCCACAGCCCGCCGAGGGTGAGCGCGCCCAGCCAGGACGCGGCGGTCTCCGCGTAGAGCCGGCCGGGCGCGCCCAGCCACAGGCTGCCGTGGCCCTCGGCGAGCCAGTTGCGCAGCACCAGCGCGGAACCGCCGTACTGCACCGCGTCCCCGCGCACCGCCAGGTCCCCGGCGTCGACGAACACCGCCCGCCGGGCCCGGGGTTCGCCCAGGCCCGGGTCGGCGAAGAGCACCCGGGTGGTCTCCGCGGAGTCGGCGGGCAGCCGCAGCGCGGTCACCGGCAGATCGGGGTGCACCCGGGCGGCGGCGTCGATCCGCTCCGCCACCGGCCGGTCCGGCAGCGTGGAGGGGGCGGTGAACTCCTGCTGGTGCAGCACCGCCTCCAGGGTGGGCGCGGCGGCGTAGCCGAGGCCGGTGAGCGCGGCGATGAGCAGCAGCGGCGCCACGAACACCCCGGCGATGGAGTGCATCCGGTGGATCAGCGCCCGCGGGCCGGCGCCGCCGCGGCCGGGCGGGCCCGGATCCGGCGGCGGGCTGGACGGGCTGGGGCTGGGGGCGGGGTCACCCGCCGTCATGGTGGTCATGCCGAAAAGTCGCGTCGCCGGGGCCGCCGGTTCCCCGCCGCCGGCCGGGAACCGGGGGCCGCCCGGATCCGACGATCCGGGCCCGCCGGGGTCCGACCCGGGGCGGGTGAACGGGAAATCCGGTGGCCGCGCCCCCGGGTGCGGCGAAACCCTTTTGCGGGGGAGAGCAGGGCGCTAGGCTCGATCCATGGAGCCGGCCCATACCCCCGATTGCACCCCCTCCGCACCCCCGGCCACCCCCGATCCCGGCGCCTGGCGGCGGGTCGGGCTCGCCATGTTCACCATCGGCTTCGGCGCGAACCTCTTCGCCCCGATGCTCGAGGTGTACCGCTCCGCCGAGGGCATCGGGCAGCCCTCGGTGACCGCGATGCTCGGCGTCTACGCCGCCGGCCTGGTGCCCGCCCTGCTGCTCGCCGGCCGCGCCTCGGACCGGCTGGGCCGCTCGGCGATCCTGCGCCCGGCGCTGCTGCTCGCCGGCGCCGGCTCCGCGGTGCTCGCCGCCGGGGCGGCGCTCGGCGCACCGGCCCTGTTCGCCGGCCGGTGCATCGTCGGCGCCGGGGTGGGCATGGCGATGGCCTGCGGGGCGGCCTGGATCAAGGAGCTCAGCGCGGACCGGCCGGCGGCCGGGCCACGGCGGGCCACCGCGGCGGTCTCCGCCGGCTTCGGCGGCGGCCCCCTGGTCTCCGGTCTGGTCGCCGAATTCGCCCCCGCCCCGGAGCTCACCCCCTACCTGGTGCACCTGGCGCTCGTCGCCCTCGTCGCACCCCTGCTGCGCGCCGCCCCGGAGACTCGGCCGCCGGCGCCGGGCCGGCCCGGGTCCCGCCCGGCGCTGATCCCCCCGGCGGCGCGCACCCGCGCCTTCGGCTGGGCCGTCGCCGCCTGGGCGCCATGGGTGTTCGGCTGCGTCACCGTCGCCTTCGCCCTGCTGCCGGTGCTGGTGCTCGACCAGGTGCGGCTGCCGGTGGCCTACAGCGGGCTCATCGCCTTCCTCGCGATGGGCTCCGGGGCGGCGGTGCAGCCCGCGGCGGCCCGGCTGGCCGCCGCCGGCTGGCTGCCGCTGTCCGTGATCGGCCTCGGCGCCGCCGCGGCCGGGATGCTCGGCGCCGCCGCAACAGCCGCCTGGCCGCATCCGCTGGCGGTGCCGCCGGTGGCGGCGCTGCTGGGCTGCAGCTACGGGGTGATGATGGTCGCCGGCCTGCACGAGGTGGCGCTCATCTCCCCGCCCGCGCAGCTGGGGGCGCTGATCGGGGTGTTCTACGCGCTGACCTACCTCGGCTTCGCGGCGCCCTTCGTGCTCTCCCTGCTCGCCCCGCCGGCCGGGGCGGCCCTCGGCGGCGGGCCGGCCGCGGGATACGCGGCGCTGCTGCTCGCCGGGGCGGCCATCGCGGCCGGTTCCGCGGTGCCGGTGGGCCGGGTCGCCGCCCGGGCGGCCCGGGACGCCGGCCGGACGCGGCCGGCGTAGCCGCGGCTTGCCGCCCGCCGCGACGCGGCGGTACACCGGGGGTATGACCGAGGTGAACGACGCAATCCGAACCCTGAAGATCCACGATCTGCGCCACCGGGACGAGGCCCCGGCGGGGGCGCGCATCCTGGTGGACCGGATGTGGCCGCGCGGGGTGGCCAAGGCCGATGTGGACCTCACCGGCCGGCTGCCCCAGGTGGCGCCCTCCCCGGGGCTGCGCACATGGTTCGGCCACGACCCGGAGCGCTTCGCCGAGTTCACCCGCCGCTACCGGGCGGAGCTCGACGAGCGGCTCGCCGACGCCGACCACGGCGGCGAGGACGATGACGGGGCCGCGGACCAGCTGCGCGAGCTGCTCGACCGCGCCGCGGCGGCCACCGCCGAGGAGCCGCTGCTGCTCGTCTACGGGGCCGCCGACCGGGAGCACAACCACGCCGAGGTGCTCGCCGGCTGGCTGCGCGAGCGCATCGGGTAGCCGCGGGTGCGGGCTAGGCGGCCATCCCGGCGACGTAGGCCGCCTGGGCGACGTGCGCGATCGCGTCGTCGAGCATGCTCACCAGGCGCACCCCACGGGTCACCGAGGGATCCCAGGAGTCGTCGACGACCTCCCCGAGCCGCTCCGGGGTGAGGCCCGCGGCGTAGTCGGCCGCGGCGGCGCAGACCGCGGCGAGGTAGTCCACCAGCCCCTCCTGATCCGCGGTGCGGATGGCGTGCGCCGCCGCCGGGGAATCTCCGTAGCCGATGCCGTCGCCGGCCGGGCCCAGGTCCAGCCGCCCCCGGTGGCCGGCGGACCAGATCTGCCCCGCCCCGGTGAGCGCGGCGAGCTGGGCGTCGAGCTGCCGGCCGGCGTGCCAGAGCAGCCAGGCCGGGGAATTCGGGTGCCCGCCGGGGTGCGCGTTCAGCGTCGCCGCATCCATCGTGGGCAGCGCCCGGGCGGCGGCGACGGGTCGGTGGGCGAGATCGGCGAGCAGCTCGGCGGGGTCCATGACCCCTTCCTACCCGCTCCCCCGCCGGGGCCGGCGGGGGCGACGGAAAAACCGGAGGCCGCGGACCATACCTGGTCCGCGGCCTCCGGCCTCGGTGGGCGAAGGGGGACTTGAACCCCCACGTCCCGAAGGACACTGGCACCTGAAGCCAGCGCGTCTGCCATTCCGCCACTCGCCCGTAGCGACTCGCATACGGTAGCACGAGCGATCGCGCCCAGTCCAAATCCGCAGGTAGCGACCCCTGTTTCGGCCATACGCCGGTCCACGGCTTCGTATCCCGCGCTCACCTGTACCTATACTGGTGGGCACCGCCGCGCGTCGCCCCGCCCGGGTCGGCGCCGCGGACGCACGCACCCGACGTGCACCCGGGCGCGCACCCGCGCCCGCCCCGAACCCCAGAAGACCCGGGGCCACCGCCCCGGGGGAAGGTGACCGGCCCTCGATGGATTTCCTCGGACGCATCCGGAAACTCGACAGCTCGCTGCAACGCGGGCTGGACAACGGCTTCGCCCGGGTGTTCGGCGGCAAGGTGGTGCCGAATGAGCTGGAGGAGTGCCTGAAGCAGGAGATCGAGGATTTCCTCATGCAGGACGCCAACGGCCGCTTCCTGGCCCCCAACGACTTCCGGATCGGGGTCAGCCCCGTCGACTTCGACCACCTCGGCGAGGCCGAACCCGGGTTGCCCGGGGATCTCGCGGACCGGATGTCCCGGTACTGCCGCAACAACGGCTGGGCGCTGTCCGGACCGGTGTCGGTGCGCCTGGAGCTGGTGTCCTCGCTGCACACCGGCCAGCTGAAGACCGCCTCCCAGTTCACCTCCGGCAACCGGATCGAGTCCGGCTACGTCGGCGACCGCGCGGAGCCGCGCACCGACCCGGACGGCCCCCGCGCCGAGGACGGCCGGCCCGCCCCGGACGCCCGGGGCACCTCCGCGGTGGAGGTGCCGCCGCCGGCGGCCCGCGTCGACCCGGCCGCGGCGGGCGCCGCCGCC
Source organism: Corynebacterium sphenisci DSM 44792 (assembly GCF_001941505.1). Lineage (NCBI taxonomy): Bacteria > Bacillati > Actinomycetota > Actinomycetes > Mycobacteriales > Corynebacteriaceae > Corynebacterium > Corynebacterium sphenisci. The sequence continues at coordinate 30,232 of NZ_CP009248.1, read as the reverse complement.
GGGGAGGACGACGGCGACTGGCGGGAGCGGGCCTGGGCGGACGCGGAGTTCGCCCCGGCCGGCGGGGCCCCCACCGAGGCCGCGGCGGCCGCGGCGGCGCAGGTCACCCTGCTGCTGCAGGACGGGTCCAACCGCACCCACGCGGTGCGCCGGGGCTCCACCATCATCGGCCGGGGCACCGCCTGCGATTTCCGGCTGCCGGACACCGGGGTGTCCCGGCAGCATGCGGAGATCACCTGGGACGGCCGGGATGCGGTGCTAGTGGACCTGCGCTCCACCAACGGCACCCTGGTCAACGACACCCCGGTGGAGAACTGGCTGCTCGCCGACGGGGACGTGATCTCGATGGGGCACTCGGTGATCGAGGTGCGGATCGGCTGAGCCGGCGCGCACCGCCCCTCCCGCGGGCCCCGTCCGCCGGGTAGTCTCACCGCATGCACCGGAATCGGCGGGGCATGGATTAAGGAGGAATGGACGTGGAGGCGATTGTCTTCCTGCTGTCGCGCATCGCGGTCCTGGTCCTGCTGTGGTTCTTCATCTGGATGACCATGCGGGGCCTGCGCGCCGACGCGAACGCGGCATCCGGGCTGCGCCCGGTGCGCGCCGCGGCGCCGGCGATGCGCGCCCGCCCCTTCCAGCGCACCCAGACCCCGCACCAGCTGCTGGTCACCGCCGGCCCGCTAGCCGGGTCCCGGATGAACCTGGACAACAGCCGCGAGGTGACCATCGGCCGGGCCGATGACTCCGCCTTCGTCCTGGACGACGACTACGCCTCCGCCCGGCACGCCCGGCTGCTGCCCCGGGACGGGGACTGGTTCCTGGAGGACCTCGACTCGCGCAACGGCACCTTCCTCAACGGGCAGCGGGTGGACGCGCCCGAGAAGCTGGAGACCGGCATGGAGATCCGCATCGGCCGCACGACGCTGAGGCTGCAGCCGTGACCTGGGCCCTGGACTACGTCACCGCCTCGGACCGGGGCCTGGTGCGGCAGAACAACGAGGACTCCGCCTACGCCGGGCCGCGGCTGCTCGCCCTGGCCGACGGGATGGGCGGGCACGCCGCCGGGGAGGTCGCCTCCCAGCTGATGATCGCGGCGGTGTCCAAGCTCGACGACGATCAGCCGGACGCGGATCTCATCGCCGCGATGCGCCAGGCGATGCACGAGGGCAACGCCACCATCGCCGAGGAGGTGGAGGCCAACCCGGCCACCGAGGGCATGGGCACCACCCTCACCGCGCTGCTCTTCGACGGGGCCCGGGCGGGCCTGTGCCATGTCGGGGACTCCCGCGGCTACCTGCTGCGCGACGGGGAGCTCACCCAGATCACCCGGGACGACACCTACGTGCAGTCCCTGGTGGACGAGGGCAAGCTCACCCCGGACGAGGCCAGCGTGCACCCGCAGCGCTCGCTCATCCTCAAGGCGCTCACCGGCCGGCCGGTGGAGCCGGCGACCTCCATCCGGGAGGTCCGCCTCGGCGACCGCTACCTGCTCTGCTCCGATGGCCTGTCCGATCCGGTGAGCGCGCAGACCATCGCCGAGGCCCTGGCCGAGGGCACCCCCGCCGAGGCGGCGGAGCGCCTGGTGTCCCTGGCGCTGCGCTCCGGGGGCCCGGACAACGTCACCCTGGTCGTCGCCGACGTGGTGGATGCGGCCACGCCCACCCCCTCCCAGCCGGCGCTGTCCGGGGCGCTGGGCGATCCGGGGGCGGAGGGCCCCCGCCCGGACACCGCCGCCGGCCGGGCCGCGGCGATGCGCCCGGCCGCCGAGCAGCGCCGCGCCGTGGTCGCCGACCCCGGCGCCGCCGCGGGCCCCGGCTCCGGGCGCCGCCTGGTCATCGCCGCGGTGGCGCTGGCGCTCATCGCCGCGGTGGCGGTGGGCCTGTGGGGCTGGCGGAAGCTGGACTCGATGTACTACGTCGCCGCCGAGGAGGAGGCGCCGCGGGTGCTGCGCATCCACCACGGGGTGCCCGGCAGCCTGCTCGGGCTGCACCTGAGCTCCCCGCACCAGTACGTGTGCCTGGACGAGGCCGGGTCGGTGACCCTGCCGGATCCGGCGATGGCCGCCGAGGACGCGGACTGCCACCTGATGCGGATGTCCGATCTCAACCCGGTGGGCCGCTCCATGCTCGCCGCCGGGCTGCCCGCCGACGGCCACGAGGAGGTCTTCGGCCAGCTCCGGCGCCTGGCGGGCCAGGCGCTGCCGGTGTGCCTGACCTCCGCGGAGCCGCCCGCCGGCCGGCCCGGCGCGGACGCCCGGGACGGCCGCGACGCCCCCGGCGCGGACGCCGACCCCGCCGAGGGGGACGCCGCCGCGGCCCGCGAGGACGGGCGGGTGGCCGAGGAGGCCGCCGATGCCGCGGCCCGCGATGAGCGGCCGCGGCCCATCCCCGGTTCCCAGCCGGGCGTCAACTGCCGGGAGGTGACCATCCCATGACCCGCGTCCCCTCGACCACCGGACCCGCGGCCCGGCCCCGGGAGCTGGCCCTGCTGCTGCTCGCCGGGGTGGTGACCCTCATCGCCCTGGTGTCCATGCAGCTCGGCCGGGGCGACTCCGCCTCCATGGAGGTGCTGTGGATCCTCGGCGGGTTCATCCTCGTCTTCGGGGTCGCGCACGCCGTGCTGGCCTTCCTCGCCCCCTGGGCGGACCAGATCCCGCTGCCGGTGGTCGCCGCCCTCAACGGGCTCGGCCTCGTCATGATCCACCGCCTGGACCTGGCCAACGGCACCGCGCTGGTGCGCAACCAGGTGATGTGGACGGTGCTCGGCGTGGCCATGTTCGTCGCGGTGCTGGTGCTGCTGCGCGACCACCGCTCGCTGAGCCGCTACGCCTACCTGCTCGGCCTGGCCGGGCTGGTGCTGCTCGCGCTGCCGCTGGTGTGGCCCTCGGCGATCAACGCCGACGCCCGGATCTGGATCACGATCGGCCCGATCTCGGTGCAGCCCGGCGAGTTCGCGAAGGTGCTGCTGCTCATCTTCTTCGCCCAGCTGCTGGTCAACAAGCGCTCCCTGTTCAACGTCGCCGGCCGGCACGTGCTCGGCATGGACTTCCCGCGGCTGCGCGACCTGGGCCCGATCCTGGTGGTGTGGGCGGTGGCGCTGCTCATCATGGCCGCGCAGAACGACTTCGGCCCGGCGCTGCTGCTCTTCGGCACCGTGCTGGGCATGCTCTACATCGCCACCTCCCGGCCCTCCTGGCTGGTCATCGGGCTCGGCCTGGTCGCCGTCGGCGGCTTCGGGATCTACCAGGTCTCGGCGAAGATCCAGACCCGGGTGGACAACTTCGTCGACCCCCTGGCGCACTACGACTCCGGCGGCTACCAGCTCGCCCAGGCCCTGTTCGGGATGAGCTGGGGCGGGGTCACCGGCACCGGGCTCGGCGGCGGCTACCCGCAGAACGTGCCGGTGGCGCACTCCGACTTCATCCTCGCCTCCTTCGGCGAGGAGCTCGGCTTCGCCGGGCTGGCCGCGATCCTGCTGCTCTTCGCCGTGATCGTGGCCCGGGGGCTGAACGTGGCGATGCAGGTGCGCGACTCCTTCGGCAAGCTGCTCGCCGCCGGCCTCTCCCTGACCCTGGTGATCCAGGTGTTCGTGGTCGTCGCGGGCATCTCCAAGCTGATGCCGATGACCGGGCTGACCACCCCCTTCATGTCCGCAGGCGGCTCCTCGCTGCTGGCGAACTACATCCTGCTGGCGATCCTGCTGCGCATCTCCGACTCCGCCCGCCGGCCGTGGACCACCCCGGCCGAGGCGGAGCGGGCCCGGGGGGTGGCCGCGTGAACAAGGCGATCCGGCAGGCGATGATCTTCTCCCTGGTGCTGGTGCTGCTGCTGCTGGCCAACCTCACCTGGGTGCAGGGCTTCCAGCGGGAGCAGTATGCGCTCAACCCGCTGAACTCCCGGCAGTTCCTGGAGGAGAAGTCCACCCCGCGCGGGCAGATCACCGCCGGCGGGGAGATCCTGGCCTCCTCGGAGAAGGGCCCGGACGGGTTCTACCGGCGCAGCTACGGCTCCCTGCCGGAGGCCTACGGCCCGGTGGTGGGCTACCTCTCCGACGTCTACGGCACCGCCGGGGTGGAGCAGTCGCGCAACGCGATCCTCAACGGCACCGACCCCTCCCTGTTCACCCGCCGGGCGATCGACGCGGTCACCGGCCGGGAGCCGGCCGGGGCCTCCCTGGCGCTGACCCTGCTGCCGGAGGCGCAGCAGGCCGCCTACCGGGAGCTCTCCTCCCGGGGCTACACCGGCTCGGTGGTGGCGCTGCGGCCCTCCACCGGGGAGGTGCTGGCGATGGCCTCGACCCCGTCGTTCGACCCGAACCCGATCGCCGGCAATGACGAGGCGGCCTGGGCGGCGCTCAACGACAACCCGGATGCGCCGCTGCTCAACCACGCCACCCAGCGGCCGCTGCCGCCGGGCTCCACCTTCAAGGTGCTCACCACGATCGCCGCGATCGAGTCCGGGCGCACCCCGGACACCAGGGTCACCGGGGCGCCGCAGGTGACCCTGCCGAACACGGAGACCACCCTGGAGAACTACGGGGGCGCGGCCTGCGCCGGCGACGGCGGGGAGGTCGACCTGCGCACCGCCTTCGCGCACTCCTGCAACACCGCCTTCGCGGAGCTGGCCGTCGACGTCGGCGCGGATCCGCTGCGCAAGGTCGCCGACCGGTTCCGGGTGGGCGACACCTTCGCCGATCTCGGCGTGCCCCAGCAGCCCTCCACGATCGGGGAGATCCCCGATGACGCGGCGCTGGCGCAGACCGCGATCGGCCAGCGCGATGTGGCGATGACCCCGCTGAACGCGGCGATGATCGCCTCGGCGATCGCCAACGGCGGCGAGCTGATGGAGCCGCACCTGGTCAAGGCGGTGCTGGGGCGCAACCTGGCCCCGCTGAAGGAGACCCGCCCGGAGAGCCTGGGCGAGGCGGTGCACCCCGACACCGCGGCGATCCTCACCGATCTGATGCGCGGCGCGGAGGCCCACTCCGGCGGCGACGCGAGCCGGATCGCCTCCAAGACCGGCACCGCCGAACACGGCGAGGTGCGCGGGCAGTACGCCCCGCACACCTGGTGGATCGGCTTCACCCTGGATTCCGACGTGGCCATCGCGGTGGTGGTGGAGAACGGCGGCGACGCCGGCGACGCCGCCACCGGCTCCTCGGTGGCCGCCCCCGTCGGCCGCGCCGTGATCGACGCCATCGAACGGTCGGGGCGCTGATCCCCATGGCCGCCCACCCCGATCCGGAGCACGCCCGCCAGGCCGCGGCGGTGCAGGCGATCCTCGGCCGCGACCGGTACCGGATCCGCGGCCACCTCGGCAGCGGGGGGATGGCCACCGTGTGGTTGGCCGATGACGCCGCGACGAACCGCCCGGTGGCGGTGAAGGCGCTCAAGCCCGAGCATTCCCGGGACCCGGAGTTCCGGCAGCGCTTCCGCAACGAGGCCTCCGCGGCGCGGGCGGTGCGCAGCCCCAACTCGGTGACCGTGCTGGACTACCGGGAATCCGCGGACGCCTGCCTCATCATCATGGAGTACATCCGGGGCGAGTCGGTGGCCGATGTGCTGCGCCGGATGGGCACCATCCCGGAGCACCTGGCCGTCGACGTGGTGGACCAGGCCGCGCACGGCCTGTCCGCGGTGCACGCCGCCGGGCTGGTGCACCGGGACATCAAACCGGCGAATATGCTGGTCACCCCGGAGGGCCTGGTGAAGATCACCGATTTCGGGATCGCCAAGGCCGCCGAGGACGCCTCCCTGACCCGCACCGGGCTGGTGGTGGGCACCGCCCAGTACGTCTCCCCGGAGCAGGCCCGCGGGGAGGAGGTCACCCCCGCCACCGACGTGTACTCCCTGGGCTGCGTCGCCTACGAGATGCTCTGCGGGGCCCGGCCCTTCACCGCGGACTCCTCGATGGCCGTGGCCCTGGCGCACATCAACGAGGCGCCCCGGCCGCTGCCGCCGAGCGTGGACCCGCATGTGCGGGAGCTGGTCGGGATCATGCTGCGCAAGGACCCGGCCCGGCGCTACGCCGACGGCCGGGAGCTCGCCGCCGCGGTGGCCCGGGTGCGCGCCGGCCGGCGCCCCCCGCAGCCGGCCGCGGTACCGCCTGCGGTGCACCGGCAGGCGGTGGCGGCGCACCCGGCGACCAGCGAGCTCGGCGCGATGACCCGGCCGGCCGCAGGCCCGCCGGCGGCGCCCGTCCCGGTGGCCCCGGTCGCCCCGCCCGCCCCCGCCCGACGGCCGGCGCCCTCCCGGCGGCAGCGCCGCCGCGCGGAGCGCGCGGCGACGGCGGCCCGGCCCGCCCGCCGCGGCTGCCTCGGCTGCTTCGGCACCCTGCTGGTGCTGGGCATCCTGCTCGCCCTGGCCGCCCTGGTCGCGGCGATGGTGCTCGCCCAGGGCATCGGCTACGCCGACGGGGCCGCGGTGGTCTGGGACCGGCTGGTGCGCGGCGGCGGCGCCGCGCTGCTCGACGAGGCCGCGACCTACGCCCGCTGGTGGGTGTCCCAGCTGCTCGCCGGCGCCCTCGGCGGGGGCGGGGGCTGAGATGGCGGGCACCGCACGAACCCATGGACCCTTTCCGGCCGGCGGACCCGCCGGCGCCCGCGCCCGACATCCGCGGACGACGCCTGAACAGCCAAGGAGGTGCCGGCGATGACCACCGGCGATGAGCTTCTCGGGGGCCGCTACCGGCTCGGCCCCCTCATCGGGCACGGCGGCATGGCCGACGTGTTCTCCGCCGAGGACACCCTGCTCGGCCGGGATGTGGCGGTGAAGATGATGCGGGCCGACATGGCCCGCGACGCCGGTTTCGTGGAGCGCTTCCGCCGGGAGGCGCTCAACGCCGCGAAGCTGAACCACCCCGCGATCGTCAGCGTCTTCGACACCGGGGCCACCCCCGGCGCCGTCGGCGAGGTGCCCTTCATCGTGATGGAGCTGGTCCGCGGGGAGAACCTGCGGGATCTGGTGCGCCGGGAGGGCCCGCTGGCGCCGACCCGGGCGGCGGGGATCCTCGCCGAGGTCTGCGATGCGCTGCACTTCTCCCATGCGGAGGGGATCGTGCACCGGGACATCAAGCCGGCGAACATCATGATCACCGCCACCGGGGCGGTGAAGGTGATGGACTTCGGCATCGCCCGGGCCCTGGGCGATGCGACGAACATGACCCAGACCTCGGCGGTGATCGGCACCGCCCAGTACCTCTCCCCGGAGCAGGCCCGGGGCCGGGCCGCGGACGGGCGCAGCGACATCTACGCCGCCGGCTGCGTGCTCTACGAGGCGCTCACCGGCCGGCCCCCCTTCACCGGGGAGAACTCGCTGGCGGTGGCCTACCAGCATGTGCAGGATCCCCCGGAGTCGCCCTCGCTGCTGCTGCCCGGGCTCAGCGCCGCGGAGGCCACCGCGGTGGACGCGATCACGCTCACCGCGCTGGCGAAGGACCCGGCGGATCGCTACGACACCGCGGCCCTGATGGCCGAGGATCTGCGGCGGCTGGGCCGCGGGGAGGTGCCGCTGGCCGCGGCGCACCACATCCCGCCGCACGCCGCCCGCGGCGATGACGCCGCCACCGCCGAATTCGCCCCGCAGCGCCCGGCCGCGCCCGCCCCCGCGGAGCCGGCCGCGCCCCGGCGCACCCGGCGGGCGGCGCCGGCGAAACGCCGGCTGTGGCCGGTGGTGGCGCTGCTCGCGGTGCTCGCCCTGCTCGGCGGGGGCGGGGCGCTGTGGGTGCTCGGCGGGCCCGGGGAGGCCGGCGGGGACTCCGCGGCGACGGTGACGGTGCCGGACGTGGCCGGCAAGGGCGCCGCGGAGGCGGAGCGGATCCTCGCCGCCGCGGACCTGGAGGTGATCCGGGAGGACGTCGCCGACCCGGAGGTGCCGCGCAGCCGGGTGATCGGCACCGACCCGGGCCCGCGGGCCGCGGTGCCCGCCGGCTCCCCGGTGACCATGCGGGTCTCCGCCGGGCCGGAGGCGATCCGGGTGCCCGACGTGGTGGAGCTCACCGCGGAGGCGGCCCGGCGCAAGCTCACCGCCGCCGGGCTGAAGGTGGACACCGTGGTGGAGGAGGAGCCCAGCGACACGGTGCCCGCCGGGGCGGTGGTCGGCCAGGAGCCGAAGGCGGGGCGGAAGGTGTCCAAGGGCACCACCGCCAGGCTCACCGTGTCCACCGGCAAGGCGGAGTCCACGGTGCCCGACGTCACCGGCCAGGATCTGGACGGCGCCCGGGCGACCCTGGAGGACGCCGGGTTCCGGGTGGTCGTGGTGGAGGTCGACTCCGTGGAGCCGGCCGGCCGGGTGCTGTCCACGGACAACGCCGGGGCCCGGCAGGAGGAGGGCTCCGAGGTGCGGATCCGGGTCTCCCGGGGCAACCAGATGCGGATGCCCTACCTCATGGGCAAGACCGCGGAGCAGGCCGAGTCGGAGCTGCGCGCCGCCGGGTTCACCGGCGAGATCCGGCGCGGCCAGGTGAACACCCCGGATGTGCGGCAGCTGGGCATGGTCGCCTCCCAGTCCCCGGCCCCGGACACCACCATCGACAAGGACGGGGCGGTGGACATCGAGGTCTACGTGCTGGGCCTCTAGGCCCCGGCGCCGGCGGCGCGGTAGCCGGCCTGGTGGCCGGCCTGCTCGGACTCGAGCCGGGCGAGCAGCTCCTCGGGGTGATCCGCGCCGGCGGCGCGCAGCCAGTTCGACAGCATCCGGTGGCCGTATTCGGTGAGCACCGACTCGGGGTGGAACTGCACCCCGTGCAGCGGCAGCTCGGCGTGCCGCACCGCCATCAGCATCCCGGAGTCGGTGCGCGCGGTGGCCACCAGCTCCGGCGGCAGGGTGGCCTCGTCGACGGTGAGCGAGTGGTAGCGGGTGGCGGTGAAGGGGGAGGGCAGCCCGGCGAGCACCCCGGTGCCGTCATGGCGCACCGGGGAGGTCTTGCCGTGCAGCAGCTCATCGGCGCGCACCACGGTGGCGCCGAGGACCTCGCAGAGCGCCTGGTGGCCCAGGCACACCCCGAGCAGCGGCACCCGCAGCTCCGCGGCGGCGCGGATCACGTCCTCGGTGCGGCCCGCCGCGGCCGGGGTGCCCGGGCCCGGGGAGATCAGCACCGCGTCGAAGCCGGCGAGGGCGGCGGCCGGGTCGGCCAGCTCCGGGGAGTCGTTGCGCCACACCACGGTGTCCTCGCCGAGCTGGCCCAGGTACTGGACCAGATTGAAGACGAAGCTGTCATAGTTGTCGACGACGAGGATCCGCATACCGCGGGATCATACTGGTAGATTGATCGCCGACCGCCGCAGCGGCCCCCCGAGGGGGACGTGGCCGCCGGCGGTGGACCGCACCCGCGCACAGATGGAGGAGCCATGCCCAAGGCACGCGTCGATCGGACCATGGAGGGCCCGAACACCTCCGCCGGGGTGAGCCGCACCCCGGTGAAGATCAACACCACCTCCACCCCGCTCTGGTACAAGATCATCATGTTCGGGCTGATGCTGCTCGGTATCGCCTGGCTGGTGGTCAACTACATCGCCGGCTCCGCGATCCCCTTCATGGTGGCGCTGCACGCCTGGAACTACGTGATCGGCTTCGGGCTGCTCATCATCGGCCTGCTGATGACCATGGGCTGGCGTTAGCCGCACCCCGCACCAGAACCGCTCCGACGCCCCCGGTGGACCCCGTCCCCGGGGGCGTCGCCGATCCCGCGGACGGGGGTGGTGCAGCAGGTCGGGAATCACCCCCGAAACGGGTGTCATTAAGGCCGTGCAGCGTTCGTTCCCCCACCCGGGTTATCCACAGCGACGGTACCGGGGATGGAGCGGCCTGTGGACAACCGCCCGCCGGCGGGCGGTCCCGGGAACCGGGGGTTATCCACAATGGGGGCCTCCGGGGACCGGCCGGACCCCGATCCGCTCTGTCCACATTATCCACGGCCTGTGGATAACTCTGTGAACAAGTCGGTGGTTTGTCCCGTATTTTCGGTTCATGGGTCGTGCGCTTCCCTTTCGGACCGGCTTCGTACACCTGTCCGCAAATTACAACGTTAGGATTATCCACAGCTGTGCACAACCTTGTGGACAACACCGGTTCCCGTGGATTGTGCATAACCTCGTGGAGAACCTGTGCACGGTCGGTGCACGGGGCGCCCGCCGGCCGTCCACGATCCGGGATCCGGGTTATCCACAGTGTCGACAACCCCCGCCCCGCGGGTACCCCCGCGGCACCCTCAAGAGAACATTGAGGGTGCCGGCCGGCGGCGGCCCCGGAACCGGGCCGGCGGCACCCGGTCGGCGGCGGGATCGGGGCCGGGCCCGGACGGGCGCGGGCGCCGGGTGGCGGGGGAGGCGGGGCGGAGGCCGGGCTCGGGGCGGCGGGGGCCGGGATCAGGGCGGCGGGGGCCGGGATCAGGGCGCGGGGACCGGGGCGAGCGCCGCCGGTGGGGCCGCCCACCACAGGACCAGCGCCGCGACGACGAACGCGCCGACCGCCGCGAGCACCAGGTTCAGCCGCCCCGCGCGCACCGGGCCGGGCGCGCGCAGCGCCGCCGCCCAGCCCAGGGCCACCGGCAGCCCGGTGAGCAGGCCACCGACATGCCCGGACGAGGAGATCCCGCCGATGAAGATCGGCATGCACAGGGTGACCAGCACCAGCACCGAGGTGCCGCGCAGCTGCCGTGAATCGACCACGGCCAGCTGGGCGCCGAAGACCAGCCAGATGCCGAGCAGCGCCCCGGAGATCCCCACCGTCGGGGCCTGCGGGGTCCACCACAGCACCGCCGCGGAGGAGCCGAGCGCGGTCACCGCGGTGAGCGCGGCGAAGCGGGCCGTACCCCAGAACCGCTCCACCTGCGGGCCGACCAGGGACAGCAGCACCATATTGGACAGCAGATGCCCCGGCCCGTCATGCAGCAGCGGCCCGCTGACCAGGCGCAGCCAGCCGGCCCCGGCCATCGCCGGCCCGTGGAGCACCCCGCGGGCCATCACCGGGGCGGCGAGGTTGCGCTCGATGGAGCCCGAGGCCGCCGCCCCGGCGAGGTAGAGCGCGGTGCAGGCCACGACCAGCGCCAGCGTCGCCGGCGCCCCGGCGAACCAGCCGGTCCGGGCGGGGCCGGCCGGGCGACCGGCATCGGCGGGGCGGGGGTGCGCATGGGGGCCCATGGCCGTGAATCTACCGGGGCACGGCGAAGCCCCGGGCCGGTCCCCCGCCGACGGCGGCGGGGGCGGGCCCGGGGCGGTGCGCCGCGGCCGAGGTGGCCGGGCGCGGGGTGCGGGGCTAGGCCCGCTCGATGTCGATGGAGGTGATTGCCACCGGCTCCAGAGGGCGGTCCCAGTGGTCCGTGGCGACCCGGGCGATCTCGTCGACGACCTTCTTCGAGGCCTCGTCGGCGACCTCGCCGAAGATGGTGTGGTTGCCGTTGAGGTGCGGGGTGGCCGAGACGGTGATGAAGAACTGGGAGCCGTTGGTGCCGCGGCCGCCGCGCTTGCCCGCATTGGCCATGGCCAGCAGGTACGGGCGGTCGAAGACGAGCTCCGGGTGGATCTCGTCGTCGAACATGTAGCCGGGCCCGCCGGTGCCGGTGCCCTCCGGGTCGCCGCCCTGGATCATGAACCCGGCGATGATCCGGTGGAAGAGGGCGCCGTCGTAGAACGGGCCGGACTCGGTGCCGGAGGCGTTGCGGGTGGTGTAGTCCGCGGTGCCCTCGGCCAGGCCGATGAAGTTCTCCACGGTCTTCGGGGCGTGGTTGCCGAACAGGTCGATGACGATGTCGCCGTGGTTGGTGTGCACGGTCGCGGTCGCGGTCTTGATAGTCACCCCACCGACGATACCGGCGGATCCGCGGGTGCCACAACGCGGAGCCCGGAAAACCCCTAACCTGGTGTTGAACGACGTGACGTTCGACGCACACCAGAGGAGAACCCAGGCATGTACCCCAGCACCATCTCGTTGGCCGCGAAAGGCGTGAAGAACGCCTTCTCGGCCTACGGCGACTACAAGGACAAGAAGTCCGCGGAGTTCTACGACACCCTCCAGGAGGCGAAGAAGCTCGCCGCGGAGAAGGCCGACCAGGCGCGCGAGGCCGCCTCGGAGAAGACCGAGGAGGCCCGCAAGGTCGCCGCCGAGATCCAGGACCGCGCCGCCGACCGGGCGGAGGACCTGGCCAAGACCGGCCGCAAGAAGCTCTCCCGCGCGGAGAAGAAGGCCCAGAAGAAGTCCGATGAGCTCGCCAAGCGCGCCGCCAAGGGCCGGAAGAAGAGCCGCAAGGAGCTCAAGGCCGCCCGCAAGGACGCCAAGAAGTCCGCGAAGCAGCTGCGCAAGCGCGCCGGCAGGACCGTGGACACGGTCACCGGCAAGAAGCAGCGCCGCGAGCGCAAGCTGCGCAAGACCCTCATCCTGACCCTGATCCTCGCCGCCGTGGCCGCCCTCGTGGTGAAGCTGCGCAAGGAGGACAAGCTGCCGGTGGAGCAGGCCCCCGCCAAGCTCAAGGAGACCGCGCAGAAGGCGAAGGCGAACGCCCCGGAGGCGGCGCAGAAGGCCAAGGAGGCCGCCGCCGAGGCCGCGGACACGGTGAAGTCCGCCGCGGACAAGACCGCCGCGAAGGCCGCCGACCTCGCCGGGGACGCCACCGCCAAGGCCAAGGACGCCGCGGAGGACGCCGCCGCCGGCGCGAAGTCCGCCGCCGCCGAGGCCGCGGAGAAGACCGCGGAGGCCGCCGAGGCCGCCGCCGAGGCCGCCGAGGAGGGCGCGGACAAGACCGCCGAGGCCGCGCAGCAGGTCTCCGCCAAGGCCGATGAGGCCGCCGACGCCACCGCGGAGAAGGCCGATGAGGCCGCCGCGAAGGCCAAGGACGCCGCCGACGCCGCCGAGGCGAAGACCAAGGCCGGCGCGAAGCAGGCCGCCGACTCCACCAAGTCCGCCGCCGACAAGACCGCCGATGCCGCGAAGAAGGGCGCCGACGAGGCGGCCGACTCCGCCAACGAGGTCGCCAACCAGGCCGAGGTCAAGGCCGACATCGCCGAGAACAAGGCGAAGCAGAACAAGCCGGCCGCCCCGAAGCCCGGCGGCGCCCGCAACAAGAAGTAGCGCCCCGGCACCGCCGCAGGATGCGGCGGGCGCCCCGGATGCCGCACGGCCCCGTCCCCGAGAGGGGGGCGGGGCCGGCGGCGTTTCCGGGGGCGGCTCAGCCGCTCCTGGTGATGCCGCGCCGGTACAGGTCCTCGCCGTCGAGGAAATCGTCCAGCTCCGCCACGAAGCGGCGCCCCTCGGCGCCGGGCAGGAAGGTCGCCAGGGCGAGTATCGCCCAGTACATCGACTTCGAGTCCACGTCCCGGAGCCTTTTCGCGAAGCGCTTCGGCTTCTTCGCCCCGTCCCGGGTGGTGCGCATCCACAGCCGGGAGTGGTGGGCGACGGTGTTGCGCAGGTAGGTGACGGCCTTGATCTGGGTGGGGAAGATCCTGGCGTTGACGCCCAGCTGCCCGGCGAGGTCGCGCCACAGCGGCGCGCCGGCATCGCCGTCGCAGGTCATGATGAAGCGGCCCAGGGTACCGAGGCTGAAGGCGTCGATCACCGCCCACAGCGGCAGCTCCCCGGCGAGCTCGAGGAGCAGATCATGGTCCCCCGGCCGGTACTTCCGGGGCCGTTCCCCCGCCCGGTCGGCCCAGGCGGCGTCGAGGGCCCGGCCCACGTACGGCTCATCATGGCGGTAGATGTCGCGCAGGATGGTGGCGACCATCGCCCGGGCGGGCTCGTCCTTGCTGACCCGCAGATACCGCCCCTCGTCCAGGAAGCCCGTGGGGCCGTATGTGCCGCAGTACAGGTCGACGACCATGGCGCGCAGCCGCCATTCCACGGCGCGCAGCCGATCATGCACCATCCCGGCGAGGCGGGCGTCGAGGTCGATGAGCCGGAACAGGTCGGCGGCGTCCTTGGCCGGAAGCCCCGTCCGGCCCCGATCCGCCAGGGCCCGGTAGTTGCCGGCGTAGCCGAGGAAGTAGTGGAAGTTCAGGGCCGCGAGCCGGCTCCGGTGCGCGTCGGTGATCGTGGACCCGTCGACGTAGCCGTGGTCGACCAGATAGCGCACGCGCTGCTCCACGGACAGTCTCGGTGGTGTGCCCATGGCCCGACCATATAAAAAGGACCCCCGCAGTGCGCATCGAGGAGAGGCGGCGGGGGGACTATCGCCTCGAGTATGGCAGGTTCCCGGCACCGGGTCAACCATGCCGCAGGCGGATCGGCCGCGGCCCCCGCCCGGGAGGGGCGGGGGCCGCGTGCGGTGGAGCCTAGGGGAATCGAACCCCTGACCCCCACCTTGCAAAGGTGGTGCTCTACCAATTGAGCTAAGGCCCCGGGTGCCGGGGAGGCCGCCGGAAAGCGGAAAACCCCGCGCCCGCCGGGCTGCTACGCCCGGCCGGCGCGGGGCCCGGTGGTGGTGGGCCTAGGAGGACTTGAACCTCCGACCCCTTCGTTATCAGCGAAGTGCTCTAACCGCCTGAGCTATAGGCCCGGAACCGGGATACAACTTAACCCAGTGCCGAGCCGAACGGCAAATCCGCAGTTCACCGCGGATCCGCCCCGCTCCGGGAGGGGGCCTCAGGCGGGGTCGTCGAGGTCCACGACCACTCCGCCGACCAGACCGGCGCAGGCGTTGTAGATGATCGCGCCGAGGGTGAGCAGGGCGGTGACCAGCACCACCCACAGCGCACCCAGTCCCGCGGCGGCGAGGAACACGGTGCCGGCGCCGATCGGCTCCCCGCCGATCAGATCGCCGATCGCGTCCCAGATGCCGGCGGCGCCGAGCACCAGGTAGAGCACGGCGACGGCGATCATCCAGGCGAGGAAGCCGATCACGCTCACCGCGGCGGAGGCCCGCAGCGCGGACCAGGCCCCGATCCGGGTGAGCTCCGCCTGGCGCGGTCCGGTGGCGGTCATGAGCTACTCCTTGCCCTTCGGCGCGTCACCCTTGTGGTGCACGCGGGCCCCGTCGGCCCCACCGGGCCGGGGGGTGACGATGTCCAGGGTGCCGGCCTCGGAGACCTGCGCGGCGGCCTCCTCGCCCTCGTCCTCGACATTGCGGTCGATGGCGAGCAGCTCGGTGCCCTCGGCGAGGTTCACCAGCCGCACGCCCTTGGTGGCGCGCGAGGTCGCCCGGATCTCGTTGACCCGGGTGCGGATCACGTCCCCGGCGGAGGTGACCGCGAAGATCTCGTCCTCGTTGTCCACCACCAGGGCGCCCATCAGCGGCCCGCGCTTCTTGTCGTACTTCAGGGTGAGCACGCCCTGGCCGCCGCGGCCCTGCGGGCTGTACTCGTCCAGGCGGGTCTTCTTGCCGTAGCCGCCGGTGGTGGCGACCAGCAGGTTCTGGCCCTCCTCCACGACGACCATGGACAGCAGGCTGTCGCCGTCCTTGAAGCGCATGCCGAGCACGCCGCCGGTGGCCCGGCCCATCGGGCGCAGCACCTCGTCGGAGGCGGGGAAGCGGATCGCCTGGCCGCGTTCGGAGACCAGCAGCAGATCATCGTCCGGGCCGCACAGCCGGGCCCCGATGAGGGTGTCGCCCTCGCGCAGGTTGATCGCGATGAGCCCGGAGGAGCGCGCCGAGTCGTAGTCCTCCAGCCGGGACTTCTTCACCCGGCCGGCGGCGGTGGCCAGCACCAGGTAGGGGGCGTCGGAGTAGCTGGAGACCTGCAGCACCTCGGCGATCTTCTCCCCGGGCTGGAACTCCAGCAGGTTCGCCACGTGCTGGCCGCGGGCGGCGCGGGTGGCCTCCGGCAGCTCGTAGGCCTTGAGCCGGTAGACCCGGCCGGCGTTGGTGAAGAAGAGCATCCAGTCGTGGGTGGAGCAGACGAAGAAGTGCCGGATGATGTCGTCCTGCTTGAGGTCCGCCCCGCGCACCCCCTTGCCGCCGCGCCGCTGGGACTTGTAGGAGTCGACCTTGGTGCGCTTGGCGTAGCCGGTGGAGGTGATGGTGACCACCACGTTCTCCCGGGCGATGAGGTCCTCCTCGCTGACCTCGCCGATGGCGCCGACGATCTTGGAGCGCCGGTCGTCGCCGTACTTCTCGACGACCTCGGCGAGTTCGTCGCGGACGATGGCGCGCTGCCGCTCGGGCTTGGCCAGGATGTCCTTGTAGTCAGCGATCCTCTCCTCGATGGCGGCGAGCTCGTCGACGATCTTCTGCCGCTCCAGGGCGGCGAGCTTGCGCAGCTGCATCGCCAGGATGGCGTCGGCCTGCGCCTCGTCGATGTCCAGCAGCTCCATCAGGCCGGTGCGGGCGACGTCCACCGTGGAGGAGCGCCGGATCAGGGCGATCACCTCGTCCAGGGCGTCCAGGGCCTTGACCAGGCCGCGCAGGATGTGCGCCTTCTTCTCCGCCTCGTCCAGGCGGTACTGGGTGCGCCGGACGATGACCTCGATCTGGTGGTCGACGTAGAGCCGCACCAGCTGGTCGATGCGCAGGGTGCGCGGCACCCCGTCGACGATGGAGAGCATGTTCGCGCCGAAGCTGGTCTGCAGCTGGGAGTGCTTGTACAGGTTGTTGAGCACCACCCGCGGCACCGCGTCCCGCTTGAGCTTGACCACGATCCGCATGCCCCATTTGAGATCGGACTCGTCGTCGATGCTGGAGATGCCGGCGATCCGGCCGTCGCGGACCTGCTCCGCGATATTGGCGATCATCCGGTCCGGGTTGACCTGGTAGGGCAGCTCGGTGATCACGATGGACTGCCGGTTGCCCTCCTCCTCGATGGAGGTGATGCCGCGCATCTTGATGGAGCCGCGCCCGGTGGTGTACGCGTCGTGGATGCCCTTGTCGCCGACGATGAGCCCGCCGGTGGGGAAGTCCGGGCCCTTGATCCGGGCCATGATCTCCTCCAGGGCGGTCTTCTCGTCCGCCTCCGGGTTGTCCAGGCACCAGTTGATCGCCTCGGCGATCTCGCGGAGGTTGTGCGGCGGGATGTTCGTGGCCATGCCCACGGCGATGCCGCCGGAGCCGTTCATGAGCAGCTGCGGGATCCGGGAGGGCAGCACCACCGGCTCGGTGGTGCGGCCGTCGTAGTTCGGCGCGAAGTCGACGGTGTTCTCGCGGATGTCGCGGACCATCTCCATGGCCAGCGGGGTGAGCCGGGCCTCGGTGTAGCGCATCGCGGCCGGCCCGTCGTCGCCGCGGGAGCCGAAGTTGCCCTGCCCGTCGACCAGCGGGTACCGCATGGACCAGGGCTGGGCCATGCGCACCATGGTGTCGTAGATCGCCGAGTCGCCGTGCGGGTGGTAGTTGCCCATGGTGTCGGAGACGGGCTTCGCGGACTTCACGTAGCCGCGGTCCGGCCGGTAGCCGTTGTCGAACATCGCGTAGAGGATGCGGCGGTGCACCGGCTTGAGGCCGTCGCGGACCTCCGGCAGGGCGCGGCCCACGATGACGCTCATCGCGTAGTCGATGTAGCTCGACTGCATCTCCTCGTTGATGTCGATCGGGCGCACCTCGTCGCCGATGCGGTCGCTGGGACCGTCGGAGCCGAACAGGGTCCCGTCGTTGTCGTCGCTCACTCGGTTACCTCTTTCATGGGGTCTCAATTGCGCCCCGTGGGGGCGATCCCCACCATCCTACGTCGCCCAGGGGCGTCTGAGGCGCTCATCGGGCCACCGGGTGATACCGTCGAGGTATCACCTTCATCCGCCGGCTGCACCGTCCCCGCCGCCGGCGCCGGATCGCGAGGAGGCCCCGATGGCGATGACCCTGCGGCTGACCCCCGAGCAGGACGCCGCGCTCACCCTGCTCGCCGAGGCCCGGGGGGTGTCCAAGCAGGTCGCCGCGGCGCAGGCGATCGCCGCCGAGGCCGCCCGCACCCTGCGCGGCGCCGAGGTGCGCGCCCTGGCCCGCCGGGAGGTGGAGGCCTACCGGGGCCTGGAGCGGCGCGTGCGCGCCGCCCGCGGCCCCCGCCCGGGGGAGGACCCGCGGTGAGCATGCTCACCGGGGAGGACGCGCTCATCGCCGCCGAGGAGGTGTGCGCCGCCACCGGGGCGCGGGTGCGGGATCTCTCCGCCCTGGTCGCCGCGGCCGCGGTGCCCGGCACCCGGATCGGCGGCATCCCGGTGCACCGGGATCGGGCCGAGGCCCGGGCGGCGTTGGCCGAGGCGGTGGCCCGGCTGCAGCCGCTCACCGGGGGCAATGACGCCCTGGCCCGGGTGCTGGACCGGATCGCCTTCGGCTGAGCGTGCCCTCGTGGCTGGCGAACCGAAGGACCCAAACCGTGCGAACTTCAAACGGACCATCACCGACCGACGGCGGGGTGCCCATTAGCGGGCCTCCTTCACCACACCCAGCCGGCGCGTGACTCCGGGGCGGGTGTGATGAATCTCGACTCCCCGCACCTATCGATGTTTTGCCGATGATCGGAACCCCGGGTACCTGAGGCGGAGACTCGACACGTGAGCAGCACCGTGTGCCCGGGCCGTGATAAGGCGCTAACTCAATGGCCGGCAGCACCATATTATATTTACCCGAGCCATGAAACCATGCCCAAGGACTATACGGGCCTTCCGGAGAGCATGGGGACCGTGGGAGTGGGCTATGCAGTCACCCGCGGCACATCTTCTCCGAGACCGAAAACCGCGGCCACCCGGGCAAAAACCCGCCCGCCCCGATCCCCGCCCCGTCCTGGCGATTCACCAAATTCAGCTGGTCGCCTGCCGCACCCAAGCAGCGGAGTCCCACTGCACCGGTAGACCCATGGCCCCTGGCCTAACCAATGGGTTCTCTAGAAATTCCCCATCGATGAGGGTGCCGACCTTGGTTGGCCAGGTCGTACCTGGCGAGACCCGCGAGAGCAAAAAAGCCATCATGGTAAGGGAGCCAAATATTCTTTCGCTTTGCTCCGGGGGCAGACAGTGAAAGTTCGGCATGGTCCGGAACGCTACTGTCGATACCGGCATGAGTTTTCTATTCCAGAGCCGGCCATGATGCGCGCTGATATTACGCACGATAGTCAGCTGCTCAAGCCAGCGGGTGAGCGGATGGGCTTTGCCAAATCTGTCCTTCTGCCGCCTGCCGAGTTCGCTGAAAACGATATTGAGCCCCAGGGCTGAGGCTATTTCTCGCTGGTCTTCGACAACCAGCCCCTCGAACAGGCGGGAGATATCACTGAAGTCCAGGACCTCCGCTAAAACCCAGAAGGGGAACCGGCTGTTATAATTGTTCTGGTAATGCCGGATTGCGGCGTTATTTCGCCGAGCCCGCCGCACCCTTTTCCGCGCATTGTCCAACCAGTCCCCATGGCTAAAGTCGTCTCTGAAGTTCGCGGAATGGCGATAGAAGAGGGGATCCCGGAAACTAAGGGTTTCCCCCACCCGGCAGCGCAGCGCGATCTCAATACGTTCCATGCCGTCATGGACAAGAGTACGGAGCTTCCGGTCGGCCTCGTATAACCTTACGCAGTCCGAGAACCTGGTCCCCGCGGTGAACCGGTCGGTTTTTCCGCCATTTTCGTCTTCTTGTCGAGCGGTGTACCAGTAGGCGGAGAGCCGGTAATAGCTGACGTAGGAAAACCACTGGCGGGCGAGAGCATCGTCGACGGCCATGCCCCTCGCCGAGAGCCGCCGTACGTGTTCGTCGATCGTGCACGCCGGTTTGCCGGGTAACGCCATGGTGGCCACCCCCCCCTACGAAAGAAATCCAGCCCACTCCCGACCGGAGGTCGAGGCGGGCTGAACGGTTGATGTCAGCCTAGATCGGCGGCTCACGTTGCGCAAGCGCACCACGCGGTTCTCCGGAGGCATGCCCCCCCCAGCCCACCCCAACCTGACCGGCAAAATGGCTGGTGGGAGGATCCCGGGCAGGTGATGCACCTGGTGTTCTATCTAGTCCGGGGCCACCCCGCGCTCGGCGATGAAGCGCTCGAAGCGGTCCACCACGGCCTTCGGCTCCCGGGCCCAGCGATTGTGGCCGAGGCGCTGCTCGATGAAGTCGTACTCGGCGGCCTTCGGCAGCCGGGCGGCGAGATCCATCGCCGACTCCGGCGGGCAGTCGTGATCGCCGCCGCAGGTCAGGGTGAGCACCGGGGTGGTCACGTCCATCGCCGCGGTGCGGTAGTCCATATCCGCCCCGCGGGGGCGCAGCCGGTTGCGGCGGGCGAAGCCGGCCCACTCCCGCATGTGCACGCGGGACTGGCGGCCGAAGTTGCCGAGATCATGCGGCCCGGGCGGCCAGTGGCCGAGAAGCCCGGATACCGCCGCCATGCCCGGCGCACCCCAGCGCAGCCGCCGGTAGGGGGAGCCGGTGAAGTGCCGGAAATAGGGGCTGCCGGAGCCCACGGTGACCACCGCGTCGACGTCCGCCTCCGGGCGGCACAGGTACAGGGTGGCCACCTGGCCGCCCATGGAGTGGCAGATGAAGTACACCGGCAGCCGGACGCCCTCGGGCTGGATGATGGCGCGTGCCTCGGCGACCACCCGGGGGAAGTCCACCGCGGCCATGTCGTGGTAGCCCCAGGCCCGGGACCAGGAGGCCCGGTCGGTCTGGTCGCCCTGGCCGCGCAGTTCGGAGCCCACCGCGGCGTAGCCGCGCGCGGCGAGCTCCCCGGCGATCGGCCAGTAGTAGCGGGCGCCCATGCCCATCCCCGGCCACAGGATGACGATCCCCCGGGGCTCACCCTCCGGCAGGTGCACGCGCAGCGGCGTCACGGAGCCGTCGGGCAGGGTCACCGGGTGGATGAGGTCGGGGTTCTTGCGCTTCGGGGCATCGCTCACATGGGGCAGCTTATGGGTTCCCACCCACGGTTTTCCAACTGAACCGTCCCCGGCGGCGCCGGCGGGTGCGCCCGGGTCCGGGGTGCGCCGGAACGAAAATGCGCTCCCCGACGATACGAGTTTGGTAGGAAATGGATATGACTTCCGAGATCCATCGCCGCCGGCGCGGCCGGGCCCGCCAGGCCGGCGCCGCCCTCGCCGGGGCCACCGCATCCCTGCTCCTGCTCGTCACCGCCGCCGGCGCCGTCCCCGCCCCGCCCGGGCCGGGCGGCGTCGACGCTCTCCCCGGCATCGGGGTCCCCGACCTGCCCGGCCTCGGGGAGCTGCCCGGGACCCCGCCGGGCCCCGCCCCCGGCGGGTCGGGTGACTCCGACCCCGGGGACGGGGACGACGGGGCCCCGGCCCCGGGCCCGGCGGGCATCGACTCCGGTTCGGACTCCGCCTCCGAGGCCATCTCCCCCATCGGCCGGGCGAAGGACCGGGCCACCCAACCCGGCGCGGTGGATCCCTTCTACGACATCACCGCCCTCACCCCGGGTGCCCCGGGCAGCGTGCTGCGCACCGCCGCGGCGCGCACCGCGCCGATGCCGCGCGGGCTGGATTTCCCGCTGCCGGACTCGGTGACCAAGGTCATCTACTCCACGACGGACACCCACGGCTCCCCCATCGCGGTGAGCGGCTACCTGGTGGAGCCCTCGGTGCCGTGGACCGGGAAGGGGGCGCGCCCCACCGTGGTGGTCGGCCGCGGCACCGTCGGCCAGGGCGACCAGTGCGCGCCCTCCCGGAACTGGCCGGTGGACGATCAGCCGGATCCCTTCTCCTCCGGGCGGATGGTCGCCCTGGAGGGCCTCTACGACTGGGCCTTCTCCGCGGTGGGCGTGCGCGTCTTCGTCACCGACTACGTCGGCATGGGCACCCCGGGCATGCACACCTACATGAACCGGGCCGAGCAGGCGCACGCCATGATCGACGGGGCTCGGGCCGCGCGGAACCTCGTCGGCGCCGGCGACTTCGGCCGGGTCGCCTTCTACGGGCACTCCCAGGGCGGCGGGGCCTCCACCGCCGCCGTCGAGGCCGCCCCGGGCTACGGGGCGGACCTGGACGTCGCCGGGGCCTACGCCTCCGCCCCGCCGGCGGACCTGGAGGCGGTGCAGCGCGGCATCGACGGCTCGCACCTGGTCGGCGCCATCGGCTTCACCATCAACGGCCTGGTGGCCCGCTACCCGGAGCTGGAGCAGGACCTGGCCCGGCACATCTCCGAGGAGGGCCGGAGGGTTCTCGACAACCTCTCCCGGATGTGCACCGACGAGATCGAGGCGGCCTACGGGGGCCAGACCACCGCGGACTGGACCGCCGACGGCCGGGCCCTGGACGAGATCATCGACGAGATCCCGGCCGGCCGGCGGGCCATGGACGCCCAGCGGATCGGCACCCTGACCCCCACCGCCCCGGTGATGATCATCTCCGGCACCCATGACGGCACCGTGGACTACCAGCAGGCCAAGGATCTCGCCGGGCACTGGTGCGCCGCGGGGGCGAACGTGGTCTACCGGGACGACATCCTCCCGGAGATCGAGGACTACAACCACTTCCTGCAGGCGGTCTCCGGGGCCCCGTTCGGGATGAGCTTCATCCTCAAGGTGCTCAACGGCGCCCCGGTGGGCGGCTGCAATGCCGCCGGCGGGGCCGGGTCGGCGGAGCTGCCCGATCTGCCGCGGCTGGACTCCTCCGCCGGGGCCCTGTTCCGCGACTAGCCCCCCGGCTACGGCACCGCACCCCGCGGCACCGGCGGGTGCCGCGGGGTGCGGGTCATGCGCGGGCCGGTCCTAGACGTCGAGGAAGCGGACGTCCTTGGCGTTGCGGGTGATGAAGGACCGGCGGGAGCCGACGTCATCGCCCATCAGGATGCTGAACAGCTCATCGGCCTTCTGCGCATCCTCCAGGGCGACCTGGCGCAGCACCCGGTGGGTGGGATCCATGGTGGTCTCCCACAGCTCCGGGGCGTCCATCTCGCCGAGGCCCTTGTAGCGCTGGATGCCGTCGTCGGTGTTGATCTTGCGGCCGGCGGCGAGGCCCTCCTCCACCAGCTTGTCCCGCTCCGCGTCGGAGTAGGCGTAGCCGGGCTGGCCCTTGGACCACTTCAGCTTGTACAGCGGCGGCTGGGCGAGGTAGACGTGGCCCTCCTCCACCAGGGGCCGCATCAGCCGGAACAGCAGGGTGAGCAGCAGCGTGGCGATGTGCTGGCCGTCCACGTCGGCGTCCGCCATGAGCACGATCTTGTGGTAGCGCAGCTTGGAGATGTCGAACTCGTCGTGGATGCCGGTGCCCAGGGCGGTGATGATCGCCTGCACCTCGTTGTTCTTCAGGGTCTTGTCCAGGCGGGCCTTCTCCACGTTGAGGATCTTGCCGCGCAACGGCAGGATCGCCTGGAACATGGAGTTGCGGCCGCCCTTGGCGGAGCCGCCGGCGGAGTCGCCCTCGACGATGAACAGCTCGCTCTTCGAGGGGTCCTTGGAGCGGCAGTCCGCCAGCTTGCCGGGCAGCCCGCCCAGATCCGTGGCGGACTTGCGCCGCACCAGGTCCCGGGCCTTGCGCGCGGCCTGGCGGGCGTGCGCGGAGGAGATGGCCTTGTTGATGATCACCCGGGCCTCGGCGGGGTTGGCCTCCAGCCAGTGCCCGATGTGCTCATTGGCGGACTTCTGCACGAAGGAGCGCACCTCGGTGTTGCCCAGCTTCGTCTTCGTCTGCCCCTCGAACTGGGGGTCGGTCACCCGCACCGAGATCACCGCGGCCAGGCCCTCCCGGCAGTCGTCGCCGGTGAGGTTCGGCTCCTTGTCCTTGAGCAGCTTGTGCTCCCGGGCGTAGCGGTTCATCAGGGAGGTCAGCGCGGAGCGGAAGCCCTCCTCGTGGGTGCCGCCCTCGATGGTGTTGATGGTGTTCGCGAAGGTGTGCACGGATTCGGAGAACCCGCCGTTCCACTGCATCGCGATCTCCACCTCATGGCCCTCCCCGGCGGCCTCGAAGTGCACGATGGTCGGGTGGATCGCGGTCTTCGTCTTGTTCAGGGACTCGACGTAGTCGCGCAGCCCGTTGGGGTAGTGGTAGACCTTCTGCCGGACCTTCGGCTTGGCCTCCTTGGCCTTCTTCTCCTCCTCGACCTCGGCGGCGTCCTTCGCGGCGGCGGCGGACTCGTGCTCGGCCTGCTCGGCGAGCTCCTCGGCCTCCAGCTCCTCCTCGCTGACCCGGCGGTCGGTGAGGGTGATGGTCAGGCCCTTGTTGAGGAAGGCCATCTCGCGCAGCCGGCGGGCGATGGTGTCGAAGTTGAAGTCGGTGGACTCGAAGATCTCCGGGTCCGGCCAGAACCGGACCGTGGTGCCGGAGCCGCGGGCCCGGCGGCCCTGCTCCAGCTCCTCGGGGATGGCGTTGACGAAGCGCTGGTGCCACAGGTGGCCGTCGCGGACGATATCCGCCTCCAGCCGGGTGGACAGCGCGTTGACCACGGAGATGCCCACGCCGTGCAGGCCGCCGGAGACCGCGTAGGACTCGGAGTCGAATTTGCCGCCGGCGTGCAGCTGGGTCATCACGACCTGCACCGTCGGCGCACCGGAGGGGTGCATCTCCACCGGGATGCCGCGGCCGTCGTCGATGACCTCCACGCCCCCGTCCTCCATCAGGGTGACCTGGACGTGGCTGGCGTACCCGGCCATCGCCTCGTCGACGGAGTTGTCCACGACCTCCCAGACGAGATGATGCAGGCCGCGTTCACCGGTGGAGCCGATGTACATGCCCGGGCGCTTCCGGACGGCCTCGAGTCCCTCGAGGATGGTGATGGATGATGCGTCGTAGTGATTCTCGGTGGCAGCCACGGGGGGCCAGTCTCCTTCTACGGAAGATGGGGTACCCGACCATCCTACCCGTACCCCACCACGGGAGGGGTATTCACGAACGCTCTGAGGGGCGTTTCCGGGCGATTTTCGCGATCCCCGCCTATCCGTAGGTGTCCCGCGGGCCCCGGCCGCGCACCCCGTAGCGGCCCTTGCGCCATGTCGGCGCCGGGGGGCCGATGATCCGCAGCCGGGTGACCACCCCGTCGCCGACCTCCTCGGCGATCCGGGCCAGGATCCGGTCCTGCAGGTACCGCAGCTGGGTGGCCCAGGCGGTGGAAGCGGCCCGCAGCAGCAGGGTGCCCTCGTCGAAGGAGTCGATCCGCACCTGGGCGGCGAGCTCCTCGCCGACGATCTCCGGCCACCGGGTGAGGATCATGCCCCGAGCCATCTGCGGGGCCCAGCCCCGGTCCAGGATCTGCCGGATGAGCACCGTGCCCAGCGGCTGCGGCTCATTGCGCCGGTACCGGCGCACCCGCGGGCCGCCGGCGCCGCGGCCCTGCAGATGCTCCGGGATCCGGGTGCCCGCCCGATCCCGGGCCTCGGCGAAGAACCCGGTCTCCGCCAGGCGCTCCCCCACCGGGCCCAGGCCGGGCACCACCGCCCCGGCGTCGTCGCGGCGGGGCCGGCCGGCGAGGGGGTCGGGGCCGCCGCGGCGCGGCGGCGCGCCCAGGGAGGGCACCCGGCCCCGGCGGCCGGCGGTGCGGCGCAGCCGGGTGAAGGTCTCCGCCACCAGGTCCGGGACGGTCCCGGCGCCGGGGGCCGGGGCCGCCTCCGGTGCCGTGGCCCCGCCGGCGTCCGGGGCCGGCGCGACTGCGTCCGGGGCCTGCGCGGCGGTCTCCGGGGCCGGGGCCGGTGCGGCGGCGGGCGCCCCGGCGGCCCGGACCAGCCGGGCGGCCTTGGCCACCGCCGCATCGGCGGCGCTGCTGCCGGCGGCGTCCCCGCCGGCCGCGGCGGCGCCGGGCTCCCCGGCGCTCATGCCCCGGCCCCCTCGGCGAGCACCGAGATCCGGCCCTGCTCGGTGTCCCGGACCTCCACCAGGTGGGTGGTGTGGCCTGCCTCGGCCAGCCCCGGCGGCAGCTCCTCGCCCACCGCGGAGGTGATCAGGACCTGCTCGGCGCGGGTGGCCATCGCCACCAGGGCCTGCCGGCGGTGCCGGTCGAGTTCCGCGAAGACGTCGTCGAGGATCAGCACCGGGTCCGGGCCCTCGGCGCGGAGCAGCTCGTAGCCGGCCAGGCGCAGCGCCAGGGCGAAGGACCAGGTCTCCCCATGCGAGGCGAAGCCCTTCGCCGGCTCCTCCCCCAGGGTCAGGGAGAGGTCGTCGCGGTGCGGGCCGACCAGGCTCATCCCCCGCTCGATCTCCCGGCGCCGGCCCTCCGCCATCGCGGTGAGCAGCAGCGCCTCAAGCACCTCCGGATCCGCCTGCGCGGCCTCCCCGGCACCCATCGGCGCCGATCCGGCCGACTCCAGCACCCGCGGCCGGTAGGCCACCGCCGCGGGCCGGGAGCTCGGCGCCAGCGTGGCGTAGGCCTCCACCACCCGCGGGGCCAGATCCGCGGTGAGCCGGATCCGCTCGGCGGTGACCACCGCGCCGACCCTGGCCAGCTGGGCGTCCCAGGTGTCCAGGGTGGCCAGCGCCGCCTCCCCCTCGGCGGTGCCGTAGCCGCGGCGCAGCGCGGTGGCGGCGGATTTCAGCAGGGCGTTGCGCTGCCGCAGCACCCGGTCGTACTCCAGGCGGGCCCCGGCCAGCCGGGGCCGGCGCACCCCCAGCAGATCGTCGAGGTAGCGGCGGCGCTGCGCCGGCTCCCCCTTGACCAGCTCCAGGTCCTCGGGGGCGAAGAGCACCGCGCGCACGGTGCCGAGCAGCTCCCGGGGGCTGCGCAGCCGGGTGCGGTTGAGCTGGGCGAGGTTCGCGCCGCGGGCGTTGATGAGCAGATGGGCGGTGAGCTCCCGGCCCTCGTTGACCGCGGTGGCCGACACCCGGGCGGATTCCGCCCCGGCGCGCACCAGGGGCGCGTCCCCGGCGACCCGGTGCGAGGACAGGGTGGCCAGGTAGCCGACCGCCTCGACGATGTTGGTCTTGCCGTAGCCGTTGCGCCCGGTGAATACGGTGATGCCCGGCTCCAGGGCCAGGTTCAGCTCCGGCCAGGAGCGGAAGTCCCGCAGCGAGAGCGAACGCAGGTGCATGCCGGCGGCGTCGGTGGCGGCGGGCCTAGCCCGGCAGCCGGACCGGCATCAGCAGGTAGGTGTAGTCCACCTCGGGGGTCGGGAACATGCCGTCCTCGCCGGCCTCCGGCAGCTCCTCCGGCTCCGGCACCAGGATCGCCGGGCGGGAGGGCTGCGTGAAGCCCATGAACACCCGGTTGGTGTGGATCGCGGAGAGCCCGTCGGAGAGGTAGGCGGGGTTGAAGGCGATGAGCAGCGGCTCCCCGGCGAAGGCGCAGTCCAGGATCTCCTCGGCGGAGCCGGTCTCCTCCGCCTGCGCGGACAGCCGCACCTGGCCCTCGGAGAAGTCCATCCGCACCTGGGCGCCGCGGTCGGCGACCAGGCTGACGCGGCGGATCGCCTCGCGCAGCGGCTCGATCTCGATGGAGGCCACCGCGGAATGCTCCTTGGGCAGCAGCGGGCGGAACTTCGGGAACTCCGCCTCCAGCAGCCGGGTGGTGGTGCGCCGGTCCGGGCCGAGGATGCCGAGCAGCCCGTCGGAGCCGATCGGCTGGCCGTCGGAGCCGTCGCCGACGGCGATGGTCACCGGCTCGGAGGAATGCGAGTCGATGGTGCGGGCGGTGTCCGCCAGGGTCTTCGCCGGGATGAGCAGCTCCACCGGGCCGTCGGCGACGGCCTCCCAGTCGAAGGTGCGCACCGCCAGCCGGAACCGGTCGGTGGCGGCGAGGGTGACCCGGCCGTCCTCGGCCTCCATCCGGATGCCGGTGAGCATCGGCAGCGTCTCATCGCGGCCGGCGGCCACGGACACCTGCCCGATCGCCTCGGTGAACAGGGAGGGGTCCACGGTGGCGGTCACCGCCGGGGTCTCCGGCATCGCCGGGTAGTCGTCGATGGTCATCGCCGGCAGCTCGAACCGGGAGGAGCCGCAGGTGACGTGCACCTTGGTGCCGTCGTAGTGCAGGTCGATGGGCTTGTTCGCCATCTTCGCGACGATGTCCGAGACCAGTTTGCCGTTGACCGCGAAGCGGCCGACATCGGTGCTCTCCGCCGGGATCCGCACCCTGGTGGAGACCTCGTAGTCGTAGCCGGCGATCTCCAGGCCCGCGTCGGAGACGTCGAAGAGCATCCCGCGCAGGATCGGCTGCGTGGTGCGGGTCGGCAGGTTGCGCGCCACCCACGCGACGGCGTCGGCGAGATCGTCCTTGGCGGCGCGTACGCGCACGTCGGTCTGCTCCATCGTCCCTCCACGGAATCGCTGCCGGGGGCCCGGCCATGTCATTCGGCGCCCCGCGACCGCGGTGGCGTCGTCATCCACACACTGTAACCCACCGGCGCGGCCCCGGCGGTCGCCGCGGGGGAGCCCCCGCCCCGCCGGCCGCCCGCGGCGGGCGGGGCGAATCGGGGCGTGGCGCGGCGGTCCACAGCGCTGTTTTCACGGAAACGGCTCTGGGGGATCAGGTTGGTGGAAGTAATAGGGGCGGTGGGAACTGTGGATATCCGCCCATGGCGCTGGTCGGCTCGCGTGGCGCGATGGTGACGGCGCGGTGGATGAAGTGTCGACAACCCGGAGAAAATGTGGATAACCCCCGTCCCCGCCGGCTTCCCACAACCGGCGCCGGGTTATCCACAGCCCCGCCGACAGCTTGTGCACCGGTGCTGGGGCCGCCCCGGGGGATCCGGATCACATCCGGGCGCGCTCGTGGATCCGGGCGGTGAGCTCGTCGACCTCCCGGCGGGTGGCCTCGTTCTCGGTGATCTCGTGCTCGATCTTGTTGTCGCCGTGCAGGATCGTGGCGTGGTCCCGGCCGCCGAGGACCGCCCCGATGCTCACCAGGGAGAGGTTCGTCATCCGCCGGATGAGGTGCATCGCCACCTGCCGGGCGTGGCTGACCGGGCGGGAGCGCCGCGGCGACTCCAGATCCTTGATGGACAGCCCGAAGTACTCCGCGGTCGCCGCGACGATGATCTCCGGGGTGATGTCCACCGCTCCCCCGCCGGTGCCGAGCACCTCCCGGGCCAGCTCCACCGAGGGCTCCCGGCGCAGCAGCGAGGCCTGGGCGGAGATCTGCAGCAGATCGCCCTCCAGCGCCCGGATCGAGGTGTTGGTGTGCTGGGCGATGAAGATCAGCACATCCTCCGGGATGTCCCGGTTCTCCAGCTGCTCCACCTTCTTCTGCAGGATCGCGATCCGGGTCTCCAGATCCGGCAGCGACAGGTCCGCGTACAGGCCCTGCTCGAAGCGGGTGCGCAGCCGGTCCTCGAGGGTGACCAGCTGGTTCGGCGGCCGGTCGGAGGACAGCACGATCTGCCGGTTGGTCTGGTAGAGCGCGTTGAAGGTGTGGAAGAACTCCTCCTGGGTGCCCTCCTTGCCGGCGAGGAACTGGATGTCGTCGACCAGCAGCACGTCGAGGTTGCGGTAGCGGCGCTTGAAGGACTCCTGGGCGTCCTCGCGCAGCGAGGTGATGAAGTCGTTGGTGAACTCCTCGGAGCTGACGTACTTCAGCCGCAGCGTGGGCCGCAGGTTCAGCGCGTAATGGCCGATCGCGTGCAGCAGGTGCGTCTTGCCCAGGCCCGAGGGGCCGGCGATGTAGAGCGGGTTGTAGGACCGGCCCGGGTTCTCCGCGACCGCCACCGCCGCGGCGGCGGCGATCTTGTTCTGGGGGCCCTGCACGAAGGTGTCGAAGGTGTACTTCGGGTTCAGGGTGGGCTCCTCCACCGGATCGCACATCTGGCGGGGCACCGCCTGGTGCGGGCCGGTGGCCATCGCGGACACCGGGGCGGGGGCGCCGGCGGCGGGGGCCTCCGGGGCGGGGTAGCCCGGTTGGGCCGGTTGACCGGGCTGGGTCATCGGCTGGCCGGCGGGCATCGGCGGCATCGCCCCGCCCTGGCCGGGGTAGCCGGTCGGCGGCTGCGCGGCCGGCTGCGTCGGCGGCTGCGCGGCCGGCTGCGCCGGCGCCGGGTAGCCGGGGTGCTCCCCGAAGCGCATCGCGGCCTGCTGGTTGGTGCCGGGCTCGGTGAAGTGGGCGGCGTCATCGCCCGGCCGCGGGTAGCCGTAGCCGGGCTCCGCCCCGGTCGGGGGGTAGGTCCGCTGGGGTTGCGGGGCCTGCGGCTGCGCGGTGGTCGGGGCCGCCGCGGCGGGGGTCTCCTCGGCGCGGTCGGCGACGGTGACCACGACCTGCAGCTCCTCCCCGGTGATCCGGTGAAGCACGGCGGCGAAATGGCTGCCGAGGTCGCCCTCGATCAGCTTCTTCGCCGAGGTGGAGGTGGTGGTCAGCAGCACGAACCCGTTGATCTGGCCGACCGGCTGCACCGTGTTGAGCAGGGAGCGCTCGAAGGCGTCGAGGGCAGGGGTGGGGTCCGCGGGATCCTCGCCGGCGGCCTGGAGGGTCTCGATGACCCGGGTCCAGATCGCGTCGAATCCCGTGGAGCCCTCGTTCATGTCGCCGTCCCGTCGTCGCCGTGTCAT